>CAYTYP010000054.1:0-26992 GCA_964441405.1 uncultured Acidobacteriota bacterium
AGTTTGGACGATTTGTTGGCGATGCAGGGGATGGTTAAGGCCGATTTGGTGAAGCAAATTGAAATGAACGAAATTGTAGGGAAATTGGCTGCTGAAGGAATCGAGATTTCGGAGGAAGAAGTTGAAGCCTATATAGTTCAAATGTCCCGCTTTCATTCCTGCTGCATCAAGATAATTCACGGGCGGGGCATTAATTCTCCAACCGATAGAGCGGTTTTAAAAGAATCCCTTAAGAATTTTCTCTGCACGCGAAAGATGTCCCGCCATGTGGTCGCCTTCGCTTCGGCTCAATTGAATGATGGCGGCGTCGGCGCGGTGTATGTCCTTCTCAGCCGCCGGTAAAATCGTGTTCGAAAAAGAATTAACGGCTTGTCTTGCTTTTCGCTTTGCGGAGAGCGCGGCCAACTAACGGCGGGATTTCTTTTTTGGAGTTCTGGAAAAGATCTTCTATCAGCGACGGTTTTCGAGCCGCCACTTGAATCAGCGCCTTGCACGCCAGCACTCGAACGACGCGATTTTCATCCTCCAGCCTGGCCAACAGTTCGCCCAGAAATCGATAGGATCTATTCGGGAACTGAGAACTCAATCTTCCCAGAGCATAGGTAAGATTCCATCGCACGTAAGCGGAATCGTCGCCGGCCGCCTCCTTTAACCTAACGGCTAACTTGAAAAGCCGTGAAGGGTGCGATTCGGAAAGCCGCGCCAGAGTGGCCGCCGCTCGTCCCCGCACTCCTCGATCCTTATCTTCCAGCATCCGGATCAACTCCTGCAATCTTCGCGGGTGATCCACAACTGTTTTTACAGCATCGGAGGTGCGAAGCTTCGATAGGGGAACAGGACTTTTCTTCCTATTGTGAACGACTCTGCGATGTGTTTTTGGTTCCGTCATAGGTTAGAATTTGAAAATTATTAAAGCCTCAAGCAGCAGTATGACTCGATACCGGATCCATGTCAATCATTGGAAAAACCGCGCGCATCTCTCATTTAAATAAGCATTGACAACCAAAATTTTCCGAAACAACGACTCACATGCGTCCATCAACTCTTTAGTGATTTCCTGAGCACCGCCAGATAGTCACGATATTGAGATCGAACAGCGATAAAATCGCGATGCTCAATCCTCAATTCGTCGGCGATCTGACTGATTTCATTATCCTCGATTGTGGCAATGGAATCATCGGCCGCCGCAATTGCAAACAGGCATCCTAATAGAACCATTTTGTCGTTGTGACTTGCTATCGTATTGAATTCGCGGCTGACGAGGTAATTTTCCGTGCCTCCGAATAAAAGGTTTTGAGTTTTAGCCATTTGAATTATAAGAATCGCCTGCTCTTCCGGCATCCCGCCGCGATCCATTATTATCCGCTCCATCAACTGGTTTTCTTCCGAACTGACAACCATATCCGCTCTGGCGGCGCGACTTAGAAGATAAGCGAACGCCGCGATGAACTTTGCGCGCTCCGGTTCGAGTTTATCCAATGCCTGCGTAATTTTTCTGACCGTATCGGTTTCAATCGAAGTGTTGGAATCGCCGCCCAGATTGCGTTTGATTAATCGAAGTATAGACATAACTCCATCATGACACAAAAATATTCTCAGCGCAAAAAACGCCTCGGAGTATTTTAATAATTAATGGAATTCAGTGCGATAGCTTTAGCGATGCGCCGGGATTTCCGTTTTTCTTCCTTGCACAAAAGGCCCGCGAACTCCGTTGGGAAGAATAGTTCCGAAAGAGGTGATAGCCTGAGACAGTTGCCGGGATGTAAATCCGCGCGCCCCTTCAAGAATAGAGCCTCGGAAATCCGTCGTTAACGTGTTGGCGTCTTCAAAGTGCGAATTTTCAAGGATGGCCCCGGTAAAATCTGCAGAACTGAGATTGGACTCACGCAAATCACAACCGCTCATCGCGGCGCCGCAGAATTCACAATTCGACAAATTAGCCAGACTGAATTTAGCGGAACTAAGCGCCGCTCTTCTGAACTCGCAATCTGAGGCCTGTGAAGCGTAAAGATTTGCATCAATGAGTTTGGCGGAGGTAAAGCGACAGGAATTAATACGGGCGCGGGTAAAATTGCAGTTTGCCAACAAGGATTCAATGAACAGGCAGTTTGAAAGCGTCGCCTGGTTTAAAAAGGACGAATTCATGTTGGCGTTGCAGAAATTGCAGGAATCCATCTTGGCTTCGTAAAGCCGGCAATCCCTCATGTTGGCTCCACGGAAATTCACATTCAAACTTTTGGCTTCCGAAAAGTTGGTTTCTGCAAGCAAACTCTGCTGAAAATTTACTTCCGTCAATTCGGCGTCAGCGAAACTCGCATGGGAAAGAATGGCGTTGCGAAAATCGCATCGGTGCAATTGGGCGCCGCTGAAATCCGCCCCGGATAGATTCGATTCTATGAACATAGCGCCGGAAATAATCGCTTTTCTGAAGTCAAGCCCTTGGAGATCCAGGTTTGAGAGCGTTGCGTTTTTGAGATTCGCCCGCTCTCCTCCCCTGTCTTCAAGCCATGCCAGATGCAGATTCAGAATGTCCCGCAGAGATCTGTTCTGCAACGAAATATTTGTCGTCGGCATCTTTTTTTCCAACATATTTCTATTCAAACCGAGGGAATGCATCCCGGACAACCTGTTCAGTTCGCATATCGACATAGGATTCCAACAACTTTACGGGTCGATCCCGATACGGGATATTGGTTCATCATTGTTGAACCTGCCTTGCTGAAAACAAAAGAAATTAAGGATTGTCATCCAGGGTTCCTATCTCGTCTTTTTAAATATCTTTCCCTATTCTATCCATCCGATTGGTGCAATAATTTTACAACTATGAGAACGGGGAGGGGTTGATGCTCTTTTGTCCGAACTGTCAAAAACAGTATGAGAACATAACGAGCCATTGCGAAATCTGCAATCTTCCGTTGAATATACAGGAATCGGAAACGGTTCCTGCAGACGCCCCCCCAGACGCTGAACCCATCCGCGGCGGCAGTCTTCGGATAGTGGAAAATATGGAAGCAAGCCTCCATATTCCAACGGCTACTTCCTATCGAACGATACCGGTCAAACTGCTGGAAGAGAATCGCGAAATAATCAACGAAAATGTCCAAGTACACAGGTCCGGTCGAATATCGTATACCCATATCGTCGCCTGGGCGGTTGTGCGCGCCCTTCATGATTTTCCCAGGATAAATTCGCATTATGACGTCAGGCACGGACAGCCCTATCGCCGCTTGACGCCGGACGTCAACCTGGGCATAGCCATCGATCTCGCCCGAAAGGATGGAACGCGCACGCTGCTGGTTCCCAACTTGAAAGGCGCCGATAAAATGTCCTTCCGCGATTTCATTCGTTCCTACAATGAAATCATTGAAAATTCCCGTAAAGGCCTCCTCAGCCCCGCCGATTTACAAGGCGCCTCCATAACGCTGACCAATCCCGGAACAGTTGGAACGATCGCGTCCGCGCCTCGGTTAATGAATAACCAGGGAGCTGTGATTGCCACCGGAACTATTGCCTATCCAGCGGAGTACCACGCATGGTCCTCACGCGCTATTTCGAGTTTGGGTCTTGGCAAGGTGATGACTATCAGCTGCACCTACGATCACCGTATCATTCAAGGCGCAGAATCCGGGGAGTTTCTAAAACGCATCCAGGAACTGCTCCTGGGACAAGATTCATTTTATGAACGCATTTTCGCCGATCTGGAATTGCCGGCGTTCCCGATCCAATGGGTGCGGGACCACACTCCCTCGTTAGCAGGTTCCCTTGCTTCCCAAGACGATCGGAATAAACAGATAGGAGTGTTGCGCCTGATCAATTTATTCCGGGTGCGCGGCCATTTAATTGCGGATCTGGATCCGCTCGGACAACATCCACTGTATCATCCGGAGCTTGATCCGGCGAATTTCGGTTTGACGCTGTGGGATCTTGATCGTGAGTTTTTCACTGGCGGATTGGCCGGGCTGGAACACGGTTCTCTACGTCAAATTATTGCGGCGTTGAAAGCGGCCTATTGTCGGAAAGTCGGAGTGGAGCATCGTCACATCCAAGATCCTGAAGAAAAAGACTGGATTCAGGAACACATCGAACCGAAAGAAGCCAGGACGCCCTTGAGCCGTGAATCCCGACTCCATATTTTAGAATATCTAATCGCAGCTGAATGCTTTGAAAAATTTCTCCACACTAAATTCATTGGACACAAACGCTATAGTCTCGAAGGAGCGGAGACAACCATTCCGGTCCTTGCAACAATATTGTCGGATTGCGCCGGCGCTCATGCCGCCGAAGCTGTCCTTGGCATGGCTCATCGTGGACGTTTGAATGTGTTGGCCAATATAATTGGAACCCCTCTTGAAAAAATTCTTACTGAATTCGAAGAAATAACGGAGCCCCTCACGTTCCAGGGATCGGGAGATGTTAAATATCACCTTGGGGCGTCCGGAAATTTCCGATCTTATGAAAACAACGAAATTCTTGTTTCCCTGGCGCCGAATCCAAGCCACCTGGAGTGGGTGAACCCGATCATTGAAGGGATCGTACGCGCAAAACAGGCGCGCCGCGGAGATATCCTGCGCGATCAGGTCGTTCCCATCCTGATCCATGGAGACGCCGCTTTTGCCGGTCAAGGCGTGGTATGGGAAACGATCAACCTGTCTCAACTCTATGGCTACCGCACAGGCGGGACAATCCATGTGGTCATCAACAATCAAATCGGTTTTACGACTCCTCCCGAAGAAGCTCGTTCCTCCCCCTATCCAACCGATCTTGCAAGATCCATCCAGGCGCCCATTTTTCACGTAAACGGCGACGATCCCGACGCAGCTGTCCGAGTTGCTTCCCTTTGCGTCGCCTATCAACGCCGTTTTAAAAAAGACGTGGTTATAGATATTTTTTGTTATCGTCGCCACGGCCATAATGAAGCGGACGAACCCAGTTATACGCAACCTCTGTTATATAAAAAAATCAGCGAGAGACCTTCCGTATTATCCCTTTACTCAAAAACACTGGAGCAGGAAGGAGTCATTGATCGCGAAACAATCGATCGCATGCAAGCCCTGATGCGCGAAAAACTGGAAATCGCCTATCAGGAGAGCCGGAAAGGAAATCATCACTTCAAACCGAATATCCCTCTCGCGGTAACGGAAGAAGAGCTTCGGGAATTTCAGCCTGCGGAAGGGACCAGTGTAGGAATGGATATTCTCAGGGAAGTAGCCCGAGGCCTGTCGACAATCCCGGAGGGTTTCCGGCTTCACCCCAAACTTGAGCCTTTTTTGGCAAGAAGAAAAGAGTTGGTCGAAGGAGACCCGCCCATTGATTGGAGTTTTGCAGAGGCGTTGGCGTTCGGATCTCTTGTGTATGAGGGGACTCCGGTTCGCCTCAGCGGTCAGGATTCCGCTCGCGGAGCATTCAGCCAAAGACATGCCGTTCTTTCCGATATGGAAACAGGCATGCAATACATACCTTTGCGAAATATCAGCCCAGACCAAGCTCACTTCCAGGTTTTTGACAGCCTTTTATCGGAAGCGGCAGTTCTCGGCTTCGAGTTCGGCTACAGCGTAGCGGATCCTTTAACGTTGGTCGTATGGGAAGCTCAGTTTGGCGATTTTGCCAATGGGGCTCAAGTTATTATTGATAATTTCATCGCCAGCTCGGAAGCAAAATGGCAGCAACCCTGCGATCTCGTGCTTCTCCTTCCTCATGGATCTGAAGGCCAGGGGCCGGAGCATTCCAGCGCACGGATGGAACGGTTCCTGACTCTTTGCGCGGAAGATAATATGAGAGTCTGTATTCCTACCACCGCAGCTCAATATTTCCACTTGCTGCGGAGGCAAATGAGAGACGCTAAACAGATTCCATTGGTGGCCATGACGCCTAAAAGCACTTTACGACATCCCGCGGCTGCATCCAAAGCTCAAGACCTCGCCGAGGGTCAATTCGAACTGGTTCTTGATGACCCGAGCGCTCAGGAAAAAGATGGCATACGCCGTATTCTCCTGTGTTGCGGCAAAGTCTACTATGACCTTCAATCCGAGCAACAAAAACGCAAAGACCCAAAGATTGCGATAATACGCGTGGAACAACTTTATCCTTTCCCCGAATGGAGCTTGTTTAATACTCTCGATACCTATACATATGTGAAAGAAATTTTCTGGATTCAGGAGGAGCCTCAAAACATGGGAGCCTGGAATTATATAAACAGACATCTAGAGCGCGCTTTCCCATTCGGGCGAAAATTTCGATACCTGGGCAGGCCTGAAAGCGCTAGTCCGGCTACCGGCTCCTATAAAACTTATCGCAAAGAACAAGAAGTTCTTGTAAAGGCCGCTTTCGAATAATCCGTCCATTAATAAACGGGAACGGACGGCGTCTGCAAAACAAGGGGGCGTGCGTGAAAATTGGAATCACCTGTTATCCAACCTACGGCGGAAGCGGCATCGTCGCCACGGAACTCGGGATCGAACTGGCGGACAGAGGCCATGAAATTCATTTCATCAGCTATGCGATCCCCATGCGCCTGAACAAATCACTTTCTAATATTCAGTTCCACGAGGTGACGGTCAATACGTATCCACTTTTCGATCACCCGCCTTATGCCCTCGCCCTCGCCTCCAAAATGGCGGAGGTTGCGGAAACCAAAGGCCTTGATTTATTGCATTGCCATTACGCCATCCCCCATTCCGCCAGCGCTTTTCTGGCAAAATCCATGCTTCACCCTCGAAGACTTCCGGTTGTGACGACGCTTCATGGAACCGATATCACTTTGGTCGGCGCCGATCGCTCCTATCTTCCAATTACGCGCTTTTCCATCGATCAGTCGGATGGAGTCACGGCGGTTTCCCGATTTTTAAAAGAGGCCACCGTCAACGTAATCGGAGCCCGAAATAGGATCGACGTCATTTATAACTTCGTCAATTGTGACAAATATAAACCATCCTCGAATCAGCAGTTGAAGAATCATTTTGCTCCCAATGGAGAGAAAATACTCATCCACGTTTCGAATTTCAGGGCCGTTAAGCGGCCGGCGGATGTTATCGAGATTTTCGTTCGTGTACAGGCTGAATTGCCGGCCATCCTTCTTATGGTTGGAGACGGTCCGGAACGCAGCAATGCGGAATGGTCGGCGCACAAACACGGCGTTGAAGAAAAAGTTCATTTCTTAGGCAAGCAGGACAACATCGACGAATGGATTGGACTTTCGGATCTCTTCCTTCTTCCCAGCGAAAACGAGTCCTTTGGTTTGGTGGCTTTGGAGGCTATGGCCTGTGAAGTGCCGGTTGTAGCATCCAGAGTGGGAGGGTTGCCGGAGGTCGTAACAGAGGGATTGGATGGATTTCTGGTGGAACCGCGTGATGTCCCAACCATGGCCCATCGAGCTCTGGAAATATTGTCGGACGAATCGCGCCGGATGGAAATGGGTAAACACGCCCGAGAAACAGCCCGCGCCCGTTTCTGTTCAACGGCAATTATTCCTTCCTACGAAGCTTTCTACCGCCGGATTCTCGATCAGGGTTAACCGGAAGAGACGGAACAATTCCAACTTGCATTCCACCCTTATGGACCGGGTTCCTTTTGCCGCAGGAAAAGAACGCCACTGCAGGAGCAGATTTCCATTGATCTGTGAAATACGCGTTGCAGTGGCGTTGGGCATCCTTTATTTACACGAGAGGCAAGTTTTTCGGCGCTCCGGTAAAAGAATATAAAGTCGCCTGAGCTTCCGTAATATAGAACGTAACAAACGTTTCGTCGTCTGCGCCTTTAGGATACAGATTTAGAAGGAATGGAGCCTCGGTAAACGCCTGGACCTTGGCTTCATGGCTGTTATCCAATACAACTTTCCCTCTAACTCTTAGCCATGTTTCGTCGGCGCCCATAGCCGAGATTTCAACATCCGGATATTGGACCATCTGTTTGTAAACATCTTTGGTATTGTTGGTGCAAAAATAAAGCTTTTTTTCCCTGACCATGACAAATCCAAAAGGACGAACCCTGGCTTTTCCACCATCTGCCGTGGCCAGATGAAAAACGCGGTTGGCCTTCAAATATTCAACAGCTGTCGTCATAGAAACCTCCTGTAGGAAAGTTAAAGCAAAGCGAAATTAAGGATAATCAGAACACGAAATCTGCATTATATTTAAGACGATTTTTAAGTTCCGGCAGGCGTCTTGGTTTTGATAACAAAATCATTTTTGATAAATACCTGAACGATATAAATAGTCCCATCGCGCTGCATGACAGCCCCGATCCCTGTCTCGGCAAGCCCTAAATCCAGCATGTTCCTGCGGTGTTCAGGGCTTGAGAGCCAGGATTGTACTGCTTCTTCGACGGGATTTTTTAATCCCCTCTCTTTATAAATATTCTCAGCGCATCGGTTCCACTCAATGCCCGACAGGTTCAGACGTTGATCAATGTCGCCCCTTTTAGGATCTATATGGGCGAAGAAATGACGAGTCGACATGTTGTTTGCATGCCGCCTCGCCTCAGAAGCCAATGCTTCATTCCAGCTCAGATGTGGGGCTCGATGCTTGCTTCGTACTTCATTGACTTTTTGATAAATCTGCCTCTCCAGGTTCCGCAGATCGGATTCCGGCTCACAATATCCTTCAGGAATCCAAAACAAACATAACGTTAACACAGCCGGCAAAACGCATCCTGTCATGAAAATCCTGCGCTGAACAGTCAAAAGCAGCACCGCACTTTTCTATCGAAGTTTTACCTGCACATCGCGACTCAACGTGAACGAAAATTTTTGTTCAACGTCAAAATGCACTTCTTGTCCGCGCGTAGCCATAACGGTAGCCCCGCCGGCCCCGCCGCCAACCGCCGCTCCGATCGCCGCACCTTTGCCGCCACCGGCGATGGCGCCGATTGCCGCTCCAATCCCCGCGCCGATTCCGACTTTTGTCGCATCCTTCTTCTTTGTCGATTCGGCTTCCTTGGCAATAATTGCAGTCTGTAAATCATAGGATTCCTTGCCGATGGACAAGCCGGTTAACTGAAGCGACATCGCGGCGCGGCCCTGCACCCGTCCGGAGCGCGCTACATTGCTCAACTTGCCTTCCACAACGCTTCCTCTGGGCGCAACCACAACTCCGTCCGCTTCGATGGCCTGGTCAAGAACAGCCCGGAAGGCATCTCCCGACTGGTTCACGCCCGAATCCAAAGCATCCTGCAACCGAACCTGAATTTCCGTGCCTGCAGCAATAGTGGCATACTTTGGAGCAAGCGCTTTTACCGGCGCGGGGGTGGCCGGAGCTACGCTCTTTTTGACAACCATGGGCGCAACTTTATTGGCTTGGGTTGTCTGCACTGGCCTTGTGGGAACGACTTCTTTTTGTGCAGTCGCTGGAACGGCATCCACTACAGGAGCGCTTTCTTGAGGAGTCTGCTGCGCTTGTGGCTGTGTTGAAGGTTGAACTGCGGCCGGCAACTGTTGATTGGCCGTCTCGTCTTTTTTACCGCATCCGATCAATGCAACCAGCAGCAACCCCAAGATAGAAAACTTTAAACGAACCATTTTAAAATCTCCTTTTTTAGCGTTGTCTTCAGATTTAATTTTAATATTACATCACTCCCGGCAGAAACCCTGTGACCTATAGCACAGTCCATGGTTTTGAGACGTCGTTTTAAATGGCCGCCATTGGCTTTTCCGCATGAGAAGAAGTTAGCACTCTTGGAAAAAGTGTGCAATATTTTGGATATCTATTTCTAATGCCGCTCAATTTAAGTTGCGATCCGTTGATCCCTGGATTAGGCTTGCAATTCTCAACCACGCATATAAAAATTTTGGATAGTTTGCTTCTGTCCTGTTTTAGAAGGCAATGACCATGAATGATGATTATTCCCGCCGTTTTCTTCCTGTGCTTTTCCTTTTATTCGCCGCCAGCGGTTGCGCCGCGCTTATTTATGAAATTGTCTGGCTTCAATTGCTGGAATTGGCAATCGGATCTTCAGGTATTTCCATAGGAGTGCTGTTGGGCGTTTACATGGGGGGCATGTGCCTCGGGAGTCTTTTGCTGCCGCGCCTGATTTCTCCCAAATTTCATCCTTTGCGCGTTTACGCATTCCTGGAGTTGGGAATCGGAGCCATCAGCCTTTTGGTATTGTTTGGCATGCCCATCGCGGCGAATTTTTACACGAGTCTTTATTGGCACGGTGTAACTGCGCGCGCAATAATAGCCGCAATCTTTTTAATTCCTCCCACCCTGCTTATGGGGGCGACGCTTCCGGCTGCTGCGCGTTTCGTTAAATCGACGCCGCAAGGGATATCGTGGATGGGTCTGTTTTATGGCGGCAACATCGCCGGCGCTGTAGCCGGCTCACTCCTCACCGGATTCTTTTTGCTCCGGTTTTTTGATGTTCAGATCGCCACATTTGTAGGATGTGCGATTAATATCACAGCCGCCCTGGGCGGATTGCTTCTGGCAAAAAAGAGCTTGCCCCGGCCCATTTCGGATGTCGCGGCGGACCCCATCCTTGTTAAATCCAACATTGTCAATTCCAACAATTCCGGTCTCATCTATCTGACGATCGCTCTTTCCGGCCTTAGCGCCTTGGGAGCAGAGGTTGTCTGGACCCGGCTGTTATCTCTCCTGATGGGCGCGACGGTTTACTCTTTTTCGATCATCCTGGCTGTTTTCCTTTTTGGCCTTGGTCTGGGCAGCGGTGCGGGTTCTTTACTGGTGCGCATCGCTTCAAAACCAAAACTGCTTTTAGCCGGTTGCCAGATGTTGTTGGCCGGGGCAATCGCATGGGCGGCCTTCATAATCTCTCGATCGCTTCCCTACTGGCCCATTAATCCCTCACTGTATACAAATGAATACGGACCGTGGTTTATTTTTCAGATTGATATACTGCGCGCCGCTTGGACCGTTTTGCCGGCTACCATTTTATGGGGAGCCAGTTTTCCTCTGGCCATTGCAGCCATAGCGGCGGAGAATCGCGATCCGGGAAAATTGGTCGGCGGTGTGTACGCTGCCAATACCGTTGGAGCGATTATCGGATCTCTCGCGTTCAGCATGCTTCTTATTCCCAATTATGGGACGCATGGGGCGGAGCGCATCTTGATCATTGTAGCGGCGCTATCAGCGATCCTGGCGCTGGCTTCTTCCGCTCTTGAAAAAACCTCTAGCGAAAAGACCGCTCGGAACCTACGCGCCGGTCTCTCCTTTCCCGGACTAGCTGTCACGCTGGCGTCGCTTATCCTTGTTGCCTTTCTTGTAAGAACTGTTTCCAGGATTCCATGGGCTGCAGTCGCATGGGGAAGATATTCCGCAAGTTATATAGCTCAGGTTTGGCCGGAAGTAATTGATGAAAAAGCTCAAACGCCCAAAGGCGCCAACTCTTCTCAATGGCGCTGCACCTATGTGGGCGAAGGCATGAACGTTTCCGTCGCCGTCACAAAGGCGCCGACCGGCGAACGATATTTTCACGGCGCAGGGAAAGTCCAGGCATCCAGCCAAGCGCAGGATATGCGGCTTCAACGAATGCTCGGGCATCTATCCGCACTGACATGCCGATCTCCCAAAAAAGTTGAAAGCGTTCTGGTGATAGCTTGCGGAGCCGGGGTTACCGCCGGATCTTTCGTGCTGTATCCCAGCGTTAAAAAAATAGTCATATGCGATATTGAACCGCTGGTGCCTACAACGGTGGCGCCTATGTTCGGCAAGGAGAATTACCATATCGTGGATGGCATCGCCAAAAATAATCCTCATTTCATTAATGGCAAAGAAGTGAAGGTTGTTTACGATGACGGAAGGCATTTCATCCACACACTTCCCGAAAACGTGAAGTTCGACGTAATCACATCCGATCCCATCGATCCTTGGGTTAAAGGAAGCGCCGCTCTCAATACTATCGAGTACTATGAAATGTGCAAGCGTCACCTCAAGCCCGGGGGCGTCATGAGTCTGTGGGCGCCTCTATACGAAAGCAGTTTAGCCTCGGCAAAAAGCATGTTCGGCACTTTTTTCAAGGTTTTCCCAAATGGGATTCTTTTCAGCAATGATCAGCAGCAAGAAGGATATGACGCCGTTCTTCTGGGAAGCGTGGATCAGCGAAAGTTTGACCTGAACGCATTGCACCAAATGATGGATGAACGAAATTACCTTCCGGTAAAAGATTCGCTGATGGAAGTAGGTTTCGGGGCAGGCGGAATGGAGTTTGAATCGCCGAATCGCAGCGTCATAGTTGACTTGTTTGCAACTTACGCAGCGCAGGCTTCCATTTTAGGCCAATGGATGGAGAATGCGCAGCTAAACCGAGACAAGGACCTGCGACTGCAATATCTGGCAGGGATGTGGTTCAATTCCTACCAAAGCACCAAGATTCTCCAAAGCATTTTGATGAACTATAAATTTCCAGAAAACCTGTTTCAAGGCTCCGAAGAACACATCTCGGCGTTAAAAGTGAAGTTAGCCGAAAACGGACGCAGGGATAAGTAGTCGTCACTGAGAGTTCACAGCTTGGTTGCAAATAGCGAGACCCTAACAGATCTGCTTTCCAAATCCGTTACAGAGCTGCGGCGTCACTTTCTCAACCAGGGACGTCCGGTTTCTGAAAAGTTACTGGAAGCGCTCGAAAGCGATCCGCGAAGCGGCGCCCGCCGGCTGGCCAATTTGATTCAAAAACGCAGACTTAAAAACCGTCGCGAAGGACAACGGCTTCATAATTTATTGCGTTTTGAACGCGAATTATGGGACCGGGGATTCCAGCGGATCGCCGGAGTCGACGAAGCCGGAATGGCGCCTCTGGCGGGACCTGTTATAGCCGCCGCCGTCCTATTGCCGCAAAATTACAGGCTTGCAGGGCTGGACGACTCTAAGAAAATAGATGAGCGCAAACGAGACGAACTGGCGGCGCAAATCAAAAAGGACGCCATAGGCTGGGCTGTAGGTCGCGCCGAAGTCGAAGAAATCGATACGATTAATATTTATCACTCGGGATTGCTGGCTATGCGCCGCGCCGTGGAAGGCCTTAACGCCAAGCCCGATTACATTCTTGTCGATGCAAGAACCATTCCCTACTGTTCAATCCCGCAGAGAGGCATTATTCACGGAGACGCTCTTTCCGCAACCATTGCAGCGGCTTCCATAATCGCCAAGACGACGCGAGACGCCCATATGATCGAATTGGACCGCATTTATCCGGGTTATGGATTTGCCTCTCATAAAGGCTATCCTACGCCGGAACACCTGAGGATTTTAAAAGCGAGAGGGCCCGTTCTCATTCATAGAAAGAGCTTCGCCCCTGTCCGTGAAGCTCTTGGTCTCGATCCCGTCCAGGGAGATCTTTTTACATAAAAACAAAAACGCCACGGATTTCAGGGATTACACGGATTTTAAAATATTTATTATCCGGGTAATCCGTGAAATCCGTGGCGTTTTTATATTCTTAGGGTTTCAAAACCGCCTTGAGGGTCTTTCCTTTTTCCGCATCTTCGACTGCCTCGTTGATCTGATCGAGCGAATAGAATTTCAGCAGACGATCGAAGGGGAATCGCCCCTGCTTGTATAGCTCAATAAGCTGGGGAATGAAAATATCAGGAATGCAGTCTCCTTCGACAACGCCTTTTATGGTGCGGCCATCCAGGATAGTCTGCATTTCAAGACTCGCTTCCACTCCGACCGGAGCAACGCCGATCAATCCGCAGGTCCCGCCCATCATGAGCGAGTCTACTGCCATGCGAAAAACCTTGGGAACCCCGGTACATTCCAATGTGTATTGAATGCCGCCGCCTGTGAGTTTCCGAATTTCCTCTACCGCATTTACCTTGCCGGAATTGATGAAGTCGGTTGCGCCGAATTCCTTGGCAAGCTTGAGTCTGTCTTCCAGGATATCCACCGCGATAATTTTAGTGCAACCGCTTACCACCGCCGCCATTATGGCGCTCAACCCTACCGATCCAATTCCAAATACTGCAATGGCAGATCCCGATTTTACCTGGAGAGAATTAATGACTCCCCCTGCGCCGGTCTGAATTCCGCATCCCATGGGACTGAGGATTTCCAGCGGAACGTCGGATTGAACCTTAATGATATTCCGTTCGGCGACCAGCGCGTGAGTCGCAAAAGTCGATTGCCCGAAGAAAGAGCCGTAGATGGTCTCGCCGTTTTTCTTCATGGTCGTGGTTCCGTCTGCACGCCTTCCGCCAAAATTCAGTCTTCTGAATTCTGAGCACCAGCCGGGCTTTCCTTGCTTGCAGGGCGCACAAGCGCCGCAAGAAGAAAAGCTCGTCGCTACATGGTCTCCGGGTTTAACTTTTTGTACTTGGGAGCCCACCTTTTCAACAATACCGGCGCCTTCATGCCCGAATACGCCAGGCAACGGTATCGGCAAATATTGCATGCGAGCCACCAGATCCGTATGGCAAAGCCCCGTGCTGACAATTTTCACCAGCGCTTCATCAGGTTTTGGCTCGTCGAGCTCGATTTCCTCTATCACAAACGGTCCGGCCTTCTCACGCACCACAGCTGCTTTAATTTTCATGATGATCTCCTAAATTGTTTTAACATGCCGCCAATTTCAAGATGATTTCATTAATGCCACTCCTTATAGCCCCATAATCATGAAACTTCTACTGCGGCGACACTACTTATAGGCTATTCTGAATTGGGACACAAGCCGAATTCTTTGGCGTCAGGAGCGTTCACCTTGCCCGTTCCAATTGACACACGGGAAGAGCCGGTTTAACTTATGAACGAGCAGCCAAAGCGGATAAAGGCTGCGCCTGAAAAGAGAGGAAAAATGAAAATGTTTTCGCGATTGATTCTGTTGCTTCCCTTAATAGTTCTGTTGGGCTCTTTCTCCGGCGTTTCAGCCAAGGAAGAAACAGTAGTGCTTCCGGAAGTGCTCCGGATTAAAGCTGAAGAATTGAAGCCGATGATTGATAAAGGATCCGATTTGATAATAGTCGATGTGCGGGATAGCGGCAGCTATGAAGCCGGACACATCAAAGGAGCCATCAACATATACTATGATCCTACGGCAGATCCAATGGATCTTCAAATGAGACTTGTAGCGCTGTCCATGGATAAATTGATCGTTGCCTATTGTGACTGTACAGACGACGCAAGCAGCGCAAAAATTGCGGATGAGCTTTACAAGCTTGGCTACGACCGCGACAAATCCAAAGCTCTCGCCGGCGGATCGCTTCGATGGATGGAACTGAAGTATCCCCTCGTAAAATAATCCAAAACATTGACGATTGACGATTAAATATTTTATTAATCGTCAATCGTCAATCAACAATCGTAAATCTCTTAAACTCCCCAGCCTACGCCTGCTTTTGCGACCGAGGCTCCGGAGACGTCGACGATGGCGGCGCCGCCGTCGACCAGAAGCACGGTTCCCGTCACAAACGCCGCGTCATCGCTGGCCAGGAAAGAGCAAGCGCCGGTGATCTCCTCCGGAGCTGCCGCTCTGCGTAGAGGCACGCTCTCGGTCAGAACTTCAAACGCATCTTTTTTAATTGCCTCGGACAGGCCTTTCATTGCATTGATGAGCATTTCGGTCCGGGTGGCTCCGGGAGCGACGACATTGCTCCGGATTCCCTTGGGTCCATATTCCAAAGCGCACTGCAATGCCAACTGGATGAGTCCGCCTTTGGAAGCGCAATAGGCGGGCATGGAGGGAAGGCAACGAACCCCCGCGAGCGACGCTATATTAACGATAGAGCCCCCGCCCCCTTTGATCATTTCAGGAAGGGCGGCCTTCATACAAAGAAACGGGCCATTCAGATTCACATCCAAAATTTTCTTCCAGAGAGCTATATCGATATCCACAATGCTCCCGCCGGGATCAATTCCCGCATTATTCACGAGCACATTGATCTTGCCGCCGAATTTAATCGTCTCCTGCACCATCTTCTGGACGTCTTCAAATTTCGTCACGTCGCCGGCGCAGGTCGCAACCATATTCGATTTCAGCGCCTGGGCTGTCTTATCAAGTCCGCCCTTTTCAATATCGCTGATAACCACCTTGGCCCCGTCCTCGACAAAACGTTTTGCGATTGCCGCGCCAATTCCTCTGGCTCCTCCGGTAATAAGCGCTACTTTTCCTTCAAGTCTCATATTTATTCTCCTCAATTGATATTATAAAGAGCTTTACTGAAAAAATACCGCTGGCGCGGAGCCTGCTCCAAGGATCAAACTTCGGCCAACAGCTTTCGCTTTCTTTGCAACCGCGATTTTTAGCACATTCCCAAACGCGACACAAGCAAGGAAAGGGGGAGGATGAGGCGCTCCAAAAAAATCACCCTTAAAGCCTAGTGTTCCTTTGCCTTCTTGGATCCTTTGCGGTAATAGTATTGACAGGAGAGAAAAATTTTATGGAAGCTCGAAAAATCAGTGAAGGAGTGTGGTGGGTTGGAGCGGTGGATTGGGATCGGAAGCTGTTTGACAGTTTGATTCCGCTTCCTGATGGAACCAGTTACAACGCCTATTTTGTCCAGGGAACGCAAAAAGCGGCGCTGATCGACGCCGTGGATCCGGCCATGAAACGGGTGCTTTTTGAACGGCTGAAACGATTGAATGTCGCCAAGATCGATTACGTAATCGCCAACCATATTGAGCAGGACCACTCGGGTTCCATTCCGGAAATACTCGCCGCTTTTCCGATGGCGATAGCGGTCACAACCGCTATCGGAAAAACGCTGATGATGGACATGCTCGAGGTGGCGGAAGATCGGATCATGGTCGTCAAAGATGGGGATGAGCTTGATCTGGGCGGCAAAACTTTGCAATTTATTCCCTTCCCTTGGGTCCACTGGCCCGAAACGATGATCACATGGCTTCCCCAAGAAAACATCCTGTTTTCTTGCGATCTGTTCGGCTCACATTTCGCTTCCGGGGAACTGTATGTTTCGGACGAACGCGCCGTTCTTCTTGCGGCCAAACGCTACTATGCTGAAATCATGATGCCGTTCAGAACCACAATCGAAAAGAACTTTTCTAAAGTATTGAAGTTGGAGGCGCAGATCATCGCCCCAAGCCATGGCCCGATGCATAAGCGGCCCAATCTGATCCTGGATGCTTATCAGGAATGGATTTCAAGCCCTCCGAAAAATATTGTCGTGGTTCCCTACATATCCATGCATAACAGCACCCGGCTCATGGTGGAGCATTTCATTGAAGCATGCGCGGAGCGAGGGATAGAAGCGCAACAGTTTGATCTCGCGGATGCGGATATTGGCAAGCTGGCAATGTCGCTGGTAGACGCCGCCGTTGTTGTTCTTGGATCTCCGATGGTTCTTGCCGGCCCGCATCCCAAAGTCGCTTATGCGGCAATTCTCGCCAACGCCCTCAGGCCTAAAGTCAAATACCTTTCTGTAATCGGATCGTACGGTTGGGGCGGCAAGTTGACAGAAACGTTGCAGGCTTTGGTTCCGAATCTCCGGGCGGAATTTCTCGCACCCGTTATGGCCAAAGGGTTGCCCAAAGAAAAGGATTTCAAAGCCCTTGACGAACTGGCCGAGACCATCAAAACCCGGATTGCCGTTTAGAAGTGTCTGCATTTTCTGTCTTTGTATTTATTACTTTATAATAATTTGTTATAGTCGACTCATCTCTTTGGGCGCTAAGTAAAACGGGCATAACAGAATTCGGGAGAGTCGTTATGGGGAAATGGTTTCATAGGACTGCTGTAATTTTATTCATTTGCACATGTCTGATAGGCGTTTTTGCTGCAGGCCAACTATACGGCGCAGCTGAAAATACAAAGCAAGAGGCGCCGAAGGCTGCGCCGGCCCCGAAACAGGATACCGAAGAGCCGTCTTTCCAAATCAAAATGTCTGTCGATCTGGTTACGACAGATGTTTCGGTAATCGGGACTCCCGCTTCCGGTTTACAGCCTGAAGATTTCCAGATTTTTGATAACGAGATCTCCCATGAGGTGAGTTTCTTCTCACAAGATCAGCTGCCTCTGGCGATCGCATTGGATGTCGATGCCAGTGAAAGCATCCGGCCGTATTTGCCTATGCTTCAAATAGCCGCTTATTCCACTCTTCGCCGTCTGAAACCAGAGGATCAGGTTTCCCTGCATATCTTCAACGCCGGTCGCTGGAGACTTGCCGATCTTACTGAAGATCGAATCGAAATCGCTGAAAAAATTGGAAAGATCAAAATCGCCTTGGGAACCAACATCTATGACTCCGTTTACGATGCAGTATCGTATCTCCGGGCCAAAGCGCCTCGTCGGCGGCGCGCCGTCATCCTAGTTTCCGATAATTGTCATGTCATATTCAGCGGCGAGGCCTATCATGGCAAAGACGGCGTTCGTTCCGAACTGCTTGAAGCCAATACGTTGCTTTACAATATCAGAACTCCTGGAGAATCCGGGGGTTTTGGGGGGTGCTACCAATCGGATGCAGAAATACGCAGGATTGCAGAAGATACGGGCGGCATGGTTATAAATGTTGAAGATCCTGCGGGAATTCAGCCTGCTTTGGAAAAAATTATCGCCAACCTCCGAAAACAATATACGCTAGGATTCAACCCGACAGAGTCCGGAGATAAAGGGAGTTTTCATAAACTGGCAGTTAAATTTAGTTCCAAGAAAACCTGCCCGGATTGCCGGATACTTTCCCGCAGCGGCTACTATGCCGGCATCGCTTCGCCTTTGCCTAACGCAGAAGATACAACCAATTTAAAAAAGAAGAAGGTTGAATCCCCTGAAAAAACCGATCAAATACTCGTTCAGAGGAGCATTCTGGCTGCGGGCGCCTTCGATCGCGACTTGCCGGGGATCAAATTCAACGTAAAGCCTACGCAACAGACAGACGCCAATGGACAACCGCAAGTCAAGCTTGATTTAAACATTCCCGCCGCCGGCATTCTCTTCAAAGACGTCGAATCCAAACATGCCTGCAAACTGCGTGTTGTGGTTTTTTACGCCAAGGAAAATGGGAAAGTGCTCGGTTCGGATTGGAAAAAGATCGAGGGCTTCGTAGGCAATGACACCTACAATCGCATCGTTCAGAATGGCTATTCCTATTCGGTGACCATTCCGATGAAAGATCCAACACAGCTGATCAAAGTTGTGCTGTTTGATGAAGAAAGCGACATGATCGGCACCAGAGTTCTAATAGTGCAGCAGGCAGTTCCCCTAAATTGATATCGTAAAGCCCTGGAGGTTTTCTATTTCCCCTCCAGGGCTTTTTCTTTCTCGGTTTTCCTCAAATCCCCCGCTCCCTATCCAACCGGGAACTGGAAACTCGTTATAGTTTATCGAATACCGAATCCAAATCGGAATCCGGGACATCGAATACGACATTATGTGGCGGCAGCGGTTCTTCGCGCATATATTCGGGAATCCTGTAATCGTTTTTGGTAATACCCGCCTTGGCGTTGAACTCAAGCTCCATGCGCAGAACGTTGCGATTGAACTGGTCATAAGCTTCCAGGGTCCAGCCCCAGCCGTAAATGCCATTGATCATATCGATCATGAGCTGAGGATTGGAGATGAGGGGAGGCCGCGAGAAAAGACAAACGCCTGTGCTGTCGAGCATAGCAGCGATAATTTGCAGTTTCAGCGACAGATCTTTTTGCCCCGCCGTGCCGAGCGGCGGAACTTCATTGCGAGCGCCAAACGCATTGCCCGCCGTGTGATCGGCGCCCTGAGGAGAGGTTGCATAAGTCACGCCATTGCCTTTCAGCGATCTTGGATCGTAGCCCGGCATGGCCTGGCCTAACGCAACAGGGACCCGGCGGATTCCCAGCACTCTGCCGGTGGTAACAGCGCCGCATCCTATAACGCGGCCCAGCGGGGTTCCCTCGCCCACCTGTTTGAGCAATCCGACGATGGCCGCCATATCTCCAAATTTCGCAAGGCCGGCTTCGCATGCCACGCCTAAAGCGGCTCCGGTTTCAATGGTGTCCAAACCGAAATCGTTGCACATGTAATTCAAGGTTGCGACGTCGTCCAAACTGCCCAGCCCAAGGTTCGAACCTACCAGCGCAACTGTTTCGTATTGAATCGTGCCGACAACGGGTTTGCCGTTTTCGTCGTTGAACAGATTCCGACAAGCAATGACGCAACCCGGCATGCAGCGCGTCCCGACTTTGCCTTCTCGCGCCAGCACCAGTTCACGAATTTTTTCACCGCGCAGGTTCGCGGCGTCTTCAAATCTCCCGTCCGAGAAATTGCGGGTCGGCATCGAGCCCATTTCGTTCACCGCGCCTACAATGGACGCAGTTCCGTATAAATGCTGCGATCCCTTCGTCCCGAGTTTGGGACTATTGATCAGTTCCAGCGCATAGGTCTTGGCGGCGGCGCGGAACAGCTTTTCATCGTGCATCTTGATAGACTTGCCGACCACCTTTTTGATAACGATGGCTTTGAGTCCCTTGCTTCCCATCACCGCTCCGAGGCCTCCCCGGGCGGCATGATTGCTCCGCTGGTCTTTCTCTCCGGTAGTGGAAATCCCGGCGCCTGTCATCAGATATTCCCCGGCTTGCCCAATGCAGATCACCGTTGAATCCGCGCCGAATTTCTCCTGCAAGCGGTCGGCCGTAGCATAGGTCCCCAATCCCAGAACGTTGTCCGCCGGAACCAGTTCTGCGGAATCACCGTTGAGCACAAGCACCTGGAACTTGTTCGCCTGCGCCTGATCTTCAACAACAATCGCTTTAATCCCAAGCTTCCCGAGCGCATCGCCTCCGGTTCCTCCGGCGTTCGCCTCCTTCGCTCCACGGGTCAGCGGACTTTTGGCGCCGACAGAAAGTCTTCCGGCGGTCGCTACCATAGCGCCCCCGAGCAATCCCGGCGCAAAGATCAGTTTGTTATGCGGGCCAAGCGCGTCGCAGGCAGGCGGAACTTCATTCAGAAGAATCCGGTCGATTAACGCTCTGCCTCCGAGCTGTATGTATTCCGCAGGAGTCTCCTCCGAGCGGATTCCCCCTTCTTTCATATTGATGCGCAGCATTTTCATAGCGACCTCCAAAAAATAATATTTCAGCGACTCTAGCCATTGACAAACTAAAAATTAAGCCGCGGATTTTCACAAATTTTCATTAATAAGTCATCTCAATTTTCAAACATCTTGCCGGGATTAAGGATATTCAAGGGATCGAGCGCTTGCTTGATGCGCTTTTGAGTCTCCATTGAAGTCGATCCCAACGCTTGCTCCATATAGGGACGCTTCAACATCCCGATGCCATGCTCGCCGGATAGCGTGCCTCCCGCTTCAAGCGCGACTTTGAAGACCTCTTGCACCATCTGCTCGACCTTTTCCCATTCTTCCCTTTTCCGCTTGTCGAATAAAATATTCGGATGCAGATTGCCGTCTCCGGCATGGCCAAAAATCACAATCGGCAATCCATATTTTAAACCGATCGCCCGCAAACGTTGCACAACTTCCGGGATCGCGCTCCGAGGCACGGTAATATCCTCCCCCAGCTTATTCGGCGCTTTACGGGCAAGCGACGGAGAAATGGATCGGCGCGCCTTCCATAAGGCGCTCCTTTCGGCCTCGTTCTGAGCCACTTTTACGGAGCGTGCGTGGTTCTCCCGGCATATTTTTCCAGCCGTTTCAATTTCCCGCAACACCGTTTGCTCATCGGATCCATCCGTCTCGACAATCAGCGATGCGTCTACATCCGTCGCCAACCCAAGATGCATCGCCTCCTCAATGCAGGAAATAGCAGTCTGGTCCATCAATTCCAGGCTCGCCGGGACAATGCCTTCCGAAATAATCGCATTCACTGCGCGTGAAGCATTGGCAAGCGAATCAAATTCGGCCAGAGCGGTTTTAGCATATAAAGGACGAGCAATCAGCCGGAGAAGAGCCTCGGTGATCAGGCCTAAGGTGCCTTCCGATGCTGTAAACAGCGCCGTCAGGTTATAACCGGTCACATCCTTAATCGGCTTCCCGCCGGTTTTCAGCACTTTCCCGTCCGCAAGCACCACGGTCAGCCCCAATACATAATTCCCGGTAACGCCGTATTTTAAACAACGGGCGCCGCCTGCATTGCAGGCTACATTCCCACCGATAGTCGAATGCCGGATGCTCGAGGGATCGGGCGGATAAAACAATCCGAGCTTTTCAACTTCAGCCTGCAGGTCTGCTGTCACAACTCCAGCCTGTGCAAGGACAGTCGAGTTATTCTTATCGATTTCAAGAATCCGATTCATGCGGGTAAAGCATAGGACGATGCCTCCGGCGCGAGCCGGAACGGATCCGGCGGCAAGCCCGGAACCCATGCCGCGTGCTATCAGCGGCGTTTGCGTTTCGGCTGCAAGCTTCACAATTTGGGAAACCTGCTCTGTCGTCTCCGGTAAAACAACTACATCAGGAACTTCTTCCGCAAATGTGCCATCATAACTATAGACAGCCAAGTCCTCCGGAGTATGCAAAACTCCATCCTCGCCGGTTATCCTGACCAAATCATCTATTATTCTATTTTGCATCCGCTCCCCCATAAGCCTCATCCAATAAGGTTATCGGGTGAACCACTCGTATCGGCATTCCACGTCGCTTCAATCCGGCGTTCAGCTGCATTTGGCAGCCGGGACATCCGGAAGCGAGCACCCGCGCTCCAGTCTTTGCCACATTATCAAGTTTCCTGCCAAGCACTTTCCAGGACGTATCGTAATGCGTGATCAGTTGGCTCCCGGCTGAACCACAACACCAGTCCGCTTCCGGCAGTTCCACCAACTCCAAACCATCAATTAAAGATAACAGCTTTCTCGGCTCTTTCCATACCTGCTGCCCGCGCCGGAGATGGCACGGATCATGATAAGTGACTTTTTCCTCGATCCGCTTCATCGGTTTACGCAAAGGAATTTGGCAAAGAAATTCGCTGATGTCCCGTACCTTGCTTTGGAAAGCCTCTGCTCGAGCCGCCCATTCCACATCTCCCGCCAGCAGGGTTCGATAATCTTTCAAGGCCGATCCACATGTGGCGCAATCCGTGATGATCATATCTACGTTGTAACGTTCGAATACGGCAATATTGTGTTTGGCCTGCTTTTTCACAAGATCCATCCGGCCATACCCCTGCGCCGGCATTCCGCAGCATTCAATCTCCTTGGGCGTTATAACCGTACAACCATTGCGCGCGAGCACCCTCAAAGCGGCCGCGCTTTCATCCGCGAACAAAAGACTTTGCGCGCATCCCAGGAAGAATCCGACCCGGTAGCGCGCTTCTCCATACGCTTCCGTTATTTCCGGGAGGACGCGTCGCAATGGGCGTTGCGGCAACCGCGGCAGCATCGCCTCCAGATCGCGGATTTTTTTCGGCAGAAGCCGGTTCAATCCCAGCCAGTAAACCAGCCGCCGGATTCCGATCTTCTCGTAAAGGCGCAATGGCAGGGTCGCAACTTCCATCCGTTTCGCATGCGCCAGGAGCCTTCCGAAAAGCCACTCCTTCCATTTAGCGGGATGTATCTGTTCCTGCACATGCCTCATCGAGAGCGCCAGATCCGCAGGACGGATTCCAACAGGACACAAATCGTTGCATGCCATGCAGGCAAAACAGCCATACATCTGCTCGATCAGGTTGGGACTTAACTCCAGTCCCCCTTCAAGCCCTTTCCGTGCAAGCGCAACCCGCCCGCGCGGAGACGCAGTCTCGCTGAGATACTCGCGATAGGTCGGGCAACCGGCAAGACATAATCCGCACCGAATGCAGTTATGGTACTCGCTTTCCCCCGGCTTAATCAGATCCACGGCGCACCGCTGTTTGCTCTCAGCCATATTTTATAAACTTCATCCAGCCTGGACAACCGGAAGCGTGAGGAGCGCATGAGGCACAATCAAAACTTCACATGTATCCCCCACATCTGCAGCTGCAATCTGCAAGGCTTCCTCCATCGTAGCGGCTGGAATCATTTTGCAGGCTGCCACTGTTTCCGGACATTCGCTTCCAACAATGACGATCCGGTTCTTTTCCAATACTTTCGCAATCACAAACGCCCGTTGCTGCCCTGGAGGATATCCGTTCAGACGCGCATCCGCCAGGATCGCCGGAACATCCGGAAAATCCCGCATTGCGGACAGAAACCGCTGCTCCCCAACGCCGCTGCCTGCGCCTTCTTCACAGCGAGCAGGAACAATAAAATAACCTCCTGGCCGAATGACGCATGTGGGAGCGAAGAAAAGATAAGAAGGCGCTCGGCTTGCCTGATACAGATTGCTGTCTTTGGGAAAACCTACGCCGCAAATCGCGATGTCGTAAGGATGCGGAATCGGAACCTCATACACAGAGCGCGCGAAAGCCACCAAATCCTGAAATGCTTCCTCCGGGCCTCCTGCGCCAACCCGCAAAATGCGCTGATCGTCATCAAGCACAACGTTCAGAATAAAACGCAGGCCTCCGCGGCGCGCCGCTTCCGTAATTGCTTCGTGAAAGGGATTCCCGGCGATTTGACCCAGGCGCGTGCCGGGATGTTCCACAAAGGCAGGGCCATGAGTATGGGCGATCAGCTCTTCACCCGCAGCGCCCACTGCCAGGGTTTTTCTTCCTCCGGAATATCCTGCGTACTGATGCGGCTCAACAATTCCCGTGGCAATCACCAGATCGGATTCAACAACGCATTTATGAACCGATACCGGCACGCCTCCTGGCGTGTGGCCAAGATCTACCAGAGCATCAGGATTTTGCGGTTCATTATCAATGACTCGATATCGTGCCACTATCTCGGGTCCAAGCTTTACAATTTTTTCCTCTTGGGTCGAACTTCGATGCATTCCAATGCCGCAAAGCAATGTGATATTTTCATCTCGAACCCCAGCTGCATTTAATTCCGCCAGAATCGGTGGGACCAGCAGCCGTTCGGGACAGGAGCGTGTTATATCTGTAAATACAACACAGACTCTGCTTTTTGAATTCGCAAGCTCACGCAAAGGAGCGGAACTGATGGGATGATCGAGAGCATACTTCACTGCAGCCTGCTGGTTTGCGATGGGCGGAACAGGCTTCGATACAGCTTGGTCGGCTCGCATACCAGGTCGCAGCGAAAACCGCATCGTTCCTTTCCCATAGGGCACTTGATACATCAGGTTACCTCAAATGTTTCACATTATGGAAGTATGTTCCATACAGCAGAATAATTCTCTTTTTATTATTTGTCAATCATTGTCGATAAAGTAGTTTCCCCTCCGGCTGCATTAATATTTTGCATCAAGCTGCTGATCGGGAAAACCGAAACTGCTTTTAGATTTTTTCTGTTCCATGATACGAAAATGTTTGACATTCTGCGGAACGGAGTTTATTATGGAACACGTTTCCGCTTAATGAAACACACTGGAGGTCTGATATATGGCTAAAGTGCCTTATGTGAAGGCTGCGGATGTTCAAGGTGAGTTCAAGACTCCACCTCGTACTTCTAAGCTTTTGCTCGCCCCAAAATTCGGAGGCGTCAACAACGTTTCGATGGGAATGAATATCACCGAAGTCGGCAGTATGATACCCGACCATGTCCACGAGGAATCAGAAGAGGTTTTGTTCCTCATCAGTGGAAAAGCTCGGATAGTTATTGAAGGAGAAGGTTCCTGGGAAATCGGTCCGGAGACCGCTTTCTATTCGCCAATTGGAGTAAAGCACCGTGTTGAAAATATCGGGGATGAACCGATGAAGCTTGTCTGGTGCTATTGCCCGCCATTGCCGGCGCATAAATAGACTCCGCCACACCTGGAATTCTAGTTTGTCCCGAATAACAGTTTTACTAATTTAACAAGGAGATAGCAGTCATGATTTTTGATGCAACTCGCAAGGCTATGAAAAGACTTGGGCTTCCTGAAGGCGACGCCTTCGATATGCCCTCTTCAAAAATGAGATTCCCCGACGGCGCGGCGTTCCGAATTGAATGCCCGACAGTCAATTCCGCGGAAACTGTCGCTTCCCTTCTGGACACAGCCACGAAGACAGGCGTCACCATCAACCGTATAACTGAAACTTACGGCATGTTCCGCCACACCGCTACAGAGATCAAGCAGTACTGCAAGCTTTGTAATGATTACGGTTGCGAACTGATGCTCTCCACGGGCCCCCGCGCCACCTATGACACCGGCGCTACGGTTCTGTCTCCCCAGGGCGTACGAGTCAGCTATCGCCTTCGCGGCCAGGAACAGCTCATTCGCGCGATCGAAGACATCAAGCGCGGCTATGAACTCGGCTGCCGCGGCTTTTTGATTTATGACGAAGGCATGCTTTGGGTGGTCAATGAAATGCGTAAGAACGGCGACCTTCCGAAGGACATCATGTTCAAGTGCTCCGCGCACCTCGGCCATTGCAATCCTGCATCCATAAAGCTGTTGAAAGACCTCGGCGCCGACAGCATCAACCCGATCCGCGATCTGCAGATCCCGATGCACTCAGCTATCCGCCAGGCAATCGGCGACACGCCACTGGATATCCACATGGACAACCCTCCGGGATCCGGCGGATTCATCCGCGTGTATGAAGCTCCCGAGATCGTCCGCGTAGCAGCTCCGCTGCATTGCAAGACCGGAAACTCCGTTATCGGCGGCCACGGCGAAATGACCGGCGCTACCGAAGGAAAGAGAATGGCAGAGCAGGCCACTATCGTCGTTGAAATGATCAAACGATTCGCTCCGGATTTGAAGCAGTCCGAAAAGCGAACGAAAGATATGTGCATCCCTGCTGTATAAGATGCCTTGTCCCGCGGACGTCAGTTCCGCAGATTAGGAGGATGTCATGGGAAAAAAATGGGGAGAATGGGGAAAATGGGAACTGCCTCCGAAAGGCGGGCTCATGGAGACCCCAGGAGTATATCTCCAGACTATGAACATGACGCAGATTAATGAGCGTCTCAAGACAAACGATCTGATCATTATCCCGATCGGAAGCACGGAATGTCATGGGGCGGCTCAACCTATCGGCGAAGACACATTCCTCGTCACGCGCATGGCCGAACAGGTCGCGGCGAAGATGGGGTGCACGATAGCGATGCCGGTTTGGTACGGATCTCATCCGTTCAACCATCTTGGCATGCCGGGCACAGTTGTCGTTCCCGAAGACACATTCCTGGCAAATCTGAG
>CAYTYP010000055.1:0-17467 GCA_964441405.1 uncultured Acidobacteriota bacterium
TACTGGCGATCTGGCAGCGCGAGATGAAAAGCTATTTTGTCTCGCCGATTGCTTATGTGGTTCTAACGGTATTTCTTTTCCTCACCGGATTCTTTTTCTTTTCACTGGTTGCTTCCGTCGTTCAAGCTACGATGATGCAGGGCCAGAGCGCGCAACCGATCAATGTTCCGGAAATAGTGATAAGGAGCCTGTTTCAGACAACCAGCGTTGTACTGCTCTTTATAGTTCCTATGTTGACGATGGGGCTGTTTGCAGAAGAAAAAAAGCGTGGAACTATCGAGCTGCTTTTGACGACTCCGGTGAGCATCTTTCAGGCATTGGCCGGGAAGTATCTGGCCAGCATTACTTTTCTTTTTCTGATGTTTTTGAGCAGCGTAATCACTATCTTGCCGCTCTTTGTTTACGGACAGCCGGAATGGAAACCGATTGTATCAGGCTATCTGGGGATGTTTCTTTACGGCGCGGCGCTGCTGGCGGTGGGACTTTTTATTTCAACCCTGACAGAGAACCAGATTGTTGCGGTAGTGATCACATTTGGAGTGAGCCTTGCTTTATGGCTCATTGATGCGCTCGCCGGCTCGGCTGCAGGCGTCACTAAAAGTGTTATCGGTTATTTATCGGTGATCAGTCATCTCGACGATTTCATCAAAGGCGTCATTGATACAACCCACATAATTTATTATGTGACCTTTGCCTTCGTCGGGCTTTTTCTGGCATATCGTTCACTAGAGTCCATGCGGTGGAAAGGCTAATGAAAAAATATCTACAAAAACTCGACACATTAGGCCTGGTGCTTTTGGTAGCTGCAGTGATCCGGTACTCGGTTGCCGATATCTGGGAAAAATGGAATATATGGCTGGCCATTGCCGGAGGCGTCCTGATCCTAGTAGGAGTCGCGGCCAATTATCGCCAGATCCTTTCATCTCTGGGAAAGCGCTCGGCCAAGTACGCCATCAATTACGTGATCTCCCTGATACTGATCCTGGCGGTGGTCTCCGGCTTGAATTATATCGGCCGGAAGCATCCCAAAAGATTTGATATGACCGCAACGGGCCGATATACCCTGGCTCCGCAAACTATCCAGCTATTGGAAAAACTCGATAAGAACGTTGATATTAAAGCGTTTTATCCGGGCGGAGAATCGCCATCATTAAAAGAATTGCTCACGGAGTACCGGACGGAAAGCTCGCGCATCCGTTATGAATTTATCGATCCGGACAAACGGCCGGAATTGGCGAAACAGTACAATGTTACGGTATATGGGATGCAGGAATCCTTAACTACCGGGCGCCAGATCCGGTATGGCACTGTTCTTGTTTCTTATGGAGATAAGACGGAAAAGATCGAAAAGCGTGCAGAAGAGCTTCAGGAAGAAGATCTTACCAATGCAATAATCAAAGCCAAACGTCCGGAAGCAAAAAAAATCTATTTTATTCAAGGGCACGGTGAGAAGGATCTCTCAGACGCCGATCCCAACACCCCGGGCTATGCTGAAGCGAAAAGAAAGTTGGAAAATCAAGGCTATAAAGTGGAAACACTGAATTTTTCAACCGTAGCCGAAGTCCCTGATGATGCGAAAGTTTTGGTCGTAGCGGGACCAACGACAGAATTTTTGCCTCAGGAAATTCAATTCATCGATGACTTCCTCAATATAAGAGGAGGCGGAATGCTTGCGATGATTGACCCTCCGCCCTCCGCTTCTTTGGAACCTTTATTAAAAGAGTGGGGAATCAAGGCGGATAAAAACTTGATTCTGGATATCAGCGCTACCGGACGGGCCTTTGGTCCATCCATTCCGGTAGTGGATCGATATGAAAACCATAGAATAACCGAGCGGTTCAATACTTATACGTTCTTCCCATTTGTACGCTCCGTCCAACCGGATGCAACTCCTCAGACGGGAGTTACGGTTGAACCGCTTTTTAAAAGCAGCGCCAACAGCTGGGGCGAGACCAACTTTGTCAACAAGCAGGCTTCTTTTGATCCGAAGGCCGATTTGAAAGGACCTCTTACGCTTGCCGTCGCGGCCACCAAAGAGATCAAACCCTCTTCAGGCAAAGAACCTGCGAAGAAATCTCGAATGGTGGCGGTTGGAAATTCCAGTTTTGCAATTAATGCGTATTTTGCTCAGGTAGGCAACGGCAACATGTTTTTGAATATGGTGAGCTGGCTTGCTCAGGATGAAGACCTCATCTCAATCCGGCCTAAAGATCCTGAAGATCGCAGGATTGTCATGACTCAAACCCAGTTGTCGACGCTGCGATTGTTTACTGTCATTTTGCTCCCCTGCATTGCTCTGATAATCGGAGTGGTTGTTGTTATGAAACGCCGAAGGAGGTAGCTTGCGCTTCAAGGGTACCCTGATTCTGTTGATTGTCTGCCTGGGCTTGGGCGCTTATCTCTATTTTTATGAAATGAAAGGAGGAGAGAAGCGCGAGAAAGCCAAACAAGCTGAAAATCAGGTTTGGAAACTGGAGAGCGATTCAATCCGACAAATCGATATCGATTCGGCCGGTCAGAAAATAACCTTGGTTCGTAACAGCCTGAAGGATTGGGCAATCATAGCGCCGAGGCCATTGGAAGCCGATTCCGATGAAATTGATCGCTTTGCCAATGCAGCGTCGGATATACGGCGGGATTCAGTGATAGAAGAGCATCCAACGGATCTGACGAGGTTCGGATTGAACCCGCCTCAGTCCAGCCTGAAACTTAAAACCAAAGAGGGAAAGAATTTTGAGATTCGATTTGGCCAAAGCAATCCTACCGGCAGCTTCAATTACGCCATGATTTCCGGCCGCCAGGATTTGTTTCTGGTAACCAGTGCGACCGTCAGCGCATTAAACAAGAAACTGGACGACTTAAGAAAACAGGCTGTGCTGAGTTTCGAAAAATCTGAAGTCCAGAGTCTGTCGATTAAAAGCGAAAAAGGGGATCTGGAACTCACCAAAGACAGCAACGATCAGTGGTGGCTTGCTAAAAATGAAAAAGTGGCGGCGGATTCCCCAGGCATAAGAGGAATTCTGAATGCCTTGTCTATGGCTAGAATAAAAGAATTTTATCCGGAACCTGTCGATGGGAATACAAAAACCGCTATCGATCGTCCGCTTGTGAACGTGAGTCTGGTCTGCGGTAAAAACAGATCGATCAAGCGCCTGATGATAGGCCCGGAAAAATCCCAAAATCCCGGCATGGGCGCCGAAAAATTGTATCTGGCTAAAGACGAATCGCGTCCGGATATGTTTTATGTGGACAGGGAACTGGTGGATAAACTGTCGCAATCCCGCAACGATTTAAGAGAGAAGGCCTTTGCTGTTTTCCAACGTTGGGATGTGGACTCCATTTCTCTGAAGAATGACAAGGGGAGTTTTGCCCTGGGCAAAGCCAATGGAGAATGGTTCGTTGGCGATAAAAGTAAGAAAGCAAAATGGGATGCGGTCAATGGGATCCTGGACGCCCTTGAAAAAAATACTGTAGGCCTGATCGAAAATCCCGCTTCGTTTTCGAAGTATGGGCTTGATAAACCTCTCATCCAGGTGATCCTCAAACAGGGGAGCAGTGTGGTTGTTGAGTGTTCTGTGGGGGGAGCGACGACAAAAGGCATTTATGCTCAGGTCAAGGGGGATCCGGCGGTTAAAGTCATGGATCAGGAGAGTGTAGCCAAACTGCGCGTGAGCGAATCAGACCTGGTCGAACCTCCCGCGCCGCCGAAGCCTGTTGCGCCGAAGCCTAAATAGCAACAACCTCTCATAAGTTGCTATTTTGCTTTATGTCGGGTATACTTCTTCGTGCTGCTTTTATTTGTAAGTGGGCGCGCGCCCACTTTTTTTGTTTAGGGTCATGATGGCGATGCCTGATGAGAGCCTGCGCCGATCCCTGGAGAACAGGGTTGCAGAACTGGCCGAGCAGCTTGCTGCTTCTGTACAAATGGAAGTGGTTTTACTTGAGATAAAGGGCGATGGGAATAGTTCCATCATCCGGGTTTTTATCGATAAGCCCGGCGGTGTCTCGCTGGAAGATTGCGGACGATTCAGCAAAAAGTTTTCGGTGGTGCTGGATGTCGAAGATCTGATTCCGTTCAGCTACACACTGGAAATCTCATCACCAGGAGTCAATCGCCCTTTAGTGAAGGAATCTGATTTTCAACGCTTTTGCGGAAAAGATGCCAGAATACGGATGCGACGCCCTTTGGAAGGGCAGAAAAATTTCAGGGGAAAGATCGTAGGCGTGACTGAAGGCCGGTTGGAGCTTGAAGTCGTATCGGGCAAACAAATAGAAATCACCTTAATAGACATCGAAAAGGCTAATCTAATAGGTGATTTAAGCACAAGGCCGCAGGGGTCCTGAATTATGTCGAACATCATTGCTCAGACGATCGAACAGATCAGTAAAGAGAAGAATGTCGATCCCAAGATTATCATCACTGCATTGGAAGATGCGATGGTGGCCGCTTCCAGGAAGTTCTACAAAACAAACGAAGATATTAATGCGCGTTTCGATCCCGAGACGGGCATGGTTGAAATATTCGCCGTTAGAAGAGTCGTGGAAAATGTAGAAAATTCAAGCCTGGAAATTTCACTGGCGGATGCTAAGGAAATTGACGAGACTTTACAGATCGATGACACGGTCGAAATTCCTAAGCCGACCGATGTTTTGGGCCGAATCGCCGCTCAAACCGCCAAACAGGTCATTCTTCAGAAAGTTCGGGAAGCGGAACGACAGAATATTTATAATGACTATTCCCAAAAAATCGGTGAAATGGTCAATGGCGTAGCCAAGCGATTCGAAGGTCCGGACATAATAGTGGATATCGGAAAAACCGAGGCGCTTCTTCCCTTGCGTGAACAATCCAGAGCCGAGACTTATAAGCAGGGCGATCGAATCCGCGCAGTTATTGTAAAAGTCCTGCCGGTAGCAAAAGGACCGCAGGTAATTCTTTCCCGCATCGACCCCCAATTGCTTATACGATTGTTTGAAATGGAAATTCCCGAGATCTATGACGGCACGATTGTAGTCAAAAGTGCGGTGCATGAACCGGGCGATCGTGCTAAAGTCGCGGTAGCATCCCTGGACCGGGATGTGGATCCGGTTGGAGCGTGTGTAGGGATGAAAGGCTCGCGGATCAACTCCATCATAAGAGAGCTTCGAGGCGAAAAAATTGACATTGTTCAATGGTCGGACGATGCGGCGCAATATGCAGCCAATGCCTTGAATCCTGCAAAAATATCCAAGGTTCTTATTCTCGATCAGTCGGAGAAGCGGATGGAGGTAATTGTTGAAGAAAAACAACAATCTCTGGCCATTGGAAAAAAAGGGCAGAATGTAAGGCTGGCTTCGAGGCTTATAGGCTGGCAAATTGACGTCAAGAGCGAAGAACAGAAGAAACAGGAAGTTCTCAGCGTCATGGAATCCCTTACGTCTTCATCGACATCTCTATCCGAACTGGAAGGCATTAGCGATCGGGTGATTGAAAAACTTCGCGAATCCGGCATAGAAAATGTTGAACGCATCCTTGAATTGGGCGAAGACCAATTGAAGGAAATACCTGGTTTTGGCGAAAAAACGGCCGCTAAGATCATGGAAGCCGCGAAAGATCTTTTTGAAGAAGTGGAAATAGAAGTGCCTGAAGGAATGGATGTTCCTACGGCCATAAAGGCTGCGGAATCGGACGAAGAAGAATCTTCGGAGCTCCAATCCGGCTCCGCCGTGGATAACGTTCCTGATTTGAGCAGCACAGCGCCGGAAGAAACGGCCGTAACAGAAGAAATCCCCCGGATTCCATCAGAGGATGATGGAGTGACGCCACCCGAAGGCAAAGAATAGCCGGGCTAAAATAGCTATATCGTAGAAAATATATAGCTGTGCCTTGGGTGCATGGCACTGTGATCTTGATTTAGTATTTTTGGTTGGCTCTTTGTAGAGTTATTAGAGTAAAAAGTGGCTGAGGTCTTTGCGCAAATGGATAAAATAACGGTCGCAGAACTGGCGACAGAGTGTTCAGTTAAGAATCAAGTGGTGCTCGCTGAACTGAAGCGCCTGGGTCTGTATGTTTTCTCGCCCACCGCGACTATCGATGTAAATTTTGCGGAGACTATCCGAAAAAAGATACTTTCGCAAAGAGAGGCTGAAGAAGCCAAGCTGGTTGAGGCCGAAAAGAAAAAAGAGGCCGAGATCGCCAAAAAAGCGGTTAAAAAGGCCGCTCCAGCAGTTGAAGCTCCGGTTGCGCCGAAGAAAGCGAAGAAAAGCCCTCCAAAGGTCGAGAAAGCTCCCGAACCAAAACATCCGGAAGAACCTGCTGTAAAGGTTTCCATGGCGCCCCGCAAGGGACGAAAACATTACGATCGAGAGTCTGCGGAGCTTATTGATGAGGCGACATCCAAAACATCTATAGAGCCGCCGGTTGTTGAGACTTTGCCTCCAGTCGAGGTCTTGCCGGAAATTACGGAAGAACCTATTCTTCAGGCGCAGTCTGAAACGGCAGTTCCGGGGGGTGAAATAATCCCTGGGAGATCTGAAACGCCGCCGGTAGAAGAACCGGCTGTCTCGACTGCCGCGCCTCAGCACCCTCATCTTGAGCCGGTCCCTCAACCGGTTTCGCATGTTGGCGCAGCTGCTCACACCCCAGAACCTGTCGGGCATACGGAAGCCGCGGCGCCCCATGCGGGGCAGCAGGCTGCAGCGCCCCCAGCGTCTGGTCTGGTGAAAAAGATAGTTATCCCGAAGGCAAAGACTAAGATTTTGATGCGGACCAGCACCGAAAAAGTAGTAACTCCTGAAATTACTGAAAGAATTCTTAAAGGGCTTCGGAACGACAGAGCTGCTGTGTCGAGGACAGCGTCGCCTTTTAATAAGATGTTTAGAAGGAAAAAACCCGAGAAACCTGAGGTGGTTGAAAGAGTGGCAAAAATAGTGAATTTGCCTAGACCGCCTGCTTCACCAGAGGATTTTAAGCCAATTCAAATTACCGAAGGCGTTACAATTAAAGAGCTTGCGGATAAAATGGACATTAAGTCGAAGTACATTATCCAAAAGCTTATCTCCAAAGGGATTTTAGCTTCCATTAACCAGGCGCTTGATTTGGAAGCAGCCAAGGAAGTCTGCGCCGAGTTCGGATTCCGCGCTGATGTTATCAGCTTCGAGCAAGAAGCTGAATCCAAGCAGGAAGTGGCAGATAGAGTTGAAGACCATGTTATGCGTCCTCCTGTCGTCACTATAATGGGTCATGTCGATCATGGAAAAACATCTCTGCTCGACGCGATCCGCGAAACAAATGTGATGGCCACAGAGTCCGGCGGAATTACGCAGCATATCGGCGCATATCAGGTGGATATCCGGGGAAGAAGCATTACGTTCCTCGATACTCCCGGCCATGAAGCCTTCACAATGATGCGCGCTCGCGGGGCTCAGGCGACAGACATCGTTGTCCTGGTGGTCGCCGCGGATGATGGCGTTATGCCTCAGACAATTGAGGCGATCGATCATGCCAAAGCGGCGAATGTTCCAATCGTAATTGCGATAAATAAAATCGACAAACCGGGCGCGCAAATTGATCGGGTTAAACAGGCGTTGTCGGATCGGGGCTTATTAGCTGAAGACTGGGGTGGAGATGTCGTGACGGTCCCTGTCTCCGCCAAACAACGCACCAATCTCGATCTATTGCTCGAAATGATTCTTCTGGTAGCCGACATGAGAGACCTCAAGGCCAATCCCCGGCGTCTTGCTTCAGGCGTTGTCCTGGAAGCTAAGGTGGATAAAGGTCGCGGCTGCGTTGCTACCGTCCTGGTTCAAAACGGCGCATTATCGCTGGGCGATTCTTTAGTCGCCGGATCCGTTCATGGACGCATACGGGCTCTGATCAACGATCGAGGCCAGAACATTGTTTCCGCCGGCCCGTCCGTTCCGGTCGAGATTCAGGGGCTCCAGGATTTGCCCCAGGCGGGCGATGTTTTCCAAGTGTTTGAAGATGCTACCAAGGCGAGACAGGTAGCGGAATATAGACAGGCAAAAGAGCGGGAACAATCGTTGTCCAAATCCTCGCGTCTCTCGTTGCAAGCGCTTTACGAGCAGATGAGAGAAGGGACTGTCAAAGAGCTCCCTCTGATTCTCAAAGCCGATGTGCAGGGTTCCGTCGAAGTTCTTTCCGACATGTTGAACAAACTGAACACGGAAAAAGCAAAAGTTAAAATATTGCATAGCGGCGCGGGGGCCATCACTGAAACCGACGTACTTCTTGCATCCGCTTCGAACGCCATCATTATCGGATTTAATGTCAGACCCGAACGTAAAGCTCAGGAACTTGCCGACTCCGAAGGCGTGGAAATACGCAGCTATACCGTTATTTACAACGTGACGAACGACATTAAGGCTGCAATGATCGGCATGTTGGAATATACGAAACAAGAGAAGTATGTCGGCCGGGCGGAAGTTCGCGACACCTTTAAAGTTCCCAAATATGGATTTATCGCAGGATCCTATGTTTTGGATGGGATAATCCGCCGCAATTCCGAGGCAAGACTCCTCAGGGACAACGCTGTCATTCATGAGGGCAAGATCAGCTCATTGCGTCGTTTCAAAGATGATGTATCGGAAGTGAAGTCCGGATTCGAGTGCGGAATAGGATTTGAGCGCTTCTCGGATGTCAAAGTGGGCGACATTATCGAGGCGTACATTATCGAAAAAATTCAACCCACCTCTCTCTAATGACGAATGACGAATTACGAATGACGAATTAAACTAATCGTTTTATATTCGTCATTCGTAATTCGTCATTCGTCATTCGTAAAAAATGCCGATAGCTTATTGTACGCTCGAACTCTATTTACCTTACTCCCAGTCGCTTAAAGATAAGCGGATGGTTTTGCGAAAAGCGCAGGACCGTTTGCGCGCCCGTTCGAATTTCTCCATCGCCGAGGTAGATTATCAGGATTTATGGCAGCGCGCCAAAATTGCAGCCGTTACGGTGAGCTCCGATAATGCGGTTCTGGAACGGGTGACTCAACAGTTTGTCAAAGAAGCCGAAAATATTCTCGAAGACCTTCTAATCGATTGCCAGGTTTCCTATATCGATACTTAGCAATATAATATTTATACTATGCAGCCTTCACGAAGACCACAAAGAGTTGCGCTTCAGATTCAGCATGAAATCAGCTTGATGATTTCACGAAATCTGAAGGATCGTCGGATTGGTTTTGTAACTGTCACGGGCGTACAAATGAGCCCTGATCTCAGGCATGCCAAGGTATTTGTTTCGCTTATGGGTTCCAAGAGCGAAAAAGAAGAAAGTTTGGCGGCTCTCAACCATGCGACAGGATGGATACGACACGAACTAGGGCAGCGCATTCGTATGAAATTCCTTCCCGAAATTATTTTTTTGACGGATACATCACAGGACTATGGTGAGCGAATCGACAAGCTTATTGATGAAATCCGAGAGGGCGAGGACGAATAAAGTGGATGGAGTGCTTATCATCGACAAACCATCCGGATGGACCTCTCATGATGTTGTGGCAAAAATCCGGAATTTGACAAAAATCAAGAAGGTAGGCCATACCGGCACGCTCGATCCGTTTGCCACTGGAGTTCTTCCCCTGACTCTGGGCAAAGCAACTCGTCTGACGAATTATTTCCTCGCCTCCGACAAGGTTTATCAAGGCGTCATGCGGTTTGGTTATGCGACGGACACCTACGATGTAGACGGGAAACCTTTAGGAGATGATCAACATCCGCAACTGGATTTTGTTCGGTTGCAGGAGATTTTCGCAAAATACTGCGGGAATATCGATCAGAAGCCGCCTCCATATTCAGCGAAAAAAATCCAAGGCATGCCTTTGTACGCTTATGCGCGCAAAGGCATTGAAATAACGCCTCCTACTAAAGCTGTTACCGTAAAATCGCTTACTCTTCTTAAAGTGAACAACTCTGAAGCAGAGTTTGAGCTTTCCTGCAGCGCCGGAACATACGCTCGAAGCCTGGCATTTGATATAGGAAACGATTATGGCTGCGGAGCTCACCTGGTGCGCTTGCGCCGCATGCGCAGCGGTGAGTTTCCCATCGAAAGGGCTGTTCCGTTAAGTGAAGGAGAACAGTTCTTTTCGTGCGATTTTTTCCTTGGCCGGATTATTCCAATAAAAGACCTTCTCCACGAAATTCCGGCGATAGTCATTTCGGAAGGCGATAAGAAAAAGCTGTTTAATGGAATGGAGCTTAACTTTCTCACAACTGAATGGGAATCGAAGGAGTACAGGCTCATCGATGAAGCCGGCGAACTCTTAGCGGTCGCCAGTCGAATCCAGAGTTTCATTTCCCCCGTGGCGCAGCCTGCACAATGGATCCGGGTGCATCCCCGGTTGACATTCGGTCAATAAGTTCTCAGTTCAAGGTTCCCAGTTCAGAGTTGAAATTTTCAACCGGGAACCCTGAACTCCAAACCGGATACTCATTATACGATCAGGCGATCTTTTATTTTTTGGAACTTCTTTTCTCCTACTCCCTTTATATTAATAACCTCCTCAATTCGATTGAACCTGCCCACTTTTGTCCGGTGTTCAATGATTCTTTTCGCAATAGACGGGCCTATTCCGGGGAGCTCTTGCAATTGCTCAACGGTAGCCGAGTTCAGACTGATTTTTTCGGACGCCTGACCTGCGCCGGATTTCTGAGCCAAAACAGAAACGGAACTGATTGCCATGCCGAGGCACAAGACAAGTGCACAGGCGATTTTCATTCTTCTTGCTGTCATCATTTATTCCCTCCAGGAATGGCTAAAATGGATGAGGAAGAGAGAATTCTCTTCCTCCGAATAACTAATGAAGCGTTTCATCCTTGAGCCAAAAAAAGTTTATCTGCATTCTTGGTTGAGTATTGAAACCGGCAGTTTGGGAGGATTGGAAAGCGTGGCGGAAAAGTGGAAATGGCACGAATGCTGGAAACGCCCACCCTCATGTGCCATAATTGTGCACGCAAATTGATTCCTGGAGATAAGGAACAAACCGCCTATGAAATGCAGTATCTTACGTTCCTCTTTACTATTCGCCGGCTTTATTATTATGTGTGCGCCTCTTCCGGCGCAGCGCACGTCTTCGAAACCTATAGATCTTGATAGGGAATTGAGGCGAGAAGCTACCCCGGACCGGGCAGCCAGCTACTATCATTATTCTCTTGCTAAACTGAATGAGGATAAGGGCAATCTAGCCGTAGCTGTGTCTGAAATGGAGGCTGCGCTGGATAATAACCCGGACAGCTCGTTGATAAATCTGGAGTTGGCCTATCTGTATGAAAAAAGTGGGAAGGGGCGTGAAGCGATCTATTATGCCGAGGAAGCAGCGCGCCTTGATCCTCAGTCTCCTGAACCTCATTGGTTTCTGGCTCATGTCTATTATCCCCAAGAGGGAGTTCCTGAAAGTCCCGGATTGGCCAAATCAATCCAGGAATTGGAAAAAGTAAGAGAACTGAGTCCAAAAGATGAACGCATTTATGACGCCCTCGGCGAAGCTTATTTAAAAGCCAAACAGCCGGATAAAGCCATTCAGTCTTATGAGAAATACCAGAGTTTGACAAGCAGCAGCGATAAAGGCTACCAGGAAATTGCAAAATATTACGCCGGTATCGGCAATGAACAAAAAGCCATTGAATACTGTTTAAAGGCATTGGAGGCGCAGCCAAACTCTGCCGAAACTCTTTTCCTTTTGGGTCAGATTTACACGAAACAAAATAAAGACAAAGAGGCCATCCCTCTTTACCGGAAGCTTTTGGAAGTGATTGGAAGCAATCCTCAAATCAGCCCGGGAATTAAACAGCAGCTTGCCACATCTCTGATCGAAGCCGATCAAAGCACTGAAGCCATAAGTCTTTTAAAGGATCTCCTCAAATTAAGCCCCCAAAACAGTCGAGTCCGGATTCTACTTGGTCGCGCTCAAATTGAATCGCGTCAATTCCAGGAAGCGCTGAATACGCTTCAATCGATTGTGAAGTCCGATCCCGGTTCCAAGGAAGCGATGGAGGCCCAGTTTTATATTGCCACAGTCTATGAACGCAGGCGCGAATATGCCGAGTCATCCAAAATATTCGAGAATCTCCTGCAGAATCCCGAGCTGAGTTCTGAGGACGGCAAATCGAATCGACTCCTTTTCCAACAGCATTTAGCGATGAATTATGAGCAACTGAAGGATCAAAAAAAGGTTATATCCATTTATCAGGAAATAGTTAAAGATGAGCCTAAAGCCGTCTCCGGGCTAATCGATGCTTATCGTATCGACCGCCAGTTTGACAAAGCCCTTCCACTTGGGAAACTATCATTTGAAAAGAATCCTGACGACATCCGGGTGGCAATTGCCTATTCCAGAACTCTGACAGATTCAGGCAAAGGCAAAGAAGGCGCTGAAATCCTTTCCAAGCTGCTTCAGTCCAATCCGGCGAATATCGATATTTATATTCATTTAAGCGCGATCTTCGTACAGGATAAACGATACTCTGAAGCCGAAAAACTTCTGCGTGGGGCGGATGATGTAAAATTCGAGGATGAAGAGGATAAAAATCGGCTTAAACTCCAGCTGGCGACTGTATACGAGAAGCAAAAGAATTTCAATCAAGCCGAAGCGCGAATTAAAGAAGTTTTGAAGAGCAAACCCGACAATGCGGATGCATTGAATTATATCGGCTACATGTTGGCGGACCGTGGCGTTCGACTTGATGAAGCTATGAAATATATCAAGGAAGCGTTGGTGCTGGACCCGCACAATGGCGCTTTTCTTGATTCTCTCGGCTGGGCGTTCTTCAAGCTGAACGACATGGGAAATGCAGAAAAATATCTTCTGGAAGCCGATTTGATTGTAAAGGATGATCCCACCATAGTGGATCACTTGGGAGACCTTTACTTCAAGATCGGCAATTTCCAAAAAGCGCAGGATTACTGGAAGAAATCCATTGAACTTGGGACCCAAGTTGGAACAGGACCAGAGGATGTCGAAAAAGTTCGACATAAATTAGAGTCGCTTCAGAACAAACTTCGTAAGAAGAAATAGCGCAAACTATTAAAAAACGCCACGGATTACACGGATTTCACAGATTTTAAAAGCTTTTAATTTTGTGGAATCCGTATAATCCGTGGCGTTTTACTGTTCGGGATCTGATTATGCGGATACGGTCATTTGCAAAAATTAATCTTGGGCTCTCTGTATTAGGCCGGAGAGCAGATGGTTATCACGAAATTCAGACTATTTTTCAAACGATCAGCCTTTGCGACGAGCTGGAATTCCAACCTTCGGACCGTCTTGAACTCAGTTGCGAAAACGCGCCGGACATTCCAAATGAAGAAAACCTGATTTGGAAAGCGGCGGCATCCCTGGCTGCAACATCTGCAAAGAAACTTGGCGCATCCATATTTCTTAGAAAAAGAATTCCAATGGGAGCAGGGCTTGGCGGAGGGAGCGGCAATGCCGCCGCAACGTTGCTTGGGCTTCGCCGCTTCTGGAATTTAACTATACCTGATTCAGATTTGTATGCCATCGCCGCCGGGCTGGGATCGGACGTCCCGTTTTTCCTCAGCGGCGGGCTGGCCATGGGAACGGGAAGAGGGGAAAAGATCGAACTGCTCCCGGACATTCCCTCTGAAAATCTGGTTGTAATTCACCCGGGAATTCATGTTTCAACCGCCGAAGCCTATCGTTCTCTGAATTTGGGATTGACTTCCGTCTCAAGGGCACATAAAATTCACTCTCTTTACGGTCAGGCGAAGAATGGTGAAGCGTTCCTGGCTGAGATCTTTAATGATTTTGAAGCTTCGATCCTGCCTGCTTATCCTTCTATCATGGAAGCCAAGTGTTTCCTGGAAGAACAAGGCGCGATAGTCACTTTGCTATCCGGCAGCGGATCCTCTGTCTTCGGATTCTTCTCTAGTGAAGAGTCAGCGTTCGCAGTCTCCCGGGCAGGAACTCGAGAGGCTTGGCGATTGTTACCGGCGAAGACCCTTTCTCGGGCTGAGTATTTCCAAAAAATGTTCGAGTAGACGCCGGGTTTTATTGCCGTCTCAATGCACTTGTATGCGCCATGATATTGCTGGGGCGTCGTCAAGCGGTAAGACACAGGTCTTTGGAACCTGCATTCGGAGGTTCGAATCCTCCCGCCCCAGCCATCTCGCAGGACTTCCAGGAGTGGAAGAATGTTGAACACCGGCTATAAGCGAGTGAATAGAGAATATAAGATCTTTTCCGGCAATTCCAACCCGGCGTTGGCGCAGGAAATTTGCCGGCACTTGAATATTCCTTTAGGGAAGATCAACCTGGCTCAGTTCAGCGACGGGGAGCTTTACTGCCAGATTCTCGAGAATGTTCGGGGAGCGGATGTTTTCATAATCCAGCCGACATGCTGTCCGGTAAACCAGAACCTGATGGAACTGTTGATTATGATCGACGCGTTCAAGCGTTCTTCCGCCACCAGAATCACCGCCGTAATTCCATATTACGGATATGGGAGGCAGGATCGAAAGGACAAGCCTCGAGTGCCGATCTCATCAAAACTGGTTGCTGATCTTCTGACAGCCGCCGGAACGCATCGGATTCTCTCGATGGACCTGCATGCAGGTCAAATTCAGGGCTTCTTTGATATTCCGGTCGATCATCTCTATGCAACTCCTGTTTTGATTGAATATCTGAAGGAAATGAATATTCCGAATCTCACAATCGTCTCTCCTGACGCCGGGGGAGTGGAACGGGCCCGGGCTTTTGCCAAGAGGCTCGACGCGGATCTTGCCATCATTGACAAACGTCGCACAGCTCCGAATGTAGCGGAGGTGCTTCACATTGTCGGCCATGTAGCTGGAAGAAACATCATTATCTGCGATGATATGATCGATACCGCCGGAACGCTGGTGAATACTGTTGCAGCTCTCCGGAAAAAGAAGGCCGAGAGAATAATTGCCTGTGCAACTCATGGAGTTTTAAGCGGAAAAGCCATCGAGAGACTGAAAAGCGCTCAGATTGAACAGATCATTCTCACCAACACGGTCCCGCTTGATAAAGCTAAGGTCCTGCCGAATATGAAGATTTTAAGCGTTGCAGGCTTGCTGGGAACCGCGATCCAGAGCATTCATGAGGAAACGAGTGTAAGTAATCTTTTTGTTTAGAGTCCAGATCTTCACAGTTGAGCTGTGAAGAAATCAAAGGACTGCAAGGAAGGAGTTGGATTTCATGCCAACAGTAGTCGAAGCTCAAGCACGGATCCCTGGCGGCAAGAACGCCAATAGAAGGCTTCGTAATTCAGGAAAGATTCCGGCTGTAATATACGGCCCCGGGAAAGAGCCTATTGTGGTTTCCGTTGACCCGAATCAAGTCGGACACATACTTCATTCGGAAAGCGGAAAAAATACGATATTTGCTCTGAGCGTGGGCGGTTCCGATCAGGGCAACGCAATGGTTAAGGCTTATCAGTTGGATCCTGTCAAAGGAACCCTGATCCATGCTGATTTCCTGGAAATTGCCATGGACCGTTTGCTTGAATTGACCGTCAATGTAGAAGTTGTGGGCGAGGCCGAGGGCGTGAAGCTCGACGGCGGGATTATGGATATCGTCACTCGATCTATCCAGGTCGAATGTTTCCCTTCGGATATTCCCGAATCCATCAAGGTGGATGTCAGCCATCTAAAAATCAACGACTATATACGGGTGAAAAACATACAGGCGGACGCCAAGGTCAAAATACTCACGGATCCGGAAGTTGTAGTCGTGACCATCGTTCCGCCAATTAAGGAAGAGGTTGCGGCAGAAGCGGCGGCAGTCGAAACAACAGCGGAACCTGAAGTAATAAAGAAGGGCAAGACGGGTGAGGAAGGCGCTGAAGAGACAAAAGAGACTAAATCCAAGGCGTCTAAACCGGAATCCAAATAACCCGGCTCCCGATGTCGGAGACGGAGTTTTTGACTAAAATCATTGTTGGGCTTGGCAATCCCGGCGATAGATATGCGAGGAATCGACACAATATCGGATTTATGGTTCTGGAAGCGCTTACACAAGATGTAAACGCACGCTGGTCCGATCATGTTCTTTCCCGCACCTGCCGTATGAATATTGATGGCGCGCAGGTATTGTTGGTTGAGCCGCTGACTTATATGAACAACAGCGGCAGGGCGGTTCATCGTATGCTCATGGATCTTCTCCGTAATCCCGGGGATCTCCTGGTTATCTACGATGATTTGAATCTGCCCCTGGGCCGAATAAGAATTCGTGAAAAAGGATCCGGAGGCGGTCATCACGGGCTTGAGTCTATTTTGACGACGCTCAATACCGAGGAGATCCTGAGAATGCGGTTGGGCGTCGGGGAAGAACAGATGCCCGAGGATAAAGCCGAATTCGTTTTATCCGATTTCCCATTGGGGAAGCAGCCTGTACTGGATGAAATGATTCGCACTGCGGGGAATGCCGTAAAATCGATTTTGCGTGACGGCGTTTCTAAAACAATGGCGATTTTTAATGCATAAAAAGATGTAAGGAGACAACCGTGAGAAATTACGAAGTGGTTTTTATTGCCGCTCCCACTTTAACCAGCGAGGAGCTGGACGGCTTTATCAATCACGTTCAGACCGTGGTTGATAGCAAAAACGGCAAAGTGGTCAAAGTCGACAACTGGGGGAAGAAATCCTTAGCCTACAAAATCAAAAGATTTAGAGAAGGCTATTATGTTGTGCTTTCGATCGATGGGGATGGCGGAGCTATTGCGGAACTGGAACGCCGTTTCAGGGTGACCGACTATATCATCCGTTTTATTTCCGTTCGGATAGACGAGGACTTAAAGCGATCCGAAAAGATCAAAAGCGCAAGACGCAGGAAAACTCCCAAACAGGTGTCCGCGCCTACCTTTGAAGAAGAACAGGATCAGGCGCCACCACTAGCTCTGTAGAATTCTGGAGGGATAGAGCTTAGCGGCTCATCCTTTATAGTAGAAAGGCTGAAGAATATGCCAGGTCCAAAAAGGTTCAGTGTTCGCCGCAAAAGAGTGTGCAAGTTTTGCGCGGAAAAAATTACTTATATTGATTTCAAGGACGGAAAACTCCTTGGCCATTTCATTCCTGAACGCGGAAAGATACTGCCCAGGCGAATCAGTGGAGTCTGCTCAGTGCATCAACGATTGCTGGCCGAGGCCATCAAACGTGCCAGGCACATGGCCATCCTTCCATTTGTGGCTGATTAGACTTTTTTCCCAGAGGGGCAAAATATGAAGGTCATTTTAAAGCAGGACGTTGAAAAACTGGGTAAAACCGGGGATATAGTGAAAGTTGCCCCTGGCTATGGGCGCAACTACTTGATTCCGAAGCATATCGCTGCTCAAGCCACTCCGGGCAATATCAAGACGATTGAGATAGAAAAGGTCGCTCAAGCCCGACGCGACCACCGTGAGAAAGAAGCTGCCACCATTTTGGCCCGGGAAATCGTCAAACTCACCGTGTCCATACAGCGTAAGACGGGAGAAGGCGGAGCTCTTT
>CAYTYP010000055.1:17477-26551 GCA_964441405.1 uncultured Acidobacteriota bacterium
GATATCGCGGATTTCCTTGTCGCGCACAAGATCGAAATCGATAAGCGCAAAATTCAACTGGAAGAACCCATCAAAACGGTCGGCGAATATCAGATTCCTATACGCCTGCATCGCGAAGTCTCTGTTCCGATAAAGGTGATCGTAGAAGCCGAGCCGGCGCCCGCCGAAGAATAATTTACGAATTACGAGTGACGAATTTAGAATTAAAAATTCGTCACTCGTCTTCTCTTTTATCTTATAATCCGTCAGTCGCAATTCGTCATTCGTAATTCGTAACTTGAAATGGCAGATCTCAGTCTAGAAAAAACGCTTCCCGGCAACCTTGAAGCAGAACGCTCCATTCTTGGAGCCATCCTTCTCGACGATAAAGCTGTGCTCACGGTCTTTGAAAGACTGAAAGCTCAGGATTTCTACCTGGAGCAGAATCGCAGGATTTTTGAGAAGATGCTCCAGTTGATGAGCCATTCAAAACCCATCGATTTGATCACGCTCAAGGAGGAACTCCAGCGCTCGAATGAGCTCGACAGCATCGGGGGAGCCGCTTACCTCGCGAGCCTCACCGACGGTTTGCCCAGGGCTATAAATATTGAATTCTACGCCCAAATCGTTAAAGAGAAATCGACGCTTCGCCGCTTGATCCGGATATCAAGCGAGACGATGACTCGCAGTTATCAGGATGAAGAGTCTGCAGAAGAAATACTCCAGGATGTCGAAAAAACAATTTTCGACATCGCCAGCCAGCAATTTCGAGCCGGTTTTTCTCCTATCCCTCCGATTGTCAGCGATGTCTTTAAACAGATAGAAGAATTGTCCAACCGAAAAGCTCATGTAACGGGACTGGAATCCGGATTTTCAGATCTTGATCGCATGACGGCCGGCTTGCATCCATCCGATCTCATTATTGTCGCTGCTCGCCCCGGATTGGGCAAAACCAGCCTGTGTCTGAATATTGCCGCGCATGTTGCTATAAGGAAAAATAAAACGGTTGGCATTTTCAGTCTGGAAATGAGCAAGGAACAGCTTGTAAAACGTTTTCTCTGCAGCGAAGCTAGAATCGACGCCCAAAGAGTTAATACCGGGTTCCTTAATAAAGAAGACTGGATCAAGCTGAGCCGCGCATCCGGAGAGTTATCCGAGACTAAAATCTTCATTGACGATACCGCCAGCGTCACAGTGTCTGAATTGCGCACGAAAGCGCGACGCCTCAGCCTTGAACACGGATTGGATCTTATTGTTGTTGATTACCTGCAGCTGATGTCAGGATCGACCCAACGCTACGAGAATCGCACTCAGGAAATTTCTCAAATATCCAGAGGGTTGAAGGGAATAGCCAAAGAGCTTAGCATTCCTGTCATAGCCGTATCTCAGCTCAGCCGCGCCGTTGAATCCAGGACCGGAGAGCATCGAAAGCCACAACTCTCCGATCTTCGAGAATCCGGTTCTATTGAACAGGACGCCGATATTGTAATGTTTATTTACCGTGAAGAGATGAGCAACCCGACAGAGGAAAATCTTGGGCGCGCCGAGCTTATTATAGGAAAACAGAGAAACGGTCCAACCGGAACTGTTAACCTTGCTTTCAGCAAAGAATTTACACGGTTCGACAGCTTGTACGAAGAATAAAGCGTCTCTCAACGGAGCATGCGGTGAAAATCGCGACCTGGAACGTCAATGGGATTCGAGCTCGAGAAAAGCAGGCGCTTGAATGGATCGAGCGAGACAAGCCGGATGTGATTTGCCTCCAGGAGATCAAGGCGACGCGTGAACAGGTCCCGGTTTCCCTTTCCGAAATGCCCGGCTATTGGTGCTATTGGCACGGAGAACGCGCCTATTCAGGGGTCGGATTGCATATCCGACGAGATCTGATGTCGACGGCGCCACAGTTCTTTCATCCTGATTTTGATTGTGAGACGCGGATTGTGGTCGCCAGGATAGACAAACTGGCAATCGGCTCGATATACGTTCCAAACGGCGGCAAGGATTTTGCAGCCAAAATGCGATTCCTTCAAGCTATGGAACTTTATGCAACAGAATGCCGATCCCAGGGCGTCGATCTTATATTAGCGGGAGACATGAATGTCACACGCTCCGACATGGATGTCCATCCCAAGGAACGCAAGCCCAACGTAATAGGCCAGCGACCTGATGAACGGGAACTTTTCGAGCGCATAATCCTGAATGGCGGCATGGTGGACGTCGGCAGGGCGCTGGATCCCGACAACGATCATCTCTTTACCTGGTGGCCTCCCTGGCGCAACATGCGCCAAAAAAATATCGGATGGCGACTGGATTACATACTCGCAAGCCAATCACTCGCAAGCCGCATAACCCAAGGCTCTGTCCTCTCCCAAGTTGGAACCAGCGACCACGCCCCCGTAATCGCGGAAATAAATTAAGTCCTCAGATTTCTAAAGTATCATAAAAAGAACACATTGGGGGCGAGGTCTCCTATCGATTTATTCGAATTCCGATATCGATTGCGACCCCGATTCCGAACCCGACCGCGAGCGCTTAAAAAAAAAGTTATAATAATTTTCAGCTTTTTGCATTTTTCCCCTAATCAGCAAGAGCCCTTCGGACGATACACAACACGAAACCAAAAAGATAGAAAATGGCCACGGAATTCAGCGAAAGCGTTTTGCTGAAAAGGCCTATTCACTAACCCGAATCGGATTCAAGGAGGAATTCGCGATGGGATCCTTTAGTATCCTCAATAACATTTCCGGTCTAGCAGCACAAAATCAACTCAACGTTAACAACGTCAATCTTTCTCGTACTTTACTGCGATTGTCTTCGGGTAAACGCATTAATTCCGGCGCGGACGACGCCGCCGGTTTGCAGATAGCCGACAGTTTGCGCGCCAACACCGCCGCATTGGATCAAGCCCTGCGCAATGCCAATGCCGGCATCGGTGTCGCTCAGATTGCCGACGGCGCTCTTCAGGAAATCAGCAACCTTCTGGTCCGCTCAGTGACGCTTGCGGAAGAGGCCGCAACCGAAACAGTGGATTCGGTTGGAAGAGCTTCTCTTAATGCGGAATTTCAGGCGGTGCAGGCTGAAATAGCTCGTATTGCTCAGCAAACCAATATAAATGGGACCTCAATTTTTACCACCACCGGTATCAATGGTTCTTTGAGTATATTTGTAGGAGATATATCCAGCGCCAGTTCTATTTCGGTGACCATAGGAGCTATAACCACAAGCGGCAGTTTGGTTACCGATTTAGGTGGTCAGAATCTGGGGAGTGTCGATTTGACGACAACCACTGCGGCCGCTACATCACTGACTTCAATTAAAAATGCATTAAATGGCGTTTCAAGAGGACGAGCGGATATTGGATCAGGAATTAACCGTTTGCAGGCGGCTGTCAGCGTGATCCAATCGCAGTCTCAGAATACTCAGGCGGCGGAATCTACTATTCGCGATGCGAATGTTGCAGAAGAAATTGCCAATCTGACAAAATATCAAATATTGGCGCAAGCCGGCATCGCAGCGCTTGCGCAAGCCAACCAGAACAGTCAGAGCGTTCTATCGTTGCTCGGAAACAGATAAACATTGCGGTCCTTAATTAACTAATCAATCTTTCTCGCCGGATTCCATGGCTCAAGTGAATCCGCATGGAAATGCGCGCTCCGAATACTCCTAAAGCTCGAGGGGCGCAGCCAGGCGGGGAAGAGCAGGTATTGCGCAAGCGCAAGATATAGCGACTTTTCAGCGAGGATTCAGGAAGGATCCTTGGTTTCGATGAAGCGCGGCGTCTTGCCTGATGAGGTGTAGTTTTTTTGGGCGAAGCTTGTGAGAGCGTCCGGGAAGCGCTTAAGCCCCAAGGGTATTAGGCGTTCCCGGCAAGCAGCGCATCTTGACGTTTGCGTCAAGCAGTGTTTGCGACACACGCCCGGGGATAATTATGCGGTGTCAGGCGGGAATGCCGCGCTTCTGAAACGATTATCCAATGTCACTTTCTCATCCGTTCAGGTGAGTAGATTGGCTGCATTTCTGCAACGAAGCAAAAGCGGCTGCTCATTGCCTCCAGAAGTGAAATTGGCGGGAGATGCAGGTATTGCGCAAGCGCAAGATATAGCGACTTTTCAGCGAGGATTCAGGAAGGATCCTTGGTTTCGATGAAGCGCGGCGTCTTGCCTGATGAGGTGTAGTTTTTTTGGGCGAAGCTTGTGAGAGCGTCCGGGAAGCGCTTAAGCCCCAAGGGTATTAGGCGTTCCCGGCAAGCAGCGCATCTTGACGTTTGCGTCAAGCAGTGTTTGCGACACACGCCCGGGGATAATTATGCGGTGTCAGGCGGGAATGCCGCGCTTCTGAAACGATTATCCAATGTCACTTTCTCATCCGTTCAGGTGAGTAGATTGGCTGCATTTCTGCAACGAAGCAAAAGCGGCTGCTCATTGCCTCATTTGCCGGCGCTGCAGATGAAAAATAAACGATTGCCTACAGTGCGCAGGCGGCTATTTTTGCGCCCGGCATCTGTTGGCTCGATTGCCGCACTCAACTCGATTTTTCGCATCGGACCCGCTGGACGAAGCGCGGTTCTTCTTGTAATTCACCTACATAGAAGTGCACCTATCTCCATATTCCATAATAATATACATCAATTATAAAATTTTAGGAAATTAGAAATAATTCTAAACTTCCTGTCGGGCCGGCCGATAAGCGGAGTGAACAAAAAAAACGGAGGGCGCCCAATGACGGGCGTTCCATTATCGAGCGAATAACCACTCGCCGAGGCCGCTAAAGCCTTGATCCGGGGAAGAATAATTTTGGCTCGAATTCAAGGAGGAATTCAAAATGGGATCTTTTAGCATCCTGAACAACATATCTGGTTTGAATGCACAAAATCAATTGAACGTTAACAACGTCAATTTATCACGTACATTGTTGCGGTTGTCTTCCGGCAGACGCATCAATTCCGGAGCCGATGATGCTGCGGGTTTGCAGATCGCGGACAGCTTGCGTGCGAACACTCAAGCTTTAAACCAAGCCGTACGAAACGCGAATGACGGCATTTCAGTTTCCCAGATCGCCGATGGCGCATTGCAGGAAATCAACAACCTGTTAACCCGATCCGTTACTCTGGCAGAAGAAGCAGCGACCGAGACAGTTGACTCTGTCGGACGCGCATCTCTGAACAATGAATTTACAGCAATACAGGCGGAAATAGCCCGTATCGCCAATCAAACAAATTTTAACGGCGTTGGAGTCTTCACGACCGGCGGAATTAACGGCAGTTTAAGCATCTTCGTTGGAGATCTTACCGGATCCAGTTCCATTTCGGTTACAATCTCTACCATTACCACTTCCAGTAATACTGTAACGGCGATCGGTGGGAGCAATAACCTCGCTTCCATCAATCTAACAACTCAAGACAGTGCTGCTACGTCTCTGACCACTATTAAGAACTCATTGAATGGCGTTTCCAACATGCGAGCAAATATTGGAGCCGGAATTAACAGACTCCAGTCTGCAGTCGCAGTATTGCAAACCCAGTCCCAGAATACCCAGTCCGCTGAATCAAGTATTCGGGATGCAAACGTCGCTGAGGAAGTGGCGAACCTGACCAAGTACCAGATATTGGCGCAGTCGGGAATCGCAGCTCTCGCTCAGGCTAATTCCAGTAGCCAGACAGTACTCAGCCTACTCCGCGGATAATTTCATGATTTTTTGATTAAAAAGGCGCGTTCTTCGTGAACGCGCCTTTTTTTTGCCCAAAGGCTTCCAAGGCTCAAAGTGTTATGATGGATAAGGTTGAAGCAACATACTCGAATATGTGGACGGTTGATTATGGCTTTCCAGAGTTTGCGAAGCTTTTTGGAGGCATTGGAGAAAAACGGGCAGCTGGTCGCCTTGCATGATGCTGTAAATCCGGAGCCGGATGTGCGGGCGTATCTCAGAGCCGCAGCGGATTTGGGAAATGATAGTCCTGCGATTGTTTTCGACAACGTCCAAGGATACCGCGGCTATAGAATCGCAGGAAATGTTCACGGCTCCTGGGTGAATCACGCGATTCTACTCGGGATGGACAAGGGCGCGGATATCCGCGAGCAGTTCTTCCAAGTCGACAGGCTTTGGACCGATCTCAATAAGGGTGAATTGAAATGGACGGCCAACGCTCCTTGCCAGGAAATTGTAGTCGATAGGGATATTAATCTTTACGAACTCATGCCCCTTTTCCGGATCAATCAGAATGACGGCGGGTACTATTTCAGCAAAGCTTGTGTCATTTCACGGGATCCTGAAGAACCGGAGAACTTGGAGAAGGAGAATGTCGGCATCTATAGAGTAATGGTTCAGGGGCCTGACGCTCTCGGGATGCAGCCGTTGCCCTATCATGATTTTGCCCGGCACCTCAAAAGAGCAGAAGAAAAGAATGAATCTTTTCCTGTGGCGATAAGTATCGGGAATCCTCCATGGCTTACGACGATGGCGGCGACGCCCCTGCCTTATGGTCAATCCGAATACAAAGCCGCGGCGGCTATTATGGGCGAGCCCTTTGAATTGGCCCAAGCCCTGGGCAGCAATTTAAATGTTCCGGCGCATGCGGAATATGTCATTGAAGGCGAAATCATTCCCAGGCGGCGTTTCTGTGAAGGCCCGTTCGGTGAGTTCCCCGGCAGTTATTCCGGAGCAAGGAATCAGATTCGAATCAAGGTGGACAGAGTTACTCATCGTCGGGATCCAATCTACGAGACGCTGTTTATCGGAAAACCTTGGACTGAACACGATACTTTGATTGGATTGTGGACGTCCGTCCCGCTTTATAAACAATTGAAAGCTGAATTTCCTGAAGTTAAATGCGTCAATGCCATGTACCAGCACGGGCTGACCATTATTGTGTCTTCCGATATGAGATTGGGAGGATTTGGTAAAACCCTGGCTTTCAGAGTGGCGTCAACTCCACACGGCATGTCCTACGGCAAGAACATTATTATAGTGGACGGCGATGTCGACCCGTTCAATCTGGAAAAAGTCATGTGGGCCCTTTCCACGAGAATTAGGGCGGAAAAAGATGTTGTCGTAATTCCAAACACGCCCGGCGTTCCGCTCGATCCCTGCACGGATCCCCCGGGTGTGGGAAGCAAGCTCATTATCGACGCCACCACTCCTGCGCCGCCGGATTACATGAGAGAAATCACAATGATTGCCGATCCGGCGGGCAGCGACGAAGCCGCCGAACGGATAAGAAAATTATTGAAGGAAATTCGAAAGTAATTTCAGAAGGATGCTAAATATATGATTTGCGTTCGTTGCCTGAGGGATTCAGCCAGAAAGGTGGCGGAAGCTCCGGATCGAAGCGGGGCATGGGAAGTATATTATTGTGAAAGATGCAATTACAGTTGGCGTTCAACTGAGGAAGAACAAATAACCGTTTTGGAAAAAAGAGACCCTGAATTCCAGCTCGATCAAGTAGATCTAGAAACTTTGAGCGTTCCGAATCCGATCCCGCCGCTGAAAAAATGAATGAATCTGGACCCACACGATATTAACCGACGCATTAACGGGGGACGGACCCAATGCCGTTACCTTAGCAGAAAAAGGCCATTCCTGTGCACCAATCAAAGATTAGTAAGCAAAATCTAACCTATGCGGTCGCTATAGGAGCTTTTATTACAGCCCTACCATGGTTGTCATCTAATGTGCTATTGGTTAATTGCGGAGCCAAATGGGAATGGATTCAGGAATTATTTAATTTCACAATGTTCGCCGGTGCAATTTTCCTCGCTGTCAGCGAAGGATTGCATCATCCGGGGAGTCTTTTAATTGTTTATTTGGTCAGTGCTCTTTTCAATATATGGCTCACATATATCATTTTGCAGGTTTGGATAAAAAGACGATCCAGGATTGACAATAGCAGAAGAAATTAAAAAATATGGTGACAGGCGCGAATGAAGGCAAATTGGGGACACCCACTGTTTGCAAATCGAAAGACGGTGGGTGTTCCTAAAATCCCTGATGAATTAAAATATACATGCAAATTGAGGTTGAGCTTTTAATTCAGGGGTGTGTTTAAATTCGTCATTCGTAATTCGTCATTCGTAATTATGAATGACTTCGTGAACTTTCTGCGCCAGATTTTGCACGGTGAAGGGTTTTTGAAGGAAGGCTACTTTCGAATTTAGGATCCCATGGTCGACGATGGCGTTATCGGTATAGCCTGAAATATAAAGAGACTTAATTCCCGGCCGCATGGATTCAAGGCGAGCAACTAAAGTAACGCCGCTGATACCGGGCATGACGACATCCGTAAGGACCAGATCGATTTTTCCATTAAACTCTTGAGCTATCTTCAATGCCTCCATTCCGTCTGCAGCTTGGAGTACATTATACCCCCGCTCGCTAAGAATCCGGCTGGCGAGCGCGCGCACCGAATCCTCATCCTCGGCTAAAAGCACAGTTTCACTTCCTTGAATTTCATCCGGGGAGTTGTTCGGATTGGGAACCGGCGATACCAAGCCTTTTACCCGCGGGAAGTAGACTTTAAAAGTGGTGCCCTTTCCGAGTTCGCTATATACCCATATGAATCCATTGCTCTGCTTGACGATGCCATATACAGTGGACAAGCCCAATCCTGTTCCCTTGCCTTTTTCTTTTGTGGTGAAGAATGGTTCAAATATGCGGGCTTGGGTTGCTTCGTCCATGCCTATGCCATTGTCCCTGAGCGCCACCATTATATAAGGCCCTTTTTTTATCAAAGGATAGTTTTGCTCCTCAAGGTCCACATTGGATGTCTCAATGATGAGCTTGCCGCCTTGCGGCATTGCATCTCGGGCATTGACAGCCAAATTCATAACAATCTGTTGAATCTGCCCGGGATCGGTATATACCAAACCCAGATCGGGTTGTGCGAGGATAATCAATTCGACATCTTCGCCGATCAAGCGACGAAGCATCATGCTCATATCATTTATCGCAAAATTTAAATCCAATATTTCCGGCTGGAGTATCTGTTTTCGACTGAAGGCCAATAGTTGGGATGTCAGCGATGCAGCGCGCTGACCGGCTTTTTCAATGTGTCCTTTCGGCAAGCGTGCGTGACTTGATATAACGGTCATTGATAATCTGTT
>CAYTYP010000056.1:0-23815 GCA_964441405.1 uncultured Acidobacteriota bacterium
CTGTTGGGATAACTATTTTTTATTTGACAGGAACTCTTAATGGGTAACGGGACGGTCGCAATCGATACCTTCATGGAAAAAGGCAACATTTATGCATTTCCTAAAAACCGCGGCATCGGTAGAAACAGGGCAATCGCCAATTCCGCAAAAACATATGGCATGTGTAGGCCCGCCTGCATGCCGCGCGTTTGTTCGTCCCTGAACGCTTTGAACGCATATTTATTGACTCGCACTTCCAATTGCACCCCACGGATTCCACAGATTTCACAGATTTTAAAATTTATTTCAATCTGTGGAATCCGTGGCGTCTTTTGTTTTAAAGGGAACGACGTAGAAATGAACAAATCTGATAGGCGTCGATATATTTGAAAGGCGTTTCCCCAAGCGTGTAATGTCCACAGGGGAGTGTAACGAGTTTTAATTTGATATTTCTCTTCCGCGCTTCCTGGATCATTTCCCTTGAGTATTGGGGCAGAAATGTTGTGTCGCAAGTTCCGTAAATGAAAAGGGATTTTTTGTCCTTGCCGGCGTACTTGTCCATAAAGGTGCATGGGGAAATCACCGCCCATGAATCTCTTAACTGCTCCAACTGTATATGGCCATCCATGCCCTGGCGTATGTGCCTCGTAGTAAGCCCCGTCCAGACTACATCTGCGAAGTATAGCGAGAACAGGTTGAATACATTAACGCGCAGCCTCATGTCATGAGCGCTTGTCAGGAATGCATAGCAGGAACCGAGACTGGTTCCGACGATCCCCAACCGGTTATACCCTTGAGATTGCAGCCAGTCGAGGCAGGATCGGGCGTCTATTACGGCTTGTCTCGTGGCCTCTACTGTCCGGGCAACGTTGGATGAAACCGCATAATCCGCGCGATGCAATTCGGGCGGCATGCGCCAATCGTGATAGGGGAGACTAAGCCGCAACGCGGATATTCCAACAGCGTTTATAGCCTTGCATAGCGAGCCATAGTGATGAGCTTGAGAATTGAAATGCGGCAGCATCAGGATTGCTCGCCGATTATGGCGGGAGGCAGGGAACCACTGACCTCGCACAATGTTATTTTCGGGATAGGGGGAAGCTGCCGCGGATGTGAATTGAAGCAGATTGTCTTTAAACTGGAAATCTGAAGGAGTCCGATAGGCAAAAAAAGCGTCGCTGTCGCGGATCGCCGCTTCGTTCAGATTCTTTAGAAGCGCCGCGGGATTGCCATAAGCCGGTCCGCATTCGCCGGCGTGAGGCCAGCCGGGGGTCCATTCCAGTCCCCATTCAAACTCCCTCACAATGCGATCGGTGGTCACGGATGCAAGCCGGTCTTCTTTTCGCTCCATATACTCGCGATACCGGCGGCCAAACGCCTTACAGGCGCGCGCGATGATTGAATCCCTTCGTTCTTCGTTCATCCTAAAACAACCTCGACTGGGCATGGTACACGATTTTTTAAGGAAGTGTAATCTTTAGCAGTGTAGAATTTCAGCCGGCGTCTTGAATTGTGTAGGATCGTTTCTGGGAACGCAGGCGACTCGCCCGATGCTACATACTTTATACAGTTCCGGCTGCGGAAAAGGGCTGTTCGGAACAATAACATAGGTGAATGGGTCATGGTGTCTGTAAATTCCATAGCGCCTGTCATTCTTGCTGCAGGTGATTCCACCCGGATGGGGCATCCCAAAGCGTTGCTGCCTCTGGGATCTGATCTTTTTATAAACCGAATATTGAAGACCACCCGCGAGGTTGGGCTGCCCGACGCTACGGTCGTGTTGGGGAATTCCGCTTCAATCATCAGGCGGCATATACTGGATTCACAGGTGAACATTTTGGTCAATCCGGATCCAATCAGAGGACAGTTATCCTCCATTCAGCTTGGATTGAGCAGTCTTGGGCCGGAAATAAACGCTGCTTTGATCTGGCCGGTGGATATGCCATCGGTGACGGCCTCACTAGTGCGTCGTCTGGTCCAACTATTCATCGATTCCAAAGCTTGGATATCCTTCCCCATGTACGGAGATAAACGGGGCCACCCTGCCATTTTTCACCGCGCTCTATTCCAGGAATTCATGGAGGCGCCGCTGGCGAAGGGGCCGAAAGAAATTCTTTTGCGTCATCAGCACGAAACAACGATGCTGGAGGTTCAGGAATCATTTTCGGTAAAGGACATCGACACGCCATCGGATTATCAGGATATGACGAGGGAAACGCTCGATTCTGCGCTAAAAAGATTCCGGTTCAGATAAATCCGGTTTCTTAATCGAGTCCCGTTATTCGCAAGACGGGGCGGAGAGCAGTTTGAAGCCGCTGGAAGGGCGTCCAGGTCCAGAAGCTTGAGCGTATAAAACTCTGGGAGAGAGCCCATAATCCGGAGTAGAGATATCCCCACATGAACAGCAATAAGAAGGGAATAACTCCGTAAATTTCCATGGACCAGCAGTAGACGGTTATCATGGTGAAATAAAGGCCGAAGAGAATTTCGACGATCGTAAGGAATCCGATATTGCACCGGTATTTCTTGTTCATCCATTCTCCCTTGTTTCCTTGAACGGAAAACTTGGGCGTCCGGACAAAGGGAGTTTTCCAGCCTATCGCTCCTTCAATAACAGCTTTTGCGCCCGGGATCGTCATCCCGATCCCTACCGCCATCAATCCCGGCAAGTATAGGATTCGTTTGAGCCAGTCGTCATGAAGCGCTTTTTGTGAGGTGATGTAAAAAGTTGAAACGCTGCTGAAAGAAAGTATGAAGAGCGGCAGATCGATGACAAGAAGCTCGAACCAGCCTTGGTTATAACGAACGATCAGGGCAGGAAATAGTATCAACGAAAGAATCACCATTAGAGGATAAGTTATATTGCCGGTAAGGTGATACCAGGATTCGAGTTTTTCACCGGGAGCAAAGTCGCCTTGTAAAACCTTGGGCAGAACTTTCTTGCAGACCTGCATCGCTCCCTTTGCCCATCGGCACTGCTGGGATTTAAAGGAATTTATTTCTACCGGAAGTTCGGCCGGCACTGTCAGGTCGCGTAGAAAAATAAATTTCCATCCCTTGATCTGGGCGCGGTAGCTGAGGTCAAGATCTTCAGTCAGGGTGTCATGTTCCCATCCGCCGGCGTCTTCTATGGTTTTTATGCGCAGGATTCCTGCCGTTCCATTGAAGTTGAAGAAGCGTCCGCTCAGAAACCGGGTGAAGCTTTCGAGCACGAAATGGCCGTCGAGGAAAATAGCTTGAGTTTTGGTAAGAAAGGAGTATCCGCGGTTTAAGTGCTCCCAGCGTCCCTGCACCATTCCAACTTTCGGATCGGTAAAAAAGTGGATGGATTTTTGCAGGAAGTCCGGTTCGGGAATAAAATCGGCGTCGAATATCGCTACAAATTCACCTTTGGCAGTGCGCAGCCCGTTTTCCAGTGCGCCGGCTTTAAACCCGGTGCGATCCTTGCGGTGAATATAACTGATGTCCAATCCTAAATTTTGCCAGCGCTCGACAACGCTGAGGGCGATGCGCTGAGTTTCATCCGTGGAATCATCCAAAACCTGGATATCCAGAAGGGCTTTGGGGTAATCGAAGGAACAAACTGCATCGATAACCCGTTCTATTACATACATTTCATTGTAAGAGGGAATCTGGATGGTTACGCGCGGCAATTCCTCGAACCTGGATTGGGGCTCGACAACCCTGTTCTTATATTTATTATAAAGAAAAACCATTATGTAACGATGAAGGCCATAAAAACTGAGGATCGAAAGTATCGAAAAATAAGCGATTACAATGGCCAGATCGAAATTATCCATCCGGTACAAATAGGATAAATTCCCGGTCTTGAGAAACTTTTCGTAAGGCGTAGCCGAAGAAAAGAATAAATCCATGGCGTTCATACAATCTCTCCAAAATAAAGAGTGAGTGTAGGACAAGATATAGTCCTTGTTGTCACTACATTGTCCTGAATTGTAATTAATTGTAATTATTTGGGGGCTAGGGTGAGGTCAGGCTTCATTTTCACCACAACCGCCACAATCGGAAGAGGTCAAGCGCGCTAGAGCCATAAAAGGGGAAGGAAGCCCGCAAGGGCTAGTAGAAGCAGCAGGACCAGGCTTTGCCTGCCGGCGTTGCGGCTGCCGAAAGTGTAAGCGTAAATTCCCTTTGCTACATTGTTGCTCGCGGCTGCCAATACGACCGCGCCCGCGCTGACGCTCAAATGGGTGGTTAATCCGGCCGTTTGGGTCATGCTCATAATAAATGGATCGACATCCGCAAATCCGATAATGGCTCCCAGAACATAAGTTCCTTTGTCCCCCATATAAGAAAAAGCAAGCCTGGTTACAATCAGGATGATCAGAAAAAGCGCGGCGAAAAAGATCGCGGCGCGCAATTCCAAAGGATTCGCGTGTTGATCCTGACGGGGCAGATGCTCCTCATTGCCATCCTTGCGTCGCGCCCACAGCAATCCGGTGATCGCGGCCGCTACGGCCAGGGACAAGAATGGGAGAGCGATCAATTGCATCAATTGCCAGTTGAAGATGGCTACCAGGATAGTCAGTCGCAGATACATAAAAGCCGAAGCCAGCAGCGTCGCCCCGGCGAAAAGACTGGAATGTTCTTCCCGGGTGGACCGTTTCGCCAGCGCGACGGTGGTAGCGGTGGAAGAATAAATTCCGCCGAGAACAGCGGAGAGGAGAACGCCTCTTTCTTTCGTGACCAGCAGCAGGAGATAGCTGCCGTACGAAACAGCGCTTACCGCCACGACCACCAGCCACGTTGTGAATGGATTGATAAGGAAAGGGCCGAATGGCTTGTTCGGAAGAATCGGCAATATCACTGCCGAAAGCAATAGGAACTTGGTGAAGGTCAGGATTTCGTGAGGAGCGATGCGCTTGGTCAGACCTTCCAGCACATCCTTGAGCGCCAGCAGCAGCATGCTGGCCACTGTGAGAGTGGTCGCCATCCAGAAATAGTCATGATACACAAGCGCCCCTATCAAATAGGTGACCAATCCGGACAATTCGGATGTGACCCCCGGCATTGTCGCTGTTTTTCCCGTACTGAGCTTATGCCAGTACGAAAGCATGAGGAATCCGCCGACCCCAAGGAATCCCAGGATTTCAGGCAGAATCTGCCGGCCGGTCAGCAATGCAATGGAATAACCGATTAAGGCAATTAAGGGGTAAGAGCGAACGCCACCGAAAGAATAATGAGTCTGACTGATTTTTCTTTCTTCACGCTCCAACCCGATCAGGAAAGCGAGAAAGAGAACGAGGACGACTTTGATCCCTTCCGCAGGGAAGAACTGAAATAATTGTTCGAATTGCATTTTCCCCCTCTATGCTCTGCTGCTTATAATAAAAGCCGAGATCGATACGCGAGCTTTTCGGTTCGGGTCTAATCATTATATCTAAAAAATAGGGGACGATTCTCCTTTTATTAGTTCTTCCGGGTCTGATGGATGCTGACGATATGTCTAGCGTCAGCATAATATAAAGATTAAAGCAGGCATATGAAACCAATATTCAAAAAGCCTCTCCATCTATTAATTTTTCTTTTTGTGTTCTATCCGGCTTTTTCTTTGGAAAGCGGCTTTTTTAAATGGGTAGATGAAGAGGGCGTTGTTCACATGACCGACGCCCTGTCACAAGTTCCTCCTCAATATCGAAGTCAAGTTGAAAAGAAAAATTATTCGGCGAATCCGCAAACTGTTGAGGGATCGGAAATTCCCTCCGCAACCGCTTCGGATAAATCTGAAAAAGGCATGACGAATCTCAAACATTTTGAGGTCCGGTACATCCCATTTGAAGGGAGTGCGCGGCGCATCATTATACCCGTCACGCTCAATGAATCCGTTACTGCCGATTTGCTTCTGGATACCGGCTCTCCCGGGCTTATGATTTCACAGGAACTGGCAAACCGTTTGGGCATTCCCAACGAAAAAGATGAGGGATTGAAGATATTGACGGGCGGGATAGGAGGCACGACTCCCGCCACCCTTGCTGTCATCGACACTATAAGGGTTGGCGACGCAACTGCCGAATTTTTCCCGGTTGCCATAACCCAAATCCCTTCCAATGCATTTGAAGGACTGATCGGGATGGACTTTCTTGCCAACTACAAGGTCAGCATAGACATCAATCGAAGCATTGTGATCTTCAATGAGCTTCCATCCCAATCGGATAAACCTGGAGGGCATGAAGAAGCCTGGTGGCGCTCCAATTTTCAAAAGATTTCCAGATTGAGAGATGAGTGGAGCAATTTTCTGGACAAGATGAAAACGGACGACACGCTCTCGTATGAAAAGGAACGGCGTATCAAAATAGCCCGAAAGCAGTATGAAGAGGCGGATAGTCTCTACCACCGGCTGGAACGATACGCCCGGGAGAATGTGGTCCCAACCGATTGGCGGCATTAATCCGTTTTTATGCTGTTTGGGCTGCGTCTGTAACAGGCTTCTGCTATTATAGGGCATTCGCGCCAGGAGGAATCAATGAAGATTTTGGATGTCAAGAGTCTGGCCATCCCGGAAATTAAGGTAATTCGCTACCAACGATTCGCCGATCATCGTGGATTCTTTGCTGAGCATTATAGGAAAAGCGATTTCGCAGAGCTGGATTTCATGAAAGGGATCGAATTTCTTCAATGCAATGAAAGTTATTCGAAACCGGGAACTATTCGCGGATTGCATTTCCAATGGAATCCTTTCATGGGCAAACTTGTCCGAACGCTGGCCGGGCATATGGCGGACTTAGTTCTTGATATCCGAAAAGGCGCACCCACATTCGGCGCTATTATCGGATATGACATGCCTGCAGATCCGCATGCGGAATTTGGAGAATGGATTTGGATTCCCCCCGGATTTGCACATGGGAATATTTATAAAAAGGAATCGCATATAGAGTATTTCTGTTCGGGCGCATATAGCCCCAATTGCGAAGCCGGCATTTCGCCGCTCGCAGTGGATATAGACTGGTCTCTTTTCGATCCGGAACTCAAGAAGCAATTCGATGCCATTGTCGCCATAAGTCCTTTAATGACGGACAAGGACAGGAACGGCTATTCGCTCCAATCCTGGAGTCGCAATCCTGATTCCCAACAATTCCTTTTTCCCTGATCCGGCGTCTGTTTGCCGCGATTACCTGTAATTCAACTTTAAAAAGGGCGCGATCGATTTGCGGGAGATGCGATGGAATCCGTATTGGACCAGTTCGAAAGAATAGACAGGCCATGACGATAGTGCGAATAATCGGATGTTAAGATCCGTGTGCGCGCCTATTTCCGTATCGTTCATATCGAATTCCACCGGGCTATGCAAATCGGTTTTTGAAAGATCCCGGGTGGCTCGGATAATAGAGCCGCCGTTTCCATTCAGCAATTCCAGCCCGATCCTTCCTTTTTGAACCCCATCCGTAGAAAAAACAGCGCTGATGCTTTTGAGAACGCCGGGTGGAAAATGCATGGTAAATTCTAAATCCCGATCATGCAAGGCATCGGTCAATTCCAGTTGACGCTTGCGACGGTAAATTCCTTGCTCATCCATGAAAAGTTTTATGTCTTCAAAAACAGGCGCTACAACAGGCCATAAATCATCGTCGCCTTTAAAAAAGCGCACAAGCCTGGAATTTTTCCTCCGGCTGCGAATTCTGGCGAGTTCTTTAAGGTTGAGCTGAAGATCCCTGGTGGAAACAGCAGCCATGCCTATGTGGGTGGAAGTTTCCCTCATTCGCACCAGATCCTTTAATCGATTTTCGAGAATGGTCATGTCGACAGGCGGGGCTTTTTTCAGTATATCGCATAGCGCGCTTTCATTCACAGTTCCGGAAAATTCTTTTCTGCAAAATTCGGAGTTATTGCGCAAAATTTCATCCCATCCCGCGACATTGCGCGATAATTCTTCCAGGGCATGAAGCCAGGATTTTGATTGGAAAGGTTTAGCCGCCAAAACGGCGTTCTCTTTCCCGTTGAACTTATCATAAGGCGGATGACAAGGAGCGAGCAATACAGCATTCAGCAGCCATGCGCAGGCGGCTACGTTGAGAGTTTTGTATCCATTGTTGATCGAATCGCTGGGCGCATGCACCAAAATGTGAGGGCGATAATCGGCTATTTTCAACAACGATCGTTTCCAGTCGATCTCGAAGGGCTCGCAGGAAATTTTCAACCGTTGGCTTCTGAAACGTTCCATGTCACGGGACAATTCTTCATCGGCTCCGCCAAGGACCAAGTGAATGGTTGCGCCCTTATTCGTCAACGCTTCAATTGCGGGGAGTACGCAACTTCTTAGTCTGAGGCGACGGTGCCTCCCTCCGATGAATGCCAGGGTCAGCGGCCTTTCCTGCACGGGCGCAGGCGGCGGATTTACGACGGGTTCCATATCCGCAAAACAGGGCGGCAGAAGCAACAGATTTTGGTGGATCCGATGTTTTTCAAAATATTCTCGCAGCGCAGAAGCGCTCAAAAAAACTCCCGTGAAATTCTTCAGTTTTCTTTTCAGGGCATCAAGGCTGTAATCCTCACCTAAAGCGCTTTCTTCCTTGGATTGCAGCAGGGTGAAGTTGTCGTCAGCGAAGTAGTAACATGGAATCTCGAGTGCGAAAGCTGCATCAATTAAATCCTGGAGCGGATCCAAATGCCTCACGATAATAAGGCAACTGGCGCGTCCGAGTTCGGCTATATCCTGATCGCTGCGATATTGAAAAATTCGCACGCGGGACCGGATTTTTTCAGGCAGGAAGTCGAAATAAATCGTAGTGGACGCATCATAGGTTGTATTAGCGACCAGGATTTGGCCATCCCCGCGGTCTTCCGATGGACCATTCTCAAGCCATGGCCGGTTGCGCAAATGGTGTTGGGACAATTCCAGGCAGGCTGTTTGGGTGTTCCGTGTGTGGGTTGGCGCAGCTCCAAATATTTCGTATTCACAAAACGAATCGGGGCGCAGTTTGTGATTGCGGTTGGTTCTCATCCATTCTTCAACCGCCCACTGATCCAGGGCATAGGTTTTTCCAATGCTGTCCTTGGTCGCGGGACCGGCAACCTCTCCCACAGGCGTTCCCACATATTTCAGCAGATGCTTTTCACTGACCCTTCTCCATAAATCCCAATCGCAGAGTCGGGAAAGAACGACATGAGGATCATAAAGTCCAATATCCTCAAGGATGTGTCGTGGCATCAGGACCGCATTATTGGAAATGCAGTTCCAGCTTCGAATATTATGCGCGGATACGTCATAGCCCAGTTTGATGGATTGTTCCAGAGCGCTCCATTTTTCTACAACGCGCATGGCTACATGACCGTAGCAGAGTTTGTCGGGATTGGATCGGGAGTGTTCCAGTAATTTCCCCAGCGCCTGGGGATAGAACAGATCATCATCAAACGCGAAAGCCAGATAGTCGGCCCGCGTTTTTAAAAATCCCTCATATTCCGAAATGGCCGGCAATCCAACATTCCGGGGATGGGTCAGGCGGCTGACGCGTCCGTCCCTTTGCATGAATTCTTCAATTTGCTGCGCTGTGCCGTCCGTGCTGGCGTCGTCAATGATGATCAGCTCAAGATCTTTCAATGTCTGGGCTAATATGGATTCAACTGCCCGGCGAAAAAAACCGTTCCTTGCCCGGCGATAGGTTGGAAGCAGAACAGAAACCGCCGGTGCGGGAGACAGGCCGTACAGGGAACCGGGCTGCCAGATAGTGTCTTTTATGACATCCTTGACCTTCACTATTTCCCTCCGGCTTAAACAGGAAAAATCCAAGTTATGGAATTCTACATATTTACACATGAAACTCGCGTCAGGCAACTGTGGGATTGTGAATCTTCTTCCTTCATGATAAAAATTTTATGTGGACCTGTTCGCGCAAAAAAAAATTTATTCTGTTTACGAAATAACCTCGGATATCAAGCGCTCGCTCGATAAGTTGGGCATAGTCTGGATCCAAGGGGAGATATCCAACTGTAAACTTCATTCTTCGGGTCATTGGTACTTTTCTCTAAAGGATTCAAAGGCCCAGATCAAGGCCGCCTGTTTCAAAAACAACAATATGTATCTTAAGTTCCGTCCGGAAGATGGGATGGAAGTTATGGTGCGCGGCAGGTTGAGCGTTTACGAGCCCAGGGGCGATTATCAGATCATCGTCGAGTATATGGAGCCGGTTGGTTTGGGATCGCTTCAGTTGGCTTTCGATCAATTGAAGGAGAAGTTGCGCAAGGAAGGATTGTTCGCGGAAGAGCGCAAAATGCCTTTGCCGTTGTTGCCGCAGAAAGTGGGGATCGTCACCTCTCCCACTGGCGCTGCAATCCGCGACATGTTGAGAATTTTAAAAAGGCGCAATGCCTCTCTTAACATACTTTTGTATCCGGCTAGAGTTCAGGGGACAGGTTCCGCGGAAGAAATAGCCGCCGGCATCCGATATTTCAACGAACGTTCAGACGTGGATGTCATTATTGTCGGCCGTGGCGGCGGATCCATAGAAGATTTATGGGCCTTTAACGAAGAGGTTGTAGCGCAAGCCATCTACCGATCCGGGATTCCCCTGATTTCCGCAGTAGGGCATGAGGTTGATTTCACAATTGCCGATTTTGCAGCTGATTTGCGGGCGCCGACTCCCTCGGCTGCCGCCGAAATGGTGTCCGGCTCCAGAGACGATCTGCTCGTTACGGTACATTCCTTGAAAAGCCGTTTGTGTCAGGCTGTAAAAGGAGGAATTGAAAAACGTCGTTTAAATCTCGAGCGTCTTGCGCATAACAGAGCTTTCACGTTAACGCCCAATAGGATTCGCGATCTTCAGCAGCGCTTTGACGAATCGACGCTGAAAATGCTGCAGGCGATACGGCGATTCAGCGCCGATTCCCGGCATCGCGAACGAATGCTGGACACTCGACTAAGGAAAGTAGATTTAAGTTCTTTTATTGCGCATAAAAAGGAAATTCTTGCGCACGTCCGACTGGGGATGATTTCCAGGGCTCAAGCTCAATTGCAGCGCAAACGCGCCCGTTTTGAAGTCACCCTCGGTAAAATCGACGCCCTCAGCCCGCTGGCAATTCTGAAGCGCGGATTTGCCCTTTGCCGGGATTCAAAAGACGTTATTATAAAGAATGCGACCGATGTGTCGCCCGGAGACAGCGTCCGGGTGACCTTGGCGTCCGGTGAATTGAATTGCCGCGTGGATAAAGCAAGTAATTCGTAATTCGTAATTCGTAATTCGTAATTCGTAATTCGTAATTATTTTATTTGACCGGGGTGTTGCGATGGAACTGAAAGTCAAGGATTTCGAATCAGCCTTGAAGTCTCTTGAAGATATTGTGGTTCGGCTCGAAAGCGGCGACTTGACGCTCGACCAGGCTTTAGAGCTGTTTGAGGAAGGCATCCATATCAGCCGTTTCTGCAATTCCAAGCTGGAGGAAGCGGAACGGAAGGTTGAAATCCTCGTTAAAACGGCCGATGGCGGCATGAAGGAATCTCCTTTCAAAGAGGAGTGCGAAGGATCCGAACCCTAACCATTTTTAAAAACGCCACGGATTCCACGGATTTAATTATTTTTTATAAATCCTAAAATCCGTGAAATCTGTGGAATTCGGGGCGTTTTTTTATCAAATATATGGATATAAAATCTTATTTAGCGGAATCAAAGATAGAAGTTGATAGAGTGCTGGAATTGCTCCTCCCCACAGAAGAAATGCCCGCGACTATTCACAAGGCGATGCGTTATTCCGTTTTCGCCGGCGGAAAAAGGGTGAGGCCTATCCTGACATTGGCTTCTGGCCAGAGTCTGGGCGGAGATAAGGAAGTACTCCTCCATCTCGGCGCCGGCATTGAAATGATGCATACCTACTCTCTTATCCACGATGATTTGCCGGCCTTGGACAATGACGATCTCCGACGAGGCCATCCCACCTGCCATAAAGTTTTCGGCGAGGCGATTGCCATTCTGACCGGCGATGCACTCATGACGCGCTGTTATCAGACGCTGGTGGATCTGCCCAAAACGCCGGATTTTGTAAAAGTACGGATAATATCCGAAATCGCCGCTGCTACCGGCACAATCGATGGAATGATCGGAGGCCAAGTAGTCGACCTGGAATCTGAGGGGAAATCGATTGGTCCGGAAATATTGGAATATATTCATCACTCTAAAACCGGCGCACTCTTGACCGCCTGCGTGCGTTGCGGCGCCCTGGCTGCAAATGCGAATGACTCGGAATTGCAGAAGATGAGCGATTTCGGAAACAAAATAGGGCTGGTCTTCCAGATTGTCGACGATATTCTTGATGTTACCTCCAGCAGTGAAACGTTGGGGAAGACGGCCGGGAAAGATGAGAAAGTGAAAAAAGCCACTTATCCCTCTCTTTACGGGATCGAGGCTTCTCGAAATAAAGCGAAGGAATTGGCGAGCGCCGCCCTGGAGAGTATCGCGGATTTGGGAGAGCGCGCCGCCGCTCTCCGCAACTTGGCTCAGTTTATTGTCGGCAGGACCGCTTGAATCGATGAAGATACGCATCGATCAATTGCTTGTTCAACGGGGGATGGTGGAGAGCCGGCACAAGGCTCAGGCTTTGTTGCTGGCCGGCAATGTTTTGGTTGGACGACAAAAGGTGGAAAAGTCCGGCCAGATGGTGGATTCCGAAGCCGAGATCCATATCCTTCAAACGGCTCCATTCGCCAGCCGGGCAGGAGTTAAACTGCAGGCGGCTCTCGATCATTTCCGGATTTCTGTCGCTGATCAAGTATGCGCTGATCTGGGCGCTTCCACCGGAGGCTTTACGGATTGTCTTTTGCAGAATGGCGCTCGCGCCGTTTATGCCTTTGACGTGGGGAAAGGGCAGCTGGACTGGAAGCTGAGGTCGGATCCAAGGGTGGCTATACGTGATGAGTTCAATGTCCGCAACCTGGAGGCCAAAGATCTTCCGGAAGACATTTCTTTCGTTTCCATGGACCTCTCTTTTATTTCCGTAACGAAGGTATTGCCCTCCTTAAGAGAATCTTTCATCCTGAAGCACAAGTCTTTAAACCGGCAGCCAAAGCTGCAGCTGGACGTTGTCGTTTTAGTTAAACCCCAATTCGAAGTTGGAAAGGGAGAAGTCGGAAAGGGAGGCATTGTGCGCGATGCTGCCAAGCGCAGAAACGCTTTGGAAAAAGTGAAACAATTCGCATGTCAAACCGGGTTCCACCTAGTCGGTGATATGCCTTCTCCCCTGGCCGGCGCCAAAGGCAATCAGGAATTTTTGTTATATCTTCAAGTCCTTGAGGGGCTACAATCATTATTATGAATCCTTGCGTAAAAAAAGTCGGAATTATTTTGAAGAAACAGGACTCACGGGTTCAAAGCATTGTGAGTGATATTATTCCCTGGCTGCGCTCCCGAGGAATTGAAGTATGGCTGGATCAATTATCGGCGGAACACTGTTCGGACAAGGCCTGCATCGCGCCGCCGGAAGAGCTTGTCCGGCGGGTTGATGTCGTCACTGTTTTTGGCGGCGACGGAACATTGCTTTATGCTGCGCGCCTGGTTGGGACAAGCGGCGTTCCTATTTTGGGAATAAACCTTGGATCTCTCGGATTCTTGACTGAAGTTAAAATTGACAGGATGCACGAGGCTTTTGAAGTGCTTCTTTCCGGCCAATATCAACTGGAGGAACGCGTTCTTCTGGATGTAGAGGTTTTACGGGAAGGGAAAGTTGCGGGCCATTACCTGGCCTTGAATGACGCCGTAATCAATAAGAACGCCCTGGCAAGGATCATTGAACTCGAAGTCAGCGTCAATTCGCAACCAGTGCTGCTTACGCGGGCAGATGGGCTGATAATATCGACGCCTACCGGCTCTACAGCCTACTCTCTTGCAGCCGGCGGGCCAATCCTATACCCGATACTGAATGCATTCATCATAGCTCCGATTTGTCCTCATACCCTCACCAATCGACCCTTAGTCATTCCAGATCACGAATCCGTGGGAATCTGCCTGCGCCGCGGCGCTGAAGTGATGCTTACTGTGGATGGCCAGGTCGGGATGCCGCTTCAACCGCAGGATTGCCTTAGGATTCGGCGGGCGCAATCGACTCTGCGGCTGGTGCTCCCTTTCGGCAATCACTTTTTTGAATTGTTGCGGGAAAAACTTCGCTGGGGATAAAGAAGTTTTATACGCAATATTCAGGGCGCAAGAAGCTTTGGGTGCAAGCCGGCTCCGGACACAACACGCTTGATTTTTCCCCGGCAGCGTCGTGGTGGCGGGAAGTTGCTGATTTCTTGAAATGAGACGCCGGCTTTTCGGCATAATTTCTCAAAAGCGGCGATGGGGAACCCGACTACATTGAAAAAGCATCCCTCGATAGCATCTATGAAAATGGCTGCGCGTCCTTGAGCGCCATAGGCTCCGGCTTTGTCACGGTGCTCTCCGGATTTGAGATACCACTCGATTTCCGCCGGAGCGAGGCGGCGAAAATGAACGCGTGTGCGGTTGGAGGCGCTGTAGGCGCGCCGCTTGGAGCAATCGAGGAGGCAGACGCCGGAGACGACTTCATGCCATCGACCGCTCAGGCGCCTTAGCATCCAGGCGGCTTCCGATTTTCCCGCCGGCTTTCCCAAAACCGCATCATCCAGAACGACAATGGTGTCCGCGGCAAGCACGATTCCCGATCGATGTCTTTTGGCTGTTTCCTCTGCTTTCAGGCGAGCAATTCGGATCGCATAGCGGAAAGGTTTTTCATTGGAAATACGATCAGGTTCCTGGATTCCGCTCGGATCGACTGAGAAATGAACGCCCAGCCGTCTAAGGATCATTTTGCGGCGTGGTGAAGCGGAAGCCAGGATCCATTTCCGACCGCTTGTTTTTCTTTGCATTAATCTTTTCTCAGTCATTAAACACGAAAGACACGAAATAATTATTTCGTGTCTTTCGTGTATTTAAGTTTTAAACGTCCGGCTTGTTTTTCTTAAAATTGATAGCGTAAAGCCAATTGCATGGACCGGGGGGTTCCGATAGTCGAATTGATCTTTCCAAAAGATGCGTCCTGGAAGTTCAGGTTCGGCAAACCCCAGTGCACAAAATTAAACAGGTTGTATGCTTCGATTCGAAGCTGGAAACTCTGTCGGTCGCCGATGGGAAAATTCTTGAATAAAGATAAATCAATGTTTGAATAGTTGGGCCCGGTGAATGAATTTCGCCCGGACGTTCCCGTGGAGCCTGCCGCGGGCATTGTGAACGAAGCTATTTGAGTATCGTTGAACCAATACTCCCCTCCGTCGAGCTTGAAGAAGTTTCCTATATTGCGGTTGCCGCTATAATCCATAAAGCTGTTAACTCCTGCATAGGCAGTTTCGCGACCGGAGCGGACGCTGAAACGCTGACCGCTCTCCCATACATAGAGAACGCCAAAGTTCCAATTCCCCAGAAACGTGCTCATCCATCGGGGGGCGTCCGAATTTTCAACCCACCCTCTTCCCTCGGGAAGCTTTACATCTAAAGCAACATTGAGGACGTGAGTTCTGTCGAAATCACTCGGGGCCTTGTCGTTTTGAGGAAGGAAGCTGTTGGTCGGAAGCGAAAGCGCGCCACCGTCGGAAGACATCGTGTCCAGCGACTTGCTCCAGGTGTAATTGGCGCGCAGATGATAGGAGGCTCCGCTGGCCCGAAGTCCCGCCTGAAGAGCGTTGTACCAGGAATCGCCTGTGCTGGATCCGACAATGAACTTGTCAAATTGAGGAAAATTTCTAATATAGAAATCGGATACGCCTACAGGATAGTTGGCGTAATAGCCTCGATCCATAGTGTCGGCCACAGGCCCGACCAGATTTGCGTTCACATTCGACAACCCGACTGCATTCAAAGCCGCCTGGGCGGATCCGAATACCTTTAGGAAGGGATTGGACGCCTGCATCAGGGCGCCTTCCTCAAGGTAAGATTGGAGTTCTTTAAAAGCTTGCAGAAAGCTTCCCTCGGTTTTGGTTTGGTTCAGGTTCAGATATTGGAACAAGCGCCTTCCGCGCGATCCCACATAAGCGGCTTCCCAAATCGTCTTTCCCCATTTTTGTTCCAGCGTCAAGCTGTACTGGTCTATCCGGGGAGCTTTAAGATTAGGCGCTAAAACGGCCACGGAGGTGGATCTTGAATTAGGCAATTGTGATATGGGCGTTGAAGGACTCGTGATCGTCGGAACTCCGTCGCTTAAACGATAATCGTCCATCCCTGTTTGGTTCGGGTAGGCAGTGACAGTTTGTGAAAGTCCGTAGCTGTTGTTATCGATGAAATTGGAGACGGCTCCGATAAGACGGTCATAGTAGATTCCATAACCCCCTCGCAGCACGGTTCCGCCGGAGCCAAAGACGTCCCAGGCAAAACCGACGCGAGGTGCAAAACTCTTCAGGCTTTTGCTGTGCCAATTTCCGGAAACAAATTTAAAGTCTGAAATGTTGGCGGAACTGCTGATCTTGGACGCCTGGTCCAGCACTGTCTGATATCCGTTCTTTTCTTCGGGAATGGAACCCATTTCCAAGCGCAGCCCAAGATTCAAAGTGACATTCGGATGAATGCGCCAATCGTCCTGGATAAAGCCGGCATATTGCTGAGATGTAAAGTTCCGCCTTTTTGGCGTTCCGGCCGACAGGGTGGAATTCAAAGAAGAATAGTATGTTTGGCTCACACTTTCGATTCTGCCAAGCAGGTCATTATAAAGCTTTTCAAAAATCTGGCGATCTTCGGTTGAGATTTCCAACTGTTCTGAAGGGCCGATGTCCTCGGAAGGAATATTGCCATTGTTCAATCCAAAGGTAATGTTCGGATATACTCCATCGTAATCAACGCCGCCTTGCCCAATACGTTTAAAATCCAATCCGTATTTGAGGATATGTTTGCCTCTTAAATTGGACAGTGTGTCATTTACTTCAAATACCCGTGAATTGTAAGAACGAGGATAGGATACGAGCGAAGGATCCATATAGCTATTAGAAATGAGCATGTAGCCTGTGGATCGCCCCGGGCGTTTCAAATCGGTTGTAGGCCGAAGCAATCCAATACGAAATTCGTTCACCATTTGAGGACTTACAGTCCAGTTTGAGCCCGCTGTGAATCCCCAGAAATCCGATTGGTAAGTTCCGTAAGGCTGGCCGAGGAATGGTGCGTCCGCTTTGTTATCGACATCCGTGGCGTCGATCCTATTCCAGTCAAAGTGCAGAAAAAGTTGATGGTTCGGTTTTAAGATGTGATCGATTCGAAAATCCAAACGGTCCTGGTTATTATAAATAGGATTCCGGAACAGAAATCCTGCGGTGTTCAAGCCGTCTCCGATATATTCATTATTGGAAGAGGGCAGTTTAGCTAAAGTGGAGGCGACTGTTGGATCTATTCCCAAGTGGCGTGGATCATTAGCGACGATGTCATACGTCTGAACGGTCGTGCTGTTCCGAACGACGTTATCGGGAATATAATACTGAAAAAGTCCGGTTTTAGCGGTGGCGGTGAGGACGAGTCGATTTCTATATATGTCCTGCCTAATGCGGTTTTTCTCGTAATTAATAAAGAGAAGAGTTTTCTGTCCAAAGGCCGGTCCGGAAAGGGATGCTCCAAAAAGATTTTTATCCATTTTCGTCCGGGGATTTCCATTTTTATTTTGGAAATAATCGTTGGCGTTCAAGCCCTTGTGTTGGAAATAATCGTAAGCATTTCCGGACCACGATTTGGATCCGGAGCGAGGGATCAGGTTGAAGTGCGCTCCCCCCGAAGCGCCATATTCCGCCTTGCTTTGTATTGTGACTATCTGGACTTCAGAAATCGAATCAGGACTGACAGGCCAGAGCGAAAGGGACATCCGGGGATCTACCGGATCCGCTACAGAAATTCCATCCATCACAATGCTGTTGGACGCTATTCTTGAGCCATTGAAAGATGAATTGCCTTCATCGCCTGCTTTTATCTGCGCCCCCGGCAAATAAATCATCTGGGAGAGCGGGTTGCGATCCATAATAGGCCGGGCTTGCATCTCGTTTTTAGAGAGCGCGAAGGTTGTTTGTGAGTCGCTGAACCTGGGATGCTCCTGGCGGGGCGTTTCGATATCCACCACAGCCGCTTCGACCGTAAAGATCTCTTCGACGACTCCGGGTGTAAGAAGAGTGATGCCACGATGGACGACATCTTTAAATTCTTTCGTTTTTACCGTAACGGTATAGGTTCCGGGCGAAAGTGCAAGAAATCTGTAATCCCCTTCCTCATCGCTGACAATTTCAGCCTGAATTCCTGTGTTTTCTTCAACAGCGGTCAAAATGGCGCCGGAAAGCGGATTGCCGGCTGGATCCCAAACCGTCCCTTCCAACCGTATAGATCCCGTTTGAGCGGTCAATGGGACCGGAATTGCCGATGCAATTAGAATGATGATTATTATTACGAAAGCACAATTAGAGATAAATCGAGTCACTCCACACCTCCTCATTTAAATTAATGACTCGCTACGAGCAAACTCGTTTTGAGAAGACCCGGATACGAGATGCGCGACTCATTGTTACACTATCCGGAGCCTTTTGTCGATAGTCGCCCATTGCCGGCGTGAAAACATACCACGACAATTTGTTCCAATACGTTTATCCGCGTCTTAGGGTGTAATTATTTTTTTCTGCCTGTTTCCTGGCTATGGATTTTAACTTGGCAGGGAAGGCCTTAAATTTTCTGCCAACGGATTGGCCCAACCTTCGTATATAATGCATCGGTTTCAAAAGTGATGGAGGCTGGCCGACCTCATAACATTGTAAAAATCCCGGCCTGAGCCGGATCATCGAAACTTTGAGGCGCGCGGCAGACCGCTGAGCCCCCTCAATAAGGATTTTTGGACTTTTATTTACCGCCACCGCGGTGCTTCGCCCGGAGAGTTCTATGCGTCTCAGGTTTGTACTCCTGCTTTTATGTTCTGTCTTACTGGGGATTTCTTCTGCCTTTGCCCAGAAAAAAATCTTTGCCACCGTCAATCCCAACGCATCAGCTATCAATGGCGCTTCAGAAATTTATAATCCTGCGACCGGCGCTATTACAGCTGCAGGCTCGATGAATGTCGCCCGAGAACAGCACATGGCGGTCAAACTGAACAGCGGCAAGATTCTTTTTGCAGGCGGATACAATAATCGATACTTGAAATCGATGGAGTTATACAATCCAGCGGACGGATCTTTTACTGCAACAACAGATCTAATTTCAGCCCGCAGCAGCGCCGGGGCGGCTGTATTGAGAGGCGGAAACATCCTGATGGCCGGCGGGTATAACGGAGAATACCTCAAAAGCGCTGAGATCTATGACCCCTCCAGCGAAAAAGTCACGAATACCGGGGAAATGAATGTGGAACGGAGCAATCCTACGGTGACGCTGGTAAACAACAGCGTTCTCGTTTCCGGCGGATTCAATGGCTCTTTTCTCAATAGCATGGAAGTTTATTATACGACGAGTTCTTCGTTTTCATACGTAAGCTCCTTGTTGGTGGCGCGTGAAGGCCATACCGCGACGGTGCTATCCGACGGCACGGTCCTGCTTGTAGGGGGCTGTAAAAACTCCCAGAGTGACAAACAGGTATGCGACGAATTTCAAAGCACCGCCGAAATATGGAATCCGTCTACTAACGTGAACGTAATGACTAAAGGCGAGCTGAAGACGGCTCGCGCCAACCATACCGCTACGTTGCTGCCTGACGGCAAGGTCCTCATCTCCGGGGGAAGGAACGCAAACTCCGCCCTGAGCGCCGCTGAAGTTTATGATCCTGCGACGGGATTGTTCACCGCTGTAGGCGATATGAATACGGCTCGTCAAGGACATGTCGCCACCAGTTTAGGCGACGGTCGAGTTGTAATCTCCGGAGGATATTCCGGTCAAAGCCTCAGCAGCATCGAAACCTATTACCAGGGAGCGTTTACTCTGGCGCCCTCAACCATGAGCGTTCGAAGATACAAACACTCGGCGACGCTTTTAGCCGATGGCAAGATTTTGCTGGTTGGCGGCGAGAATAAAGATCTGCTGATGTTTGATGTCAATTATCGGAACACCACCGACAATGTATCGCCCAATATCGTTTTTTCATCGGATTCCAAAACCGGATTTGTCGCGTATGCCGGTTCCGGAACCGTGCTGGCCTTTTCCACTGAAACCGGAGCGGAGATCAAGAGAATTGTGACCGGAGGCTGGCCAACCTTTATTACTCCCCTTTTGGACGGGAAAACGCTTGCCGTAGTTTCTACGCTGGATAACAAGATATTTCTCATCGGAATGGACAGCTTGGCGCTGCAGGCCACCTATAGTTTTAACGGGATATTTGGGTTTGGCAGCATTCTGAGCCTCTCTCCCGATGGGACAACAGGATACATTTCCTCAACAGACACCGGTCAAGTAATAAAGTTTGACATTGCCACCGGACAGGAGTCAGGACGGCTTTCCGGTATGACAAAGCCTGCTCAGATTACTGTCACAAAAGACGGCTCGACCTTGTTGGTCGTGGATACGATGAGCAACGAGCTGGTTTTTGTCGATCCGGGATCGATGAAGGTAAAATATAAATTTGAGGCGATGGAATTATACGCGGCATCCAATTTCACTATTTTCAACAAAGCGGTGTTGAATTCCGATGATTCTTATGGCGTCATCGGCAGCCAGGATACCGGCTATGGATCGAGCAGCGCGATTTTTGTTTTCAAGACGTCTACAGGTGAAATCGTCCAGACGGATTTCATTGGACTTACACCCGGATATACAACCCTGCTGCCGGATGGGAGCGCCTGGCTGGTGCTTTGCAGCGACGGGCTCTCTACCGTTCTTACCTCTGATTTTGACGCAGGTTCATGGATGCCTGTCTATGGCAGCGCTCCGCTCGAATCCGCCAACCTTATAGTCTCGGCAGATTCGAAATACGCCTATTATCCCTCGGCTTCCAAAGATTTATTGTTGGAGCAGGACTTGACCACAAAAGGAATCATCGGAGCTATTCAAGTTGGCGACAGCGCCAATGCAGGCCTGGATCAAGCGTCCGCCGTGGCGCTCACCCCGGATGCAAAAGCAATGGCGGTGTTGAGCTTTATAAGCAATCAGATAGATCTTCTAAACGATTCTTATCTATTCAAGCAGACAAAATTCCTGAGCCAGTCGAACACTTTCACCGGCCTGTCCCTCATTAACTTGTCCGGCAATCTCACCAAAATTAAAGTTACCGCACTGCAAAATTCCGGAGTTCGTTTTACCGGTGAAAATTTAACCAATCCCTATCATCTGGATTTGGGACCGAATGAGCAGAGATCGATAGATATAGCGCAACTTTTCGATTTATCCGACAGTACCGATCAGTCGGGACGCCTGGATGTCGAATCCGACCAGCCCATTGTCGTGAGCTTCAGCGCTACAGGTCAGGTTCATTCTGATTTTCTCAGCCCCTATACAAGTGGATTTCAGCCGATTCCTTTCACCCAAAATTATCATTATCAACTGCACGATTTTATTGTGCCGGAGATTCCTTTCGATTCCGGATCTACGGTAGAATTCAACCTGGTCAATCCGACGTACAGTCCCTCCGGTTATGAATTGATTCATTATGGCGATGACGGAAGCGTGATTGAAGATACGGAGGACAAATCCATAGCCGCAGCCACCCGTGAAGTAAAAAGCTTAGCGGATATGATCACCACCTCTCATTTAGGAGACGTGCTGTTCATCGGCGGAGCCAGCGGATCGACAACGTATAACACTTCGGAATTATTTCAGGCCAACTACTTCACGGATTCCGCCTCGATGTGGCAATCGCGCCGTGGGCAATCCGCGACGCTGCTCCTCAGTGAAAGAATATTGATAGCCGGCGGCAAGAGCGATGCGACTATATATAAAACCGCTGAAATCTATAATCCAAGCGCCAACGCTTATTTAAAGACGCCGGGCACGATGAAAAAGGCTCGCTATCGCCATACCGCAAACTTGTTGTATAGCGGGAAAGTGCTGATTGCCGGCGGGCAGGGTTCGAAATCCATAAATGACACTGCGGAAATATTCGACCCGGAAACCGGCGGGTTCTCCGCCACCATCTCCATGAGTTCACCGCGCGACGGCCATACAGCGACGCGCCTTCCCAATGGGGATGTATTAATCGTCGGCGGCATTGACGGCTATTCCATATCGGCTACTGCCGAGGTTTTTGACGTGGCGCATTCTGTTTTCCAGGAGACGGAAAACGATATGTCCAGCGGCCGTGTGTTTCATACGGCGGTTCTTCTTCCGGGCGGAAAAGTTCTGATCGCCGGCGGGTTCGATGGATACAATTATTTGAGCACGGCCGAACTCTATGACCCCTCGACAGGGACTTTTTCCCAAGTTTCGCCCATGACTACCCCACGCAGCGGTCATACCGCCACACTTCTTCCCAACGGCACGGTTCTTATCGCAGGAGGACTGAGTTCCTCGGGAACTCTCAGCAGTGTTGAAATATTCGATCCTGCAATTAACGGTTTCCTCCTGGCGAATTCCTATATGTCGTCCAGTAGAGTTTGGCATACCGCAACGCTCGTCCCCGACATCCTGCACGATAACGAACTGAGAGTTTTGCTTGTGGGTGGATACGATGGAAGCAGCACTCTCGACGACGCTGAATTTTATGATCCCAATACCCAATTATTTTCCAGCGTCAGCGGAAATATGAGCTCCAGCCGTCAGAATCATGTTGCGGTAGGGTTGAGAACCGGGCAGCAAGGTTATTTGAGGATAAAATCCGCGGTGGGACTGTTGTTGACGGAAATATACGACCATGGCGGCGCTGATTCCTCTATTAACGGCATCGACATGGACAAGTATGTCGGCATCAAGAAGGTCTACTCGCCGCAGTTTCAAATTTCTTCAGATTACGAAACGCGCCTCAATCTAATTAACGGCAATGAAAACAACGTGGCGACCGTCACTCTGACCTTATATTCTTCCAACGGAACTGTGATGAGCGCGCCCGTGGAACTGGTGATTCCTAAAAGCGGACAGGTTAAAGGAAATCTGTGGGATCTTTTTTCCGATAATCCGGCGCTCCTGAACCAAACAGGATGGTTGGAGGTGGCCAGCAGCGTTGACCAAATTGTCGGGATTATTTCTTTCACGAATTCCGACAATGATTTCCTGGCGAGCTTTGAGCTTTCAGGAACCCCGCTGAGTCATTTCGTTGTCCCGCTGGTTTCGGAGGATGTTACGTTTAAAACCGAAATAGCGCTGCTCAATTCCGACGAAGATACCAATGCGCCCTCCGCTAATGTGACTCTTGAATTATGGGATGTTTCCGGCAATAAGGTTGCTTCCAAGTTGATTGCACTGCCGGCGCGCACCCGTATGTTCGAAACGATGAGTAGTTTGTTCCCCGGCCTAGCGTATCGAACCTGTAATGTGCGGGTAAGTTCCGATCGTCCGATTCATAGCTTTGCCGTTTTGTCCGACCGGTTGCTGAGGTTTGTTTCTGCCGTGCCGGTAGTTCCTTATCCGGAGCCGTAGCGCTTGGAACAGATATTTGGCGTATTATTGTCCCTCTTTCGCGGGATGCCCGACAATGGCGAATGGGTTGTCGCCTGCCTCGAGGGTGCATGGCCGAAATTGTTGGGCGACAGATTGGCCGCTTCGTGCCGTCCTGTGTCTTTCAAAGGCTCGGAACTGGCAATTGAAATAGTTGATCGCGACTGGGAGGATGCAGTTGCCAATTTACAACCGGAGCTGCTCAAAAAGCTGCGGATTGCGACTGATGGAAAAATAATGGCGCTATCCATAGTTAAGGGTGCAATCGGAAGTGCGAGTCAATAAAAGGAACACTTTCGCTATTCCTTAGAGCAAAAAAATGCATTATTTGGCGAGGGCGCCGGCTCTGATCCAATTATTGTCCAATTGCA
>CAYTYP010000057.1:0-23718 GCA_964441405.1 uncultured Acidobacteriota bacterium
TATTGGAAATTTGCACACGTTTCCTCTTTCAGCCCGAATGCGATTGTTGAAGGATCGGAATGTCCCTTCGTAAGGGCAACGAACGACCAGTAAGGCAGAGGAAATTGGCGGGGGGCGTGACGGCAATCCCAGGCAATCCATTATCTTCTTGATCGTCTCCAGCGGATTTACCGCGCATAAAATTGTTGGCTTGATCGATTCGAATTAGGGGCTATTCTTGTAGGATTTTCCCATCTCCTTATTTTTTCTCTTCTGTTTTTTCCAGTGGATGCCATGGAGCGGTCGGATAAAGCATCAATTGGCCACCGTGCAGAGCAAAAGAATTAGCTTCATGAAAAGATTTACAGGATGGGTCGTTTGTCTTAATAGGATAATCCGTCACCGTAATGCTGTTGCTTTTAAAATCAATCGCCAGGCTGTGCCGAGTACAGGTATCCGTATTGTCTGCCAAAATATTTAGGCGATTCCAAGATGAAACTTCGTATTCAATCAACTCTGGTTGCAGGATTCCAGATTGAACGATAGCATCTGCTTCAGTGCAAATTTTTTTCTCACGGTCACATGAAATCTTCACGGCTATTGGAGAAACCAACTGCTTGTCTTTATTTGTACTGGTGGATTGCCAGAAGCCCATGGCGTGAATATATTGTTCATCGTAATGCATGGTGAGGGAAATTTCAGTTTTAAACCACTCAGATGGCGGGTCAGCGGCTTGAACAATACCGCCTGCCCTCCAACTATAACCAATCAGGAACAGCAATGTGAAAAAAGCAACCGCACTTTTCATGGCATTTCCTTCAACTGAGGTTTATTTCTATTCACAGAAGATTGAGAATGGCGAAAGCATTAAAGATCATGGGATTCCTAATTGCTGTTATCCTTGCACTCGGTTTTTCCGGCATATTTAGCTTGTTGTCCATGATATCGCCCGTACTGGAACGCTGCCTCGATTATTAGTCTACATCCCGATCATACAACTGGCGAAGCCGGTTGAAAAAGGAAAAGTCTGCAAGAACTCCGAACTATTTTGTTCCGATTTGGGATAAAATCAAACGTAGCGCCGGAATCAACGGCCAGATGGGAAGATGGAAGTTTACAAGGCGCAGTAATTAGAATCTGCAAACGCCGATTCTCAAAGGATGCTGCTTATGACGCCTATCGGCTCATGGTATACACCTGACAAAGAAAATATGGGAGGAATCCAAATGTTGGCGAGTTTTGCCATTGTGCCGGTAGGCGTTGGAGAGGAACTAAAGGAGTTGATCGCCGAACTGGCGCCCATCATCGAAAAATCGGGATTGCCCTATGTGATGGGGGCGATGCAGACAACTATTGAGGGGGAACCGGAAGCAGTGCTGAACCTCATCATGGCCTGCCACCGCCACATGAGAGTCCGTGCCCCGCGAGTCTTAACACACATCACCATTGACGACCGTGCGGATGCCACAGGACGATTACGCGGAAAAGTTCGGGACGTGGAGGAAGCTCTGGGAAGGAGCATCTCGCATGAGTGACCCTCGCAGTGGCAAACCATCGCCAAGTCGTTTACAAGCCCTGCTTGGCGCTCACTTTGGCGCTCCATCAAAGGAAATAATTGTCGGCCCCGGCGCCGGGCTTGATGCTGCAGTTCTTGATTTGTTGGATGGCAGGGTCATGGCCATTGCCGAAGACCCGATTTTCCCGGCGCCCGGTCTGCCACTCGACATTATGGGCTGGCTTACGGTGCATATCGGCGCCAGCGATGTGGCGGTGACCGGGATCCGACCGCAATTCATGACCTATACCCTGCTGCTGCCGCCGGAGTGCCCGGAGAGCGACGCCAAGACCATTATCGTGTCCATCTCGGAGGCGGCGAGTGAACTCGGCATCAGCATTGTCGGAGGCCACACCGGCTGGTACGCCGCTGTGACCATTCCTACTGTAGGCGGTGTCACCATCTGGGGAATCGCCGATAAATCCGCTTGGGTTTCGCCGGCGGGCGCCCGGGATGGCGATCTCCTCCTGATGACGAAAGGTCCCGCCATCGAAGCCGCCGCACTGCTTGCCATCCTCTACCAGGATCGCATCAAAGATCGAATCTCGGGCAACTCAATGGCGCAATTACTGGCACGCGTTCAGCAAATCACCGTTGTCAACGATGCCCTGACCGCTTTTGCAGCCGGCGGCGTACATGCCATGCATGATGCTACGGAGGGCGGCGTGCTCGGCGGCGTCCATGAGATGGCCTCGGCCGCGGGAATTGCCGCGTCGGTTGATGTTGATGGAGTGGAGATTCCGGCTGACATTTGTGACTTGGCAAAAGTCCTGGGGTTCGACCCATGGCAAGCCATTAGCGAAGGCACTCTGCTGGCAGCCGTTGAGCCGTCCAGCGCACCCTGTATCCGCGAGGCTTGGCGCCTCGCAGGCATTGAGAGTTATGTCTTAGGCCGCTTCGATCGGAGTCTGCGCCAAAATGTGGTCCGACGCAACGGCCAGACTGTTGTACTCGCCGAACCCGACGTCGATCCGTTTTGGGCTCTTTTTTTTGCCGGACTGCGTGCATGAAAAACATCACGATTACCCCACACAAAGCCCACGTCAAATCCAGTCATCTGAAATTTCCCGCCATCATCCGAGGAATTGTTCCCGGTCTGAGCTCTTGAACCGTGTATGGAACCTGACATTCTGAAATGTGATCACTGTGGCGGCAGGATGAGGATTCTTTGCGCAATAAATCCGCATCCGGCGATAAAGAAACATTCTCGATTGCCTGTTACCGACCTCTTCAAGTTACCCTGAAGTACAGGATTCCCCATATCGCCGATTGAGACAGAACCCGACACAGGGTACAGATTGGGCGATAAAGCTAAAGCCTGCAAAAACTCGAGGATTTTCCCGCAACCTGCATCATGGAACCGGAGGGATTTTGATTTATCCCGAATACTCTCGACCCAGCTTATGCAGGACCAGCTTGTGCATGGTAGGAATTGTATGTTTTCTCATGCTCAGCATTATACCCGGTACAAAGTCCAACGATCCGGACAGCCTGGGAGTCTCTGCCTTATTCCTTTCTGAAAGATTGCTCACCTTCAGTATCCGATCGTTTCTGATAATGGCATTACGTTAACTTGGAATAAAAAGCCGAAGCTTTTTCCTGATGGTTGATATGAGTTGGCTAGTCCGGGCCTATACTAACGATCGATCGGAGGGCTAAAATGAAAATTCAAAGCTGTCTCCTGATGCTTGAAAAACCGGCGGAATTCAACCGTTTGCTTATGGAGTTCCTCGACAAGCAGAAGGACTAAAGCTACATGTAGTTTTCGTGAACTCCGGTGCAATTCGCGGCTGCTTTAAAAATTTATCGAAATTCGGCTTGCGCTCGTGACAATACAGCCATCGATGCGGATGATGCGGCTTTATAGAAGCGGACGAACCGTCTGGATTCCTCCGCATCGTAACTCTCCAGATTCATAGCCCATCGATTGCCGATTGGTTGATAGCATAGCTCGGCTTCCACGCGGAATGGGCCTTTGGCGTTACCCGGATCAATCGAATAGCGTATCCGGTCTGCTCCGCCGCCAAAATCCCCGTCCGCCAATGCTTCGCCTGCTACCGCGATATCGGCGTTCGCAGTTTTTTTGTCGAATCCGCGCGGCAACACGCGATTGTCTTTCAGGTAGCGAACTGCATGGAGCAATCCGGTAGTCACGCCGCCTTTGCTGTCGGCCATGATCGCTTCGTAAATCTGAACCTGACCGGCATCGCGAATCTCGCTGTAATGCGGTTCAAATCGTGCGGCATCCGTATCGTTGTCATTGCCGGCAATAGCTCCCTCTGAATTGACGGCGCCTGATTCAAACACTGTGTGGTTATTTCCGTCCCGTACGACCAGGTGCAGCCAGACTCGTCGCGAGGGGTATGCGGTGGGCAGCTTATGTCCCGCGAGGTTCGTCACCGTTACTACAGCTTCAAGCCGCCCGGCGCGTTCTTCCAGTTCCTTAATCGAGACCTGCGCCGCTTCTGACTGAAGATGCCACTTTGTCCTCTGCGCGGCTGCTGTGAGCTCATCGGGGAGTGCTTCTACGCTCAGTTCGGCGCGATTGCGGTTCAGGATTCCATTCATAAAAAAGTTGCCGCCCAGGAATGTATGGCGCGAGACACCGGCTCGCGGCGCGCCCAGCACGCTGGTGATTGCGACGTCTTCCTTGATCTCCGGCATGTGGCACGACTGGCAACTGCGTTTCTCCCTATATTCGCTGTGCAGCCATTCCTGATAAGGAACTTGTTCCGGGAACTCCCCGGCTGCTTTGCCGCCCGGCACAAGAGGCTTTGTTAGAAGCGTGTGGCATGTGGCGCAAACTTCGCTCTCGCGTATATGCATCGATTCGGTGGGGATAAATCCTCCCGTAGAACTCCGCATTATTCTTGTGTGGCCGGCATCCGGCGCGTAAGGACCGAATTCCTGCCGATCTCCTTGCACATTGGGCCCGCCGATCACGAAGCCGCCGACAAAACTTTCCCGCGTTCCAAGTTTCTCTTTCCCGATCTGATGACAGAGCGAGCAGGAGACGCCATCGGCCGCCAGCCTGTCACCGTGATCATCCGGCAGGAATTCAAGGTGGGAAAAAACCGTGCCTTCATGACCGCCATGCTTCGATTCAAACCGCGCCATCGGCATGTGACAGATAGAGCACTCATCTTCGATTTCGGCGCGCGATTCGGGATGATCGATTGTTTCGCGACGTACTCCGGCGTGCCAATAGGGATCCCGCGCGGCGTTGGCCATCATGGTGGGTTGCCAGGCCAAGCCGATGGAAATATCTTCGCCGGAGCGCGTCGATAGCCCGTTGTGGCAGGCAACGCACCTATCGGAGGTTTGAAAATGCGGAACAGTGGGCCGGACCGTCGATTCGGCGCTCCAAAGGGATGCAGCCAGAATCGCGACGGCAACTAATGAAAACGAGCGAATACGGAGATTATTCATCTTACCATCCATCGCGCAGGCCGCCGTCAAACGTGTCCCACATCAGATAGAAGAGAATCTGTGTAGGCCGCGGCCCGAAGTCGTTTATCGGCAATCGCAAACCGACGTTTGCCCGAATGTGCTGGCGGCGACTGAGTGTTACTTGGAATTGGGGCACGATGTCCCAATTGATCCGTTCTCCGGCAGCCAGTTCGCGGTCTGCGAGCAATTCGACCATGGGAGACCATTGCCGCCCGAATCCTTTGTCCGTCGCGAAAGTTTTGCCCAGAACTGTTCGCCAGAACACCGCCCGGTTTGCCAAATCCGTATCTGTTGGTAGCTCAATGCCGCTTTGAAAATGAAGAAATGCGTTTTTCGGCAGAAGCTGACCGTAACCGGCGAAACCCTCAAATACGGTTACTCCTTTTCCCATGCCTTGATCGGAATTGCCGGTCGCAAATATTGTTTCACCGGCAATGCTGAAGATGGAACCCGTACGGAGATTGCTCAAGAGTACGTGCTTGTAGCCGACTACCAGGTCTCCTACGCCGCTATTCCAGTCACTGCCTTCGGGCTTCTTAAACTTAAATGGAAGGATTAGGTCGAGCTGTCCGCGAGATCCCAGACGTTTTTCGTAAACGACTTTGTCGGCGATATCGGCGTCGCCCTCAGCGCTGATTGCCACATCCATCACCATTTCGTCTTCCGGGAAAGCTTTTTCGGTAACAAGCGGGCGCGGCAGATTCAGCTCACCGCGGGGCCACGCGGGCTCCCGGCAGAATCGGCGCAAATATTCCATGACCTTTGTGATTTGATCGTCGGTGAGCGCCTCGCGGAATGAAGGCATTATGTTGGAAAACCCTCTGCCCGGTCCGCCGTTGTTTATGATGGCGCTCCAGAAACCATCGGATTCGCGCACTGTGGCGACGCAAACGGTGAAATCGGGAAAAGTGTCCGGTTTTTCGAAGCCGCGCGTACTGTCAGGCGTTCCCCTGCCGTCGGTTCCGTGGCAGGCTGCACATGTGGAACGATAGATCTCAGCGCCACTTGTTTGTCCGCCGCTTTTCCCCTGTCCTAGGAGGATTCCCGCGATCAGCGTGATAAAGGAGATGCCGAATACCCAGCGTTTCATCATCGAACTCCCTCCGGCATTTGTGGCGCCATCTTATCAAAAGTCCCGTGAATACTCCAGTTGGAAGGGAGGACTGACGACCATAACTGCTGTGATCATTGAAGGAATCCCGTCCCGAGGCATTCCGGAGGAGATTAAAGCCTTCGAGTCTTTGGGCTCGTTGTTGCTGGAGGCGTAAGTTTGCCTCAAGAACCAAAAAGGCTCCGACAAAACACCTCCGGCATTCCGTCGCTCATCGCAAGCAGAACCAATCCCGGCATAGCCGTCCGAGTAGAAAAACATAGCGTCAACGGTCATTCTATTGCCCGAATTGCTATTCTAAAATGTCCCCAACTATGACCTATTTAAGTAGTATACTATTCATATTACAAGGTCTTGTTTCGCCTGAAGCTGCCGTGCTTCTCCCGAAATACCCGGAATAGGACTTTACATATGAATACATGCCGGATACATATTACGACACCCTTGTCCAGATTCACGTCCCTGAAAAGCATACTATTAAGAGGGATTCACTGGGACGTATTGTTTCTATTTCTGATATGCATGGAAACAGAATTGAAACCAGTTACGATGATTCGGTTCCTGCAGTTAAAATCCCTGGCGATCCCGGTGTTAAGGCTTATACGTTTGGGTTAATTAAATTTATACACCCAAACCCCAACAATGAGGGTGAGATTCTTACAGCGGAATGGAAGGACAAAGGCTGGGCATTTGTGGGTGCAGTCAATGGGAAAGGAAGATTTAATACATCGACTGCTCGTAAGTTTAGGATTCCTGCAGCAGCACTGGCATTCACATCATACGGGATAGCAGATTCCGATGGTGAAACTCTGGAAAAAGGGCTGGAAACATTGAGTGATTTAAAAGAGCGATATGATAATGCGAACAAGAGAAAAGAGCAGCTTCAGGAATATAAGGACAGATTGGAAAAACAGAATGGAGAACGTTCTCGACAGGATATAGATGATTTGACTGATCTGGAGCATTATAAAGATGGTCTTGATAAAGCTCTGAGTGATGATATGGGGGATAAAGCAGACTGGATTGATGAGCATTTGAACAGGACAACCAATGCCTGCGTATTTACATGAGACAGTTGCGCAAAAAAATCGAAACGGACCCGTCGTCGCCCCGGTTGCTGATTAACGACCCGGGTATAGGATATCGTTTGATGGGGTGAATGGTGGGGCTTTTAAACGCAATTGGTGACACGCTCCAATGCGCATCATTCGCGCCCGACAGAGGAATCCAGGTTTTTACACTTGTCGAAGCGGCGGTTGATGTGTATATTATTGTTAACATTACACATTATGGAGGTGTCTATGCGCACGAATGTCGTTCTGGACGATGCGTTGATGAATGATGCCCGGAAGATATCGGGATTACGCACAAAAAAGGAGACGATCGAGTCGGCGTTGAAATTACTGATTAAAGTCAAGTCTCAGGTGTTTATCAGGAAATACCGCGGCAAGCTGAAGTGGGAAGGCGATCTGGAAGGTATGAGGCTGGACTGATGGTGCTTGTCGATACATCAGTATGGATTGACTATTTCCGCGGGTGCGATTCCCCTCAGACGAACCGGCTTGACGGTCTGCTCGACGAAGAACGGGTCGTAACCGGAGATCTTATTATCGCCGAACTAATGCAGGGTTTCAGGACTGCAACACAGCTCGCCGCCGCACAGCAAATAATAGCCCGGCTGGAATACTTTGATCTGGTCGGTAGGGAAGTCGCATTGAAAGCTGCCGAAAATTACCGCTTTCTAAGAAAGAATGGAATCACGGTCAGGAAAACGATCGATATCATCATAGGAACGTTCTGTATTGAAAAGAAGATCTCCCTTCTTCACTGCGACCACGATTATGACCCGATGGTACAATATTTGAATTTGATGATAGTCTAAACTCAGGATTTATTCTAAAAGGAGGTCGCATGCACTGGAAAAATGCTGCCATGCCCGGCGCACTGGTCGTACTCTGCGCACTTGATGCGATTGCCGAACCCTACCTTTCTATAATTCCGGGAGCAATCAATATTTATAACAAAATTAAAATATTATTGACGTCCCGGGTTAATTGCCATTTTATTAATGAGATTTACTATTTTTGAAAAGGCTAACCTTTCTGATTTTTATAACAATGAAAAAATATATTCTTCTGATTATCATGGTTTTTTGTCCCCTGTTCATTTCTGCTCAAAACCAGCAGTCAACTCAACAACTGGCCGGTGTCAATAACCCGAATGCAAGCCTGTTCCCGGCACATGATCCTGTAATGATAAAGCAGGACTCTATCTATTATCTTTTCACCACCGGCGGCGGTTCGGCATCAGGCGCCGATATGAAAAACTGGAAAAGAGGCCCCCGGATATTTGAAAAAACTCCTGAATGGCTAACTCAGGAAATGATCCCCGGCTTCAGGGGCGGAGGCTACTGGGCGCCTGATATTCAATATGTTAAAGGTGTTTATTATTTGTTCTATTCGTTTTCGGCTTTTGGAAAAAATACTTCCGTGATAGGTGTTGCAACAAATAAAACACTTCACCCTGATGATCCGGATTTTAAATGGGTTGATCATGGTCCTGTCATTCAATCGGTCCCTAACCGCGATTTCTGGAATGCAATTGATGCCAACCTTATAATGGATGGAGAGCAGGGATGGCTGGCTTTTGGCTCTTTCTGGGGAGGAATTAAAATGGTGAAGCTCGCTCCCGATCTCTTTTCTGTAGCAAAACCGGAAGTCTGGTACACTCTTGCCCGCCGACCGAGAACATTTAAACTTGACGACACTGATCCCGGAGATGGTCACGTTGAAGCTCCCTTCATATACAGGAGAGGGGGATATTTCTATTTGTTCATTTCTGTTGATTATTGCTGCAGAGGCCTGAAAAGCACATATAAAGTGCTTGTAGGACGCTCTCAAAAAGTAGAAGGGCCGTATCTCGACCGTGAAGGAGTATCGCTGGCCGCCGGAGGCGGTACTCTGGTTGCTTCCGGAAATGAATACTGGGCTGCTGTCGGACATTCAGCACATTATGATTTTGATGGTGTGTCATATATGATTATGCATGGATATGATAAACTCGACAACGGACGTTCAAAACTGATAATAAGAGAAATGAAATGGGACAGCGATGACTGGCCATCAGTCGAATTATAATATGAAAATTACTGTTCTGATGCCCGCGCTTAACGAAGAGGAATCGATCGGAAAAACAAGCGAGGGAATCTCAAGTGTCCCTGCCTTCCGCAAGTATCCGATCGTTTCTGATAATGGTTACGTTAACTTGGAATAAAAAGCCTTAATTTCTAAAGTCATTTTACAGCAGTTGGGCTATAAAATATTGAAAATTTGCACACGTTTCCTCTTTTAGCCCCAATGCGATTGTTGTAGGATCGGAATGTCCCTTAGTAAGTGCAACGATCGGCCAGAGCCGGAAGATCCTAAAATTCATTTCTGGAGAATGCCGTGAATCGAAACCAGGCCCTCGAAATAATCGCTGAACATCGCGACAAGCTGGCCCGGGATTTCGGAATAAAATCGCTCGCTTTATTCGGCTCTGTGGTGCGTAATGAGGCTACACCAACAAGCGATGTGGATTTACTCGTGGAGTTTGACAACCGGTCGGTGGGATTGTTTCATCTCTCCCGGACCCAGCATTACCTGGAGAGCATTCTCGGAGTGTCTAGAGTAGATTTGGTGTTGCGCGATTCCATCAAACCGGCGCTGAAAGAACGCATCCTGCGAGAAGCTATCCATGCCGCCTAGAGATTGGGCTTTCCGAATCCAGGACATCCTCGACGCCATCGCCAAAATCCAACGCTATATTGCAGGCGTTGATTTCGATACCTTCGAAAACGACGAAGAAATCATGGATGCGGTGATTCACAACCTGACCGTCATCGGCGAAGCCGCTAACCACATGCCCGATGATATCAGAAGACTGCACCCGGAAATCCCCTGGCGGCAGATGATCGATCTCCGCAACTTCACAGTCCATGCCTACTGGAATCTGCGGCCTTCCGTTATTTGGGATACCATCCAGAACGATTTGCCGCCCCTTGCCGGGCCGCTCACAAACCTTCTGTCTTCCGACGAAGCCTGATCGCAAAGCTGGTTGAACCCGGCTTACGGCTCTGTAAACCGCAGATTCATTATTGATTGCCGGTTCCAAAGTGGAAATAAACAGGAAACGCATTCCCGCTTTATTTCCTCTCCTCGAGGTCTCATGCGAACTCTAAGCCGAAGGCTTAGGGATGGTCTTTCAATAATTCCGCTCCGGAAACGGCAAAAAATTCATGCAACACGACAACACACAAATGGGATTGGCAACAAACAGGCAACACGCGGTTTCTTTTTCTCAAAATCGCTGGCTGCAGAGGCAACAAAGAGGTGGGGCGTTGCTGCTTTATTTCCTCTTCCAGCCGATTTGAAAAATCGGATGGAAGGTATTGCGTCGCTCGCAGAACTAACGCATCGAAAAAAAACGGGGACACTATAACCAGGTACCGTTTTTCAAGGCGCCGATTTTCTATAACTACACGCCGATTTTTCCCTCCCTCTATTCCCCCATCCTGGAACTATTTGCCGCAAGGCAAAGCTATGCTCGCCTCTTTCCATATTACTAATGGCGGACTCGTCGAATGAGCCAAGAAAAATTCAAAGATAGTCTGGCGCGATACTCCTAACCCTTTGGCAAGTTTCGATACGGTCAGCCCGTAATTTGTCAGGAAATCCTTTCGTAGCATTTCTCCAGGATGGGCCGGGCGGATCTTTCTTGATCGTGTGTTTTCAATGCTCATAAAATGCGACTAAAAGATTATCAGTGAGTTCAACTTTCCTTGCGTGTGCATGTTCCGAGCGTGTCGACAGGCCAAGGCCTTAATCCCAACGAGAAGCGTAATGGGTCACGTGACAAGTGTCAATACATCTCTCCCAAATAATGGGCTCCTGTCACCCATGAAATATACTGCTAGTCGGAACCGTAACGCCCAATTCCTATGCGGAACGCGGCGTTGTGGTTGACAGGATCGGTCGAACTCACATAATCGCGCGCTTCGAACCGTAGAATAGTGGTTTCACTGATGCGATAATCAATCCCGATTCCGTAATTGAATGCATTCCCGATGCCAAAGTGCCTTGTGTATCCGGCAGTGCCGAACAGAAGCAAAGGCGATGATTTGCCAAGGGTGAAAGGAGCCAAGTAATTGCCTGAGAATATAATGCCTGGATCGCGCGAGGGCGGCGGGCTTGCATAGCCAAGTTCTAAAAGAAATCCGGAATAAGTTGCAGGAATATTTGCTCGCATGTCCACGCCGAAATGGAAGCTTTTACGCCTATTGGTTTGTGAATCCGCAATGCCTCCTCCGGCGAACGCGGAGAATTCATAAAAAAGTTCCTTGGGAAAAGATTTATCCTGTGCACAACAAGTTCCTGCTTTTATTGCCAATACAACGATTAATGCAACGATACGGGCATGGATCATAGAATTCTTTAAGCCTCCCTATAGATTGTCTATAAGCTAATGCGCATTCCTGATGAAAACAGGCTCAAGATATATAAAGCCCTGGACGCCGGCGTTCTATCTTGTACTCCCTTGCGTATGTCTGGCGGAAGGTTTCCAGCGAAAAATGTTATCCGATCCATTCGATGAAGAGAATACTTTTAAATTTCCTGAACTCAGGATCGCCCGTGATGTCCAAATATCAGGGTTTCTTAGTTGTGCGCGCCCGCGCCACTTATTTAATATCTCATCTGGCCGGATTTCAATAACGGATTGACGATCTCTATAAGGAAGTTATTTCTCGGTATAAGGCGTCTCTACTATCCACGTAGAGACTTGCGTTTTGATCTGTTCGTATTGCGGTAAACCTTTAGGTACGGTTATGACACTGCCGAAACATAATTGTCCTTTTTCGGACAATTCCATTCTTGGTCCTTGAAATAGTCCTCCTTTGAATTCATGCAAGGACCGCACATGGCCTTTCCGAACCATCCGCCTCCCAACACGGGCAGCGTTATCGTCGATCTCCAAGGAATAATAATTAGAGGACAACCACCATAAAATCCAGATCACGTATGAAATCAACCAAATCATAATTTCCGGAATGTCTGAAATTGTCCAGTCCCCAAAAGTGGCCTGGGCCGTACTGGGCCAACAGCTTATATCATAAGTAGTTTCTCTCTCTGTTCGGATTTCTTCAGTATGTAGGAAGCGTCACGATGTAATATATCCTCCGAGTCAATATGGACATTCCAAACTGAAAAACCCCATCACAGACAGATGTTTTGTATTTGAACTCAACTGCTTCGCTTGGTCCGACCCGATTCGGTACTTTGTCCGCGAGGCCTCGCACCCCGTCATCAGCGCGACGGTGACACGCTCGCGTAGGGAGCTGGCAGGGACTTCAACTTCCAGTCAATCGTTCCTTTTGATAGCCTCATCCAAATGTTCCAAGGTGGCTGAGGATTTCTCTCGCTGTCACCTTTGTTGACTACTCTTTTCCCCTGGATAACGCTACAATTCTATTTCATCTATTCGCAATAATCTATGTCCCTCGAAAACAGTCAGTATATCTAGGTTATTTCCTTTTACTCGGTAGACGATTCGATATTTTCTGAAAATCAGCTCTCTTATATCGGGATTGGAAATTTCAGGGACGTTTCTTCCACTAAGAGGATTGTCAGACAAGCATTCTGCATGCTCGATGATCTGGTCAACAAATTTCCTGGCTCGATCGGCACTGTCCTGCGATATGAAATCCTCAATCTCGATCAGTCGTAACAAAGCTTCATGAGTCCATCTGATTTTAATCACCTGGCTTTTCTCTCAATCAATGCCGCCTTGATTTCTTTGGTGCTGTAAACATTCTCACTTTCAGCATCCGATATCCCTTTGCCGACAGAATCAATAAACGCCTTTTTATAAACCAGTTCATCATAGTCGGTAGGAGAGAGGAGAACTCCGGCGGGTTTACCGTTCTGTGTGATTATTAATGGATGACCGGCTTTTTGAATGCCCTTAAACCATTTAGAGATGCCTGTTTTAAATTCTGCAATGGGAACAATATCATTTGAAATTGAAATGGTTTTCATGCGGCGACTCCTTATTTTGATATATTTATAGGTCTAAATATAGATCAATATAATGAGCAAATCAAGTTTTTTCATATAACGAAAAGCTGTGCCGCGCCGCCAATGACAAGCAATAGGGGAAAAAAAGCCCGTGGGCCCTTCTTTTACAGCAGTTGGGCTATAAAATAGCTTCGCTGACGCCGGATTGCTTGGCGAAGGCGCTCCTTAGTAACAGAGCGGGATTCGGATAACTGGACAGGGAAATAAGTGATAGTCTTGCCAAACTGAAGGCTGGAAACAGCCACAAGAAGGAGATCAGATGGCAAGAAGGCAACGCAGAAATCATAGTACAGCATTCAAAGCAAAGGTCGCACTGGCAGCGCTGAAAGGCGACAAGACAATAGTTGAACTCGCGGAACAATTTGCAGTGCATCCCAACCAGATCACGGATTGGAAACGACAACTGCAAGAAAATGCCGATACCGTGTTTGGCGAGAGACGGGAAAAAGAGAAAGAACCGGACATTCAAAGAATGCAGGCCAAGATAGGGCAACTTACTTTGGAAAATGATTTTTTAGAAAACGCGCTCGTCAAGGCGGGACTGCTGAGCGCAAAAAGATGATCGACCGCACTTCAGAGCTATCTATAACACGGCAATGCGCGCTTCTTCAACTGCCTCGATCAACAGCCTATTACAAGTCGGCAGAGGCTTCGGAATCAGATCTCACGCTGATGCGACGCATAGACGAACTGCACCTTCAGTCCCCATTTGCCGGCAGCCGGATGCTGCGGGATCTGATGAAGAAGGATTGGCCTACGATTGGCCGCAGACATGTACGAACACTGATAATAATTGGTGCCTGTCACCAATTATTCGTGGAAACAGCGTAGCCACACGAAATAGCAGGCTTACAGCTATAAGGAACTTCTGTCGATATTTGATCCGGAAGGATACGACTAACGCCGCTGAATACGGGTTAATCGTCTCAATACCAGGGAAGAAAGGACCCAAGCCAGATATTCCTTACCTGGAACCGGCGGAGGTCAAATTGCTCCTTGATCAGTCCAACCAAGACCATTTATTGGGGCTGCGGGACTACGTCCTCATCCAGTTTCTCTATAACACGGGTGTACGCGTCAGCGAAGCACTGTCTCTAACAGTTGACGCCTTAGAACTCGGCGCGTCTCGTCAAGTCCGGGTGCATGGTAAAGGGCGGAAAGATAGGGTGTCTCCGCTTTGGCGCAGCACTGCCGCACATTTAAAACGCTACATTGCCAGATGGAGGCTCGGAGCGGAATCAAGACTTTTCTGCAATGGGCGCCGTCACCCGCTCACAACCTCGGGAGTTTCTTACATCCTAAAAAAGAGCTTTGAAGCAGCTAAGAAAAAGAACCCTATATTGCGAAAACGGAAGATCACTCCTCACGTGATGCGCCATTCATGCGCCTGTGCCCTGCTTCAGTCGGGCGTCGATCTGGTGACCGTGCGTAACCTATTGGGCCACGAGAGCGTGCGCACTACCAACCGCTATACGAAATCGAACATGAACATGAAACGGCAGGCTCTAGATGCGTTCTGGAAGACCGTGGACCTATCGGAAGGCCCAAGTGATTCCTGGACGCCGAAGCCGGAGCTACTCGAGATCCTCGCATCTCTGTGAGGTCCGATAATATGCCGAGCTGTTGGCTGGGATCCCACCATGATATGACTCATCAACCTCATGATTTGGAGGCCTGGGATGGGCAATGGTTAATCAGCCAGCTTGGCAACTGCGACATATTGCACTACTCGTCATAAATGAACTTATGAATTCAAATCATAAGTTCATCATGTTCGTAAAAATGCTTCGCCCAACGGCAGCGCCGGCTACAGCCTGCGAGGATCGGGAGATCTTTATGCCTGGCTGGATTCCTTTTTGTATCTTCGAATGCATCAAGATCAGCGAACCCTTTCCGCCGAGCATCGTTCCGCCCCATCATTCGGACCGATTGCTCTTGAACTGGCGCAGTCAGACTTCGGCGCTTCTCTCAAAATCAGCTCCATTGCTGTAAATCCTTTTAAATCGTCGCCGAATGACTTGGCATCCCGCATCATAGAGCTTCTGGCTTCAACGCCGGAACCATTGACCATCAATAAACTGCGGACTCGTTTACAAGTTCGAAATGAGCGTGTTGTAGAAGCAATCCGCATCCTTATCGCTCAAAACAAGATCAAACGTCTCGCTCGCGGTTTTTCTCTTTCTGAATAAATGTCAGGACGAGTCGTTCCGTTCCCTTCCCACCCTATAGTGTTGAGTAGGAACGGAACGATTATTGGAGTGGTTAAACGATCTGCAGTTGCAAATACCCTGGAATAATTAGCCGCAATGCCCCTGGATTAACGCGCTGCGTAACACCAGCAACGCCTGGATGATGCGGATGTTGGTTCCGGATTCCAGTAAGTGAGTCGCGAAGCTGTGACGCAGCATGCGCGGGTTTATGGTTTTAGAGATTCCCGCAGCTTTGCAAGCACACGTAATAGCTTTATTGACGCTCTCTCTGGTTAGCGGCATGCCTGGAACCCGTCCTGGAAAGAGGTAGAATGTAGGGCGAGCCGCCTTCCAGTAGATACGCAACCATTGCAGCAGCGTTGGAGACAAAGGAACATACCGGTCTTTTTGCCCTTTCCACTGTTCGACGCGTATGATCATGTGCTTGGAATCAATGTCGCAAACACGAAGGTGTAAGACTTCGGAAATGCGCAACCCTGTGGAATAGGTAAGCATGACCAGCACTCGATGCTTGAGGTTGATAAGGGTTTTTATAAACGAACAGACCTCTTCCAGGCTGAGAATCACTGGTTTCGTTTTAGGCTTCATGGCATAGGGGATTTTTTTGAAGGCCCAGTCCTTTTCCAAGGACCCAATGTAAAGAAATCTGAGAGCGCTGACGGCAATATTGAAAGCGGACCACGAGGGGGAGGCGCTGTAAATATATATAACTCTTCCTCACTATCTCGCACCGCAACTGGTCGGATCGGCGATATTGTATACTGGAGCAAGCCATATAATCACGTTGCGATCTTTGCTGGAAATAGTAGTGTTTGGAGTGCACGGTCAACTAAATCTGGAAAGCCATTTGGAATTTATCCCATGTCGTTTTTCGGGAATGGGTCGCAACCCAGTTATCTTATAAGTCCGCAAGTATGCAAATAGGAGAATTATGAGGACATTTTTATTGATATGTGCATTGTTGCTGATTGCATATATAACTTTAGGCAATTCAATAAATGATTCTCTAATAGAGCGTGTAAATGATTTTTGTAAGACAGAATTCAATGGAGATGCTGGTGAGCGCGTTAAATATTTTGAAAATAGTATCCGCGATAGCAATGCTGCCGATTTCACATTAGATGCGGTTGATATCGTGAACAACTATAAAGTTCTCCCAACAATTACCATTGTTGGCAATTCGGCTTCGGTGAATGTTGAGTACGACCTCGTTGCAGAAATTCGCGAAGTCATTCACCATGGTTGGCCGGGAGGCCCGACTGATTCATCAGTTGAGCTAGCTCTAGCAGATAAAGTTATTATGGTGAAAGATCCGAAACATGTTCAGAAGCTTTCTTGGAAGCTCAATGATGCTGATCGTAAATGGTATCTTATCAGCACACAATTACCAAAGGTGTCTAGAAATGCTTTGCTGAAACTGCTGCAGGTGGATGTGCAACGACAAACAAAGACTCTGAACAAGAATCCTGGGAGGCCTCTTCCGCACCTCGAAGCTTCTCGAAAGTGGTTTTTGAAGAAAATCGCGCTGCTTGAAGGGCTTCCGGTGCATTAATGACTTTCTACTGCCGGCAAAGAACGGGACGCCGGAACGGGGTTGGACTTCTTCGAAGCAAGATACTACTCGGCGGCACAGGGGAGATTCCTTTCCGTCGATCCTGAAAATGCTGGAGCCAGTCAAGAAGATACACAAAGCTGGAACTCGTATGCGTACTCACACAACAATCCGCTCAAATACACTGATCCCGATGGCAAAGAGTATGAAGTAATATGGAACTATCAGGGATATCATGAGACCTTTGAATTTAGTGATGCCGCATTCTCAGCGGGGTATAGGAAAAACAAGCGAGGGAATCTCAAGTGTCCCTGCCTTCCGCAAGTATCCGATCGTTTCTGATAATGGTTACGTTAACTTGGAATAAAAAGCCTTAATTTCTAAAGTCATTTTACAGCAGTTGGGCTATAAAATATTGAAAATTTGCACACGTTTCCTCTTTTAGCCCCAATGCGATTGTTGTAGGATCGGAATGTCCCTTAGTAAGGGCAGCGATCGGCCAGTAAAGCAGAGGTCTGGGATTCAATATGGGCAAGCGCTTTGCCATCGATGTGGCCGCCTTCGGTACCACGATGAATATCGAGCGCGAACTGAAGCCCGGCCTGGCGATCTCGTTGCGTTTCAACCGGCCCGAAGATTAGGCTCTTTCGCGGCCATCCCACGGTTGCCGCCCGGGAGCGCCGGCGTCTCGCCGGCTCAGCTGAAGAACCTCCGGAACGTTGGTTCTAAAGGCTTTGCCGCCGAGACGGCTAATGCCGCATACTTTTTGCATGGACCTGGATTTCGAAGAACGCAGCAGAGAGGTCAGATATTCGCAAAAATAACATGTGGGTCGCGGCTTCAGCCGCGACACGTGAGCAAAATATAATACTTAGAATAATTTGCCTATGCAGCTTACGCGTCGGAGCTGAAGCTCCGACCCACATGATTTACGAATTTTCGCCGGGGATGCAAAGCGCCGCCGGCCCTGTAAGCAAAAAGCATGCGGCATTAGCCGAGACGGCGGCGTTCGCGAGGAGATTTAATTGCTGGCGAGCTCGGCGAGAAGCCACGCCCGGGCCATCCTGAAGTCACGTTTCACGGTGTCCACTGAGACGTCCAGGACTTCCGCCGTTTCTTCGATGCTCAGCCCGCCGAAGTAACGCAACTCGACCACTCGGCTCTTCCGGTTGTCGAATCGGGCGAGCGCATCGAGCGCCTCATTAAGGGCCAAAACTTCGATCCCGCGTGCTTCCGCTACCAGCAACACTTCGTCCAGGGGCACGTGCGGCGCTTTTCCTCCACGTTTGGCGAAGCTGCGGGTGCGCGCGTGATCCACCAGGATGCGGCGCATGATCTGGGAGCACAGCGCCAGGAAGTGCACCCTGTTCTCGCACGCAATTCCCCCGGCATGCGCCAGCTTGAGATATGCCTCGTCGGCCAGCGCGGCGGAATCAAGGCTATCGCCGGCGCGCCGCTGCACGAGATTCCGGCGCGCGATCCGCCGCAGCTCCGGATACACAAGGGCCGTCAGCCGGTCAAGTGCGTCCATGTCGCCGCCCTTCCATGCGGTAAGCAGTTTGGTTATGTCGTGTTGATCCCGGTTCGTCATTTTCTTGGATTTTATCGCAAAAACACCCCCCTCCCGTTAACCATTTTTGCTCCCGTTCGCGGAATATTAATAGTAGCAGCAAAACTGCAACCGAGGACATTAGATAAGGAGAGCATCCATGAAAAGCAAAGCTCTATGGACATGGTTATTTATCGCCGCTCTTTTGCTGAGCCTGGCCTGCCTGGCGCCGGCGATCATCGGTGGCGAGCCCCGCAATCCCTCACTGTTCGAGAAACGCTTTCAAGCCAACCAGATAGCAGTACCTTTCCCGGTCGAAACTGATATTGCCCGCCAATGGGTCCCTCCTGAATTCCAACTGGTGGTTGACGCTCAAGGCAATGCGACCGGCATTCTTGCCCTGATCGACAGCCCTGATTTTTCTATGTACAGCACCCCAAACTCTCCTCCACTTAGGGAAGGTGAGAATATTGCGCCCGATTCTGTTGCTCATTTCTGGTTTCTGATCCAGGGTCCCAATCAAATCCTTCCGGTTGAAGGCGCTGATAAAACAGCTCCCACTGCATACTATTATGATGTACTGGACCTGGTAACGAATCCGGTCGCTCATCGCCTGTACCGTCGTGCCGGGCGCCCCGCCATGCTGGTCAGCAGCATTTCGCTGGTCGATCAGGGAATAACCCAGACAGGCGAAGTCATTTTCCTCAACGGAGGCAAAATCAGTCTGCAGGCGACCACAGTGTTGCGTGCCGCACCCTTCAGGCTTGGCGGAAACATGTGGCAATATCACGTTGGCGGCCTCGGGGAAATGGGCAATGACCTTGGCATCCGCCTTGATCCGGAGACGGGAAATCCAAGCAACGTGAGTGTAACCCATGGACAATATCTGGGGCTGACGCCTGGAAATCCCAGCAGCAGCGTGGTCAACATTTCCGCTGACCCGGGAACGCACTTCGAGGATGTTTTCGGAATAAGCTCCGTAACCAGCTCAAAGGGGACGTTTTTCAAGCCGAACAACGCCGTGCTGAACGCGAGCCGAGGCGACTTGCTGTGGATCGATTATCCTACGCCTCATATATCTCTCCCGCCGGCTCTTCCCTAATAGCGCGGGGACGGCAACAACTGAATCAGGGTGTCAGGCTGCACGGTTCCGGAATATTGGGATTCCGGAATTGTGCGGCCTGACATTCTAATTGTATTTGCGGAGCAGGGCCTGAAACTTCGGGCTATTGCGCAGCGGTTTCCATTCCGGATCCTGTCGAAGAGAGCCGGTAACCTTAAACTTTGAACTCGACAGTAGCTGCTCGAGCAGGCGAAGGGCTTCATCGTCTTCGCCGATATTCGCATATATCTGCGCCAATACCCGGACCTGGTAGTAGCCTCCGGCATCCTTGGTTACGGGTTTTAGGTCCATGCCGGCCTTGCCTTCCCGAATGGCATCCTGCTTTCTTCCGAGCCCCGCATAGGCGATTCCCAGGGCACTATGATAGGACGCTCTTTCCGGATACTGGCGGATTTTAGCCTCGATTATTTTTGCAGCATCCTCGTAATATTTCTTCTCCAGCTGCGCTTGGCCGGCCAGACCGTGGAGCTGTGCCAGAAGCAAAGCCCGGGGAACATAATTCTCCTGTCCTTCCACAGCTTCCCATGATTCGGTAGCCACACGTTGGATCGCTTCCTGGACTGCTCCTTCACGTATATCGATAAAGGTACGGCAATATGCCAGGGTTGGATTATTTGCAAACCCGAGGCGCAGAGCGGGCTCGAGGGCGGCCCGAGCTTGTTTTGGATCGCCTGAAGATTCAAGAACAGCGAACGCTTTAAGAGCGTATAGATCAGGCTGATCCGGACTGAGTCTGATGGCAATGTCGTAATAACGGAGGGCTTCCTTGACGTTACCCACCGACGCATGAGTGAATGCGACCTGGGAGGCATACTGACTCGAAGCCGGATTAATCTCATAGGCCTTAGTCATATAAACTATTGACTGTTCAGTTTTGCCCTGGCGCCGCAGAATCAAGCCCAAAGCCCATGCGCTTACAGCGTCGTTCGGCATCATTCTCTGTGCCGCTTCGAGTTCAGGCAGAGCCCGGTCGATGTCCATGAAACACCATAAGTAATACAGCCCAAGCGCTCTACGCGCTCCCGGGAGGTTGGGTTGAAGCTGAAGTGCCTTGTCCACCATAGCTTTGGCTAGCGAGACCCGCTGTTGCGTTCGGTCGAAGCCATTCCACCACATACCGCTATGATTCGCAGACAGCGCCGCATAGGCTTGAGCAAAACCGGGATCAAGCTCGATTGATTTTTCAAACATCTGGATTGCTATTCTAATATCTATTTCATTGCCGCTCGGCACGCGCCCGATTCCACGCAGGAAATAGTCATAAGCTTCAGGATTGACTGTCCCCCTGGCGGCAAAGCCGGCTGCTTCCTCGGGTGTAAGCGTAGCCTTGACCTGCCGCGCGATTGCGCTCGCCACATCGCTGTGAAGAGCAAGGATGTCTTTGTATTTGCGGTCGAAATTATCGGCCCACAGGTGTGCATCGGTAGCGCCGTCAATCAACTGAACTGAGATTCGGACGCTGTCTCCTTCCCTGAGCGCAGAACCTTCCACCAAGGCATCAACACCCAATTCCTGCGCAATTTGCCTGATCGGCTTCTGGGTGCTCCTGTATTGCATGACGGAAGTGCGTGAGGTCACTTTTTTAAGCGCGGTGATTTTGGACAACTCGATAATTAGCGCTTCGGTCATTCCATTGGTGAATGCTTCCTGGTCAGGATCGCCGGAAAGGTTCTCGAGCGGTAATACCGCCAGCGACTCGAAATGCGGCGTTGCAGTCTTGCCAAAAAACCTGTCGCGCAAGCCGGCAAGATTCAATCCGACGGCCAGCGCGAGGGCAGCGATGACTATGACTGAACCGATCAACGCCCATTTGGCTGATTGGGGAGCTTTCTTCGGAAGCGGTCCGCCGGCCAGAGGAAAACGATTCGAATCAGAATCACGTTTCAGCCTCTGCAAATCGGCCTTCATGTCCGAAGCGTTCTGGTAGCGCAGATTGCGATCCTTCTCCAAGGCTTTATTGATGATGCGTTCCAGTTCGCCGGGCAGGTCCGGATTGATACTCACAGGAGCTGTAGGAGCCTGATGAATGATGGCATCGAGTGTGGCGGTCGAAGATGCGCCACGGAAAGGAATGATGCCCGTAGCCATTTCATAAAGCACCACGCCAAATGAAAACAGGTCGGTCCGGGCGTCCAGTTCCTTGCCCAGCGCCTGTTCCGGTGACATGTAAGTGGGTGTTCCCACGATTCCGCCGGAACTCGTTAGCGCCTGGTCTGTCCCGATAGTGGTTTGTTGCGATTCGGTTGCCTGATCCGCATTCGCTTTCCGTACAGGAAGCAGTTTAGCCAACCCATAATCCAAAATCTTAGCCTGGCCCCGCTTTGTAATGAGAATATTGGCAGGCTTAATATCGCGGTGAATCACTCCTTCGGAGTGAGCGGCCTCCAGGCCATCGGCTATCTGGATGGCAAGATCAAGGATCTCGTCGGTCTCCGTCCTGTTGCCCGCGAGGCGGTGCTTCAGAGTGCGTCCTTCCAGGAATTCCATTGCGATAAAGAGCCAACCGCTACGCTCCTCGATGTCGTAAATAGTGCAGATATTGGAATGATTCATGGCAGAGGCTGCCTGTGCCTCTCGCCGGAATCGCTCCAACACACGTGGGTCCCTGGAAATTTCCTCGGGCAGGAACTTGAGAGCAACGGTGCGCTTTAGTCTGGCGTCCTCCGCCCTATAGACGACGCCCATTCCCCCTTGGCCGAGCTTTTCGATGATCCGATAGTGCGAAATTGTCTGGCCGGCTGCGATCGATCCCGGAATGCCGGGAATGAGAGCGGCATCCGCCAGCACGGGCTCTTGCAGGAAACTGCCGGCATTCTCATCATTGGAAATGAGCAATTCAACCTGTTGGCGCAGTTCTGTGTCTGTGCCACATGCCTTATCAAGGAAGGACCGGCGAGCTTCAGGCGGCTGTTCCAGCGCAGCATGAAAGATCTCCTCTGCCCGCTGCCAAAGCTCAGGGGATAGGAAAAACAAGCGAGGGAATCTCAAGTGTCCCTGCCTTCCGCAAGTATCCGATCGTTTCTGATAATGGTTACGTTAACTTGGAATAAAAAGCCTTAATTTCTAAAGTCATTTTACAGCAGTTGGGCTATAAAATATTGAAAATTTGCACACGTTTCCTCTTTTAGCCCGAATGCGATTGTTGTAGGATCGGAATGTCCCTTAGTAAGGGCAACGATCGGCCAGTAAAGCAGATGCTGGAGAACGGCGCAGATATCCGCTACATCCAGCAGATGCTCGGGCATGCGGATTTACGGACGACTCAGATCTACACGCAGGTATCGATCCGGCAGTTGAAGCGGATTCATGCGGCGACACACCCGGCCAGGCAATGGTCCGAAGCAGCTGGATTATTCGTCGAGGAGAAGACTTTCCAAGGCTGACGAGCTGCTACGTACTTTAGAGGCAAGGGAAATGAAACAAAGAATCAAGCTTCTGGATGTTGTAGCACTGACCGAAGATCTGCCCAATCGCAAACTCCGCCGCGGGCAAGTGGGAACCGTTGTGGAACAACTGGATCCGGGCGCGTTCGAGGTTGAGTTCACGGACAATGACGGACGCACTTTTGCCAGCCTGGCACTGAAAGATAAGCAGCTATTGGTTTTGTACTACCAGCCGCAAGAGGCTGCCTGACGGCAAGCTCGCATTCCCAATCACCGATGCACCAACAGCGCAATAACCGCGCAACAAAGACGCAACAGACCGAACAAAAGGCGAACAAAACCCGAACAAAACAGGGCTGCGTTTTTCCTTTAGCCGCTTATAATAGCTGCGAGCAGCTAAAAGAAAAAACGTATGGCTACGACTTTGCAGTTAAGCGAAAAAACGCATCAGGGGGTTCGAGGATGAAAAACGGATGCTTTGCCGGGATCGATGGCAGTTAAGCCGAATATTGCGACAGGGATGCAGCTGATGTTACGACGGAATGGCGTCGGGTTGCGGTGTTCTACCATAGAGCTCGATACTACGATCCCCAGGCTAGACGCTATATCAGCGAGGATCCGATTGGGCTTGCGGGCGGGATCAATCTGTATGCGTATGTGAAGAACAATGCTCCAAACTTTGTGGATCCGCTTG
>CAYTYP010000058.1:0-22763 GCA_964441405.1 uncultured Acidobacteriota bacterium
GGCCCCTAACCCACAGTGTCACTTGTGGGGTACAGCGAGGGCTCTGCCGGAGGATACTTACTGAGCGTATCTTGCTTGCAGCTCGCCCCCCTTACTCCACTTTTAGGATTGCGAGAAAGGCCTCCTGAGGGATTTCAACTTTGCCGAGGTGTTTCATCCGTCTTTTCCCTTCCTTCTGTTTTTCCAGCAATTTTCTTTTCCTGGTGATGTCTCCTCCATAGCACTTGGCCAGAACGTTTTTCCGCATGGCGCGGACCACTTCGCGCGCAATAATTTTGCTGCCAATGGCGGCCTGGATGACTACTTCGAACATTTGTCTCGGGATCAGCTCTTTCATCTTTTCAGCAAGAGCCCTTCCGCGAATGATCGCCGTATCCTGATGGATGATTAGCGAAAGCGCGTCTACCGGCTCTCCCGCGACCAGGATGTCCAGTCGTACAAGCCTGGATTCCTGGTATCCGCTAAAATGGTAGTCCAGCGATGCATAGCCTCGAGAAGCCGATTTCATCCGGTCATAAAAATCCAGAACAACTTCGTTCAACGGGAGCTCGTAGGTAATAAGAACGCGGTTTTTGGTGATGTATTCAAACCCTTTCTGAACGCCGCGTTTCTCTTCGGCAAGTTTGAGAAGCGGCCCCAGGTATTCATCGCTGGTTAGAATCATCGCCATTATCATGGGCTCTTCGAATTTGGCGATTTCTCCCGGTTCCGGCAGCTTAGAGGGATTGTGGATCTCAAACGTCTCCCCCTTTTGAGTCGTAATCCGATATCTCACACCCGGGGCGGTTGTGATCAGCTCAAGGTTGAACTCGCGCTCCAGGCGCTCTTGTACGATCTCCATGTGCAACAGGCCGAGAAAGCCGCAACGAAAACCGAATCCGAGAGCGCCGGAGGTGTCCGGCTCGTAATAAAAGGCCGAATCGTTTAATTGCAGTTTGGAAAGAGCATCGCGGAGCGCCTCGTAATCCGCGTTATTTATCGGGTAGAGGCCGGCGAACACCATGGGTTTTACTTCCTGATACCCCGGGAAAGGCGCCGGCGTGGGCCGCGCATCCTCCGTAATGGTGTCGCCGATTTTGGTGTCGGCTACGCGCTTGATATTGGCGATGACATAACCTACCTCGCCTACCGAAAGCTCGTCCACCTCTTGGAATTTTGGCGTGATGACGCCCACTTGCTCGATTGAGAAGACCTGCTGTGTGTTGACCATCCGAATTTTAAGCCCCTTCCGGAGAGTGCCGTCGATAACCCGCACCAGCACTATGACGCCGCGATAGGCGTCAAACCAGGAATCGAAAATCAGCGCCTTGAGCGGCTGGTCGTAATCTCCTTTGGGAGGGGGAAGCCTGTGTACTATAGCTTCGAGTATTTCTTCGGTGCCTATTCCCTCTTTTGCGCTGGCGGGAATAGCGTCCTTGGCGTCCAGCCCGATGATATCTTCGATCTGGGCTTTGATTCTATCGACATCGGCGCTGGGCAGGTCGATTTTGTTGATGACCGGAACGATTTCGAGATGATTATCCAAAGCCAGGTATGTGTTGGCAAGCGTCTGAGCTTCCACGCCTTGGGATGCGTCCACCACCAGGAGAGCTCCCTCGCATGCTGAAAGACTCCGGGAGACCTCGTAGGAAAAATCCACGTGGCCCGGCGTATCAATCAAATTCAAAATATAATCTTCGCCGTTCTTCGCACGATAGTTAAGCCGGACCGAATGGGCTTTTATTGTGATGCCGCGTTCACGCTCCAGGTCCATAGCATCCAGCACCTGGTCGGACATTTCACGCTTTGTCAACGCCCCGGTTCTTTCCAGCAGCCGATCCGCCAGCGTGGATTTTCCGTGGTCAATATGTGCAATGATGGAGAAGTTCCGAATTCGATTTTTATCGTTCAACGATTGATCCTCAATTCTGAAAGCTATCCGCAAATACTACGGAAGAGTACACAGCAAGAACCTTCTTGTCCCGTTTAAATATACCGCAAGCTGTATTTTACTCTAACCCGTATTTCTCAAAGAAGCCTAAGGGGCGTCCAAGCATGGGTTATAATAGTGATTTTGCAAAGTGGGAAAAATGGCAAGAAAACCTGCGGATGGCGCCAACCTCACCTATTCCAATATCTCCTATGGGAGAGCGCTAATCCACTCTTCTGAATTTCAGATCAGCACTTCTTTTCAGCCTGGCGGCAATCAAGCCGCCGCCATCGAACAGCTGGTCCGAGGAATAGAAGGAGGCGAGAAACACCAGGTTTTACTTGGGGTGACCGGCTCGGGCAAGACGTTTACAATGGCCAAGACGATAGAAGCCTTGCAGCGTCCTGCCCTGGTGCTTGCTCACAATAAAACGCTGGCGGCGCAGCTCTACCGCGAATTCAAATCCTTTTTTCCGAATAACGCGGTTGAGTATTTTGTTTCCTATTATGATTATTATCAGCCGGAAGCCTACATCGCCGCTACCGACACGTATATTGAAAAAGACGCGCTGATCAACGACGAAATTGACCGGCTTCGTCACTCAGCAACGCGCTCGCTGTTCGAACGCCGGGACTGCATTATTGTCGCCAGCGTCTCCTGCATTTACGGCCTCGGCTCTCCTGAAGCTTATTATGGGATGCTTCTTTTCTTGGAGAAAGGCCAGCGGATTCAACGCGATGAGATCCTGCGGCGATTGGTTGAAATGCAGTATAGCCGGCAAGATTATGGGTTGGAACGAGGCTGTTTCCGTGTCCGTGGAGACGTTGTGGAAGTCGTCCCAAACTATGAAGATTACGCCGTACGCATTGAGCTTTTTGGCGATGAGATCGATTCTATCTCCCAAATAGATTCGATCACCGGGCGCACTTTGAAGAAACATGAGCGCATGCCCATTTACCCGAAGTCTCACTACGTCCAGCCCAGAGAACAGCTGTTGCGCGCGATGGATAGCATCCGGGAAGAACTGGAGGAATGGCGAACCCAGCTCGAGAAAGAAGACAAGCTTCTGGAAGCCCGCCGGCTCCATCAACGGACTATGTTCGATTTGGAAATGATGAAAGAACTGGGTTATTGCCGCGGAATCGAAAATTATTCCCGCCATCTGACAGGCCGAATGCCGGGAGAGCCTCCCCCGACTTTGCTGGATTATTTGCCGCGTGATTGGGTGCTTTTTGTGGATGAAAGCCATGCCACTATTCCCCAGGTGCGTGCAATGTACCAAGGGGATCGCTCGCGGAAGGAGAATCTGGTTAAATATGGATTCCGACTCCCTTCGGCATTAGACAACCGGCCGATGAATTTTCATGAATTCGAAACCCGAGTGAATCAGGTTGTCTATGTATCCGCTACGCCAAGTTCCTACGAACTCACGAAATCCGCCGGAGTTGTTGCGGAGCAGCTTGTAAGGCCTACCGGGCTTACAGATCCGGAAATTGAAGTACGTCCGGTGGCGGGTCAGGTTGACAATCTTATGGAAGAGATACGCGCCCGGGCAGAGTGCAATGAACGGGTGCTGGTAACAACTCTGACTAAACGCATGGCAGAGGATCTGGCTGAATATTATACCGAGTTGGGCTTGAGAGTTCGTTACCTTCATTCAGAGGTGGAAACCCTGGATCGCATTAAGATTCTGAGATCGTTGCGGGCGGGAGAATTTGACGCCCTTATCGGAATTAACCTGCTGCGCGAAGGTCTCGACCTTCCGGAAGTTTCGCTGGTCGCCATCCTGGATGCGGATAAAGAAGGCTTCCTGCGCTCGACAACATCTCTGATTCAAACAATCGGGCGAGCGGCTCGACACATCCATGGCAGAGCTATTCTCTACGCCGATGTTCTAACAGGTTCGATGAAGTCTGCAATCGAGGAAACAACTCGGAGACGCAACGCCCAGCGGCTCTATAATGAGGAAAACAATATAACTCCACAATCTATAATAAAACCGCTTGATCCGGATATGATTCGGATTTACGAAGGAGATTATTACGAATTGCCTGCCGTGTCGGAAGAGAGCGTTCAATACAGCTCCGCGGAGGAACTGGAGTCTGAAATTCAGCGTTTGGAAAGTGAAATGCGCGAGGCTGCCAAACAATTCGAATTTGAGAAAGCCGCCGCTCTTCGGGATCAGGTTAAAAAACTGAAAAAGACAGCATTGGAATTCATGGCTCAACCCGAACCTTCAGTAGGATAAATCAAAAGGAATTGATTCACTATGGATCAAACGATAAAGCATTCAGGTCCAATCCGCGGCGCCGTTCAATTGCCCGGAGACAAGTCCATCTCCCATCGATACGCGATGCTTGCCGCCATTGCCGAAGGCGTTTCGGTCCTAAATCACTTTGCCGCCAGCCGGGATTGCCATAGCACTCTGGAATGCCTGCGTCTCTTGGGCGTTGAGGTGGAAGAAGCCGGTGATTGCGTTGCCATTCATGGGCGCGGTCTTAAAGGACTTCAGCCTCCCGATCGAATGCTCGACGCTGGAAACTCCGGCACCACAATCCGTTTGCTCTCCGGCATTCTGGCGGGCTATTCGTTCGAATCCGCAATTTCCGGAGACCCATCCCTTTCCAACAGGCCCATGGGAAGGATCATTCGTCCGCTCCGGTCGATGGGCGCCACGATTGAATCCCGGCAGGGAGAATTGCCTCCTCTTCGGATATGGGGCGGCAATTTAAAGGGGATGCGATACCGCTTGCCTGTCGCCAGCGCACAAGTGAAATCCTGTATTTTGCTTGCGGGTTTGTATGGCGAGGAGCCGACAGCCGTTGAAGAGATTGCGCCCACGCGCGATCACACCGAAATAGCTCTTAGGGAATTCGGAGCTTCTGTCCGGATACAAGGCCCTTGGATTGAGGTGGGCCCGGCGCCGGCGCTGGAGGCCAGGCGACTCTCCATTCCAGGCGATCTTTCCGGCGCGGCCTTTTTTATCATCGCAGCTGCATTGTCTCCCCATTCCGATCTCCTGTTGCCTTGCGTCGGATTAAATGAAAGGAGACGCGAACTGCTGAATTATCTGATCAGGGCCGGAGTGGATCTCAGCATTGAAAATGTAACCGAAGATGCGGGAGAACCCAGGGGAGACCTGCGGATTCGCTACAGCCCGGCTCTTCTGAAACGGCAACTCCCGCCCATCAAAGGAGAACTGACGGCCGCATTGATAGACGAGATACCCATCCTGTCGATCCTTGGATCCCAGGTGCAGGGCGGATTGGAGATTTCGGATGCCCATGAACTGCGGATAAAGGAGAGCGACAGAATTTCCGCGCTGGCGACGAATTTGAAATTAATGGGCGCCGAAGTGGAGGAAAAGCCCGACGGATTGATTATTTCCGGAGGTCAGATTCTGAGAGGAGCGGAAATAGTTACCCTGGGAGATCACCGCATTGCAATGGCTTTCGCCATTGCCGGGCTATTTGCAGAAGCAGAGACGCAAATTCACGATGCTGAATGCGCAGACGTTAGTTTTCCCGGTTTTTGGGAAGCTTTGCAGAAAGTGACACGGGATTAGATGGCCAATCCTAATTCTCGGACAGGCTATCTGGGATGGGGGGGCCGCTCCTGTTTTTGTAGAGCTTTTTCCATCAATGTTTTCAATCGGATGCGTGCGCGGAAGACTTTCAAACGGGCGGCTTGTTCCGTGCATTTGAGAATTTCAGCTATTTTTGCGTAGGGGATCAGCTCAATATCCCGCAAAACAACAGCCATTTTCTGATGTGGGGGGAGCTGGTCCATCATTCTATGCAATAAAGCATGCATTTCATGCCGGTCCTCATTGGAAGCCGGCGAAATTTCATTCTGGCTTATCAGTCTTTCAATACTGCTTGTTTCCTCCAGGCTCAGCTCGCTGAATGTGCGAATTTTCTGGCGCTTCGCGCGCCTGAGTTCGTCATAACACTGGTTGATTGCAATCCGATACAGCCATGGGAAGAATGGCCGCCGGATATCAAACTTTGGGAGTGAAAAATAGACTTTGGAGAAGATTTTTTGGGCGATATCTTCAATTTCGTCGCGGCGGCCTATGTAATGATAGGCGAGATTAAGGACTATCTGCTGATACTTCCGCACCAGTTCCTCAAAGGCGAGCGCATCTCCCTCCTGAGATCGAGCGACCAGTTTCTGATCTTCTTCTGGGAAAGGTTCTTTCCACACAAGGTGGATCCAATCTTATTTTTGGTCTTAAATGATTAGCATGGCTCGTCCTAAATCCCGCCTAAATCCCGAATGAGCCATACACAACAGGCGAATCATATTAATACGCAACAAACGGGAAAAATGTTGCTGGGTTCGGCGCAGCCTGGTTGGAATAATCAGTATTGTTCGGAAAGGACAAGCAGGTTGTAATGAGATTTGTTGCTTAAAACCTGTTTCACATAGCCCCGGGTTTCACTGAAAGGTATCTGCTCGACGAATTCCGCCTTATCCATATTGCCGAATTCTTTCAGCCAACGATCCACGCGGGAACCGCCCGCATTGTAGGCTGCAAGTGCAAGCTCTTCTTTTCCATACTGTTGCAGTAGGGAAGCCAGGTATCTGACTCCAAGCGTTATATTGGTATCGGGTTGGAAAAGTTTCGTGGCGGTATACGGTCGAATGGCCGCCTGTTGGGCCAGTTTCTTCCCGGTGGATGGGATTATTTGCATCAATCCACGGGCATTTGCCTTGGAACGGGCGTTTTCATTAAAACCGGATTCTTGCCGGATAACACTCAAGATCAGAGTCGGGTCTAATCTCGTCCTGGCCGCACGGTCGGATATGATTTCCCAATAACGCAAAGGAAAGAGCAGGCGCCAGACCTCTTCAGGCAGTGCTGTGAGAGGCAGTGAATTATAGTCGGGAAAGGCTCTCCGGAGACTGGCAATGGATTCGAGGTAATTTCCCCGGTCTTCATTAACCAGGGACATTAAGTAGCTGAGGGATCCTTCGTTTTTAGGATTGCGGCGGATGCCCCAGCGGAGTTCGGAAAGGGCGAGATCCGGCAATCCTGCTTCCTGCAATTCGCGCGCTCTCTCGATAATCCGCAACACGGCTCCTTCCGGCTCAGCAATGGAAGTGGGCGAGAGGCGGATTTTTTCGCAAACCTGTATGACTTTGTTGAAATCGATTGGAATCTCCGTTTTATTCCCGGAGACCTCCATTTGCTCCAAAAAATCTTCTGCTTCTCGAGCGCATTGACCGTAATAGCCGGTGTTTGCCAATAACCGGGTACGGGAAAAGAGGTATTTTGCGTGTTCGAGGTCGCCGAGTTTTTGATAGCAACGACCCATCCAATACATCGCTGAAGCGGCGGAGGAAGCTTTAGGGTAGGCAAGTAAATATTTCCAGAATGCCGGCGCCGCATCGATATAGTTCCTGTTGAAATATGGGAAAAGCGCCAGTTTCCATAGTGCGCGTTCCGCGTGTTTCCCCCTTGGGAAATTTTCATAGAGCGCTTTGTACGCATTCCAGGCTTTAGGCGCATCATAATTTACATCGTAATAAGTAGCCGCCGAATAGAAGAGTTCTTCCGTCTCAGAGGAATGCGGATAAAGCTTTAATGCTTTCTTCCGCAGATCGAGAAAAGAGCTTTCTCTGTCGAGCTTCCGCAGACAAGAACCTTCCAAATAAAGAGCTCTTGCATGCAGTTCCGGATAGGTTGTGCGCACACGACGGATATATCCCAGCGCGGATGTCGTTTTATTCAAACGGTAGTCCGCTTCCCCCATCAGCAACAGGCGTTTCTCGGAACTTTTCGATTCAGGCGCCGGAATCCGTCCCAAGGCAAGCAGGATCGCGCGGGCGTCCGTAGCCTTCCCGGCTTTCAGGAGCGTCTCCGCTCTTTGCAGACGGACAAGGTAATTGCGCCGGCCGGAGAGGGCTTTAGGGGATAAGGATCGTAGGCGACTCATCGTTTCCGAGGAAAAACTCGAATCCGGATACTTGGCATAAACCTGTAAATAGAGGGCGATGGCTTTTTCTTTTTCGCCTGCGTCTTCTAAGGCCCTCGCCTGGTAATACAAAACCTCAGAGCTTGACTCAAGCTCTGGCGTTTGCAGAACCGCAAGCGCCGCTTTGGGCTGGTCCATTTTAAGCAGGGCCAGGCTTTCGCCAATCAGCGCATCGCGTCGAAGAGGCGTTTCCGGGAATTGGCGCAGAAGAAGCTTATAGCAGCTAAGCGCCTCATTTCCCCGATCGGATTTCAAAAAAGACTTGGCTTTATAAAATAAAATATAATCGCCGATGGAAGTTAAATCGGAACGCTTTTCATCGGGCAAAGTTTCCAGGGCTGATCCATACCGCTCTTTGGCGTAATAGTCCGCCCCCAGCTTTAAATCATTTAAAGCTTGAGTCAGAGCTGTAGAATATTTTTGAGTTTTTTGAAGAGCGAGAGGAAGGCGTGCGGCATCACCGGGAATATCTTCGGAAGCAGCCAGGATCAGGGCGCATAAACTGGAGAAAAGGACAGCTAGAACCCATTGCAGCAGCAGTTGCCGGGGCTGTCGTTCCGGAATTCTCAATTCTTGTTGCACTTATACTTTCTAGCTCTCAACGCGAGGTCCTGGATAATCGCTTCCAAGCGTAGCGGGATCATTATCTCCAAGTATCCGAATTATTTCATCATGGAAGTAATCGATCCTTCGCGAAACCTGGGCTGAGATGCGCTTTTCATACATTTCACGGCTTCTATCAATATCCCGCTTCAGCCTGATATACAGATCCCGGTTCTCTCGTCCTTCGAGAACGTGATGCTCATTGTAAAGCTTAATTTCCGAAACCAGCAGGCGCGCAAACCTTTTAGCTTCTGCATGAAGTTTTTCTTCTTCAGCCAGCTGTTCCTGTGTTTGGGTCCGGAGAGAGTCCTCCGGCGCCGGTGGCGTCGCCGTTTCCCATGCTTCTACAGGCGCTGCAGCTTTTTCATCCGCAACGGATTCTGTAGTTGGTTCCATGGGCGGCTGCAGTTCGTCAACAATGGTTCCGGCGGCTGCCGGCGTCGGTTCCGGTTCCAGGAAAGACAATATGGAATCCTGTAATTCGGGCGAAAGCGCAGGCGCAGGTAAAGGTTTCGGCGCAGGTTCCGAAACGAGAGCCGGGGCGCCGGCGGCGAAAGTTTTCGCATGCGCAGCCCGAGGCTCCACCTCGGGTTTTTCCGCCATCAATTCAAACAAAATTTTCTGGGCGATATTCTCAATCCGCAACACTGCCAAGCTGACCATAATAGAAATCGAGTCCTGGCGGGATTGAGAATCATCAGCCGTTTCGATCAACAATACGGCGACCGGGCGCTGCATTGCATGCAACGGGAAAATTTGCCAGGGCCCAGGGGAGTTTTCTTTGATGAAGCTCAGTGGTCCGCCATCAGGAAAATCAGGGGAAATAGAGGAATCCTCATTTTCGATTGCTTCCTGAAAAGATCCGAGTTCCGAACGGGAAAAAGAACATGAGCTTATTTCCCTGGTCTGGGCGTCAGAAAATCCTCTGGAGGACCAGCCGATAAAACGATCGCCGCGTACTGCAAATAGAGCCACGCGAGAGAAATAGGTTTGGGCTCTATCGAGAAGAAATCCAAGGATTTCTTCCTGGGTTTCTTTCTCGCGTATGCCGCGGGCGAAAAGAGCCAAAGTTTTTGTATCCGTATCTTTCCGTCGGACCACTTCTTCCAGAATTTCGCTCAACACCGCTTCTGTCGCAGGCAACTCGGTATGGCTCAGAATTTCAAGCTTCTGTTCGAGTTGACGGACGCCAGTCGAAAGAGAGGCGCGGAAGCTTTGCAGCTCCTGCTCCAGATCTCTGATCTGCGGTAAGAGCGTCCGGTACGCTTGTTCCCGAAGTCGTTCGGCACATTCTTGCGCGGAGGGCATGAATCGCTCCTAATATAATCACCAAAATCGTGTTGGAAGACTACCGAAAGCTCTCAGGGGTGTCAATTAAATTGAACGCCCGATAATGCTATCGGAGACATTCCTATTTTTTCAAATAACCTGTTTATTCCTCTCCGGGATTTCTTCTCCTTCTCGGACAGGTCTCTAGACTCAATCGGCACGCCAAAAGGCGGCATATACAATTTTCCATGAGGTATTTCGTGTATTTGAGTTTTATTGTATCCGTGGTCACAATTGAAGGATGTTTTTATTGGGTCGTTAATATGGTTTAATTGCAAGGATGCGATGGACGCCACTCATTGTACTCATTGTAGTTGTGGGATTGTTATCCCTTCCGGGCTGTTCTTCCTCTGAAAATGCAGTGCGTGAATCAACCTCTGAAAGTTCGGTTCAGCAGGAAAGAGCGTCCAAAGATGCCATGTTCAAATCAGATCCCGATTCGCCAATTCCATCAAAAGACAGGCTTCAATTCCAGGGACTCGCCTATTTCCCTGTCGATCCGGGTCTGAGGTTTTCAGTGCGGCTGGCGCGCTATTCAAGCCCTGAACCGGTGCGATTGGGGACCAACACCGGCGAGATTCGCAGCGGACTCCGCTATGGGTATTTCGAATTTCAAGTGCAGGGAGAAAAATGCCGGCTGCAGGTTTACAGGCTTGAAGATGCGCCCGACAGCGGCGGCGTCGGATTGTTCATACCTTTCCGCGACTCCACTGCCGGACTGGAAACGTATTCGGCCGGTCGCTATTTGGATTTAAAAGAGAATACGGCCGGAATTTATGAGTTGGATTTTAATCGCGCTTACAATCCTACTTGCGCCTACAATAGCAAATATAGTTGTCCTGTTCCGCCCGAGGAAAACAGGCTCACAGTCGCTATTCGAGCAGGTGAAAAGAAATACCATTAAAAAGTGAGTTCCCCGTTTTCGCTTTTTGCTCCCAGGTTGTGGTGATATCATTCTTCTTTCTTCTGTCAAAATCATTCGTGAGGGAATGTATGTCAGCGTTATCCGCGGTGATGAGGGACCTGTTAACCAAAACCAAGCTCGTTGTTTTTCCTGAGGATTTTGTTGTTGTCTATCTGCCGATTGGCATTAAAGCTATTCCCGGCGAATGGTTTCTTCCCGCCACAACACGATTTGCAGTCGTGATACAGGAACCCAAAGTAATCACCATGGTGGTTCCACGCGGTAAATGGCTGCGCATGCGAAGTATGTTTGAGAATTATAAGGTGGATGTGGACGGGCCGTTCAAGGTCATTAGTTTTGATGTGAAACTATCCATGGTGGCAAGCGGTTATATGGCTGCTATTGGATCCGTTTTGACTGAAAACAATCTCAGCTCCGTGCCCATCTCTTCATTCAGGCATGATCACATACTTGTTCCCAAAGCGGATTTGCCCCATACCGTTCGTGTCTTGCGAGATTTTTTGTCCGGCTGCAAGAAGAAGCCCTGCGGTAAAAAGAGTCATTCTTGAGAAGAGGGAAAAACGTCTGATTCCGGCGCCGGCTTCCATCGGTTGAGGAACTCCAGAAGAAAATTATCCGGTCCCGCGCCGTTCGCTCGTTGTACCAAGTCCTCGCGCGCCGCCGAAACAGCGGCCTGATAGCCGTTTTTATCCAGCTTGCCTCTCATCAGTTCGACGCGCAGGAAAAGAATATAAGTTTGAAGAACATCCGTAATGCAGTACTGATTGATTTCTTTCTGACGTCCCTGTCTGAACAGATATTCCACGTCGTCCCCGGCTATGGTGTATTTGCCCGGGAGCCCTATTAACTTAGCCAAAACATTGAGCGAGCTCTTGCGGGCTGCAGCTCCGAAGTTGGAGAGGTAATCGCATAAATCGATATGATACTCGTCGCTATAACGGCTGCCCCGGTAGGTATTTCTGCTTTGACCGGTTGCGAAATAGCGCGACAGCGACAGTCCGTGCTTCATGGCCCGAGCTTCCAATACCGGCAGATCAAATCCACGCCCATTAAAGGTAACCAGAGTTTGAATGCTTTCGAATGACTGCCAGAACCGGGCTGCCAGTTCAGATTCCGAAAAACGGTCGGCGCCGAAACAACCCAAAGACCGGATTCGATAATTTTCATCCGCCTGCAGAGTCGCAATAGAAATCGGGATGTGAAAAGGTATCGGAAAAAAGTCGCTCTGTTGCCCGCTGCGTTCCAATATCTGGTCCCGCGCTGTATCGTAAGCCTGTTCGAGCGTGAGAGTATTTTCCGGATCGTATACCAGCTTTACCAGCTCTTTATCTACTCTTGTTTCAATGTCAAAAACCAGATATTTGATCATCTCTTCACTCAGGGGTGGAACGCAAGACAATCGTTATTGTGGACGAGATATTGTCTTTAACGCAATGGAATTCCCTAAAAGAATTACTAATAATTTAAAATCTTTAGAAATTTTTTTTCTTTTCAGCGTTCGCTATAATCATTGCAAGCTATTGTGACAGAAGGGGATTAGATTGCCTGATTTTCGCAACATATAGTGGTCTTGAAAATCCAGAAGTACCATATATAGTGATTTTGGTTGACACAACAGCCAAAATTCAGGTAAAAATCCGGCACATTCTGAATTTTTCCAGCTGAACAGCCTCTGTGTTTTGGCCTTTTGTTTCAGTGAGGCCTGAGGCAGGGTTTCTGATCTTCAGGAGCAAATAGTTCGAGGAGAAGGACGAAATAAAGTAAAATTAGAGTTTATTATTATTGCACTGATATTCGGTTATGTCCCTTAGGAGGAGCTTCTAAATGAGCAGCAATAAATCATTGCCCATGGAAATTGCAGCTTCTGTGGCGGTGGCCGCGGAAGGACAGAAGATCGACGGCGGGATTGAGTTCCATCGTCATTTTACCCGCGAGGGCTCCAACCCTTACGATGAAATTACTTGGGAGATTCGCACTGCTTCCATAACAAATGAAAAAGGAGATGTTCTTTTTCAGCAGGATGGAGTGGAGATTCCCAAGGGCTGGTCACAGACGGCTGCAAACATTGTGGTATCGAAGTATTTCCATGGGCAGATCGGGACTCCGCAAAGGGAACACAGCGTGCGGCAATTGGTCGAACGCGTTGTCCGGACGATGACGGAATGGGGCGTTCAGAGCGGTTATTTTTCTTCTTCAGCCGACGCCGCGGTTTTTAATGATGAGCTGGCATACCTGCTGCTGAATCAGTATGCATCCTTCAATTCGCCGGTGTGGTTTAACTGTGGAATTGAACCGAATCCGCAGTGCTCCGCGTGCTTCATCAACTCTGTAGAAGATACTATGGAGTCCATCCTTAATCTCACTCACACGGAAGGAAGGCTTTTCAAATTCGGTTCGGGGACAGGAACCAATTTTTCTCCTCTCCGTTCCTCGAGAGCCAAACTTTCGGGCGGCGGCACTGCTTCCGGTCCTGTCAGTTTTATGAAGGGTTTCGACGCTTTTGCGGGAGTGATTAAAAGCGGCGGGAAGACGCGCCGCGCGGCGAAAATGGTGATTCTGGACATCGATCATCCGGACATCGTGGAATTTATCGAGTGTAAATCAAAAGAAGAGAAAAAGGCCTGGACGCTGATGGAAGCGGGATACGACGGCGCTGTGGACGGCGAAGCCTATGGCAGCATTTTCTTTCAAAACGCCAATAATAGCGTGCGAGTCACCGATGAATTCATGAAGCAGGTAGAGCAAAACGGGACTTGGGTGACGCGAGAACGCCCGGCGGGACAAATTGTAGACGCTTATCCTGCAAAAGAACTGATGCATAAAATCGCGGAATCCTGCCACACGTGCGGCGACCCGGGCATGCAATATGATTCGACGGTCAATCGATGGCATACCTGCAAAAATACCGCCCGCATAAATGCATCGAATCCCTGCTCCGAATACATGTTTCTGGATGATTCCGCATGCAATCTTGCTTCCTTCAACCTGATGAAATTTGTAAATGCTGAAGGCAGTTTCGATGTCGACAGTTTCCGCAAGGCTGTGGACATAATGATCACGGCCCAGGAAATCATTGTGAATAATGCAAGCTATCCCACCGAACGGATAGGAAAAAACAGCCGCGACTTCCGGCCGCTCGGTTTGGGGTACGCCAATCTGGGCGCGTTGTTGATGTATAGCGGATTGGCCTATGACAGCGAGGAAGGAAGAGCTTTTGCCGCCGCAATCACTGCGGTTATGACGGGAGAAGCTTATCTTCAATCCGCACGCATGGCCGCCAGCCTGGGACCCTTTGCCGGTTATGCGATCAATCGCGAACCTTTTCTGGAAGTCATCCGCATGCACCGGGCGGCCGTGCAGAATATCAATTCCGGCTGCGTGCCCCAGGATTTAATGACGGCGGCCCAGGAGTGCTGGGATCTCGCAGTGCTCGAAGGAACAGTGCACGGATTCAGGAACGCCCAGGCTTCGGTGCTGGCCCCTACCGGCACCATAGGATTCATGATGGATTGCGATACTACCGGAGTGGAACCGGACCTTGCGCTGGTGAAATTCAAGAAAATGGTTGGCGGCGGGATAATGAAGATCGTGAACAATACGGTACCGGCGGCTCTGGCCAAACTGAAATACACTCAAGAGGAAGTTCGGGATATCACACGATTTATCGATGACAACGGCACGATCGAAGGAGCTCCTTTTATTAAATCCGAACACCTGCCTGTTTTTGACTGCGCTTTCAAACCCCAACGCGGAACCCGCTCCATCGATCACATGGGTCATATCAAAATGATGAGCGCGGTCCAGCCGTTTATTTCCGGAGCCATTTCTAAAACCGTCAACGTTCCTGAGAGCATTGCCGTCGAACAGATTGCAGATCTCTATATGCAAGCTTGGAGGATGGGTGTTAAATCCATCGCGATTTATCGCGATAACTCGAAAAAGACTCAGCCGCTCAATACCTCCCATGGAGCAAAAGCCAAGGAAAAGGAAGCTTCCGGCTTTAATCCGGTGCGGCGCAAACTCCCCGCGGTACGCAAAGCGATTACTCATAAGTTCAGCATCGGCGGGCATGAGGGCTATATAACGGTTGGAATGTATGGAGACGGGCAACCGGGCGAAATTTTCCTTGTCATGGCGAAAGAGGGAAGCGCTATTTCCGGGTTAATGGATTCTTTTGCGACAGCTATTTCTCTGGCGCTTCAGTATGGCGTGCCGTTAAAAGTTTTGATCGACAAGTTTTCCCACGTTCGCTTTGAACCTTCGGGCCATACCGGGAATCCCGAAGTGCCGTTTGCAAAGTCAATTGTGGACTATATCTTCCGCTGGCTCGCATCCAAGTTTTTATGCCCGGAGGAGCAGATCCAGGCGGGAGTTCATGTTCAGAACAAACCGGAATCATCCGCACCGAATGAACATGGGGCTGCCGCCTCGGCGCCCCTTAACGATTTAAAATCCATGTATGCGCTGGATGACGCCCCTACCTGCGCGGGTTGTGGAAGCATCATGGTGCGCAATGGGTCCTGCTATAAGTGCATGAACTGCGGGGAGACAAGCGGCTGTTCGTAATTGCGAATGACGGATGGCGAATGACGGATTAAAATCCCGAGCGACCGGGTTCATGGGGATCTATGCGCAAAAGCGGCATTCTACTTCACCCCACTTCTCTTCCCGGTGAATGGGGCATCGGGGATCTGGGCAGGCAAGCGTATCGGTTCGCCGATTTTCTGGCAGAGAGCGGCGGACGTCTCTGGCAAGTGCTCCCGCTGAGCCCTCCGGGATTCGGCCACTCTCCCTACCAGGCCTACTCCAGCATGGCTGGAAATCCCCTTTTGATTAGTCTTGAGACCTTGACGGATCAAGGTTGGCTTTCTGCAGAAGATTTAAAAAGCGTCCCCGATTTTCCTGAATCCGCCGTGGATTTCGCTGCGGTCATTCCATTTAAAACTCAACTCATTAAAAAAGCAGCGGCCGCTTTCTTTAAAAAAGAATCAGAACCGCTTTGGAGCGAATTCCTGCAATTTTGTGAACAATCGAAGTCGTGGCTCGATTCCTACTCGAAATTTATGGCGCTGAAAGAATTGAATAATGATTCGGCCTGGCCTTTCTGGAAATATAAGGAGGCGGAAGCTCAGGCCATACTGGAAGCAAAGTTCATTCAATTCGAATTTTTTCGTGAATGGAATTCTCTGAAGCGTTACTGCAATCAACTTGGGATAGAAATCATCGGAGATATCCCGATTTTTGTCTCGCATGACAGCGCGGACGTCTGGGCGAATCCGGAGTTGTTTGATCTCGACGAAAAAGGCAATCCCAAAACAATAGCCGGAGTGCCTCCGGACTATTTCAGTAAAACAGGCCAGTGTTGGGGAAATCCGCACTACTGTTGGGATGCTATGGATAAAACCGGCTATCAATGGTGGATCGAGAGAATCCGATCCATGTTGAACCAGGTTGATCTCATCAGGATTGACCATTTTCGAGGATTTGAAAAATATTGGGAGATTCCCGCCGGCAGCGAAACTGCTGAGAACGGCAGGTGGGTAGAAGGCCCTGGAGATCGATTTTTTGCCGCTCTTCTAAAAGTCTTTGGAAAGCTTCCGTTCATTGCAGAGGATCTCGGGTATATTACCAACGAAGTTCACGAGTTGCGCGACCGTTGGGGATTTCCCGGCATGCGAGTCCTGCAGTTCGCATTTGGCGATCGATCCCTGGAGAATCCGCACAAGCCGTTCACCTTCATTAAAAATTGCGTCGTCTACACCGGAACGCATGACAACGACACCAGCGGCGGCTGGTTTTCCGGCGTTCATGCGCCTGATACGCGCGTCGAGAGAGAATTTGCCCTCCGCTACATGGGAAGCGATGGACAGGAACCCGTATGGGATTTTATCCGACTGGCGCTTTCTTCCGTGGCGGACATTGCCATTATTCCGATGCAGGATGTCCTTTCCTTGGGCTCGGAAGCGCGCATGAATCTTCCGGCGACCATAGGAAATAACTGGCGTTGGAGAATGACTGCCGATCAGTTGAAGCCCGAACTCGCCGCCCGTCTTCGGCAAATGAACCTGGATTATGGCCGCCTTCTGTAAAAACGGCGTTTGATCTTGAAAATTTAATTTTTTATAAATTTTTCAGATCGGACCCCGTTGCTTTCTATTCCCATTTTTGTTGACTCCGGCCGCGACCTGCGCGATGTTCAATGCTGACATTCCCAAAATGATCCTGTTGAACCGATGAAAGGAGCTGCAATAATGGCGAAAAGCAAATATGCAAATCTGATCAAGGACCTGCCTGCTGAACTTAAAAAACCGGGACCTCCTAAAAAAACCAAATATGGAGACCGGATTACGGATATGCCCGTGATGGTTGAAAATTTTGGCCAGTTGCCTATGGTACGGGCGGCTATGGGCAAAAATCATGGAGTTAAAGTGGGTTGGTTTCTTGTCCCCGTGGTAAAACCGGTTTTAATGGTGGACGAACCGCATCAACATGATTTTGACCAGTTCATCTGCATTTTTGGATCCGATCCCTATAACGTTGGACACCTGGGAGCGGAAATCGAATTGTATCTCGGCCCCGAACATGAAAAACATATAATCACGGCGCCTTCCATCGTACATCTCAAGCCGGGGCTGATCCATTGCCCGCTGTACTATAAGAAAATAACCAAGCCTGTGTTCCATCTGGATATCTATCTCACGGACGAGTACATACGGAAACCTATTAAGTAAGACGGGAGGGAGAACGGTCGCACTAATCGACTTCACGCCAGGCGTTCAGAAGCGGGAAATATAGGGCTGTCCGGACCGGCCGGTTTTCCAGCAATCCAAATAACGATCGGTAACGGGCCAGCTGTTCGCGGTAACGCTCGCGTTCGTTATTTAAAAACTCTTCGATTCCGGCGCCTTCGTGCGAGCTGGATTTATAATCGATAATCCAGCGAACGCCCCGGTCGTCGACAAAAGTGCGGTCGATTCTCGCACTCACGATTTGCCCGTTCAGGATTCCCGAAAGGGCGTATTCGCAGGCGGCATGGCTATGAGGTCCAAGGAGCCATTGCCCGCGTTCATCCGATAGCGCCTGTACAAGCGCAGATTCAACCCGATGGACGGCATCCGTCAATTCCGCCGCCGGCGCGCCGAGCGAAGCCAGTTCGGAAAAATAGGATTTTCGGCGCTGCCGGATGCGTTCAGCATCCCATTGGGAAATCCCATCCTCGGCGATGCGCCGCAACATCTGATGGACGACAGTCCCGATATGGCGCAGCGTATCGCCCACCCAGTGGAAACTCACTTCGGTTTCGCTGTCGGTGGATAGGGATTTTTCGGTTCCGACGACGCTTGGCGGCAACACGGGCAGTTTCCACTCGAGCGAGAGGCGTTGGATTTTGACGGGCGTTCTTTCCCTATTGGCAATTTCAGTCTCAGGGACGGAGGAAATATTTTTGCATGCTTTACGGAAAACCGGAGCTGCAACGCCCCACATCCGAAACAGGAGCGAGCCCGGAGCCGGATCCTTTAATTCAGGGATTGCGTCCTGGATAGTATATTCGACGTGCCCTAACAGGTGCAGCGCCGATTTGGCCCTGGTGGCGGCGACATAAAGCAGCCGGCCGGATTCATTTTCCGATTTGAGACTGTCGATGCGCTTCAGGTAATCATAGATCTTGTTGTTATCGGCGCCGGTGGCGTGAATCGGAGCGAGCAGGAGATCCGTTTTCCCGCCGATGCGCGGACTTTCCAGCCACAGCATAAGGCGCGATTCATCGCTTCTGGATTTGCGCCCCAATCCGGGCGCAATCACAACGTCAAACTCCAGGCCTTTGGCCTTGTGAATCGACATGATCTGCAGAGAATCGTCCGCCTCGGAATCAGGATTGGCGTACAAGCCTTCCATGCGCCGTTCGAACGCCTCCAGATCCAGCGCGCCTCCCTGATCCATTTCATCCAGAAGATCAAAAAAGGCTTTGGCGTTCTCCATTTCGGCGGCGCTTGCCGCGCACGCCGGTCCGCCAAGGGCAAGCCAAGCTCCCTCAATGCGGGAGCGCAATGAAAAAGCCCTTTTCTCTATAGCGGGTTCGATCGCCGAACGAACGCGATTCAGCCTCCTGCGTCCTTCGGGAGTGAGCTGTTGTACGCGGAATTCATCTCTCAGGAGGTCCCCTATTGACGATTGGCGATCTCCTCCGGCGATTGCATGCAACTCCTCCAGCGTCATGCCGCACCACGGCGCCCGCAAAAGCGTTAGCCATGCAATGCGGTCTGCGGGATGCAACAGCGATCGTGTGAGAGCGGTGAGATCCTGGATTATGGATGTTTCGGCCAGAGAATCGATTTCCACCGCCCGGAAGCGGATCCCGGCCGCGCGCAGCGCAGGAATAATGGAAGTTAAATGGCTGCGGGCGCGAACCAGGATCGCAATTTTACCTTGTTTGCGGTCCTGCGCCGACTGGATGATTTCCACGACGCGATTGGCTTCGAGCTCGTTATTTTGGCCAATGAAAGGGTGAATTGCGACTGCCGGGTTCAGAACCGATTCGCGAACTGAATCGGAAGGACAAAAGGGTATGGCTCCGGAGGCAATGTCTTCTTCCGGTGAAAGTATGTTTGGAAAAGAACCGTTAACCCAATCGACTATTCCCTTATCCGATCGGAAATTGGCCGTAATCCGGATCGGCTCGACAGGAACTTTGCCGACGCCGTCGCGACAGGTTTTAAGGAAAAGCCCAACCTCCGCTTCGCGGAACCGGTAGATGGACTGCATCGGATCGCCTACAGCGAAAAGAGTCCGTCCGTCTCCAGGCTTCCACCCCGCGGTGAGCGCCTCCAGGAGCGAATACTGACTGACCGAGGTGTCCTGGAATTCATCAATCAGGATATGCTGAATTTGACAGTCCAGGTTAAGGGCCAGATCTGTTGGTTTGCCGGAATCGCCCAGAGAACGGCGCGCAGCCATGGCAACTTCGACATAATCGGCGGCGCCGGTTTCTCGAAAACGAATCCGCAGTTTCTCCACAGCCGCAGGCAAAAGCTTCACTATGGCGGACAGAACTCGCCATTGCGCCTCGTCGAACCGCTCGTCCGGAAGGCGGCGGAGTTTATCCAAAGAGAGTCGGAACGACTCCTTTTCGGCCAAATCCGAAATCAATTGGCTGCAGCGTCGTTTTAACGCTTTCGCCGAAGGAGGGAATCCGTTCCGGATCGTCAGCGTTTTCCGCCAATCCCCTTCTTTCGTGAGCAGAGTATCGGCGATTCCAAGCCAGGCGTCCAGCCGGTCGGGAGCCGGAAGCGTTGTCAGCTTCATGCATGCTTGCGCCGGCCCCTCGCGCCCTTCGGCCAGCAGGTTGGCTCCCGCATCGGCGGCTATGGCTGCAATCTCCGCCGCCGTCTCCGGGGGGGATAATTTACGGGTGTTTTCAATGGCGTCCGAAATCACATTGTGCAAAGCAAGCTCGAGCGCCGCGCGGCTGTGCGAAGGATCGTCCGCCGAAGCGACATGGCGAAGCCATTGGTCGCGTCTTGCCAGCATGCCTGCAATCAAATCTTCTAAAGTCTGGAAATTATTATCGACATGCGCCAACAGCGCGCCTATCTCGACAGACCATCGATCGTCCTCGAGGAGTTCCATGGCTGAACGCGCGGCTTCTCCGTACATCTCCCTTCCGTCTTCGACAATATTCGGCGGGCCGCCCAAACGCGAGAGCCAGGGCATCTGCCGCGTTATTGAGGCGCAGAGCGAGTCGATGGTTTGGATGCGCAGCCGGCCGGGATTGTCCGTCAGGCGCCATTCCAGAGTTTCGCTTTGCTCCCGGACTCCGCGCGCCAGATCCCAGGTCAGGGCTTCGTGCGGCTTGTCGGGACGCGGACAGTTTGAATTCAGCAGGGCGGTCAGGATGCGTCGGCGCATCTCGCCTGCGGCTTTGCGGGTAAACGTAATGGCAACCACCGCCTCCGGCTGTTGAACAACGCGCAGAAGCGTCAGATAGCGCTGGATGAGCAGCTCCGTTTTTCCCGAGCCTGCGGGAGACTGTACAATAAAGGATTTTGCCGGATCGAGCGCCCGTTCCCTCTGCTTGCTGTCGGCCGTCTGCATCAACCGGCCTCCTCTTCCTTCCGCCGGATCTTCGATTCGGAAATGCGGCAGAAGAAGGGCTGCGGGCAATAGCGACAGGTTTTCCCCGGATTTTTGGGATCGACTTCCGCATGCCCGGTCCGGAAATCCGAACCTAGTTTTTCTAGCATGGCGCGCCACTCTTTGATTCGGGCGGAAAGGTCCGTCGGGACGCCGCCCGGCATAGAAACGTTGTTATCCACAAATCCGAGAAAGCGCAATTTCCCGGGTTTTATTTGGGCGAACAGAACGCCGGCCAACGGCTTTTCGTGAATAGTGCTGTAGAGCGGCAATTGAGGCTCGTCCGGGCGATCGGTCTCCCAGGATCGGGCGTTGGGCTCGCCGGTTTTGTAATCGATGATCGCCTCGCGCCCGTCGGAGAGGCGGTCGATTCGGTCTATTTTGACTTTGAAACGGATGCCGCTTACTTCCGCAAAGCGTTCGCCTTCCGGTTGCACGACTTCAAAGGGTTCGCGTTTCTTTTCGAATTCGAGCCAATCCGTCAATAGCCGCTGCAGCCTTGCCCGTTCCAAATCGGCGAAGCGCGGCGGAAGAGCCGATCCCCTTTCCTGCTCGAACCGGGCGAGGGCGGTCTCGATAGAGCCGCGGATCGCTTCGGGCAGATCCTTTTCCAAACAGAGAGCGGCATGGGTGCGCAACTGTTTCCATATTTCTTCAAGAGCGGAATGGACAAGGATTCCGCGCTGCCTGGGATCCAATCCGGGAACCGGAAACTCCAGTTTCTCCGCTCCCAGCCGAAGCTCGGCAAAGGCGCGGAAGGGGCAGCCCGCCTGATACTGGAATACTTTGGTTCCGCCCCGTTGGCGCGAGCTTTCGACCAGAGGAGGGCCTTTTTCATCCACCAGTATTTCGACGGAGCGGGACTGACGGATTATTTCCTGAATGGAGTCGCCGTTCCATAAATTCAAGTCTTCCGGCGCGGCGCTCGCAACGGAAGCAATGAGCGGGCTGGGGGCAAGTTCGCGATCTTCGGCGCGCAAGGGATAGCTGATAATCACGTTCGATCCGCTTGCAAGCAGCCGCCGGGTAATCATTGCGGTGAATTCCAACTCCCGTTCCGGGCAGCAGCGTGGAATGCCTTTTTCCCGCTGCAGGCGCGCCGGGAGGAAAGGATTCGGATGCGCCGGCCCAGGCCAAACCTCATCATGAAGGCCGGCAATCCACAGATGATCGAAGAAAAGCCCGGACGCCTCCAGGGCGCCGAGAATCTGGACGGCGGCTTGTTCCGTCTCCGGTTGAAACATGGTCTGCCCGGCGATTCGTTTCACCAGCGATACGGCTTCTCCCATGGAAATCGATCCGCTTGTCAAATCCGTGGAAGCGAATCCGGACAGCAATGCGTTCCATGCCTGCAGGGTCTGAAATTCAGCGCTGTTCAATCCCCGCTCGCCCGGCCAGCCGAAAGCTTCCACCATCGAAGCAAATGTTTGGCTCCACTGCCCGGCTGTTTGGGTGCGCGGCAAGAAAGAGCGGATTTTCAGCCAGGAGCCGAGCGCGCGGCCCAGCCATGGGCAATGCGGTTCCTGTTCGCGGCATAGCCGGTTCAAATAGGAAATATGAATATCGCTGCCGCAATCCCGTCGCATGCGCGCGTCGAGCAAAGCCCTGGGGATGCGTTCCATGTCTGCGCCGCGGATAAACGGGCTGAGCAGGAGGCCGCCGATACTGCGCCAATCATTGTTTTCCGGCGACAGGCTCAGGATGGCGAGCGCGCTTTGGATTATGGGATAATAGGCGAGCGTATTTCCGGCCGACAGATTGATGAGCTTGGAGGACGGGCGCTCGCCGGGCAGCTGCGCCGCGGGCTCAAGATAACAGCGGAAAATCCGTTCTACCAGGTTTCGGCATGAGACAAGGCCGGCGACCACCACTCCGATTTTTCCCG
>CAYTYP010000059.1:0-22265 GCA_964441405.1 uncultured Acidobacteriota bacterium
GTTGCAGGTCCCGAGCATCCGCTGCATCGGTGACGCCGAACTCGCCGCTTCCGCAACTGGATGACATTACCACACGAAAAGAAACAAAATCCGGACGAGGAGTTCGTGCGTTCAATCCACTATGTCGAGAGGATATTCAACTGTTCAAAGCCATGATGGCGGGCGAACATAATATTCGGGGATTATCCAATTTGGACATACGATCATTACTCGATCACACTCCGCATTTGCGGGAGCTTGCTCATGATCCCCGGAAACAAAGTGCAAAAGTCAGTCGAATCCTGAGCCGTTTTCATGCGCACAAATTGATCGCCAAAATACCTCATACGCGAAGATGGAGAGTGACGGATCGTGGGAAGCAAATCATGTCAGCATCTTTATGCATTCGAGATATTGCTTTCCCAGAGCTGTTTCGTAAAAATGCTGCTTGATTTATCTTGCAGAAAAACAAAGAAGTCACGGATAAAGGATCTATCGGCTCTGCTTGAATCGCTTGAAAAGAAATAGCAAAGCTCTTCATATTTCAGCGTTAATCCGTGCATCCCGTGTCCATTTTTCATCTCAGCAATAGCAGAATTACAGGCGGCATGGAAGTAATTGCATCGGCAGTGAAGGCAGTGGAATGCCCGCTGCGGTTCTATCATTCCAACCGAAAGTTCCGGATTTTCCATGAGCCATTTATTTTCTGCAATTCAAACGCTCGCACTTCAAGCCCGCCCTCTAATCGAATAATTTCCCGGCCTGGACCGAGGTGCGTTACGGTCGTTCTTTCGCTGTGAATGTGAGGAGGCGTCGAATGAAGGATTACGCTGGCGACACGGTTGGAAACAGCATACGCTCGAACGGCGGCAGCTTCTCCATTCTGGGCATGCTCCAGCGCTTTAACAACTGCGTATAAATCCGGTCGGTTGATCGCTCTGCTGATAAAACGCACCCTGTCGTCGGAAAGGTCATAGGTATCGGCCATGCAAAGAATTTGGCTCATCAACTCAACTACGCTCGAATGCTGGCAATAAGGCAGCGTTATTGTTTTTCCGGATGCTTTGAATGTGTCATAGAGCGGGCTCAATGGCTTTTTTACCCACTTGGCCCGCGGCGATTTTTTTTCTTCAATAAAGCCGTGATCTGCATCGTCATACGCTTTGCGGTGAAGAAATTTTTTAATGATTCTCTCCAATAGATCGATAGGCATACGGTAGTCTTTTGGGGATGCGAAAAAAAGGATCTGAGGCTCTCCCTGTTCGTCGATTACAATATGAAAGAGTTCTTCGCCATTTTTGTCATAAACCTCTAGTGCAGTACCATTGTAATCAACATCCCCTGTTGTGGTGTTTGATTCAATATCATCGATGAGCCTTGCCTCTCGAATGAATGCTCGATAATTCATTATAAACCTCTTCCAGTGAAACCAATAAAATCGCCGCCAGCCTTGAAACGAGCTCCCAGTCCGTTTGGTAATTTGTATTCTAATATTTCCCCAAATGCCTTGGTGGTCCTTCTTGTCAAATTTCCGTTCTTCATAATATGCTCTAATGCCGATTACTGCTGCAATCCTCAGACTTAAGGCAGCAGGCATGGGGCGCATGGCATGCTGGCCAAAAGCATATGCCGGAAGTCATTCCACTGCTGCAGCAATTGGTTGAAAAACGGTTGCAGGGAACAGACCAGATCTCTGAAGGAAACGTCCTTGATGCGGCGCTCGATGCACTGATTCAGCTCGAAGCGAAGGTCCCCTGTCAGCTAATAGATGCCATTTATCAAAAGCGCACTGCCCAAGCGCTGATCCTTTTATCAAAAATCGGGCGAGATGGTGATTCTTTGTTGCTGAATTTGGCAGTTCGGGAGCGGGGGATGAAATGGTTTACGGCAGCCAACCTGTTGCTTGCCAATCGTACAGATGGATTTGCATTTCTCTTATTGAAGGACCTATCCATTGTGGCTAGGATCACGGTATCAGAAGACGGTTCCAAGAGCGGAGGGATTGGCGGTGGTGGCAGTGGCGGTGTAGGAGATGGCATAGGTGTAAACAGTCCAGACTACCCCCCACATGCCTATTATTATCTTACTTCCAGCAGGCTACCGCAGGCAGTTCTGCTTTCGCCGGGACCGAAAAACATTTATTATCGGCGTATGGTCTCATCGGAATCGCAATATGGAGTTCCAACCAATGAGGACGGTGGACCAGATTCGGGAGACCGTCTGCAGTACGTCAATGCATTAGGTGATTTCCAGAAAAAGATGCCGATCAGCGCAGCTGAATACAAATCAATCGCTTGGCGGGGGCTCAAGGCGCTGGAGGCAGAAAAGGAGAAGTTCAGAGAAGATATTCTCCATCGATACAAAAGGCTTGTTCAAATGCTACGTGAAGAACATCTGCTGACGAAAGAAGAAGCCAGTATTGTGCCGAATCCTACAATTGATGTGAGATTTATGGATCTCCGTTCCACGATTTGAGCCTTAATGTTCACTGAATATTCGGATGACTGCCAGGAGACCACGCATTTGGAACTTTGGCTTTTCGAGAAGCTTCCCATATCGGCGTTTCGGGCCCGAATTGGTATAAACTGTTGATATCACGATAGTTATGTAACATTCCAGCTATTCAAATAAGTACCATTTTTGAGAGTCTAAAAGGATTGAATTCATAATAAAGGGAGAAAACTGTTTATAGCCCAACTGCTGTAAAATAGCTTTCGATAATTCAAAATATTTGTCGCAAGTTACGTAATGACCCATATCGGAAGGAATCGGAAGGCGGTGGAATGACAGGGTGCCCGCCTATTTTCCTATCCCCAGTATCCAGAAAGTTAACATAATGGCGAGTCATCAGAAGGGACAGGTTGCTTGCGCGAAGGCTAACAGCCCGTGGTTAAAGTCAGCGAATAATAGGAACTATCATATTGTTTTGAAGGCGGCGCATCTGTAAAATAGCCATCATGGCAATCGGAAAACGAAAACAGCCACGACAAGAGACTCTGTGGATCTCTACGGGACAAATTCCTGCGCCGCCGGCCCATCCATTTTATCGAAGACTCAATGAGATCCTGACGGAAAACGACTTTGATAAATTCGTTGAACATCTTTGCGCCAAGTTTTATGCCGCAAAGATGGGAAGACCAAGCCTGATCCCGGGGATTTATTTCCGTCTGCTTATGATCGGATATTTCGAGGGTTTGGATTCCGAGCAAGGCATTGCATGGCGCACGGCGGATTCTCTGGCGCTGCGCACTTTTCTCGGATTGGCATTTACCGAAGTTCCGCCGCAGCACTCGACCATTTCGAGAACCCGTCGACTGATTGACCTGGAAACGCATCAAGCCGTATTCACTTGGGTGCTTCAACGCGTTGCCGATGCGGGTCTCTTGAAAGGAAAGACCATCGGTATTGACGCCACTACGCTTGAAGCCAATGCTGCGCTTCGTAGCATTGTGAGAAGAGATACTGGAGATAGCTACCAAAAATTTCTTACAAAACTGGCCCAAGAATCTGGGATCGAGACGCCTACGCGAGAAGACCTGGCACGATTGGACCGAAAGAGAGCGAAAAAGGGATCCAATGATGATTGGACTCATCTGTATGATCTCGATGCTCGAATCACGAAGATGAAGGATGGAAGCACTCATCTTGCGCACAAGACGGAAAATGCTGTTGATCTGGAAACGGGAGTTGTTGTTGGCGTGACGGTTCAGCCAGCCGATAGTGGCGACACAACTACGATGGTTGATACACTGATCACCGCCGCCAAGCAGATTGAAGCTGTTCTTCCAAAAAGCCAAGGCATTCAGGATGTGGTCGGAGACAAAGGCTATCACAGCACAGAACGGGTTGAAGATCTTCAGAAGCTTGGTATCAGAAGCTATATCTCGGAACCGCAAAGACCTCGGCGTCGCTGGAATGGAAACAAGGAATCGCAAGCAGCTGTATATGCCAACCGACGCAGGATACGCAGCCGTCACGGAAAAGATCTTTTCCGGCTTCGCGCCGAAAGAGTGGAGCGTGCCTTCGCGCATCTTTATGAAACGGGCGGAATGCGCAGAACTCATTTGCGAGGCCGGCTGAATATTCTCAAGCGAATACTGATTCATGTCAGCGCGTTGAATCTTGGATTTCTAATGCGCGCAGCATTGTGGCATTGGGACACCGAGAAGTCTCTAAGGGCGCTGTATGGCGCCATTTCCAGCACTTTTCAGCATAACGAATTGCCTATGTGCCCTAATCGCGGCAATCATTTTCGATTTTACGTTTCTGGGGCGACTAATCCTGCATTTTGGCTGCCGTCTCTATAGAGAGACGGCGTTGTTGGAATTCTGACTTTTACCACGGGCTGCTAAATATGGACAAGTGAGGTGATCACTATGAAGTTGACCCAGATATGTGTCGTTACATTTACGTTTGCAATATCTTTATGCCTTATTTCAATTGCAGCCGATAAATCTGCGGTCCATCATGCGCAGGTGATTCTTACAGAATTAGGATATGATCCTGGACCAATAGATGGGATTATAGGCAGGAAAATGCAGTATGCAATTAAGGCTTTTCAAAAGCGAGAAGGATTGCATGAAACTGGAGCATTAGATGACGAAACAATAACAGCCTTATCGATTGCTGCTGAGAATTCCGAGAAAGTATCTTTCGAAAATGAAGGAGTCGATGGCAGCATCGTTACATCGGCGACCACAAACAAACCGCGGATTACTATTTCTAAAAATGCTCCGCATACTATATTTATCGATAAGTCTTCAACTAAGGTGTCAAGAGAGCAATGGATGGACATGGCAGAATACTATATCAATCCTCGCGCATATATAGCCCGACGTATGTCTACATATGCAAATAAGAACGAAAGAAGCTATCCTATAATAGATGCTATATATATACCTTATGACATCAGCAAACTGGGGATATTTCGCGAAGTATACACACTACTTGATGACAATGACCCGACGATCATGGCTTGCTATAAAGATGTAAATAGCGAAGGGAGAAGGCTAAATTGCGCAACGTCCAATTATAAAAGGCGTACTTACGACATCGATATGGCTACCGCTATCGATGAAAGGCAATTGGATATACCACTTTCATTTCTAAATCAGATATGGTCTAAACTTCACGAATTGTCGATTGAAGGTAAGACTGGTGCGGAGGCTGGTATAGTATACGTGTTGAGCAATCCATCTCCATTGTATTTCAAATACTTTGATGCATCTATACAAAGAGCACAAAGAGAGCTGATAAATGAATTAGGCGAAACATGGGTAGGAAGTAAATTTATATATATCAATCCATATCCAAATGATCTCTTTAAAGAAAAAGATAATTCACCAACTGCCTTGGCATCGGATATGTCCTTCAATTCTAAAAGATTAATATATACAATGGCAAGGGACCCTCATGTTGTATACTCACATATAGATGGAATAGTCAAAGGTATCGACGATACAACAAAAGGATTTAATGTATGCATAGAATCGAAGATAAGTCACGACACCCATTGTATCAATAGTTTGGCAGTACAGTATCTAAAGCAAGGCTCCGAAATTCATAAACATCAAATAATCGGTTTGAATAGTAAAGGAAATAAAGATGCTATTGATAATGTGTCAATAAACCTTAATCATACTGACATTGTTGTACAAAAGAAGGCAGTCCTAAGCTTAGCGGAAATTGGCTCTGAAGATGCATTAGATTCAATAAAGAGTGTTTTATTTAACAGAACTTCTGAATATGACCTGCATATTTTCATAGCAAATGTATTGGCGAACATTAATTCGGTGGCATTTAGAGCCGTTATTAGGCGGCATATACAGGATTTATTGAAAGATATGGATCATAATGCTACGCTTTTTAAGTGTGCAACTGAAAGCGATATTGCTGAGCAGATTCCAGAGATATCTAGAAATATTGTCAAAATATATATAAATCGCTTTTACCATGAAAATATTATTAGAGCTGGAAATGCTTATAAAGTCTTTCAGGAGAATGTTGATGATGGATTAATTGGTGATGAAGATAAGATGCGTATTTTAAATTTCGTTCTGAATACTATATTGTGCATAAACATTTCTCCATTAACTTATTCAATGGATAGCCTGGAAGAAATTCGAATCGACTATAAGCAGATTTATAAAAGATATTACCAGCATTATATGCATGGACCGGGCGTGATTAATCCATCCCAGGATGTTCGAGGCGAAAGTATTACTTTTACTATGCGTTTTAGTAGAACTACTGATATCTACTCCTATACTTTCGAAACTGAATGGCCAAAAGCAGTTTCGAAAAGCACACGCTATATTCCAGCAAATCTTATGATAGGGGATATATTTATCAAAATTATCGATATAAACCGTAAACGAGCGGGGATAGGAAAAACAAGCGAGGGAATCTCAAGTGTCCCTGCCTTCCGCAAATATCCGATCGCTTCTGATAAGGGCCATTACGTTAACTTGGAATCAAAATACTTAATTTCAAAAGTCATTTTACAGCAGTTAGGCTAGAAAATATTGAAAATTTGCACACGTTTCCTCTTTCAGCCCGAATGCGATTGTTGTAGGATCAGGATATCCCTTAGTAAGGGCAACTATCGACCAGTAAGGCAGAGAATACATACTTGGTTTCAATATCCAAATTGAATCTGACAACCTAAAGACAAGGATCATTTCCAAGTGCCTATTACAGGCGGTCCAGGCGTTCGGTCAGAATACCCTTAAGGCGATCTCGTAACTCGTCTGTCAGCGTCGAATTGCCGATTATTTCCAGAAATTCATCGCAAAGGGAGAGCAGGTCCGCAATCCTGCCTTGGGCATATGCGACGGCGATGCCGACGTGGTCTGCAAAGGACAAGAAGTCGTCCCGTTGCAGGCGGTTATGCTTGCCGTTGAGGGATAAGGCGAGTTCCTCATCTTCCTTGGGGATCACAAGACGCGAGGAGACAAGGTCGTATGCAGGGCTTAAGGCAACGGTTCCGTCTACACTCGTCAGCAGGGAGAAATTTTTTCGATGAGCGTCGCCGTTGCCGATGGCGAAGTTGAAGATCGTCATTTCAAACAATCGCTGCAGTTCCAGCGGCGCAAAACGACAATGCTCTTGAATCACCTTGGCTATGAGCTCATGGCTACCAGCATATTTGCTGGGACCGCCCAGAATCTGGTGCATGTCTTCGCAGGCGAGCTTTTCGACACGTCGGCCTTTCTTGAAGCGGTCGAAACGCTTCACCACATACGCCGGCGAGCCATCGGCAAGTTCCAGTAGAACGAACTGCGCGGTATTCAGGCCAAACCGCTTCCCCATCTGCATGCAAAGAAATTCGTTCTGGGGAAGCTCGGGGAAGTCCTGAGTCTGGGGTTTGAGGATGTACTGGCCATCCCTCTCGACCGGGATCAGTTCCTCACCGTCCAGTCTGACCGATAGCTTCGGCTGAACACCCGAGATGCTGAGCTTGCCTGCGAGTTTTTGGGCTTCGATGGATATCTCGTTCAACGTGATCGGAATCGTCGGCTGGATCGGCTTACCGAATACGGCCCGCAATGTCTTATGGTCGTAGCTAATCTTCGACATGTTCCACCTCCTGTAGGCTGACGGCTCCGATACAATCGCCGCAGGTTTTCATCAGCAGGCCAAACGTGTCATGCTCATCCACCTTGATGGTGGGAGAGACGATCTTGAGATACCAGCCTTCCGGCACCAGCCCGGCAAAGAATGCGAAGAGCGTCTCCGACTCGAACGGCTCTGCCTGCAACGGCAGCGTCAGAGAGATGGGCGAGCCTTCCGAAAGATACGACTCGTCATAGACGAACCGATAGCCGTCTGGAAGCTCCGCCAGCCGTCCGGCCAGACGGTTGCGGTAGAACACGTCGGCTTCGCGTATCATGATTTGGCCCTTACCGCAAGCTCGCAGCCGAACAGCGCCAGCACCTGGTTAACCTTATCCAGCCGAACCGTAGGCTTGCCCTGTTCCAGATCGCGCACAAAGCGAAGCCCCACGCCTGCACGCTCTGCGAGTTCGATCTGGGTCAAGCCAGCAGATCTCCGCATTCCCATGATTTCCTTGGCCAGTTCCATAAGAGTCCCTATCGGGTATAATTTTATTTGCTACAAATCTATTATCGTCATTAAGTACGAAAAAACAAGTTTTATTATACCCTTTAGGGTATAAATGATACATATCAAAAGGAATGTGGCGCGTCCAAGCCAGATTAAGTCTAGTTCGTATACCCGATAGGGTATAAATTGATAGTCTATTATTCCAGGAGATGCGTCTTTTCTATGACTGGCTGGCCGTCCGTTTCCCGCCGAGCGCGTCGTTTCCTCGATGCTTGGCAATAAGTACAGTAGATTCTATCCAATGGTCCCACCAACCTTCGGCGCTTTCGAAAAATGACCTACCCAAACTCGGGAAAAGTGATCCACTAAACCTTCCTGCCGGTTGCCTGTAATAATTTCCCCTGTCCAGTGGTGGCAATGAGTCACCATGTCCAGCAAGAAACCCTGTTGTATCTGTCGCCTGCTGGTTTTTGGTGTATAGGTAGCACAAAAGCCCTTTTTAAAAAAAACCGCTTGATCCCTTAGCTCGCCGGGATTCCGATAACGGATTATGTAAACTTCAGGAATTCTTTTCGATTTTCGAAGGCATTTTAATGCAGATCAGCGAAGAAACCGCGAGCAATTTGCACACATCGGCCTCTTCAATCAGCTTGCGCCCGTATCAGATTGGGATATGTTAGAAGGGATTGCCCGATACTGCGGGGGAGCGATCCGCATTCTTACCGCGACAGGATTTTTTGTTTCATCACTTATCCCCCTGTCCAGTTATCCGAATCCCGCTCTAGCGTCCCCGATTTTCCATTCAGGTAGCAATTTACTTGAGCCGGAATGCATCCACAGACTTTGTTGACGAGGCCCGCTTTTTATACATAAGATAAATTGTAATAATTATACCAATTATAGCATTTAATGATGTCGACGGAATGACAAATGCATCCCATCCTATTCCTGGACCATCATCACTTCCAGGCCATAAATAAATAGCCATTATTGCAGTATATGCTCTGATGATTTGTATCACAGATACAGCAATAAACATTTGTTTAATTTTGCCCAGTAATTCATTATTAAACAACCATACTATGATTATGATTATGAAAAGAATAATGCCGGTTAATATTGTTGTTGCAATTACCCATTTCATATGAAGATCTTTGTTATAAAAATATGCCATTTTGTAATCAGGAAACCACAACCATATGAATATCGCAGTGATAATATTTGCAGCACCCAATATGTAACCATATTTGCGCATTTTATTACTCCATACAATACATTCTAATTACACAATCCCTCTTATAAGCCATCACTGCTGTCCAAAACAGCGTAGTTTCTCGAAATCGATATTGATTCCATTAAACTTGCAGGTCTGAATCGGGACCCCTCATGTTGAGGTTGCCTATCGCTGCTACTCATTTTTTGTTTTTGCGGCTGCTGTCCAAATTGTTCAGCCCCATTCATATTATTTGCGATCTTTGCCGAACATAAATTTCATCCTGCTGTCCAACTACAAGGTAATTCCAAGCGGCAACTGGGCTTGCGCTGCATCCGTAAGCTGCGGTGGGCCTTCAAATGGATGTATAGGAAAAACAAGCGAGGGAATCTCGGGTGTCCCTGCCTTCCGCAAATATCCGATCGCTTCTGATAAGGGCCATTACGTTAACTTGGAATCAAAATACTTAATTTCAAAAGTCATTTTACAGCAGTTAGGCTAGAAAATATTGAAAATTTGCACACGTTTCCTCTTTCAGCCCGAATGCGATTGTTGTAGGATCGGAATGTCCCTTAGTAAGGGCAACGATCGGCCAGTAAAGCAGAGGAAATTGGCGGGGGGCGCGACGGCAATCCCAGGCAATCCAGTATCTTCTTGATCGCTTCCGGAGGATTTACCGCGCATAAAATCCGCATCCTGCCGCCGCAGGCGTCGCATTTCAAAACATCAAATCCAAAAACGCGCTTCATCAGCTCAGCCCAACTGTAATTTCTTGGACGTGCCATCTTGGGTACTGATTCATCCGTCTTCTTCTGACCCTTTTCCCCACTCTTCACTTTACAACCGCAGTGATTTCCGGCGACGGCTTCGGATTCAACCACATCGTTCCCATGGGGCGCTATAAGCTCTCTCCAGTTAGCCGAAGGCGCAAGCTGCCCATGATAGCGCACCATATTGAACCGCGGCGGAGGAACCAGCGCCGCAAGTTTTCCGATCAAATCAAGCGGATCAAAAATCACATCCGTAGCGCCGTTATGCCAACGATGCCGAAGATGGTACAGAATCCGTCCGTCCGGCAGCTTTGAAAGCCGCTCCATCGCCACCGCCGGACGTGCAACATAGCGGCACAAGTTTTCCAACTGACGCCTCGCCTTCCCGGGAATGCACACATTGGCATGCAGGCTGAATCCCGATTGACTCGCGCAGCAACGAACGGTCCTTTTTCCCGTTTTTTCCTCCTCTTCCTGGAATCCCGCCGTCCGGAGGAAAGCTCCTGCATTTTCGCCCTCCGTAACCCTCCCTTGCACCGAAGCGCTATATAGTTCAGCCAGCAACGGCTGTTCCAGCGGCAACGGATCCGCTTCCTCCGGATTCGATTGCGATCCCAGTCCGCGGCGCTCCAGCAAATGCATGATTCTTTTTACAATCTCCCCCATAATTTTCTTAACCTCCGCATCCGCAAGCGATGGAAGACGACGGAAACAAATCCCTTTTTCCGGATCCTCGTAGTAGACGCCATCAAGAACTAATGTATGAAAATGGATGTTCAGATTGATCGCGCCGCCAAAACGCTGCACGAACGTCACCGCGCCGCATTTTGCCTTCTTAATCCCAAAGCTTTGACGCGTACGGCGCCGCATCGACGAAAAGACCGTTTGGATAAAAATATGCAGAATGTCGCGAACCAGACCGGAGTCGTATGCTAAACGGTAGCGCAAAGCAAATGGCAATGACAGCACCCATTGCCTGACAGGAACCGATGGAAGCACTCGATCGACAAGGTGCGCCGCCGTATCGGCCATCCTCCGTCCGCAACAGGAAGAACATACCGATCTCCCTTTGCAGGAAAAAGCCACGACCCGGTCTTTGCCGCATTGATCGCAATGAACCCGGAGAAAACCGTTGGCCAGAACTCCGCAATCCAGAAACGCACGGAGTTCATGCTCGACAAAAAATGGGACCGGACGGTCTTTCACCGATTGCATCGCCAGATACGTTTCTAGGTTATCGGCGACAATCCCGTAAAGCGGATTATCCTAAGGAATTCGAGGATGATAGGCTGACGTCTCTTCACCGATAAAGAAACCTTCATCCTGAAAGGCGATATTCCCATAAGGCGAAGAATTATTTTCGTAGACATACGTACAAAGCATTTTTGAAGCGACCTTCTTTCAAAATCTAAAAGCGTCATCACTTCAAATTGCCTTGAGCGCAAAAACGCCAATTATTCTTCTTTCGGGCGTTGAATTTGAAGAGTGCTATAAAAGTCGAATTGTAGATACTCTCGATGATGTCGAAGTTCACATCATTGACTTGCCTCATCTCAAAGCTAACAAGAAAGCTGCTGGGCGGCTCAAAGACCTTGCCGATTTAGAGAACCTTCCTTAACCGTCCCAACGACTCCCCTCTCCGGAGAGGGACGTCCGAAAGATCATGGACACCTATCATCATTATTTCATCAGCACATGGGAGTTCAGGATTCCATCCATAGCGGCACTTCTTCTTTTGCCTGAATCGCAGCTCCTGTTTTTATCGAATTGATTTTAAACGATCGGAAATGCTAAAGTCAGCCCAACCGGCGGAGGATCCTGACAGCTATGAATCCGATCATCCCCATATGCGTAATGGCCGCTCTTGCCGGCGGCATAGCAGCGGTTTTTATACTCGCTTCGGTATTCCTCGGACCTAATAAAAAAAATCCAATAAAAGATACTCCGTTCGAATGCGGGCTTCCGTCGAGAGGCTACGATCAGGGCTCTATGCCGGTGCGTTTCTACATAATGGCGATGCTTTTTATCGTTTTTGATGTGGAACTTGCTTTCCTGTTTCCATGGGCTGTGGTTTTTAGAAGCCTGGGGCTTTTTGGCTTATTGGAGATGCTGGTATTCTTTTTCATCGTCGGAGCAGGCTTTATCTACGCTTGGAAAATAGGCGCACTGGAATGGGAATAGAAACGAGTCCGGAAATTTTATCTGATATTTCTCTTCAGCTCCTGAGAGAAAATTTTCCTGAGGGCATTGTGGATGTTCAACTGCTGCAGGGGGATGCCACTGCCCTGATCCGCCCGCAGTTTCTGGTTCGAGTCGTCGATTTTTTAAAGAATGATGCGCGGCTTCTTTTCGATGTCCTGATCGATATTACGGCTGTCGACTATCGGGACAGAAAACTTCGTTTCGATGTCGTTTATCACCTGCTTTCTCTTGCGTTCAATCGCCGACTGCGCCTTAAGGTGGCGGTAGAAGAAAATGAGCCGGTTGATTCACTGACGTCTTTCTGGGGATCTGCGAACTGGCTGGAACGGGAAGTCTGGGATATGTTCGGGATTCGCTTCGCCGGGCATCCGGATTTGAAGCGCATTCTCATGTACGAAGAATTTGAAGGCCATCCTTTACGCAAAGACTATCCGATAAAAAAACGGCAACCGCGGATGGGTCCCAAAGTTTGAGGTCTATAGTGCCAGAAAAGGAAATGGTCAACCTCACCATTGATGGACAGGCAGTCCAGGCGGCTAAAGGAACAGTTATACTCGAAGCCGCCAAGACTGTTGGCATTCAGATTCCGCATTACTGCTATCATCCGGGACTTTCAATCGTGGGCAGTTGTCGGATGTGTCTTGTCGAAATAGAAAAGACGCCGAAACTGCAACCTTCCTGCGCCACTCCGGTTTCAGAGGGTATGGTAGTTAGAACGGATACGCCGGAAACACTGCGCAACCGGCGAGCTGTTTTGGAGTTCCTCCTCTCCAATCACCCATTGGATTGTCCTGTCTGCGACCAGGCAGGGGAATGCGAGCTTCAAAACTTCTACATGGCGCATGGGCTTTATAATTCGCGTTTTGATGAAAATAAGACCAAGCGAAAGAAAGCTCATCCTGTCGGGCTCCATGTCATTCTGGATCAGGAGCGCTGCATCCTATGCACCCGGTGCGTGCGGTTTACGCGCGAAATTTCCAAGACCTCGGAGCTGGGCGTCGTTGAACGCGGGCATCGCAGCGCCATAGAGGTCGTCCCCGGTTTTGAGCTCACAAATTCTTATTCCGGCAATGTTGTCGACATCTGTCCCGTGGGCGCTTTAACGGACCGTGATTTCCGTTTCCAATGCCGCGTATGGTTTCTGGGGAGCGCGCAATCGATATGTCCCGGTTGCAGTCGCGGATGCAATATCGAAATCCATTTCAACGAGCGGTTTAATCCGCGCTATCATGATCAACGGGTCCACCGACTGAAACCTCGTTACAATAAGGAAGTAAACGAGCATTGGATTTGTGACGAAGGAAGATACTCCTATCATTCCATCGACGCACAGAACCGGCTGAAATTTCCTGCATTGAAAAGGAATGGATCCTTCGAGCGAAGCTCCTGGGAGAAGGCGATTCTGGATACGGCCAGAAGCCTGGAGCAAATGATGTCCTTGCATGGTCCCGAGGGAGTGGCTTTACTGGCTTCACCCCAGATGACCAATGAAGAGCTGTTTTATATAAAACGATTGTTTCAGGACGCCCTGAGGATAGGAAATATCGAATTCAGCGTTCCGCTCAAGGACGCGATATTTTCGGATGATTTTCTGATCACTGCGGACAAAAATCCGAATATGCAGGGCGCCGTCGCCATTCTGCCCCAAGGCTCCGGAAGCGAAGACCTGCTGCGCCGGTGCGAGGAAGGACGCATCCACCTGCTTTACATTTTCCAGCATGACCTGATGCGTGGATACGATCGGGATCGGGTCGAGTCGGCGCTGGGCAAGGTGGATTGGGTGGTTTTTCAGGGGTCATGGAATCATGCGACAGCCGCCCTGGCCGACGTGCAGCTCCCCGCTGCAGTTTATGCTGAAAAAGAGGGAACGTTTACCAATCTTCAGGGGCGAGTCCAGCAATTTCATGCAGCCGTTCCTCCTTTAGGCGAATCTCTACCCGATCTTGAAATTCTCTCGAAAGTGGCGACGGAACTCGGCGCACCTTTGCATTACCTTTCTGCGGAAGAGGCTTTTGTCGAAATAGGGAAAAAAATTGAAGCGTTCGCCGGCATGACTTACCGGACTTTAGGTGAAAGCGGACAGCTGTTAAAGACATAAAAGGGAAACAGTATGTGGATCGAGATCGCGATCGTATTGGCAAAAGCGCTGTTTTTCCTTATAGGCATCCTCACCCTCACTTCCTTCCTGACCTGGATGGAACGCAAACAATCCGCCGTTATGCAGGACAGGCTGGGAGCGAACCGCGCAGAAATTTTCGGCGTCAGGGCTTTTGGGCTGTGCCACATCTTCTCCGATGCTCTGAAGATGTTTTTTAAAGAAGACTATGTTCCTCCGGGAGGCGACAAAACGCTGCATACCGCGGCCCCTTTCGCCGCTCTGTTTTTTGCCTTGATGAGCTTTACTGCCATACCGTTTGGCGATTCCATTCAAATAGCAGGGCGTACTATCGAACTATCGGTGCTGCCGCTCAATGTCGGGCTGCTTTTTGTCTTTGCCATGATGTCGTTAGGCATTTACGGCGTCTTTCTCGCCGGAGTTTCCTCCAATAATAAATTCGCCTTTCTTGGAGGCTTGCGCGCTGCCGGCCAGATGATCAGCTACGAAATCACGATGGGCGCCACGCTGGTCGGGCTGCTCATGATATTCGGCGCCCTGGATCTCGGCCAATTGAATCGTGCGCAAGGCGAGCTGCTCTGGGGCTGGCTGCCGAAATGGGGAATCTTTCTGCAGCCATTGGGATTTCTTCTTTTCGTGACCGCCGGAATGGCTGAGACAAAGCGTATTCCCTTCGATCTGCCTGAAGGAGAATCGGAGATCATCGGTTATTTTGTCGAATACAGCAGTATGAAATTCGGCGCGTTCTTCATGGCGGATTTTATCGAGACGATCCTGATCGCCGCATTGATCGCAACTCTGTTCTTCGGAGGATGGCAGGTCCCGTATCTTCAATCCGACGGATTTCACCTGCCGTGGGGATCTTTCCATGCTTTGCCCCATCTGCTCATAACTTGCCTTCAAATGGCGGCTTTTGCGTTTAAAGTATTTTTCTTCTGCTGGTTTTTATTGCTTATCCGGTGGACGCTGCCGCGCTTCCGATACGACCAGCTCATGCAACTCGGCTGGAAATTCCTGCTCCCCCTCTCCATACTGAACATTTTCGTAACTGCGCTGGTATTGCTTTTGATTTAACAGCTGCGAAACCGCAGAGAACGCGGCGCTAAATCAGATTCTGTACGGCGTTGCGCAGGCGTTCGAGGTTTTCCTGGTACGGATCCGTTGCTTCGCTCTGCGATGGATAGAGAGGTTTGCCGATCCCGAGGCGCACTTTATGAAACCGGATGCGGTTGCTGTTTCTCGCCCATACTTTATGCGTGCCCTGGATGCCTACTGGAACCATTGGGACCTTGAGTTCATTCGAAAGAATGGCCGCCCCTTTTTTGAAATCCTGCATTTCTTCATCAAAGGATCGGCCTCCTTCCGGGAAAATACATAAGACGAGGCCCTTCCTGAGTCCATAAGCGCCGATCTTCATAGCCCGCAGAAGGTGCGCGTCCGGATCGACCGGCACGATATTGGTGAATCGCGCCGCCAGTTTCATGAACCAGCCGCTGAAGAACTCACTATAGCCTACAAAAAACATTTTGCGATAGATGTGATAAGGGAGAACGGCTGAAAGAACAATAGGATCGAGATAGCTCTGGTGATTTGGGCAGACCAGGTACGGACCCTTTTCGGGAAGATTATTCAAGCCCCGCACTTCGAGCCTCAGCGCTATTCGGAAAATAAGATAGAGCAATTTTAAAATAACGTATTTCAATAAGGAAACGGCAGAGCCTGCCAGCGGAACCGTCAAATCTTCTTCACGTTTCAGGGATTCTTCCGAAAGGATGTTCTTCCAGCTTTGCCGCGCTGTCGCGCCTGTGCGAGTTGCAATTCCCGATTGCTGTTCCAGCCGGTCTATCAGGTCCCGCACCGTATGTATCTCGCTGCCGAAATCCTCAGGCAACTGCAGATCCAAAGCCTGTTCGATACTGGCGAGCAGTTCGACTCTTTCCATGGAATCGAAGCCGAGATCCAGTTCGAGATTCATATTGGCGTCGATGGCCATGTCCCGATGGCAGGTGTCGCGCAGACAACGAACGACTTCCTGTCCCATGGTCGAGTTCATCAGGGCTTCGTCTTCCGGACGAGGCGTCGCTTGCAATGGCGTGTTATCAGCCGCTTGCAGTTGACCGCTTTCAACCATCTTCTTGAGCTCAACTCTCTTTATTTTTCGTGTTGTGGTGCGGGGAAGCGGCTCGCTTTGAATCTGATAGCTCATCAAGCGCTTGTATTTTGGCAGCTGATTGGAAAGGGCCCCGATCACATCTCTCAAGGCATCCCGGGCGTTGGCAATTTTTTTTGATTTCAGATAATCGAAATTCGGCACGACCACAGCATGCAGCTTTTCTCCCCGCTCCTGAGCGTCGGCAATTCCAATGACCGCCATTTCCTGGATATAGGGGCTCTGCTGGTAATGGACCTCCATCTCATCGGGATATATGTTTTTGCCGTTGGGCAATACGATGACTTCTTTCTTCCGTCCCGTAATAAAGAGGTTCCGATTGGCGTCCAGCCGGCCCAGATCTCCTGTATGGAACCAGCCGTTCTTGAGGACCTCGTCGGTTGCGGCAGGATTATTATAATAACCCTGCATCACAACAGGCCCGCGAACCAGGATCTCCCCGGTTCCAGTTTCGTCCGGCGCTGATACTTCAATATCCACGCCGGGGATAGCAGGGCCAACCGAGCCGAGGACATTATTTTCTACGCGCGTAACGGCGCAGGCCCCAGTGGTTTCGGTTAATCCAAATCCCTGCAGAATTGTGAAACCCATGTTATGGAAATCCTCCGCCACCTTGCGATCGAAAGAGGATCCGCCGCTGATGAACAGGCGAAGCTTTGCGCCAAAGCTTTTATGGATTTTAGAGAAAAGCATCTTGCCCAAATGGATGCTTAGATAACGCATGCAGAAGCGGTTCAGCGACAGCATTCCATGAAACAGTTTGCGCGCCCATGCGGGTTTCTTGGTGAGCTCTTCCTGGATCCGGTTGTGAAACAGATAAAAAAACTGAGGCACTGTCACCAGGATGGTGATGCCCGACTCCTTCAGCGCATCGAGTATTTCCGAACGTTTCAGAGTGTCGGCGAAAACAGTCTGACCGCCCCGGGACAAGGGGACCAGAACATTAACGATTGAAGCCAAGACATGCTGCAAGGGGAGGAGACAAAGCAAAGCGTCATTTTTATCCAAGTGTATTGCGCTGAGGACGCATTGAAGCTCGCTCACAATGTTGGAGTGGGTGAGCATTACGCCTTTCGGCGCGCCGGTTGTCCCTGAAGTGTAAATGATCGTGGCTAAATCCGAAGGCAGGATTTCCGGAAGGACCGGCGGTTCGGGCAATCCTTCACCCCATGCGATCAGTCCTGTAAGCTCATCGCGAGCATCGTGATCTCCGGAAACAGCATCAAAGGAAACCAGGCGGCGAGGCGGGCGGCAATTGCTGAGGGCCGCATACAATTTGGGCAGCAAAAGGCCGCTCACAAAAACCAGTTGAGATTCGGAATCCTCTATCAGGAGCCGCCATTCTGCCGGAGATATCTGTGCGTCCAACGGAACTGCGACCATTCCCACAAGGTAAATCCCGATATAGGCTACAACCCATTCCGGCCTGTTCTCCGATACTATCGCTATTTTGCTGCCGGGTTTCAGCCCCAGGGCGAGCAGGCCTGATGCTACGCCCCTGATTTGGCGGTACGCTTCCAAATAGGAGGTAGTCGGATAGCCTTGAGGCGTTTTCATCCGAAAAGCGATCCGGCTTGGGTAACGGCGGACTATCTCTTCCAATTGTCGGTTGAATGTCTGAGGATGACGATCGATATTCATATCAACTTATGCGCTTTATTCTTCCAATTCCTTCATTTCTTTTTCGATCACGGAATAATAATGCGAATCCGGCGGTGGCGGGGTTGATGATTCAGGCGCCGGAACCGATGATCGTATCTTATGAATCAGAACCAATACGAAGCCCGCTCCCAACAATAGAGATCCCCAGGGCAAAATATAGGCTAGAACATTGAATCCTTTGGGGCGTGGGGTTGCGAGTATTTTTTCTCCGTATTGTGCGACAAAATGATCCATGATTTCATCGCGAGTTTTTCCTGATGCGACCATCCGGCGCACTTCTTGCCGAATCTTTTCAGCCGCTTCAGAGTAATGCTGGGAAACCGGCTGGGACCAGCAGCAAGGCGCAATCAGGTTGTCTTCGATTTCGCGCGCTTGGGCGGCGATCCGGCTGTCTTCTGCGCCATAAGATGCAACGCTCCAAAGAAAGATCGACAGGAGGATTGCAGAAAACAGGAATTTGGCCGACCGCATAATTCAGAGCTCCTTTGCAGATGTTCTTTTCATGATCATAGCAGAAGACAGGAGCCAAGAGCCAGAACCCAGGAGTAAAAATAGCCGGGCCTTTAGCGCCGGGAAAATGGGAATGGCGCATATTTAGTCCCGTAGGTCCTGAGAAAAAATCGGTTCTGGCGTTGCTTCGCAGCTGATCTGCCGTTTGCTGATAATCACGAGTTCTAAGACAGCGCGGAGCGGCCCTGTGACTACCAGTTACAGATTTTTCAATCCAGCATAGATAGTGGCAGAACCGACTACTGACTACTATTTAATCCCAATCTATCGTAAATTACATTTGTCCATACCGGCAAAAGAAGGAGGCAATACCATGGCACAGAATGCATCTCAGTCAACCGGCGCGCTTCGGGAGGTCCTCGATCCTCGAGGACAACCGACAGCTACCATAAAACCTTTACCTCTCGCCCCGCGACTGGACGCCATTGAGGGTAAAACGATCTACCTGGTCGACGTGGGATTCGGAGGCGGATATGAATTCCTTGAAGAAGCGGCCGCATGGCTGCACAGAAACATTCCTTCGATTAAGACCGAGTTGAGACACAAAAAAGGGAACATGTTTCTAAGCGATCCGGACCTTTACGCGGAAATTAGGCTCAAAGGGCATGCGGCCATTTTGGGGGTCGGCGGCTGAGATGGTTGCACGGCGAGTGTCGCCGAGCATTGCAGAGTTCTTGAAACACAGTTCGGAATTCCTACCGCGCCGATGGCGAGCGCGCGCTTCGCGGAATTCGCAGCGACGGATTCGAAAAATCATGGGATGAATCTACGATTTTCTTTCCCCCCTTATCCTCTGGTCGGGAGACCCAGGGAAGTGTTGCGGCAATACGCCGAAGGCAAGGATCCCATTACAGGAAAGCCGATAATGCCCCAGGTTGTGGATGCGCTGACAAAGCCGCTGACCGAAGAAGAACGCAACCCGAAGCCGTTGCGTGGAGCTCCACGCCCGCGCATGCTCAAGCCGGACACTGAAGAGAATCTGCATCGCCTCTTTCTCGAAAACGACTGGACCGACGGATTGCCGATCGTGTTGCCCACCGAGGAGCGAGTGGCGCACATCCTGACTGGAACTGCTGCGGATCCCAATCAAGTCGTAGGCCGGATGACCATCACAACTCAGCAGGAACAGTTTGAATACACAGTCGAGAAAGTCGCAATTAATGCCGTTATGGCAGGAGCCGGCCCTGAACACCTGCCGGTCATCCTGGCTCTGGCTGCAGGCCAGGAAGGCTCGATGCCGAGTTCAACCACGTCCTTCGGCAGAATGGCGGTCGTCAACGGACCGATACGCGAGGAGATCGGTATGAATTGCGGGCTGGGCGCGCTGAGTCCGTTTAATTACGCCAATTCCGTTATCGGAAGAGCCTGGACGTTGTTGACCATCAATTTGGGCGACTCGCGACTGGGCGAAACTTTTATGGGATCGACCGGGAACCCGCTGAATTACAACAATATGTGCTTCGCCGAGAATGAAGAGAGAAGCGTTTGGGATCCGTTCCACGTTCAGAAGGGTTTCAAAAAAGAAGAAAGCGTCATCAGCATCTTCCGCGGCTGGAGTGCGATTACCAGTATGGGCGCCGCCGGATGCTGCAGGCCGGCGCAAGAAGAAATGCTGATTCTCCTGCAGGCGTTTGCAGGCATTACCGGGGCAATCACTTTTGTAATGGATCCGCTGGTCGCCGGCCATCTGAAAGAGCAGGGCTTTAATACCGCCCGACAACTTGGCGAATGGATATCGAAAAACTTCAAAATGACCGCCGGGCAGTTTTTCTCATCCGATCTCGGGTACTCCTTCAGCCAGCCTCTTGCCCGAGATGGCGTCGAACCATTTGCCTCATGGTGGAAGCTGCCCAAGGATGCGTTGATCGCTCCTTATTTAAATCCGGACCAGATCCGCTCGATAGTGGTCGGCGGAGAAACCCAGGCGCTCTGGTTTACGACGGATATGATGTGCACCCAAACGCTCTCGATTGATAAATGGCGGCCTGAGAGCGGAGCGTACAAAGAAGATGAACAGACGGCTCGGCGTCGCGTCGCGCGCCGGAAGCGGCATGCAGCGGCATTGAAAGCAAGCGGGTATAACCATTGACGATTGACGAATTACGATTGACGATTGAAAACATACTGCCGGAATAAATGAGAATTAATTTTTTGCTGCCGGGGCATGGGGAAAAACCGGGCGGAGGAATGAAAGTCGTCTATGAGTACGCCAATGGTTTGGCCCGGCGCAACCATGATGTGACGGTGATCCACCCGGCTCGCCTGGAAATCGACACCTCTTTCGCCAAACGCCCTGAAAAAATGTGGCGCTTCCTGCACCGCAGCGTGACCGGCAACTATCGTCCCGATCGATGGTTCGCCGTTGATCCCAAAGTCCATCTGAAATGGGTCCCCTCGCTGCATGCCCGATATATACCGCCGGGTGATGTGACGGTGGCGACTGCCTGCGCCACAGCAGAGTGGTTGGCTGATTATCCTCCTGAAAAAGGAAAGCCCTTCTATTTAATTCAAGGCTACGAAACGTTTGCTTTTTCCGAAAAGCGGTTGCGGGCCACATGGCGCATGCCGTTTAAAAAGATTGTTATTTCGAAATGGCTGCAGAAAATGGCGGAGGCGATCGGGGAAAACGCTCTCTATATTCCTAATGGGATTGATTTCAAAGCTTACGGAATTGATGAAGGAATAGAGCAGCGTTCCACGGATACTGTCGCGATGATGTTTCATCGAGCCGAAAGCAAGGGCTGGGTGGATGGATGGACGGCGTTGAACCAGGTGCGCGCACAAATTCCGAACCTGCGCGTATTGCTTTTTGGATTGGACTCTCCGGTTGGAACTGTTCCCGAGTATATTTCCTATTTTAGAAATCCCAGCCGGAATCGCCTGCGAAGTTTATATAATGAAGCTGCCATTTTCGTCGCGCCCAGTTGGGTCGAGGGCTGGGGGCTTCCTCCCGCCGAAGCCATGGCCTGTGGGTGTGCGGTTGCAGCGACCGATAACAACGGGCATAGGGATTTCGCCCAACATGGCGTCACCGCTTTGCTGAGCCCGGTCAAGGATCCGCCCGCTTTGGCCGACAACATCCTGCAATTGATTCGGAATAATGAACTGCGTTGGCGCATCGCTCGGGCCGGCAACGCCTACATCCAAAATTTTACCTGGGAAAAAGCCATATCCGCTTTTGAACGCGCGCTTGAGATTTAGAAAATCAACCACGAAACACACGAAATATAAATATTTTAATTTCGTGTGTTTCGTGGTTAAGAGCTTTACATTCTCCTTCAAAATTGTATGAAGAGCCTGATCAAAGCTACAATTATGTAATAAATAGAGGAATTCGGGGAAATTGACCCCTGCCGGGCATGCCGCCTGACACGATGGATTGAAAAAACACGGCATTGGAATCCAATCCTTTAATTATGGGTTATTCATAATTGTTGCAATATCGCAAGAAGGTATCGAATGCCACGTCCCGTTATCAGGGACGGATGAGTTTAGCCCGGCGCTTTAGCGCCGGGCTAAACTCATCCGTCCCTGATAAACATATAAGAGTAAGCAGTCGAGTTCGGTGCGGGGTCCGAA
>CAYTYP010000060.1:0-21668 GCA_964441405.1 uncultured Acidobacteriota bacterium
TGTTGCCTATCTATTCCCGGCACTAAAGTGCCGCGCTAAATTCACACCGTCCCTAACGGGACGGTCGCAATCGATGCATTCGTGGAATAAGGCAACATTTTTGCATGCCCTACAATCCCGTCGAGAACGGGACGGTCGTAATCGATACATTCGTCGGATAAGGCAACATTTTTGCATGCCATTCAATCCCGTCGAGAACGGGACGGTCGCAATCGATACATTCATGGAATAAGGCAACGTTTATGCATGCCCTACAATCCCGTCGAGAACGGGACGGTCGCAATCGATACATTCGTCGGATAAGGCAACATTTTTGCATGCCATTCAAGACGCGTTAGGCAGAAACAGGCCGATGGCCCAATGCCGCCATAACCATGCGCCATTGGGCGATCCAGTATGCATCCCGCGGTTTTGTTCGTCCCGTTAGGGACGAAATGAGTTTAGCCCGGCACTTTAGTGCCGGGTCTGGCGAAGGAAAATAGATGAGTCCCGTAGGGACGACTGAAATTGATTCTTTCAATCGTCCCTAACGGGACTCTTTGATTGTTGCCTATCTATTCCCGGCACTAAAGTGCCGCGCTAAATTCACACCGTCCCTATCGGGACGGTCGTAATTGATACATTCATGGAATAAGGCAACATTTATGCATGCCATTCAATCCCGTCGAGAACGGGACGGTCGTAATCGGTACATTCATGGAATAAGGCAACATTTTTGCATGCCATCCAATCCCGTCGAGAACGGGACGGTCGCAATCGGTACATTCGTCAAATAAGGCAACATTTTTGCATGCCATTCAAGACGCGTTAGGCAGAAACAGGCCGATGGCCCAATGCCGCCATAACCATGCGCCATTGGGCGATCCAGTATGCATCCCGCGGTTTTGTTCGTCCCGTTAGGGACGAAATGAGTTTAGCCCGGCACTTTAGTGCCGGGTCTGGCGAAGGAAAATAGATGAGTCCCGTAGGGACGACTGAAACCACACCGATTCTTTCAGCCGCGGAGGCCGCACCAACCATGCGTTATTGGGCGGGCCCGCCGGCGCCCAGGGAATCTTTCGGAATGGTGCAGATCAACAGAAAAGCCAACAGCATCGCGATGGCGCCGACTAAGAAAGCGGCCTGCAATCCCGCTTCCTGAGAACTGCGGATGGATTGGATCGTTTCAGGAAAAAGATCCTTCGTCTCAGGCCACTTCTCCTGGAAGCTTTGTTCCAAAGCAGCCAACGCCTTTTTATCCGCCTCTTTATTTTTATCGAGCATCAACGCTTTTGAATCGGTAAGCTCGTCGAAGGTCTTCTTATCTTCCAAACGCAAACGCTGCAATTCCGCCGGCGCTGTCTGGGCCAATTTGCCGGCGGAAACGGAATTCACCGCCGAGCCAAGAACCGCCGGGGCAATCGCCACCCCCATCGATATGCAGAAAAATATGGCGCCCATCGCTACGCCCAGCAGATTTTTGGGCATAGTATTCTGAATCACCAATGTGTTGATAGTCGGAACGGCTCCCAACCCTACCCCGATGGCGACCGCGGCAAGCACAATCAATACTATGGGCGTCCCTTGATTGAAATAAGCAATTACAAACATGTCGACAGTAGCGAGACCGAATCCCAGGACATACATCCATTTAAAACGCTTGGACCGGGCAAGCAGAAATCCGACGCCAACGCCGACCGCAGCCATTAATGCGCTGAATGGAGTGATAATCAGACCGCTCAAAGTGGCGGAGCGCCCTTGAATCCCCTGCAGATACATCGGGAAATACATCAGGAGTCCTATCTGCCCGAAGAAAGAAAACATGGATGCGCCTGCGATCGTCAGGAATATCCGGTTTTTAAACACCTTGGGATCTAAAACCGGCTCTTTGGCGCTGAATTCAGACCAGATAAATAAAACCCAGAACAAAATCGAAACCGCTAAAAGCCGGACCACCTGAACAGACGACCATGGATATGCGGTCCCCGCGATGGAAAGCCCCCAAATCATTGTAGAAGCGGCAACAAAAACCAACGCGCATCCCAGATAATCGATTTTACTTTTTGATCGGGTCCAGATAAATAAAACCCCGAAGACAATCAGAAGAGCTGCTAATCCGATCCATTGAATGGACAACCATGGTTGCGGAGTCCTGTAAAGGAAGATTCCCATAATTAATGCAGCTGCGCCTATCAAAAGCTGCAGGAACCCGGGCAAATAGAATTTGCCTTTTATTCTTTTCTGAACCACGGAAGGGACGCCCATCTGCACCGTTATCAAACAAAAAACCACTAAAGGAATTGAAATCCAGTAAATCCAGCGCCAGCTGAGGTGTTCCGTAAACAATCCGCCCAGAGTTGGGCCTATGACCGCAAATACCAAAGTTGGTATATTCAGCAATCCTATCCATTTGCCGCGTTTATCCGGAGCAAACAGATCTCCGACTACGGCAAAAACGATCGGCATCATCGATCCCGAGCCCACGGCGCCAATCACTGTAGCAACGATCAGGAAGGTAAAATTCGGGCTTATCGCGCTCAAGATGGAACCTGCCAGGGCAAAAGACAGCGACACCATCAGGATAAATCGACGCCCGAACAAATCCGAAAATTTGCCGAAGACCAGGGTTGCAAATGCCATTACCAGGCTAGGAAGCGACACCGACAAGGCATATAAAGGCATGCCGTTCAGTTCAGCCGCCATTTTCGGCCTGGCGATAGGCAGGGATTGGACAAAATAAGTCATGGTTCCATAGACGGCAAAAAGGGCGGTCATCGCCAGAGCAATCTGTTTTTTCGAATATCCATATTCGACTTGCGGCAGCTGGTCCATTCATCTCTCCTTGGCAACATGATTCGGGATATAATTGATGACTGTGTTCTAACACAATTTCTTTGTAAATATGGAGAAAAACCGTTAAGTTCTTTTTTAAAAATACTGAGGTCGTTTAAAAGGTCGATGAAAAACCGCCGCAATTATTACCGCATATTACAGGTACAGCCCGACGCGCCGATCGAAATAATCCGAGCCAGCTACCATACTCAAATGCGGGAACTTAAACTGCACCCCGACATGGGAGGATCCGGTTTCGCAGCGGTGGTTTTAAACGAAGCGTATGAAGTCCTAAGCGATCCGGAGCGCCGCAAGGCTTACAATAAGGAGCTATTCCTAAAGCTCACCAGCGCCAAACGGGGCCGTCTTAAAATAACGCAACCGCTGGTCCCAGTGCTTTGCCCGTTCTGTAAAAGGGCGCTGTCCAGAGATCCGGAGCCGGGGGAAACCTGTTCCATGTGCCGGACGCCGCTTCAATCCGCCGATGATGAGGCGGCCCAACGCTCCGGCAAACGAGCGTGGACACGCACCAGTTTTTCCGATCCGATCCATTATTACACCAGCTGGCCGGGCGAAGCCAAACAGGGATCCTTGGTAGATCTTTCTCCCAAAGGCATGCGTTTCATTTGCAATGAGAAGCTTCTTCCTAAAACCGTCCTGAAAATCAGCTGCAGTTTTCTTGAAGCTTCCTGCGAAGTCACCAACGCTCAAATGAAGACGACCGGAAGAGATACGCAGTATGCCATCGGCGTGTTTTTCTTAGCCGTCAATTTCGCCGAACCGAAGGGCACTTTCCTTTCAACCTCCGCGTAAAAGCTCTTCAAGCGCTTAATTTGTTTTACCTGCGGCGCCGCCGAATTCTTTTTCTTCCCACATATCATAGCCTGTCGCGACAGAAGAGGCCTGGGCCAGGATTGTCAGCGCGCAGATTATATGAACAGCGCGAAGCAATGAAAGCGCCCAGGCCACATTGGGAGCCAGGTGGCTGACGCCTCCCAAAGCAAATCCGCAGACAAGCTGGAAAATTGCAAATCCCGCTGTAACCTTGCTGATGCGTTGCAGGCGGGCAGGAACGTCCAGAGCCGCCAATTTTCGGGCATTGGCCAGGGTTAAAATCAACAGCAGCAATCCCAACAGCGCATGCACGGGAAAGCCTGCGGAGGCGCCCATCCAGCGCGGAATCAAAACACATGCAAAAAAGGCAAGCCAGACGGTGTTATACAGTCTTCTCCATAGCGGCATAGTTACCTCGACACAAGGGTTTGGCGACATATTACAGTAAAAAAATTATTCCTTGAAAAGAATTTTTTGAACCTAAAATGCTTGAGCCGCAACTAATAGCTTAGAGGTGCAAATCCTATAGATTTTCACCTCCCTTAGAATTATGATAACGAACATTTGAATTTGAACATCCGAAAAATCGGCATATTACAGAAACAAGATTGTGACCCAACAGGAGTGAATTATGAAACGAGTGGCTGTTTTTCTTTGCGTTATGGCTTTATTCCTGAGTTTCAGCATCTGGGCGGCGAATCCGCCGGCGGATTTTAGCGGAACATGGCAGCAGGACACCAAACTCAGCGACGCTGCGCCTAAATCAACCGGCGGCGGCGGCATGGGCGGCGGCATGATGGGTGGCATGGGAGGCATGGGCGGCGGCATGGGAGGTCCCGGCATGATGGGCGGCATGGGCGGTCCCGGTGGCGGTATGGGCCGTGGAGGTCAGCAGGCAAACAAGACATTGGTAATCCAGCAAACTCCCCAGGAAATAACCATCACCAATAAGGGCGCAAACAACGGCAAAGATATTGTCGAGGTCTTTAAGCTTGATGGAATCGTAATAAAAGAAATGGTACAGGTGGCTGGGATGTGGGGCCAACCTGCGACTCAAGCTAAACAGGAAACGAAGGTTAAGTTGAGCGGTTCTAAATTCGAGGTCACTCAAAAGGTCAAATCCAACACCCCCACCAGCCTAAAGAAGACTTATTCACTTTCAAAAGACGGCAAAGTGCTGACGCTAAAAGTTGTAAACAACCAGCAGTATGGCGGGACACAACAGAAACTCGTCTATAACAAAGAATAATAAGCGCGCTTCAAATTTGGCATTGAGAAATTAGCGCCTTCGGGCAAAAGCCGAAGGCGCTAACGCTATTTTGTTCCGCATTCTGCCCTTCCCGCTTTCGGGGGCCGTCTTGCAGCGCAGGCAGGCAGTTGCAAGGACACACATGCGATCTGCCCGCCCATCAGCTCATCTTTTTACTAACTTAGCTTACTTAGCTCTTTTGGCGATAATTTCCTCAGCTGCAGCAGCGCCGCCGCCGCCACCGGGGCCGCCCATGCCGCCGCCCATCGCTCCACCGCCGCCTGCGGCTTCACGTTTAAACTTGATCTCGTCTCCGGCAATTTTGCCCTTCCATACGATTTTCATTTCCGTTTCGCCCATTTGACGGACGATGGTAAATGAAACGTTGTCGCCATCGATCTTGCCGTCTTTGATATCGACTGCGCCGGGCATTTGAGAATTCTCCAGCGTTCCCGTCAATGCGGTTCCTGCAACTTTAAAAATTATGGTGATATCGGAACCCTGGGCTTGTGCAGTCCATTTTCCTGCGACATCGGCAGCCCATACCGTCAACGTCATCGCCAGCATGACAACTATTCCAGCTAAAATAATTTTGCTTTTCATGAGGTACAACTTCCTCCTTCTCGAATTCATGTTTTCAGTAATTCCCACTATAGGATCCTACAATTGCGTTACATTAACAATTTGGGTCGGATCAGCGCAAGCACAATTAGTATTTCCGTGACAAATGTCAGCGTATTCAGACATTAAGTAATTTTCAACTGTTGGGCGACAAGGACGCCGGGGATATTCCCAGAGCCGAGCGGATTTGATATTGTAAAAACAATGCGGTATTGCGCCGGAACTTTTGTGAGAGGAGTACGCCTGGCAGGGTTCGAACCTGCGACCTTCGATTCCGGAGACCTCTCCAGGCGTTTTAGCTAATCTTTGCCCAATCTTGCAGCCTTTATTTATGCTGATTTCGGCTTTATCCAATCTTTGCTGAATTTGCCTGTTTTGCTGAGGTTGTTAGCGGGTGTTAGCGCTGAAACATTGATTGATTTCGAAAACGCGGTTGTATAATCAACTCGATTTTGGATAGCTGTCTGGTCGCTCCAGGCGGCGAACGGGGCCCGCCTTCCCGCGGCCCCTTCCAATCGTTCAAGCGGGAATCGTCAGGAAGGTGGCGGAATGTTAATTTACAGCCAGATAGTCCGAGAATTAAGGAGTAGCCTTAAGGAAAGATTTTATGCTGACGAAAAAGGCCAGGCTGTTTGCTTGCAGCTTCTAAAAGAAAAACCGGTCGCGCAGATTATAAAAGATTCAATTAATGATCAGTCTCGCCTCTATTGCCTCAGGATCCCAGTTGTAGCGTTAGAAGTTGTCGCGCTCGAAAAAGAAAAGCACGGCCAGACAGGAAAGCCTCTTAAGTCATTGTATTTTGACCTTCGAGACCCCAAACCGTTTAATTTAAAAAACGTGTTAATCCCCACAGCGAAATTAAAAAAAGGCAGCCTTTCTGATGGCACAAATATATTTGAGCCGCCTAATACATCTCAGTGGATTAATTTAATTGACCTAATCTCTCCCCGCGGCGCATTCACAGTGCCAATCGAAGTGTGGGCCGACGCGCGAGCTTATAACGTCGTAGCCGCAAGCTTTAATGAATTTCTGGATGCAATCCGGTTTGAGCTGGGGAATATTTACTCGACCAACGATATTGTATTATCTAAAGACGCTGATAGGCCAACACACTCCAAAAGCCCCAAGGGGATTAATCGCAAGTCCAACAATAGGAAGTTCTCCAGCATTAAATCTGAACGCGATATGTGGATTCTTCACTTCGCCGATCTTAAGCTTAAAGAATACTGCGAGAAAATGGATGAGCCCGCAAAACAGAGAACTCCAGCAGCATGGCGAGAGGGACAGTATAAATGCAAGGAGTGGCACGCCCTTGCCTATCAAGATACGTACAAAAACCCAAAAAACGCCACCCACCGTTATTGGAGGCAGAGGATGATGAAAGAACGGAATGAAGTAAAAAATAATTATCCAGAAAAATTTCATGGCGCCGATCGCAAATTTCTGATGGATAATCGTTCCTACGTCAGATGATGCTACCGTGTTGCTACCTAAACGGTAGCATCTTTTTTTAAACACCAAACCCGCATAAATAAAGCTCGCCAGTTGAATTCCTAATTTGCTACCAGCTTCGCTGATTTCCCTTCTTCTATTCGTGTGCCCGATAATCGGCCTTGTTAATTGGAGAGCACACTATGAAATCAAAAACAGATGTTTTAACGATCGAAGCAATTGAACGGGATCTCAGCAACCAGCTTAAGGACGCTAGGTTCACGTTCTTTATGGATCCAGGCACGAGACATCCCCGGCAGGTGTCTCTTGAGAAATATACTGCGCGCATGGCCGGGGTCATCTTCAGTTACCTGCAACGCAGATCCAACGGCCACAAACCCACCGATGAGGAGATATTCAAAGGCCTGCGCGACATAATCGAAGCGCGCTTTTCAGAATATAACCATTCCATCACCGCAACCATGTTGAAGGAAATCTACCTCGGGCAGGATGTTCCCTGGCGCATGGTACGCGAGTTTTGCGGATATTCCGATTACACCAGTGATGGATGCCAGAATAGGTGCCATAAATGAACGCCGGAGCTGTAGTAGAAATGCGCGGGCCCGCCCGGGCCGGAAATGATGAGCTGCTCACGCCTGACGATTTTGAAGCTTTGACCAAAATTCCGAAAAGCTGGATTTATGGCCGGATCCACTCGAAAACGCTTCCCTTCCGTTTTATCAAAATTGGGCGATATGTCCGTTTCAGGAATTCGGATATTGAGGATTTTCTTCGGCGAGGTGAAATAAAATGAACCAACCTCTTCCGACGCCCATTTTCGATAATTCCCAAGACGAAATTTTAGAAAAATTCGGCGTCCGCATAACTGAGGCTCTGCGGCAGGCGATCGAGGACGGCAACCAAACCGAGGCTGATATTTGCTTCCTGGAAAAAGCTGAAGTTATCCGGATACGAAAGGGCCTTATCGATGCCAGCGAATAACCCGGATCGGATGCTACCGCATAATCTGGAAGCTGAACGCTCGGTACTCGGCGCAATACTTCTCGATGATAAAGTCATCTTCAATGCTTCGGAAATACTTAAGGACGAAAACGATTTTTATTATGAGCCCAATAGGATTATCTATCGGGCAATGCTCTGCCTAATGCGGGACGATCGGCCGTGCGATCCAATCATCGTCATGGACGAATTACGGCGCCACGATGAACTCGAAAAGGTGGGCGGCGCAGCATATTTAGCCACCCTAACAGATGGACTTCCTAGATGCACCAACGTCAAGCATTACGCAGAAATCGTGCGAGAAGCTGCGACGATGCGCCAAATCGCACAGCTATTCTCCAATAATGTACAGATTTGTCTTGAGCCCAAAAGCCAGCCAAAAGAAGTAATAGAAAATGTAGAGGCTGAACTATTCAAGCTGGGCGCCCGGGAGATTAAGCAGGGCTTCAGTAAAGCTTCGGAGATCGTAGGCCAGGCCTTCAAGGAAATCGAGGAGGCTTCCACAAAGAAAACTTCAGTAACCGGACTGTCAACCGGGTTCTCCGCTTTCGACGCCATTACCGGAGGGTTAGGCCGGAAGGATTCAGTTGTCGTTGCAGCTCGCCCTGGAATGGGGAAAACGGCGTTTGCAACGGACATTCTAAGACACGTGGCCATAAAAACAAAAAAACCAGTCGGCATGTTTTCGTTGGAGATGAGTAGTAATTCCCTGATCAAGCGAATGATTTCATCAGAGGCGAGAGTAGACGCCCACAAAATTAAAACCGGATTCTTGACCCGGGAGGAATGGAACCGGATAAGCGCCGCAAGCGCACTAATTGACTCTTCGCCGATATTCATTGACGACTCAGCCAACCTGACAATGCTTCAGATTCGATCCCGCGCGCAGCGCCTGGCGATCGAGCACGGCATCGAATTGCTTGTTGTTGATTACCTGCAGTTGGTTTCCGGATCCGGGCGCCGCTACGAAAGCCGCAACCAGGAAGTAACTGAAATTTCCCGCGGTCTCAAAAACCTGGCCAAGGAACTCAATATTCCGATCATTGCCATATCTCAACTCAACCGCGAAGTGGAAAAACGCGCAGGCAACCGTAAACCTCAGCTTTCGGACCTTCGGGAATCCGGAGCGATCGAGCAGGACGCAGACTTGATTTTATTCATCTCGCGCGAGGAAATGCGCAACCCAACAGAAGACAATTCCGGCATTACAGAGATCACTATCGCAAAGCAGCGCAACGGGGCAACGGGAAGCTTCCAACTTATATTCCTAAAACAATTCACTAAATTCGAAAGCATGTGGCAAGAACAGGAATTTGATTATGGGCCGATACCGCAAAATTGATTCCAGGATTTGGAACGATGAGAAATTCTGCAGTCTTACCGATCAAGGGAAGCTTTGTTTCTTTTACATCCTGACGCATCCACATATGACCAGTCTTGGAGCAATGCGCAGTTCAATTCCCGGGCTCGCCTCTGAAATTTGCTGGGCAGAGAAAGCCTTTCGGGAAGCCTTTGGGGAAGCCTTTCGAAAGGGTATGTTGGAGATCGATGAAAAGTCCTCATTTATAGGCGTTCCGAACTTCCTGAAATACAACGGCCCTGAGTCTCCAAATGTCGTTAAATCCTGGGCTGCGTCTCTGGATTTAATTCCGGAATGTAAGGCTAAAACACAATTAATAGAGCGTGTTAAAGGCTTCCTTGAAGCCTTACCGAAAGCCTTTCGGGAAGCCTTACCCGAAGCCTTCGCGAAGGGTATGCCTAATCCGGAACAGGAACAGGAACAGGATCCTTATCAGGAGCAGAAACCGGAACAGCTAAAAGCCTTATGCGCGGAGCAGGTTGATTCTCTATCAGTAATCACAATTCCCCTTAACACAGGGAAGGAATATCCAATACGGGAATGCCAAGTTCAGGAATGGCAAATTCTTTATCCCGGAATTGATGTTAATCAGGAATTGAGAAATTATCGGGGTTGGACTTTAGCAAATCCCAAAAAACGGAAAACCCAAAGAGGGATCCTGTCCTCAATCAACTTCTGGTTATCAGACAAGCAGAACAAAGCCGGAAGGAACGGCAACGGATCGGGGTTAAAGGAAACGCTTGACGAACGAAACAGACAGACAGTTCAACAGGCAATGAGTATGGAGGATAGCCATGAATCTTAAAACCTGGCTTATCGAATTAGCTGCAGGGTTCAACTTTGAACTCAAAGCAGGGCTTGTTAAACAGTACCTAAAAATTCTTGGGAACTGGCGCCTGACAGTGCAGCAATGGGAGTCCCTGAACGCGAGAGCCCTTTTAAGACATGACTACTTCCCAAAGATCAGCCAACTATACGAGATTGCATGCGAACTGCTCGCGGAGGCTGAGGTTAAAGCTAATTCAGAATTGATTCAAGGCATGCAAAGAAGCCAGCAGAGAAGCGGATCGGAGCAGCCCGCAGATACATCGAACAAGAGCGGCGGCGCTTGACCTTCGATTTGAGAAACCGAATATAGGCATCGGGCCCTTGTGTTTACAGGTGTCGAACTAACAGAGGATAACAAACGGAAGCGGCATGAAAGAAACTTCAACGCAAAGCAGATCGAATCCAGACCAAAAGCAGAAGGGCAAGCCGAGCCTGCCAATCCGGACAGGATACCGTTGCAATCGGTATGGAATCAAAGACGGCTCTATCAGTCTGCTTCGCGCATACTCAGCCGGCGCAATCGACAGAAGGCGCACAGACGGCCGCCTGATCACAGAGCGAGAGAACCGATATGCGCGTCATCTTGGCTATACTTCATATCAAGCTTTGCCTATCACCCTTGCCGGGAAGGTGCATTTAGTCATACGCCTTGAACTCTTCCTTGCCTTGCACGATCCAAGCCCGGATTCAAAGACAGGCTTCCGCGATATTCGCAGCGCTGAGAACTCGCTCAACAGGATCTATACAGAGCTTGGACTGCGGCCACCAGAAAAAAGAATCGATATCGGCGAGTTCCTCAATGGGCACACAACCAGACAAGAGGGCGCATGAAGTTCGACATTATCAGTTTTATCAAAAACAAAAAGCTTATCGGAGAGGAACTCGGACCTTATCAGGAGACCGCATTGCGCCTGCTGTATGGGCTGCCATTGAACGCAGAGCAGGAAGCTATAGCCTTACAGACTTCAGGCAAAGAAACTATTGAGCCGCGCGAATACGCCGAAGGCACGTTTATTTGTGGCAGACGTTCCGGCAAGAGTGACCGCCTGGCCGCCAATATCGCAGTTTATGAGGCTGCATGCGGAGGACATGAACGCTACTTAACAGCCGGAGAACGCGGCACAATCGTTCTAATCAGCCAAGACATGCGGGCGGCGCGGATCTTATACAACTACATCCTGGCGAAACTTCAGGGTAGCGAACTGCTTTCCCAGCTGATCGGAAGAACGCGCAAAGAAGAGATTGAGCTTACAAACGGATTGAATATCAGCATCTTCCCCTGCTCATTCAAAGCAACGCGCGGTTACTCGATTCCCGCCGCTATTCTTGATGAGCTCGCGTTCTTCCGGGTTGAAGGCGTAAACGTCGACAAGGAAGTTGTTGATGCGATCCGGCCGGCGCAAGCAACCTTCCCGCGCTCAAAGCTGATCAAGATATCGAGTCCTTACGCGAAGGCCGGAGAACTGTATAGGGATTACGCAAGCCGGACGACGCGCGATGACCTGCTTTGCATTCAGGCCGCCAGCTGGCAAATGAACCCTAGCATCCCGAAAAAGTTTCTTGATTCTGAGCGCAGCCGGGATCCTGAAATGTTCGACCGCGAGTATGGCGCCCTTTTCACCGACACTATCAGCTCAGCGTTTTCCAGGGAAGCGGTTGAGGCTTGCGTGATATCCGGGCGTTTTGAACTTCCCTATCAGACAGGAAGGCATTACTTCGCGGGTGTAGATCCAAGCGGCGGCGGGCTTGATGAATTTACGCTGAGTATCGGACACGTGGAAGAAAAGCATGTCACGCAAGATTGTATTCGTGGCTACAGATCAAAGAGGCCCGAGGATGTTGTGGGCGAAATGGCGAAGGTCTTGAAGGATTACAAAGTCTCGCAAGTTACAGGCGATCGTTATTCCGGTGAGTGGGTGCGCCAAGCCTTTAGAGATCAAGGCATCGAATACATTGTTTCGGAATTGACCGCCAGTGAAGCTTTCCTTGAACTTCTTCCCCTGATCAACCAGGGCCGAATTGACCTCCTCGATGATCAGACGCAAACGCGGCAACTGATCGCACTCGAGCGCAAGAAATCACGAACGGGAAAGGATTCTTTAGGGCACCCAGTAGGCGGACATGATGACCGGGCGAACAGCTTAGCGCTGGCAGCCTTCGAGGTAAACCGAAACCATTGCGGACCCATTGGCGAGGTTTTAGTAGGGGCCAGCGGTTCAAGCCAATCGTCGGGATATGCAGGCGGAAGTTTAAGAGGCAAATATTCTTTTTAACTCAATCAGAAAGGAAATTCTCAAATGAAAAGCGTAGAACTCAAAACAGAACTCGAAATCCTCGGCGGTCAAAAGGCGGACCTTGAATCGCAGCTGCAGGGCGCGAGAACAGAGGCCGCCAGACACACAGTCCGGCGCAAAGAAATCAGCGCGCGGGCCTTCCTCGGAAACGCAGAGGCGCAAAAGGAGCTCGATGGATTCACATCAGAGGCCGTACGCCTGGCGCATCAGGAAGAAAACCTTCTGTTCGCTATTGAGGAAATCAGTCTACAGATCCAGGACAAGCAGGCCGTAATCTCTGCAGCTCTCGAAAACGAAAAAAGAGCCGAAATGTCAATGCTGGCGAAAGGCCAAATCGAACGAATTGCAAAAACAGCGGCCGCCCTTACGGCTTATGTCGATCTCATAAATAAAATCAAAGAAGTCGACCAAGAGCTGTATCGTCTTGCGGGCCCCCGGGGTGACATTTTCCGTTCTCGGCACATCCTTGAAAACGACCTGGGGTTGAAGCTCTCAGGCCTATTTAACATCCCTTTTGGATCGATCGATCGCGGCGCCGACCTGGTTAATTCTGCGCTTTCAATATACGTTCGCCTGACCTAGGAGCCTTGATCATTACTTGGAAAATAGTTATGTCGAAATTCCCTTTTCAACCGAGGACAAAAAAATGAACGAAGAAAAATTGACAGAAGCAATAAACGCCGCACTTCAACCAGTAATCGATTCAAGCCGGCGAACTCTCGCAGAATTGCAGCAAAACTTTTCAGAGCTTAAAACAGCGGTCGCTTGGCAGAATGAGCAACGGCGCGTAAAAGACCTGGCAAGGAAATGTCATGTTTCGGAAGCAACGGCGCGGGCGATTGATCCTTCAAGTGTAGCGATGAACGAAGCAGCCGAGCGGATCCAGAAACAAACCGGCGTCAGTTTCGGCGAGGCGCTAACCGAAACCTTGAGCCTTCAAGAATTCTCCGAGGCCCCGGAGCCCGGGCGGCATCCGATCGTTGCATCGTTTGCAGAGAAGGATCAGACATTGAAAAGCGTTAACGTCGATCTCGATTCTGTCTTTTTGAATCGGCGGGCTCTGCAGATCGAAAAAGCGCGAAAGGTGGGTTTCGGTGAAGCCTTGCAACTTGCAGCCATTGAATTCGATGAATCGGCGCGGGAGGTCGTCACGCAAGAACAGGCCAAAGCTTACCAACAGGGGCGGGCTGAAGCGCGGGATGCTTTCCTTAAAAAAGTCGAAATTCCCGGAGACAGTATCGCGGCAACGATGCTTTTGCAGAAAGCTCTAGAGATTGAGAAAGCGTCGATCGGGGCTGATGGAAGGGCAACTATCGATTACCCTCAAAGCTTGCAACAGGCCTGTGACGCCCTCAACCGCGCCGGCTGGCCCGCGGATGGAAAAACGGAAGAGTAAAGGGAGCCATTAAAGAACGGAGGAAGAATGACAAGGACCTATCAGTACGATCAGCTAAGAATAAAAAAATTAATCGCCGACAACATAGAGCTGGCCTCTGGCTTTCCCACAGTTTCCGGCCTTCTTCCGTTCGTTGAGTACGGTTTATTGCCCGGAGATCCATGGGCTTCGTCGACGCCTCAGCAAACTATTAGCGCGGGCTTGGTATGGGTGCAGGGTAGAAGGTTATTGATACCGGAAACAACCATTGATTATCCCTATGTCGATGGAAACCCAAACTATACAACGATCGACGAAATCACGCCTGATGGACAGTATGTAAACATCGATTACAATCCTGTTTATTATATTCCGGATATCCCGCCCGAGGGCAGGATGCGCGTGCGCGAGGTTTATGCGTACGGAGCCTTGGCGCTGTCGGTTAATGTTGGAGCATCATCGTTTCATTGCACCGAAGCCTCTCCGGGCCAGGTGATTAGGGAAAATTACGCCGTAAGAATTCAAGGCGATGCCCTACCCGCTCCCCTCGAGGCTGACACTGATTATTATTTTGTAAATGTTACTAATGCGTGGGACGCCGCTTTAAATAGCTTCCAACTGTCAGCTACTTCGGGGGGGGCGCCAATAACTCTCAGCACGGCCGGGACAAATGTAAAAATAGCTCCCGGAATATTGGCAAGCTATTCACATGTTAACTACCAGGCCACATTTCACAGCGAAGCCGGGGGACGCTCAGACTGGCGCAGCGCAATTCTTTCTCTCAAGATACAAACCGGACAGTATGCAGGGGCGTTTAGGGCATCAGAAAACGGAAAACTTCAATGGGGGTTTGTTGTCGACGCCCTTCGTTGTCTAGCTAAATACTTGCTGCCGGAAATAAAAGACTTTTTGAATGTGTCCTTCGGGCATTTGACCGCTTCGTATACCCAGCATGATCTTGCTTATAATTTGATTGATGAGGTTGGCCAGGACGCGGATGATGCCTATGGCGCCGATTTAGCATGTCTGGCGTGCGAGTATGTAAATTTATCCGGGGACTACGCCTGGTTGTCTGCGAATTCGTCATTCACGCACGCGACCGAATCAAACCTACAGACTGTTAAAAATCTCGTTAAATATAACGTCTTAGATCAAATCAAAACACAAGCCTGGTGTGACGCATTCCTGGCCGCACATCCAGGCTACGAAACATGGGCGGTGCCTTCGGAGCTGGTTAGCGCCTTCCAGAATGGCGTACGAGATCTGGACAACGCAGTGTATGGGGCGGGCATGTTGATGGACGCATGCGCGTGCGCTGAAGGAATTCGCGTAGTCGCCGACATGCTCGCGCTGGTTAATGATGGCGATTATGATTCCTACCGCTTGGCTTATTACAATCTGGTAACCGCGATCCATCGCATGTACGACTCCAATACAGGAATATGGGCATGGGTCGACGTGATGAAGTCTGTTACCTATTCCGGCACATGTGATGTCATTAAAGAAAATATTACCGACGTAGGCTGTAGGGTTGACAGGTTGACGGGTGAAGTTTTTACAAATCTGCATTCAGGGGAAATAATAGCAATAAACGGCGACCCTTGCCAGATAATGACCGTAATAGACGATGACACGCTGACCATTCTCGAAGATGCCGCAGCCGCCGGGGTAACTTGGGAAACAGGCGGGTACTTTATGATTCCCGGTACGCCGCCCACTGTCGACTGCCGGTTCGCGTCAACGACATCATATCCGGACTTACTGGCCGGCATCTTCCCTGAATATTATGCGTGTCGCGCAACTAATGGATATCCAAACTACGATGAAGATCCAGCCTATCACATTCAGCTAAACACCCAGAGGTTTAACGATGGATGGGCAAGACTTTGTAAATATTATCCTGATTTCTGGTCAAGAAGGAAAAGCCCGTTTGCAGACATAAACTTAATTTGGTATGCAGCAAAGATCCGAGGCAATGTGCTAATGGGCGCTATGGGCCTCGATAAATTTCAAGCTATTTGGGACGGATCCGGATATATATCCGAAATGGCGCAGGCCGTAGTCCTGACAGATGTTTTACTTAATCCAACAGCGACAGAGAAATCCGTTGCAGTAGAGAGGTTCGGCACAATAGCCGCGAGAAATCGAATAAAGCATCAATCAATCCCGCAATCTCTTGTTACGGACACGACAATAATATCCTCGTGGGAATGCGTTTTAGTTCAAACGCTCACAGCTGCCGATGTCATCCTAACGGAAAATCCCACGATCAGCCCAGGCGTCGACGGCCAATGTCTGACCCTTAGAAATATTGGATCTTACAATATTACTTTAAGAAGCAATAGTGAAGAAACTCCAAGCAATTTATTATTGCCTCACAGCGCGATTGTCTTGTATCCCGGGCATTCGATTGATTTTATATTTGACGCAACTGCCTGGCGCTGGGCATATGTGCGCATGAGTACATATCTTCATGCCGCAAAACCGTCAGTCCAGGAGTTGCCTGATGGCGCATACCTCATTAAGCCTAACTCCGAATACGTCCAGCTTTCAGTAGAAACGGAAGGATTGCTTTATTCTATCCCTACAATAGATCGCGGCGTGAACGGCCAAGTGCTTATTATCGAGAATGTAGGCAGTACCAGCGTGACGTTCCAGGACGACTTTGAAACCGGCACGGGGCTTTTGCTGCCGTCGACTGAATTGACGCTGCTTCCGGGAGCTGTAATTAAGTTTATTTTCCATGAGGGAGTAGAGGAAGAGGACAAGCTATGGCGCTTTGCAGGCATATCACAGCCGGCGGTGAGAGTTGCGAGATCGTCAACAGCTGAAATTACTGGAGCCGACCTGATTGCCGCAACTCATGAATATATGCTTGTGTCCGCGGAAAATGATATAACGATGTACTCAGACCCGACAATCGCCCCGGGCGTCGCAGGTCAGGTCCTCAAACTGATAAACTCAGGCAGCCATACAATAACTCTTACGAACGAATTGGGCATCAGCCTGCCGGCCGCAACAATGAAACTAAGCCCGGCGTGTGCGATGGATTTTATTTTCCTCAGTGGCGCATGGACTCTCGCTGGATATACGGACCTGGCCGCGCACGTCGACGCATCGGATCCGCACACGCAATACCAGAAGGAGTCCGAACGGGATACAGCGTCCGGATATGCCGCGCTGAGCGCAGGCGGGAATGTGCTGGCAGCCGGCGAAGCGATTGAGCTGACCAGAGAAACCACCTATAACACGATCGCCATAAAGGAGCGCACCAGTGGCGAGGCCGCTGCATATTTCCAGCGGAATGGCGCTGACGATTATAAGGGGTACATTCGGACAACCGGCGGCGACAAAGAAATCTTATTGGATGGCGGCTCACAAATAACCGGCAAGGCCGCTAAAGCATCTATCACGGGCGCAACGCTGACGCTGGCCAAGGTCACTTCCGGCGGGGCCAATGGATCGATAACGATCAACACTGAAGGAATTGTGACCGGATACACGGCGCCGACATAAACCAACCTCAGGAGATGGTAAATGAAATTCACAGTACCCAATGATCTCAAATGTGATCTTGAAGCTGAACGCTCGCGGCCTTTAAATAAAGCAACGGTTTTACACCTGACTGGTCAGCCCTTAAAAAAGGTTGACGAAATCTCTCCTTCCAACCAAACGCCAAAGGATCCGCAATAGTGCGGGCCAATGGCTCACTCCTCGAAGTCAATTAGGGCGGCCGGCTTTAAAACCGACCGCCCTGCAATCGGCAAAATGCAGTAAGGGCGATCGTCACAATAACGAATGCCGTGGCTGTCTGTGTGAACCTGCGGCGAACGAAGAACAAGACGCGTCCTAACAAGGCCGATGCTTAGATCGTTGAATCTGAGGCGTTATAAACGGCTATCGCCAAAAGAATAATGAGGAGATTCGGCAATGCCTACAATCGAGAAGCAGAAAACAAAACCTAAGCCCCATTGGCAGCCGTTCGACTGTGAAAGCTGTAACGCTCCATTTGATACTGAGACATGGCAGGCCGATTGGAGCTTGTCCGGAGAATTAACTTGGTCCTGCCCGAAATGCGGACATCCTAACTTCCCGAGTTTGCAATAGGGGCCCCATGACCGACGTAAGCGCATTAATCGAACGATTAGAGAAGGCGAAATTCTCAGGAACTCTCGAACTACGTCTTGAATCAGGCGAGATTGCATCGGCTGAGCTCCATCATTTTTTGGCGAATACGGAATTCCTGAAACCACTTCCGACGATTGAAGACAAAAAGGATGAATCTTCTACCTTTCGGCAAAAATAAATATATTGACAATTCATCGATTCATTGATATATATGAAGCATGGAATTAAAAAGATACAACTTACTGTTACCCGAGCAACTCCACAAGCGATTCAAACTTGTCTGCGTTCAAGAGGGCAAGGACATGAGCGAAATCGTTCGAAAGATGATCGAGGAGTATGTCGAGAGGACAGAAAAGAAACTGAAGAAGTAATCCGCAAGGAAACGGGCCCGCCAGGTGCTGATAACACCCAACGGACCCTAACCAAGCATTCCTATAGAGGAGGAACGCATGTCTGCAAAGATTCTGCCATTTAAGCGCCCTGAGCGCAAATCCGAAAATCAATCTCAATCACAATACGGCCATTTTTCAGGCGCCGCATTCTACTTCTCGACAGCGGATCTTTTCCGCATGGTCAAAGACTATCGAAATCAACCAAATCGAAAGGAGTTGCGCAATGTCTAAGAAAAATCAGAAACCCGCAGTTAAGGAAACGCCCAAAAGAAACCCTGGCGATTATCTACTCGCCGGACGTCTTAACGAAGAGGATCAAAACCAAGGGGGCGTGGAATGAGAAAACAGGAATCGGCTCAAACGCCCGAAAAGCGTTCAATCCCAATCTTTCAAGATGAAATCGTTCGCCTAAAAGACATTGCACTCGGCATCGAGCATATCAATGCATTGGCGCACGAAGACACTGATATGACTATATCGTGCATTGAATGGCTCACCCGAAAAATAGCTAGCCCCGCTTGGAATCTAGCTATGGATACCCTGGAAAGTCGCTGGAAGGAAGCCTATCCAGAGGACGAACTGCCGCAATATTTAGAAGAGTATTAAACGTATTCACAAGGGTGCACGGAAGCGCCCCTTTACAAAGACAGGCAACCCAAATGCCGCGAGATTTGATCAGAGAATACAAAAATTACCTTCAAATCGAAAAGAGCCTGGCCGGCGCTTCGATAGAATCCTACCTTCGGATTATCGATAGGCTTCATAAATTCTCGAAGAAGATCGACCGAAGCTTATCCGATCTCGACCGCCACGATCTTGAAGCCTGGATGAAAGACTTACAGCAGAACGGGCTTTCTCCGCAATCGGTCTCACAGGCAGTCTACTGTTTGCGCGGCTTCTATTCCTATTTGGTTCGAGACAGGATAATTGAACGGAATCCAACTGAACACCTGGAAGCGCCGAAAATCGTAAAATCTCTGCCCTTTGTCCTTACACAGGCCGAAGTTGAAAAGCTTCTTGAGGCGCCGGACGCAAGCACGGTGATCGGCTGCAGGGACAAGGCCATGCTGGAAACTGCTTACGCTTGCGGGCTCCGGGTCGGTGAGCTTGTGAACCTCGCAATTCAGCAGGTCGATTTATCTTTAGGAATCGTCCGCTGTATCGGCAAGGGCAGCAAGGAACGAATCGTTCCTATTAATGAAACGGCGCGGAATGCTATCGGAGAATATTTAAAGAAAGCACGGCCAAGGCTTGCTAAAAAACACAAAGGCAATTACCTGTTTTTGACCTATCGAGGAACTCCGCTTAGACGGCAAGCATTCTGGGTTGCACTGCTTGGATATGCCAGAAAATCCGGACTTTCCAAAAAGGTCACTCCGCACACGCTCCGCCATTGTTTCGCGACTCACCTTCTGGAAGGCGGCGCGGATCTGCGGGCTATTCAAATTATGCTTGGCCATTCCAGTATCATGACGACTCAGATTTACACGCATGTATCGCGCACAAAGCAAAAGGAGTCGTATCAAAAATTCCACCCACGGGCATAAAACATAGAAAAGGAGAGGTGATTTATGGCGCGCGGAACAATTCTAACCAAAGTCACGAAAGACGGCGCTAAGCGCTACAAAACAATTATCCGGATTAATGGGAAACAGCAATGGCGGACCTGGGACAAAAAACGGGACGCAGAGGACTATCTTGACAGTCTCTCCCCAGAGATCCGCGACGGCTCATACCGCGAAATCAAAAAGGCGACCTTCGCCGAATACATCAAACACTGGCAATCGACGCACCTGATACCCGAAAAATTCAAGCCTTCGACTTATAACAGCTATCGGTCGATTGTAGAGCATCACCTATTGCCCGAATTCAAACAATATCCAATGCAGGCAATCTCAACAGCGAACATCAATGCTTTCTCTGCGAAGCTGCTGCAGAAGCCGGCTGTTCGGCGCCAGCATTCGGCATCGGCGCAAACAGTGAGAAATGTATTAACCCTGCTTGGAAAAATCTTTTCGAATGCCATTTCGGAAAGCTATTTAAGAATCTCTCCGATGACAGGCATCGAGCAGCCCAAAATCAGCAAAGAACAGAAGGGGCGAGCGCTCAAGCCTGATGAAATCCAAAGCATCCTAAAGGTTAGCACTGAGAATGCACACACAATGGTGGCTACTGCCATTGCGACCGGGATGCGGCGCGGAGAGCAGTTTGCCCTTGATTGGGAAAGCGTAGATTTTGAAAAGTGCGTCATCAAGGTTCGCCGAGAGCTCTATTGGAAATTCGGGAAGTACCACGAGAAACAGGAGGGCGAGCCTTCTTATGTCTTTGTATCTCCGAAGTCGAAAAAATCCATCAGGGATATCGATATGTCTCCGGAGCTCCGCAAGGAACTACTTGCCCGGTATATGAAAAGCGGCCGGAAGGGGCTTGTGTTTTGCACTTCAAAGGGAACGCCTCTTAATCCCGACAACGTGGTAAAGCGGGATTTTCAAAGTATCCTGGAGGCCGCCGAAAAAGAACGGGCGAAAAACAACCTTCAGGCAATCGGAAAGATTCGCTGGCATGATCTTCGCCACACTTTCGGATCGCTCAAAATTGACCAAGGCGAGGATGTGCTTTATGTCTCCAGGCAGATGGGACACGCCAGCGTATCAATCACCGCCGACGTCTATTCGCATCAGCTGCGCGAGCATCGGCCGGAAGCGGCGGCGCGGACTGATCTAGCGATCTTTGGGCAATAATCTTGAGTTGTTAGCAGGATGTTAGCGCGGAGGCTCATTTTGACTGTTTTTGATTGCTTCAAAACGCGATCTAAGTTCTTTAAAAGCAAGGAGTACGCCTGGCAGGGTTCGAACCTGCGACCTTCGATTCCGGAGACCGACGCTCTAGTCCAGCTGAGCTACAGGCGCATATCGGTAATGCTACTTGATTTAGCCTGAAAATCCAATCCATAAAAATCGCGGCGTCGAGCCTCCCGTCTGAGGCCATTTTTTTCGTCGCGTTAGGGACATGGCATCGTTATAAACAGGCCGATCGACAATTCCGCAAAACCATGCGGTATCGGGTGATCCCGCACACATGCCGCGCCAATTGTTCGTCCCGTTAGGGACGAAATGAGTTTAGCCCGGCACTTTAGTGCCGGGTTTATAGGAACCCCCAAAGTTTAGTCCCGTAGGGACGACTGAAATTGATTCTTTCAGTCGTCCCTAACGGGACTCTTTTTTGTTGCCTATCTATTCCCGGCACTAAAGTGCCGGGCTAAATTCATACCGTCCCTTTGATTGTGCAATATGGCCTTTTCATGTACAAAGGTACGAAATAATCT
>CAYTYP010000061.1:0-21623 GCA_964441405.1 uncultured Acidobacteriota bacterium
GTCTGATAGCCGATAAACATCCCGATTATGTAGTGTTGGTGCATCTGATCGCAATTGCCGGAGTCCTTACCCTGTTGATTCCTTTTCTATACCCGGCGCTGGAACCGAAAATAGGAATGATGCACTTTATTTCAGGACCTGTCGTGGCGAGCCTTTTGCTGTTTGCCTTGCCCGGCTGTTTGTTGGCGGCGATCTCCCCCTTTGCCGTGAAGCTCATGAGTCTGCTTTCGCGCGACCGAAAAGTGGGCGTCTCCGCCGGCTACATCAGCATGTTTTCGGCCCTCGGCAGCGTCATCGGAACATTTGGCGCCGGATTTTGGCTGATCCCGCACCTGAAGCTGCGAACGCTTTTTCTCATTACCGGCGGGATTCTGAGTATTTTCGCTATTGCAGGTTATGGGCTGTTTGCCGCGCCCCGCAAACGAAAAAACCAGTTTCTCGCCGGATTTTGTCTGCTCTTCGGCGGCGCCATGGCAGCGCTGCTCCTTTCAGAATCTCCGGTGACAGCCAATACGCTGTTCGAGCAAACCACCTATTACCACCGGATCCGCGTCACGGAGAGCCGGACTAAAACAGGCGCCATCCACCGTATGCTCCATTTGGATTCAACCACCGAGGGCGGGCAATATGTGAACGCCAGGGGATTGCCCATCCATTATCAAAAATACTGGGAACTGACCAAGGTGTGGCGTCCCCAGTTAGAGTCCGCTTTGTTTTTGGGAGGAGGGGGATTTGGGATGCCGGAAGCTTTGCATGACGCCTTCCCGCAATCTCAAATAGAAGTGATTGAATTGGACCCGAGAGTCATTGAAGTCGGCCGCAGATTCTTTCGCACCGAACAGTATCCGCGGATGCGGGTTATTGCCGGGGACGCCCGTCGATATCTTCGCCACACGAACCGGCGCTATGATTTTATTTTCGGCGATGCCTTCAACGGGGTCCATAACATCCCTGCCCATTTGGTCACAGTTGAATTCTTTGAGGCAATCAAACGGCGTTTGACCGATCACGGGATTTACATGATGAATATCATCAGCGCCGTTGAGGGGAATCAGTCCGTCCTCTTTCACGCCGTGACCAACACGATGGCTCAATCTTTCCGTCATATTGAGGTTTTCACCCTTAATCCGGATCGCCGCACGCAACTGCAAATCCTGCTCGTCCTCGCCTCAAAGGAAAAGCTTGGGATGGACTCTCTTTCAACGGCCGTTTCTTTGAGTCCGGCAGCTAAAAAGATATTTTTAAAAAGTTATCTCCCGCCCGATCAATACTCCATTTCAAAGCAGATGATCCTGACGGATGAGCATAATCCTGTCGAATATATTGTTGCTTCAGCAAGGAGGAAACAAAAAGCGTCCCATGGCGATTAAACCGATTTTTCAGAAACTGGCTGTTGTCGGCGTGCTCGGGATGTTGATCGTTGCAGACGCAGCTCCCGCAAAAGATTCACGTGACCGGGAATCCATCGAGGCATTTCTTGATCAATATTTTTTAACCTGGTCGAACGGCGATAGCGACGGTTATAAAAACTGTTTCCATCCAAAAGCGAGTATTGTTTCCCTTGATCGGGTCAATGCCCTGCATGCAACTCTCACGCTTGACGCTTTTATCCGGACCCAGATGGAAGCTCATCGCAAGTCCCCCGTGAAGATGCGGGAAATCCCATTGGACAAACGGGTCCTGATAGCCGGAAAAGTGGGCCAGGCGATGGTGCGCTGGAAATTGTTTAAAGGCAGTCGAACCGTCACAGGAATTGATCTGTTCACACTGGTCTTAAAATCCGGGAAGTGGCAAATCCTGCACCTGGTCGTTCAGAATGATTGATGCGCTATTTCAGCCTTCTTTTGACTCCGACCAGGCCTATAAGGCCAAAGCCAAGAAGAAGTATGGAAGCCGGCTCCGGAACGGCAGGAGCCATGACGCCTGTTCCCTGCAAATGAATGTATGCCTCTGTTCCCGGTGCGCCTACCGAATCGTTGCTTGCGATATAAAGGTAAGCTCCAAAGTCGCCAAGACTGGTCGGTGTGAACATGATGTCTATCGGAAGATGGCTGCCTGTGGGCGTCTCTTGGGGTATTGCTAATATTCCATCCCAATCGGCATCAGGATCGAAAGAAAAAGAGCCCAGCTCATATTCGCCGATGAAGGGGTTTATGGCGCCCTCGTGGGACGCTATGTCATTTAATCCTATAACATATACCCATACTGCTGTCGGACCCATGCTTTGGAGGTCGAATAGGGCAGTTTCAGATTCCCCTATAGCCACGTTCCCATAATCATAGTTTGGTATGCCCCAAGGCGGTTCTTCCGGCCAGTCCAGGGAAGGATTGTCAATGAAGAGATCTTGGCTATTAACCAGCCGGGGCATGCTGAAAGTAATGCAGCATAGCAGAGCGCTTAGGATGGCCAGCAACTTTGCATTCCGCATTCGTATTATACTCAGGTTCATTTTTGCCACCTCCCAATAACTTATACAGTCAATCAAGCAATTTCCATACCGTATATGTCAGAGTTATATAAATTATTGCAAATACGTGACATATTGAAATTTCTCAATCCTTAGAAAATTGGAATTGTAAGGATATTCGACATTTTATTTCTATAAATGCCTGCCTTTTGTTTGTATGTCTTTGAATTTGCAGGCGAAATGCCATTACTTAAGAAATGTAAGGTATCTTTACAATAATATTAATTTTTGGCACTGTTCGGGTGATTGCACCCGCATTCTGTGTTATTAAGATCCTTCCAACGGGAGATTTCAGGAGTTGCACATGAAAAAAGTACTTGGACTCATTGCCGCTTTGTTCTTTTCCCTGCCGCCGGCTTTCACCGGCGCTGATTCGAAAAATTTCTCAAGCGCCGAAATGGATGCGAATGCTCGGAAAGTGATTCAAAACCTGCTGGCCCGCGAGTATATGCTTTACGTGAATGGAGGGCTTCATTATGCAGAAGCCTGTACAGCCGTCGGCGCGCTTCGGTTTGCCGAGAAAGCTAAAGACGAAGCGCTCCTGAAGAAAATTATTTCGCGTTATGAAGGTCTTCTTGAGCCCGGCAACCGGCTTATCTCCAATCAGGCGCATGTGGATCACAGCGTCATCGGCATAGTTCCTTTGCAGATATATCTGCAAACTCGGGATCAGCGTTATCTCGAAGTGGGACTCCGGTTCGCCGACCTCCAATGGGAAAATCCCCGCGAAGACGGGCTTACGCAACAGACCCGGTGGTGGATCGACGATATGTACATGGTCGGCATGCTCCAGATACAAGCCTATCGCGCAACTGGAGCCGCCAGATATGCCGATCGGGCGGCGTTGCAGGCTGCGGCGTATCTGAAAAAGCTTCAGCAACCGAACGGATTGTTCTTCCATGGCCCGGAAGCGCCCTTCTTCTGGGGCAGAGGAAACGGATGGGTTGCGGCTGCTATGGCTGAAATACTCACCTCCCTTCCGTCCGATCACCGGCTGCGCCCCGAAATAATTGCCGGATACCGGAAAATGATGGCAGCGTTATTGAAAAATCAGTCCGACAACGGAATGTGGCGGCAACTGGTCGATTATCCCTATGCCTGGGCCGAAAGCTCCTGCACCGCCATGTTCGCTTTTGCAATCCAGACGGGGATTGATCATGGCTGGCTGAATAAAAAAAGATTCGGTGTCGCCGTGGATAAGGCATGGAACGCTCTCAGCGCACATCTCGACCGCGGGGGAAATATTCGCGAAATCTGCGTAGGCACCGGGCAGCAGGACGACATCGAATTCTACCTTAAGCGCCCCCGCACATTGGGCGATCTGCACGGCCAGGCTCCATTTCTCTGGCTGGCTGTGGAACGTATGAAATAGACAAGACATCGGCGAAAGCGTCAGGCGTTTGAGATACTGCATCTGCCCGGATCCCGGTTCATCCATTGCCTCGTACCGGTAATTGCGAATGTCGAAGGCTCCGGGGCAGCCGTTTAGTTGTTTTTATTGGCCGGCAAGCATAGCTTTTGCCACGGAAAGAAGAACACGGAGGACACAGAACAAAACAGCTTCAATTCCGTGCTCTCCGTGCGTATTTCTTCAGTGGCTGCATCCCGGCTGTGTATCTGAATGACGTTGAAGCCTTTAAGCCCGGAGGTTGCATGAAACGTATTCTTGGCATCGTCTTATTGCTTTTCCTTGCCGGGATATCTTTTGCCGACTTCAACGGCAGTCCTGCTACGGCGCTTCAACTGGTTTCCGCCTTTCCTTCTGCAGGGGCAACCCATGTCAGCATCGACACCCCTTTGCGTTTCACGTTCAATGGTCCGCCTATGCTGTCGCAATCGGGCGCCGTGCAAATTGTTGATGACGCAGGGGTGGTTGTCGATGTGATTGATGTGAGCGCTCGTACACGGTCTAAAACCATCGGCGGCCTGCCGAACTTTAATTACTATCCGATCATCATTACGGGCAATGAAGCTATTGTTGCCTTCAGGAACAATATTCTCAGCTACGGCAAGACTTATGAGGTCAGGGTTTCCGCCGGGCTCTTCGTCGACAAGGATGGCAACGCCGCCCGTTTTGACGCCGCGAAGATAGGGCGGTTCTCCACCAAGCCGGCCGCGCCCGCGCTCTCAGCCGAAAACCCGCGGCGAATTGTCGTCGCCGCCGACGGCTCCGGCGATTTCGCTACCGTTCAGGGCGCCATCGACTTTATTCCTGCCGGCAATACTGCGCCTACGACTATTTTTCTTCGCAAGGGAACGTACAACGAGATCCTTTATTTCTCCGATAAGCACCATCTGACCATTCAGGGCGAAGACCGCAAGAACTCCATCCTAAGGTACGCCAACAACCAAAACCTGAACAATACGGACTTCAATGCTATGCCGGGCGGTTATCGTCGAGGCATGATCCGAGCCGTGAATTGCAACGACCTGACGATCACGCATCTCACCCTTCACAATACGACGCCCCAAGGCGGCGGCCAGGCGGAAACCGTCATTCTCAATGGCGGAGCGCACGCACGCGCCATAATCACGGATGTTGATATGTACAGCCGTCAAGACACGCTGCAGATCAATGGGCAAGCTTATGTCAGCAACTGTCTCATTGAAGGGGACGTCGACTTTATGTGGGGAACCGGCCCGGCTTTCTTCGAGAATTGCCGGCTCAAGGCGCTCAGAAGCAAAAGCATGTACACTCAGATTCGCAACCCTGCGACCCACCATGGCTACATCTATAAGAACTGCATATTTGAAGGGGCGGAGGGAGTGACGGACAGCGTCCTGTCACGCATCCTGCAGACTCGTTTTCCCGCCAGTGAAGTAGTCCTGCTCGATTGCACGTTGACGAATGCGGTGAGTCCTGCCGGGTGGCGTCTGGACAGTCCCGCAGAAGCGCCCAATGTGCATTTCTGGGAATACAACAGCCGTGATCTCCAGGGCAATCCCATTGACGACTCCATGCGGCTCGCCGCCTCCAGGCGCCTGACCAAGGAAACAGACGCCGAGACGATCGCCAACTATTCCAATCCGGTCTGGGTTCTTGGCGGCGACTGGAACCCAAGACTGGCGCCTGTTTTCAGTAAACAGCAGACTGCATCTACGATTCAGGCTCAAACAGCCAAGCGAACGTACTTCGGGTTCGACTTCTCCAATGCTCCCGCCGCCGCAGGCAAGGTGCACGTTGCGCCGGACATGGTTTACTCTGAGGAGCGTGGGTTTGGGTTTGAGCCGGGAGCGGAGCTTAAACAATCCAACCACGGCATCACCAGTGAAAAGCCGTTCCATTTCCACGTCGCCGTCCCGCAGGAAGGAAACTACAAGGTCACCGTCACTTTCGGCGATTCATTGTCGGCCACCCATAACAGGGTGTTCGCAGAACTCCGCCGTCTGATGGTTGAAAACGTTGAGACCAAACCCGGCGCTGACGTCACGCGTATCTTTATCGTCAACACCCGCACTCCAGCCATCTCCGGCGGAGGGAAGGTGAGGATCAACGGCCGTGAACAAACCCAGGAGGCATGGGCGTGGGACGACCGCCTCTCCCTGGAATTCCATGGGGCGCATCCAGGCATCCGCTCCATAGAAGTCGAAAAGGTTGATGTTCCCACGGTGTATCTTCTGGGCGACTCAACCGTATGCGATCAGGCAAGCGAGCCATACAATAGTTGGGGCCAGATGTTGACGAGATTCCTAAAGCCGGAAGTTGCGGTTGCCAACGGCGCCGAATCCGGCGATTCGATAGCGCCTTCGCTGTCTGCGGGACGATTCGCCAAGTTCTGGGGACAGATGAAGCCGGGCGACTATCTCTTCATCCAGTACGGCCACAACGATATGAAAAGCAAAGCTCCCAACGCCCTCGAGACTTATGCGAACAACCTGCGCCGCGCCGTCGACGAGACCCGCAGCCACGGCGGCGCGCCGGTGCTGGTGACTTCCGTCAGCCGCCGCACTTTCGGCCCTGATGGAACGATTGCAAATTCCTTCAGCGGCTATACCGATGCCGTCCGCGCCGTAGCCAAGGAAAAGGATTGCGCATTGATTGACCTGCAGATTTGCAGCGCTCTATTCTATGAAGCCCTCGGAGACCGGCAATCACACTCCGCCTTTGCCACGATGGAGGAAAACACGCATCACAACAGCTATGGCAGTTATGAGATCGCCAAGTGCGTCGTGATGGGGATCAAACAAGCCCGTCTGGATTTAACCGGGAAAATCGTAGATGATTTCAAGGACTTTGATCCTTCGCATCCCGATTCGGTCGAGCTTTTCAAGCTTCCTCGCTCTTGATTGCTCATCGCCTGCTTAAAGCTGCACTCTCTGGGGTTGCTCTACCCCCGCTTGGAGACTTGGAAGGACTGGCGGCGCATTGCACTGAACGCGAAAACGAGGCAGACAAGGTCGAGCGGCAGGTACGCAAATCAGTCGGCGCGGCCCTGTTGATGAACCGTATCGGGGAAACATTGCGCCTTTTTGCGTGCGCTCAAGGATGTCGTAGTATGTGTTTCGTTCCTGCCCGATCTGCTCGGACATACTGTATCGGAGATGTTTCGGTAGAGCTCTGTTACACTGCCCGGCTCAGGATGTTCGCGACGAGGTATGCTGCATATAATGCCAACAGCCATATACTTCGACTCCGTTGGATGGCGCCTCCGCGAGTGGGATATGCGAACAAAATTGCTAATAATCCGCATACCAGCGCCACAAGGATGTCGCGCCGGCCAACGCTTATCGGACAGATGATGGCTGCCACGGAGATGATTAATAGGCCATTGAAAATATTGCTTCCAAGAATTGTCCCCAGTCCGATTTCATCGTGACCGCGCAGTTTGGAAACAACAGTTGTCGCAAGCTCAGGCATGGATGTGCCAATCGCAACGATGGTGGCGCCAATCATGAACTCGCTGATCCCAAAAGAAACGGCAATGCCTTTTGCCCCTGCAACGATAAGATTTCCGGCGACAATTAAAAAGACAAGCCCGAAAACACACGACAAGATTGTTTTCCAACCACCATGCTTCTCTGCAGCTTTCTCTGAGCTTTTTCGCTGTTTTTTTGCTTCTAAGACCACTGTTACAAACCAGCCGACAAACAGGCTCAGCATCACAATCCCATCGAATCTTGAAAGCATGCCGTCAAGAAACAGAAGACCTGTAATGATCGGAACTATTAGGGCTACTCGAAAATCTCTCTGTACGCTATTACGAGGGGGCTGGACTCCGGAAACAGCCAAGGCAAGTCCAAGGATCAGTGCGACGTTCACAACATTGCTGCCCAGAGCATCGCCAAGAGATATTTGAGGCTTGCCTGCTATCGCAGAATTTATCGCAACCGATAGCTCGGGGCTTGAGGTGGCAAAAGCGGCGATGGTTGCTCCGATGATGCCCGGGGATATCCTAGCCCAGTGACCCAGGCCGACGGCGCCCCGAACAAAAAGTTCACCACCGGCAGCGGCACACCCAATGCCCAGAATTAGGGAGATATAGTCGTTCATTGCTTAATACTAATACGATAGCAAATCCAATTGGGAAATTTCCAAAAAGCTTGGGAAGAGTTCCATCAAACTAAGACATACTTAATCCTATGTAGTAGATAGTTAGGGGTATGGCAAAAGCATGGCTTTTTGAGGTTTGAAGGTGAGATCATGAGATGCGACATGCAACCGGGCCATCGTATAATCTGGCTTTATCGAATCGCTCATAATGTCGCCCTGACGTATGCCTCAAGACGTCGTCGGCAACGCAATGAAGAACAGCCGAAAACCTGCCTGGATTCGGCTCCAATTCGGAGTAATAATTAAATATCGTCTGAAGCCGATATCCGGCTGCTATAGGAACCGATGCAAAAAGCTTTTCAACGGATGGCTAACGATCGGATGACCGGCTTAATCCGGCATTGCCAAAGTGAATTGGACTGATGGATGCTTCGATTGTAATAGTTCTGACTATTCTTGCCGCCACTGTGGTCTTTCTCGTTTTTGAGATTGTCCGCATCGACGTTGTTGCCATTCTATGCATGCTGGCATTGGGGTGGGCGGGCATACTCCAGCCGCAGGAAATGCTATCCGGATTTTCGAGCAACGCCGTCATTGCCATGATGGGCGTAATGATTATGGGGCGCGGCATCGCCAAGACAGGCGCAATGGACCGGTTCGCACAGATTGTCCTGAAAAAAGCCGGAACCAATAAATCCAAAATCATCGGATTCATGTCCGTATCCGTTGGCATATTGTCAGGATTTATTCAAAACATCGGAGCTATCGCGCTATTTCTGCCGGGCGTCCTGAATATTTCACGGCGAGGAAAGATCCCTGCATCCATACTCATCATGCCGATAGGGTTTGCTGCGATACTAGGCGGCACAATCAGCATGGTGGGTTCGGGGCCGCTCATATTGACAAACGATCTTCTGCGCAGCGCCGGCCTGGAGCCGTTTGGATTGTTCAGTGTGACGCCGGTTGGCGCACTGTTACTCCTGGCGGGCATCGTCTTCATACTGGTTCTGGGAAAATTTGTTTTGCCCGTTTCTCAGGCGGCCGGAAGTGAGATTTCCGAACAGGAAAAGCTGATTGAGGCGTTTCATCTGCCGCACAACATCTGGCCCCACGTTATTGCGCAGGGGAGTCCCCTGATAAGCAAAACTCCGGAACAACTGAACCTATGGGGCCGTTATGGAATTAATATTCTCGCCATAATGCAGGGCGAAGATGTGGTGTATGCACCCTGGCGCGGAACCATTCTGGGGGCGGGACAGGAACTCGCCCTTCTGGGCGAGGAGAAAAATATTTCGCAATTTGCAGCGGAATACGGTCTGGAGCCGGCAAAACGGTTTGATAGATACGCCGGCTTGCTTGATTCGGCAACTGCCGGATTTGCTGAAGCGATTGTCCCACCGCGTTCGGAAATAGCCGGGAGTACCATTCGCAAATACTCCCTTAGAAAACGCTATGCGGTGGAACCGATAATGGTTTTCAGCAAAAGTGAAGAATGGCGAGGGGATTTTTCCGACCGGGAAATATCAGCAGGCGACACAATCATCGTTTATGGTCCATGGGATAAGATCAGTGATTTGAAATCCAGCCTTGATTTTGTGGTTGCGACGCGCTTTCAAGCGAATAAAAAGGACCGGTCCAAAACCTTGATTGCCATTCTCTGTTTCGCCTGTGCCATCATTCTTGCGCTCACCGGCCATCCCATTTCAATGGCATTTTTTACCGGGGCCATTGCGATGATCCTGATGAGGGTTCTGAATATTCAGGAAGCTTATCAGGCCATTGAATGGAAGGTGGTGTTCCTGCTGGCCGGGCTTATTCCTCTTGGCGTTGCTATGCAAAAATCAGGCGCGGCTCTGTTCCTGGCGGAAAAAATCATGGCCTTGGTTATAGACCAGCATCCGATCCTTTTAATTCTTTCCATTGGAATATTGTCCACACTATTTTCGTTGTTTATGTCCAATGTGGGCGCCATTGTAGTCCTGGCTCCCCTTGTAATCGGCATGGCGCAAATCGGCGGTTTGGATCCACGTCCCCTGGTTCTGATGGCTGCCGTTTGCACCTCCAATTCTTTCATTCTGCCAACACATCAGGTGAATGCGCTATTAATGTCTACAGGAGGTTACCGCAATGCGGACTATTTAAAGGCCGGCAGCGGAATGACATTTATTTTCCTGGCAATCGCCGTATTCTTTTTTTATTTCTTTCTTTGATTGGAAACGCCGGTTTCATTACGGCGCTGCTTCCATTACATGTTCTTTAGAAAACCGCTTGAAAAAATTGATTTTTAGGCTATAAAAATTCTCAATAAGGGTATCCGTACCCAACCAACATAAGAAAGGGAGGTCTCCGCATGTTTGTACAGCAGTTTTTTGTAAAAGGGCTGGCACACAGTTCGTATTTGCTTGGCGGCGCGAGCGCCTGCGCCATTATAGACCCAAGACGTGACATCGAAATTTATCTCCAGGCTGCAGCGGATATGGGGATGAAAATCACACACATACTTGAAACACATCTGCATGCGGATTTTATCTCCGGGCACCTGGATCTGGCCGAAGCGACAGGAGCCGTCATCCACGCTCCGAAATCGGCCAAGTGCCGGTTCAAACATAAGGCAGTGAAAGAGGGCGATACATTCAAAATAGAGAATATGCAGATTAAGGTCATCGAAACACCGGGACACACGCCGGAACATATCAGCTACATCGTAACCGACGCCGGCCGTGGAAGCGAACCGGCAGCCGTCTTCTGCGGGGACACTCTTTTCGTCGGAGATGTAGGCCGACCCGATCTGTTTCCTGGGATTGCAAGAGACCTTGCCAATAAACTGTACGACAGCCTGCATAAAAAATTAATGAAGCTGCCTGATTTCTGTGAAGTGTATCCGGCGCACGGCGCAGGTTCTTTGTGCGGCCGGGCGATGGGCGCCAAACGCACTTCTACCATCGGATATGAGCGAAAATATAACAGCGCCCTGCAAATTTCGGATCGCGAGGAATTCATCAAGTCGCTGACGACCAATATGCCCGCGGCTCCGGACCATTTCAGCCGCTGCAGCGCCATCAACGGGAAAGGCCCTTCACTCGTTCGGGAATTGCCTCAAATAATTCCCATGAACCCTGCCGAGTTTAAGAAAGCCGCCGGGAACAAGAACACTTTCGTGCTGGACATTCGAAGCTATGAGGCTTTCGGCGGCCAGCATGTCCCCCGATCCTTCCACATTGACTTCGGCGGCAATTTTGCCACCTTTGCCGGGTGGATCCTGCCTCCCGACCAAAATATTCTGATTGTGGCAAATTCTCTGGCGGAAGCGCGTGAAGCGGGCGTTTTATTGAAGCGCGTCGGTCTCGACAGGGCCATCGGGTATCTTGACGGCGGGATGTACGCCTGGGCAAAGGAAGGATTTTCTGCCAATCATGTTCCCCAGATCTCTGCAGACGAACTCAGCAGCATTATGGCTAAAGGAAAAGAGCTGACTCTGATTGATGTGCGCGCCACGGGTGAGTTTCAAATACGCCACATCAAAGGCGCTGTCAATATTCCTGCGCCTGATGTGCGGGCTAAGCGTGAAAATCTGAGAAAATCAAAGCCGATCGCTTTGATATGCAGCACCGGACATCGATCCAGTCTCGCCGCCGCACTGCTGAAGCAGCGCGGGTTTGAAAACGTCAGCAACGTCGCGGGTGGGATGACCGGCTACAGCGCCGCCGGTTACAGCGAAGCATGCCCGATTTGTGTAGCTCCACACATTCCAAGGGCGGATTTGGGATAAGTTCTCTGTCAAATACGATCTCAGGCGAAGCGTATCAGTTTTGAAAAAAGGAGGTGTACATGGAGTGGCTGGCAATGGAACGGTGGTCTCCTTACGCGGTCGGCATCGGAATCGGAATCTTGAGCTGGCTGGCCTTTTTGCTGTCTGATAAACCCATCGGCTGCTCAACGGCCTTTGCGCGAACCAGCGGGATGATTGAAAAAATCTTCAGAGGATCGAAAGTTGATGAAAAGCCCTACTATAAGCAGTTTGCCCCAACGATTGACTGGGAATGGATGGTGGTGATAGGCATCATCCTGGGATCATTCCTTTCATCAAACCTTTCGGGGCAGTTTTCGTTTAAGTGGATCCCGGCAATATGGCAGGCGGAGGCCGGCAGCCATATCCCGACGCGATGGGCGGTCGCTTTGCTGGGCGGCGTCATCATGGGTTTCGGCGCCCGCTGGGCCGGCGGCTGCACGAGCGGCCATGGCATCAGTGGAACGCTGCAGCTGGCTGTCAGCAGCTGGCTTGCCGCGATTTGTTTCTTCGTCGGCGGCATCCTAACGGCCATGTTTATCTACAAGGTGCTGCTCTAAACAGGAAGGAGGCGCAATGCTAAAGAACCTTCATTCAAACAAGAAAATGCAACTGGTCCTGGGACTCTTGCTTGGAATTTGTTTCGGCTTCCTTCTCCAGAAAGGCGGCGTAACGACTTACGATGTCATCATCCGGCAGCTGCTTCTCGAGGACTTCACCGTCGTCAAGATAATGCTCAGCGCAGTCCTTGCCGGAATGATCGGCGTTCACCTGCTTCGGAGCATGGGACTCGCTCAGCTGCATCCCAAACCGGGCGCTGTCGGAACGAGCGTCATCGGCGGGCTGATCTTCGGCGTCGGATTCGGGCTTCTGGGTTATTGTCCGGGAACGGCAGCCGGGGCCGTTGGCCAGGGATGCCTGGACGCTTTGCTGGGCGGCGTGATAGGCATCCTGATCGGCGCCGGGTTGTTCGCGGCCATCTACCATAAAATCCACCGCCCTATCCTGAGCAAAGGCCACTTCGGAGAAATTACCTTGCCCGAGCTTTTGCACGTCAACCATTGGGTTGTGGTGGTGATGGTAGCTATTATGATCGTCGTCCTGCTTAGCTTCATCGAGAAATCGGGAGCCTAACCATGTCGCGCGCCACAGATATGCCGCTCGGATGGCTTATCCGCTACAAAAAAGCTGATTTGCCGTCGGATATCTTGGCGGGACTGACCGTAGCCGTCATGCTTGTTCCGCAAGGCATGGCGTACGCAATGTTGGCAGGATTGTCCCCGGTTGTCGGACTCTATGCTTCCGTTCTTCCTTTGATCGCCTATGCACTTCTCGGGTCCTCGCGGCAGTTGGCGGTTGGGCCTGTTGCGATGATTTCGCTTCTGGTTTTCGCCTCCTGCTCTTCGTTGGCCACGCCGGGATCTCCTGAATATATAGCCATTGTGTTGCTTTTGACGCTTATGGTCGGCGTGTTTCAGTTGGTGTCGGGGTTAATTCGACTGGGCTTTTTGATCAACTTTTTCTCCCATGCCGTCATCAGCGGATTCACTTCGGCGGCTGCGATCGTTATTGCTCTCAGCCAGGTGAAACACCTGTTGGGCATTTCCTTAGGGAACGAACAATCCGTGTACGTTCTTGTGGGCGATATTATCCGGCATGCCGGCAAGACGAATATTCCGACATTGGCGGTTGGAGTTGTCTGTCTTGCCGGTCTCTATTTTTTCAGGCAGCGCTATCCTCACTTTCCTTGCGCCATGCTTGTTGTCGTGGTCGGAACATTGGCGGCCTATTTTGGACTTGCGGAATTCGGTCTAAAAACCGTGGGCCCTGTGCCGCGTGGGCTGCCTCCTTTTTCCATGCCGCACTTTAACCTCGAATCGGCGCGGGCGCTTCTTCCCGATGCCCTGATTATCGTTTTCGTGGGTTTCATGGAATCGATTTCGGTGGCGAAATATATAGCCGCCAAATCGGGCTATAAGGTGGACCCGGATCGCGAACTGATGGGATTGGGAGCCGCCAATCTGGCCGGCGCTTTTTTCTCCGGATATCCGGTGACTGGGGGGCTTTCCAGAACTGCGGTGAACCATCAGGCCGGCGCCCGCACACAGCTTGCCGCGATAATTACCGCTGTGACGATACTGCTGGTTCTTGTGGCGTTAACTCCGCTTTTCTATTATCTGCCGAATGCCGTTTTAGGAGCGATTATCGTGGCGGCGGCAAGCGGACTCATCGACTACAAAGAAGTCATCCACCTTTTCAAATTGAAGAAAGCCGACGGATGGGTGTTCCTTGTAACATTCGTCTGTACTATGACCATTGGTCTCGACCGGGGACTATTGATCGGCATGGTCTTTTCACTGTTTTTGTTCATCTGGAAAAGCGCCTATCCACATACTGCGGAATTGGGCTATCTGGAAAATGAAGGGGTTTATAGAAACATCAAGCGATATCCCCAGGTTAAGATATTTCCGGAAATCCTGATATTGCGCGTGGATGCTTCCCTTTATTTCGCCAACATGAAATTTCTGGAAGACCGAATCGCAAAAGACCTGACTGGACGGCCCCAAATAAAGGAAATCATCATGGATCTGTCCGGCGTAAACGACATTGATGCGGTTTCCATCGATGCATTGGAAAAGCTCATGGAAGCCTATGGGCACCAGGGAATACGCTTTTCCTTTGCATCTATGAAAGGACCGGTAAGGGATCTGGTGGCTCATGCCGGGTGGGAACAGAAGTACGGCGACCGCATCAAGCATCTCTCTATTCATCAGGCGCTGCGCAGTATTGGACATCCGGATCCCTAGGCCGGCAATTCTTCGAAAACAAAACAGCCGGGCCCTGTGCGTTAGACAATGCCCGGCTGTTGCCACAATTCACAGGGAGAGCCTGCAATTGGTTTAGGTAAATTACTCCGCCTGGGAAAAGAGCACGCCGTATTGCTTTTTCCACTCGTTCCTCGTAAGTTTCATTTCCCGCGCGCGTTCCGCGACACGCTTGGCGTCAGGATTTCCTTTTAGTCCATCGAACTGCATTTTGCTGTCCTTGACCAAAATTGTATTCTGCGCTGAAACGAACAGTCAAACGGGGGAAAGCAGAGGTAATATAAGCGGTAGTCATTATCAGAAATTACCGCAAGCCATTTCTGAAGATGCTGCTTATTTTTCTCCTCCACGCAACGCAGAAGTCCCGGAAAATTTTCATATTTTTCTCTTGGGCCTTAATCTGTTCTCATCTCTGTGTTCTCGAAATGAAATACAGATTCGCAAAATAGGATAGTTTTCCCAAAGGAAATGATTATTGCCTTTCTGCTCGTCGTATTAGAATAAAAACATGAATCGCGAGAAGGTGAGTCAGATACTGCAGTCGCATCGCTCGGAACTGGCGCAGAAATATGGGGTGAGATCCCTTCCTTTATTTGGATCGGTTGCGCGCAATGAAGCGAATGCAGCCAGTGATGTTGATTTGATTGTCGAATTCGATCATCCGGTTGGAAATTTCCAGTCGGCGCAGCATGCTTTTAAAACAACACTGCGCCTGAATCCAAGCGATGTGAAGCTAAGACAACGGCTTGAAATCGTCGAACAGATTGTTTCGATAGATCCGGCCCTGCGGGGCTTGAAAGCAAAAGAAAGGTACGAAAGAAGCCGAAAATTGATAGAAACGATTCTACAATCTTTAGAGCAGCGCCTTATCAGCGGTGCAATCCCTCTATTTGTTACTGAAAGCGAAACGGTCCATGCAGTACGCAGGTCGCTTGCTTCTAAAAAGAGGCCTCATTCGTTTGGAGATTCCATTGAATCCAATCTTGAATCAGCGAACAATGCTGGAAGATACGCATTACGGCCTATGGACCGGCAAAAGCATCGGACGAAATTCTCGACATCCTAATGTCCAGGATTTCCAGATAGTTCGCGGATGCCCACCCAACGCCTAGGAAGAGGTGGGCCTATTCAGCGCTTTCAGGCATTTTGGATGCTTGCCCTTGAGCAAAAATGGTCTTTTAGATCGCAACTGATTTTTCTGTTGGCGGGATTATTTGTTTGATCAACCCTGAAAGCTGTTTCAGAAGAGGATTGCCATGACGGTACCGATTGCATTTGCCATCATTGGTGGGATCATATTGATCGGTTTTTTTGCAAATCTGCTGTTTCGCGTAACAAAAATTCCGAATGTGCTACTTTTGATAGCGATCGGCATAATTTTGGGTCCGATCTCCGGCTGGATTGCCTCGGACTCCCTTATTAATATCGCCCCATTTTTTGGGACCATGGCGCTATTGATCATTCTTTTTGAAGGAGGCTTGGAGCTCGATATCGAGAGTGTAATCCGACAGGCGCCGAAGGCGGCATTTCTTGCTTTCTTTGTTTTCCTCTTTTCAGTAGGATCGGTTTTTCTATTCGCATTTTATATTCTTCAAATGACGCTGTTTCACTCAATATTGATTGCGGCCATTTTCAGCGCCAGCAGTCCGGCGATCTGCCTTCCCGTCCTATCCGGATTGAGCATTAAAAACGAGACAAAAACTATTCTCAAGCTGGAATCCACCTTGGGAGATGTACTGTTGATCGTAACCGTATTGCTTGCTCTTGATTTCCAGGTTACAGGCGCCCAAAGCGCCATGGGGATGCTCTCCAGGTTTTTTACATCGTTTGCCGTGGCTTTTGTGATTGCATCCATAGCCGGTGCAATGTGGTCTCGACTTATCGGCTGGATGGGAAGAGAGCCTCTTGCTTACATGCTTACATTGGGATTCGTCTTCCTTCTTTATTTCTCGGTGGAGGAATTGGGCGGAAGCGCTGCAATGGCGGTTCTCATTTTCGGCATACTACTTGAAAACATGCATATTATCGCCGGACGCGCCAGCGATAGAGTGCGCGTTCTCTTCGGTATCGATATTCGCGCAGAGCAGTTCGTTCTGCACGAGTTTATGAAAAACATCACTGAGGAGTTTTCTTTCCTGATTCGGACCTTTTTCTTTGTCTATTTGGGCTTGATTCTGAATTTCCGAAGCATCACCCCGAAAATTGCGGTCTCCAGTGTCGGAATTGTGATTCTGTTGCTGGCGAGCCGCTGGATTGGAGTGCAAACCATTAGAAAGCGATGTCGTTTTTCAGCCGGGGAGATGCAGATTGTTCGGTCAATGCTTCCACGAGGGCTCGCAACTGCTGTCATGGCTTTTATCCCGACTCAATATGGGATATCTGGAACGGAGCTTTTGCCAATATACGCATTCACCGTGATTGTTCTTACAAATGTCCTAATGACTGGGGGTGTAATTATTGCCGAAAAGCATCTGGCCAGGGAAAGAATTGCCGAATCCAATAGGCCTGAAAGCATTCAGCCTCGGAGTATTAATGAAGGCTCTGAGATGAATTTAAGTACAAAGGAGTCTGCGGCAGCCAACTTCTATGCTGAGGATCGATTCATTCCGGCTAGGACGATCAGCCCGGAAAAGATAGCTGAGCCTTTTTCTTTTAAAAACTCCATGTCCCGGCTTTTAGGGATCCGCTGGGAGGAACGCGAGTGGCGTTGCATTGAAGCTATCAAGGCCGCGTCTCTGGGGCAGCCCCAATTTTGGGTGATGTTGTTTTTTGCATCCACCCTGACCATTCTCGGGCTGGTGCTCAATCAGAGCGCAATAATTATTGGTGCAGCCTTGATTGTTCCCATTGCATTGCCGGTTGTTGCTGCAGGGCTAGCCTTGGCAGTGGGAGACGTCTACCTTTTTTTAAAACTGCTGCTAAAGCTGCTCATGGCTGCCGTCATGACCACTGTATTGGCTTGGGTGTTCAGCGGACTGCTTCCCTTTAGTGCGTTCACAGCTGAGATTGCCTCCCGAACCAGTGCAACAATTCTCGATTTTCTCGTTGCCTTTTTTGCCGGAATGGCGGGTGCGGCGATGTTGTTTTCAAGAAGAAGATTACTGCAATTCCTTCCGGGCGCTATCGTGGCTATTACAATATTACCGCCTCTTGCAGTTATGGGATTGGGCATTGGAAACAGCTTTAATCTCGCAATATTCCGTGGTGGAGCGGTTCTTTTTGCCGCAAACCTGTTTGCAGCTATACTGGGATCTTCTCTTGTGTATGCCATTGTAGGGATGCCGGCACTTGCCGATCTGGAAGTCATCCGCGATTGGAAACAACGCGAATTAAGCCATCCAATCGTTAATCTGATTTTTGAACGGCTGCGCCTTAAAAGCCTTGCGGGAAGGACAGGCAGTGTGCGTTCTCGCCTGGTAGTTGCTGCAGTTTTCTTGCTCGCGTTGGTTGTCCCTCTCCAAATGGCATTCAACCAGCTGAGCCTTGAGTTCCGCGCTCGCCAGGCTGTTTCGGAAGTGGAGAAGATGTTCGAGTCGCCGGGCCGCTCTGTCATCATCAATTCCACATCAAGAATAGGCGAGGATGCAATTGCCGTACAAATTCAAGTTGCAACTAATTCTTTTTTTGCTGCATCGGACATCCAAAGGTTTGAGGAGAGAATTTTCGATCGTACTGGCAAACCGACTCGCCTGGATCTTGTGCAGAGCCTGAGTGATATCGGCGAGGGGGACACAATCCGCGGGATGCTCCGGCCGTCGTCTCCAACGCCGTCTGAATTCGGTGAAAGCATTCCAGATATGACCATCGGTCTGCGAAGTGCAATCGAGAAGAACCTTCGTATTGTTCCTATTCCAAAATCCATGGCGATTCTTGGCATTAGCGCCAAGCTTAGCATGGACCGCGAGTCCTCGTCTTTCCGGGTTGACTATCTTTCCGACGTCCCTTTGAGTGAGGATGCCAGGATGCTGCTTGTCAGTCTGTTGGAGCATCAAATGAAACTGAAAACAGGAAGTCTGACAATGGTTCACATTCCTGCTCGCTATGCACTCATCCCCGATAGGAGAGGAGAAATATCGATAAAAGAACTAGGCCAGTTGCAGAACATCCAAAACGTTATGGAAGCGTATTCTCAATTGCGTGCAGACGTGATATTGCCCGATTTAGGCGGCAAAGAAAATGCAGATAAGGTCTTGGATGCTATTTGTGCTGCGGCTCCTTTGCTTGGGGATCCATCCAGAAAGGCGATTGCTTTTAAGGCAGACCAGGAAAATGAAACAGTGGTCATCGCTTTGAAGCTCTTCGAGTCCTTAGCTATAGAATAATTCGTTGAATTTATTTTATAAGACTGTAATTCGATAGGCAATGAATGTTGATGAGTTATTCAGACTGCTCAATGAAAGGAAATGAAAGAAAAGCTCCGATGAAGAGGCATTGTGAAAATGCCTCGCGCCTCTAAACGGAATAAGCAATTATCTGGATATTACATAAAGCAACCCTGCGCCATTTTCGGTTCTCAGTCCCATCATTAGGAGGTTATTAATGAAAGCAAAAACCAGAGTTGGTATATTTGGATTTGGGAAGACGGGCAAACTTGTTGCCAACGAATTCGCTCTTGATTCCAATTTCGAGCTCTCTTGGATTGTACGGAAGAGCGCAATCGAGAGGCATCAGCCGTCCAGTCACCTCCTCGGACTTCATGAGGAATTCGGGACGATTTATCAAGCTCAAGAGATCGATGAACGGTTCTATGACGAGCATCCGGTGGATGTTATCGTCGACTTCGCGCATCCCGATGCCATGTATGAATATGCTGCAGCTGCGAAGCGTGGAATCAAAATAATTACCGCTATTTCCCATTACAGCGATACTCATATTGAAACGTTGCAAGCGTGGTCTGCCGGCACGGCTGTTCTTTACTCACCAAACATTACATTGGGGATCAACTGCCTGCTCATTGCTTCGCAGATACTTCAACAAATTGCACCGCATGCGGATATCGAAATCGTTGAAGAGCATTTTCGCGAGAAGGGATCACCGTCTGGGACGGCTGTGAAGATCGCGCAAGCTCTCAGCCTAAATTCAAATGAAAAGGTGCACTCCATTCGTGTCGGCGGCATTATTGGGACGCACGAAATCATTTTTGGTCTTCCAAATCAAACAATACGACTTATACACGAAAGCTTTAATCGCGCAGCCTTCGGGCAGGGAGCAATTTTTGCAGCACAGTGGCTCAAGGATCAACGTCCAGGATTCTATTCGATGGAACAGATCATTTCGGATATGTTTCGAAACAACGTGCCGGTTTACTAATGCTGATAGCACCCAGAAAATGGACTTGGGCATCCATTCGGCCTTCCGTAAGGCGAAGCAATAATTTCGGGAAACGCCTGAACTGAAATGACCCATTTGAGCGTCAGTTCTCCTCTGCGCTCAGTGCTTCGAAGCCGGAGATGACGTCGAACAGTTCCTCGTCGATGCCACTCTGGCGCAAACGGTGGAATGCGGTGTCAAAGCAGGCCACTTGCGGCAGATTCGGATGACGCTCTCGGAATGCCTCGATCGAATGATTTTCTTCGATGAGAAATCGCTGCATGCCGCCACGCTCAGGTTACATTGACTACTATCATGCCGAGCGCAACCATCAAGGAGTTGGCAATCAGCTGCTCATTCCGGACAACGAAGTGAATCGGACTGCCGCTCTGGAAGAAATGGAGATGGCGTCATGGAATGAAAAATATATTTGCTCAACGGTACGGCTATTCGAATTTTCCGAGACGTAATGTCAACCGGAATATATAATGCCGCCTGAAGAGACAAGACTATAGGCGAGGATTCTCGTGACACAAAGGGATGAATTGGAACAACTGCTTCGGAAACTCTTTTCCGAACAATTGCTGGCTGTACTGGGAACTCAGAGCCAGAGCGGACCCTACGGAAGTCTGGTGGCGTTCTATGGCGCCGATGATTTGAAACACCTCTTGTTCGCCACCACACGGTCGACACGCAAGTATGATAATCTCACCCGAACACCGCAGGTTGCGATGGTGATCGACAACCGATCCAACAAAGAAGGGGATTTTCACGAAGCAATAGCTGTGACGGTTATTGGCACGGTTAAGGAAGTCAAGGGTCCGGAAAAGGAACAGTTTCGGGCCCTATACCTGGCAAAGCATCCCGGCCTGTTTGACTTTGTTCAATCTCCTACTTGCGCCTTCCTTAAAGTTGAGGTGGGAACCTATTATATTGTCAGGCAATTCCAGCAGGTAACGGAGCTGCACATTACCCCATGACTTCAATGCTCCCGATCGATCGCATTCAAGAATTATTTGCTGATTGAGCGCGCGACAGTCTTGGCCACAGAGAAAATTTGATCGCCAATCACTCCACGCATCTTTTCGGAAAGTAGATCCTTTTCGGCGAGTTTCTTCCAGGCCGCCACGGTTCGGTCTGTGGTGTCGGTGACGGTCTTCCATAATGGACTTGCAGGCAGTCGGGCAGTATCTGCAAAGCGCCTTACCTGATCGGGAGTAATTTCACTCAGGCTTCGGCTGCCGCCGAAACTCAGGGCCAGTTCATCGCCCGGTATATAAGGTAGAGTAGAGACAAAATCGTAGGCAGGTGACAACACAGGCGTGCGGCGATCGGGATATAGAAGAGACCAGTTCTTCAGATGCATGTCTGCATTTCCGATCAGCACAGAGAAAACCAGCCGTCGCAAAAACTCATAGGCGCCGACTTCTCCAGTTTCCGCCCATAAAACGGAAGCAATGTTGGCATAGCTGTGCTGTTGGTATTTTTCTTCGGGATAGACGCCGAAAACTTGAGCAAAGTCCTCCATGTGGGTGCTCTCTCCACGGATGCGGCGATCGAAGCGCTGTACAGCAAGCGCCTTCCCTTCCATTGCGCCGGCATCAGCGGGCAGTCCGCGAATGTCCCTTATATTGACTAGCTCAATGGGTGGAACCTCGATGCCTATCTCTCGTGCGAGCGACATCATTGTGTATTCGTTTTCGGGCACTGCCGCAAATCGGCCGGATGGCAGCTTCACCACCC
>CAYTYP010000062.1:0-21502 GCA_964441405.1 uncultured Acidobacteriota bacterium
CGGTTGATGAGAGTTTTCACCGTTCGGGGGCTCCAATCGGTCTTGCCTTCCAGCCCTGAGACAATTTCATTGGCTGTCATTGGCGCCCGCAACCACAGCACCCGGCAAACATGCCATTCGGCTTCTGAAATTTTAGTTGATTCGCTCATAATATTTCTCCTCAGATTACGTTTGTAATATATATTACAGATGTAATCATTCGTCAATAATAAAAAAAACGATCAATGTAATTGACGTTGATCAGGCAGCTTGCTTTGCACATTTACCCCAGAGCGGTACCACCGAAGGAGCGCGTGGACCGCAAAGGTGTGGCAATGGGCCCCCTTGTAGGAAATGTTCAAGCCGCTTTTCCTTACCCATTTCTGGAATACTTCTGCAACTGCGGTGGGCTTCAGCGGACCTGCAGGCGCATGATGGCCTAGGAAAATCTGTCGATGAGGCAATGGCTGTCGGCCGCGACGCAAGTAGGCCACAAGGCTCTCCCCAACAGCATCCATCAGAGGAAGCAACGGTGGAGACACAGTCTTGCAAGATGGATGCGAATGGTTGCGGTACGCCACTGAATATCATCGAGCTTCAGAGCAACAACCTCACTCACTCGGAGGCCATAGGTAGCAATCAGAAGTAATATCGCATAATCCCACAGGCCTATGGGAGTCGTCCGGTCAATGGAGGCGAGAAGGCTCTGCACTGTTTCCCAGAGAAGCGATCGCGGCAGTTGCTCGCACCTATAAAGACGGGGCGAGTCGATCTGCCTGTCGAGACCAGGCCGTACTTGGCCCCGCACAGCAAGGAAGCGAAGGAACGACCGCAGATTCGCGATTTCATGCTGAAGTGACGCCCGGTTTAATGACTTGCTTCTCACGCGGATGAACGTCTCGACTGCGTTTAAATCCACCTCAATAAGGCTCGATGGATTTTCTTCATATCCAAGTTGTGACAGAAAGCGCGAGGCCGTCCCGGAATGTTGCACAAGGGTCGACCGGCTAGCATTTCTGACACTGCCGAGATAAAGCCCGTATTCATTTGTTAGCGTGACAATAGGTGTCGCCTGTAGAGGCGGCAGCAGGTGCTTCTCATTGAGATATCGCTCCCAAAGTCTGATGACGCCAGACAAGAAGGTATCATCCTGGGAATTCTTTGGGCGGCATGCCCGAAGTTTTTCGCGATCGATTTCGGGAATTGTCCGACAACCACGACGTAGGAGCTTGCGTTCGAGTCGCCGAGTCGCGCGCATATGATTCCGAATGAGATCGCAATGGTAGCCATGGGCTGAAAGCCAGTCTGTAAAGTCATCGAGCAGCGGCCCAAAAAGTCGAAGTGAAGAATAACGCTGGTGCATCCTTGGAAAGATATTGCATAGCATAGGATCCTTACTCCATAAAGTGGTTCCGGTATTGGCACGGTTCCGATGCTACTGCAAAGGTATCCCATTAATGTGTAGTCACGAGAGCTGTCTGCCTTTCTTGCGGCCAGTACGGACGCAAAACTCCACATTACTAAACTCTTAACATTAGGCGATGATAATGTGGTCAAGTGGCTTGATTCCAAGGATTTCGACTGCCTTAGCGATGCGTTCGGTCAACGGATGTCCTCGCGACTGGGAGCGGGATCGCATAATGGATGATTGTGACTGAGTCTATTGTTTGCATTTTTGCGCCGCCAGGTAGGGAATCAATCCGCCGGCAGTCTGGATATCCATTAAAAAATCGGGCGGTTTCGAGCAGGAAAATATCATGGAGTTTCGTGGAGTCGATATTTGCGCCGCAACAAGATCGATCTCGATACTGTCGCCCGGTTGAACATGTTCCTGGATTTGATCGCAAGCGATCGCCGGCAAACCTAAATTAACGGCATTGCGAAAAAAGATGCGTGCAAAACTCTTGGCGACAATGGCCTTGATTCCCAGCGCCTTTAAAACAGCCGGGGCCTGTTCCCGGCTTGAGCCGCAACCGAAATTTCTGCCGGCGAGAAGGACGTCTCCATCCGCCGCCTTCGCGGCAAAGCCAGGGGCAATGGGCGCCATGGCATAGGCCTTCATTTCCTCCAGCGGCAGAACTAGGCGGCAGGCCGGGATGATAACGTCGGTATCGATGTTATCGCCGAACTTCCAGGTTTTTCCGCAGATCCTGGTCATGAGTTTTCTCCTTTTTTATGTGCGGGGATCGGTGATGCAGCCGGCTAACGCAGATGCCGCAGTGGTTTCCGGGGAAGCCAGGTAGACTTGCGCATCCGCGTGTCCCATTCTGCCCTTAAAGTTCCGGTTGTGAGTTCCGATGCAAACCTCATTTTCCCAAAGCATGCCCTGGCCGCCGAAACACGCCGAACAGCCTGGATTGCATATCACAGCGCCGGAATGGATGAAAATTTCGATCAGGCCTTCGGATAAGGCCTGTCGATAGACGGATTGAGACGCCGGGGCTATCAGGAGTCTTACGTTCGCATGAATATTTTTCCCGGCCAATATTCCGGCGGCCGTTCTCAAGTCCTCGATCCGGCCATTAGTGCAAGATCCTATAAAGGCCTGATCGATAGGCGTTCCAACGGCCTCGTTTACAGAGGTCACTTTATCCACGGACCAAGGGCAGGCGATCTGCGGAGTCAATTGGTCCAGATCCACTACCAAGGTTTCCGCATAGTGTGCATCGGCGTCACTGTGAAACCATCGCCCGGAATTAGGGCGTCCTTGATAAAAGCTTTCTGTGATCCTATCCGGTTCAAAAATGCCGGTTTTGGCGCCGGCTTCAACGGCCATATTGCACAATGTAAAACGTCCGGCGTTGGAGAGGGTCGCCGCGCCTGCGCCTGTGAATTCAAGAGCCATGTACGTGGCTCCATCCGCTCCCAGTTCTCCGATGATTTTAAGCATGAGGTCTTTGGGATGAACATGATCCGGCAAAGCGTTTCGTAATACGATTCGAATGGACTCGGGGATCTTCAGCCAGATTTTTCCGGTGGCCATGACCGCGGCGCCATCGGTGGATCCCACTCCGGCGGCAAACGCCCCCAACCCTCCATAGGTGCAAGTATGGGAATCCGTTCCGATGATTACATCTCCCGGCCATACGAAATTCTCAACCATCAGCTGATGGCACACGCCCTCCTGGTCGAACAGCCGCACGCCCTTGTTCCGGCAAAAGTTCCTGAGCCGTTTATGCACCCTGGCTGCATGGACTGTTGAAGCCGGTATGTAGTGATCCAGTATGACGGCGATCCGCTCTTTATCCCAGGGCTCGGCGTGGATGGCTTCGAAGGCGGCCAGAGTCAATTCGGCCACCGCGTCATTAGTCATCAGGAATGACACCCTGGCGTCTACGATATCGCCGGCGGCCAAATTACCGCCGCCCCCGGCGTTATTTAAAATTTTTTCCACAATGGTTTGACCCATTTCCGCTCCCCCCTTGGAGTTATTACAGAATCATATTCCTGCATTAATATTGTGAGAAGTGATATGATTGCAATAGATTGATGCAATAAATGCAATAATGAATTTGAACCGATAAGGAGTTGAGTGTGGACTATGAGGCTCTCAGGCTTTTTGTACACTTAAGCGAAAGCCTTCATTTTGGGAAGACCGGCCGGGGGTGCAATATCAGCCCATCCGCGTTGAGCCGGCAGATTCTGCGTATCGAAAGTGAAGTGGGGCGCCGACTGTTTGAGCGCGACACTCGCAGTGTAAAGCTTACAGCGGCCGGACTGCTTTTCAGAGCCTACGCGAAAGAAGCTTTGGCAAAATGGCAGGATTTCCAAGAATCGCTGGCGGAGGAGCCGAATGCTGCTTTAACGGGAGAGGTCAGCATCTATTGTTCGGTAACCGCGAGTCTAAGCATTCTGCCGGATTTATTGAGCGCCTTTAAAGCCGCCCATCCACAGGTCCACATCAGGCTTCAAACCGGAGACGCTGCTGCGGCGATTAAAAAAGTGGTGGAAGGCGAAGTTGATCTTGCGGTGGCGGCATTGCCGGACCGGCGGCCGAATAATTTGGAGTTCAAGGCGCTCGCCCGGGTTTCGCCGGCTTTTATCTCTCCTGGAATTCCCTGGGAATACGCAGCATTATTAAAAAACCCAATTCCCTGGGCAAAGATTCCTATAATCCTGTCACAACGCGGCCTGGCGCGCCAAAGGATTGACGCCTGGTTTCGGCGCAAAAAGATCCGGCCCAACATTTATGCCCAGGTAGCGGGCCATGAAGCCATCCTTACCATGGTGAGTCTTGGTTGCGGCGTTGGAATCGCGCCCAGTCTGGTCGTCGAAAACAGTCCAATCCAAAATCGCATCAACCTAATGGATGTAAAACCGGCGCTGGAGCCCTACGCCGTCGGCATCTGCGCACATAAGAGAAAAATGAAATCCCGTCTGGTCCGGGCTTTCTGGAACCTGCAAAACGCCGGCCACGCAAGAACGCAGATAGAAAAAGGGAAAAGTCTGCAAAATTCTCCATTTCTCGATACCGCACGGGAGTAAACTTGCCATGACAATCGTGTCCGAGGTTCGTGGTCAGAAGACATATTGCACCATTATTTGACATCCATCATTCCAGGAGATGCACATGTCCTATAAAAGCCGGTTTTGCTTGCTTATGCTTCTGCTTGTATTGAGCGATTTATACAGCCAGGAAAACGATTCTTTTCGTACATTGAAGCTTCGCGGAAGAGTCATTGATGAATCGACTGAAAAGCCAATGGCAGGCGTTTACATCCTTGTTAATTCAGGCAATTTTGGATTGCGAAATGTAACGTCTATTACGGCTCAAGAATGGACAAACTTGCAAAGCGCCGCTATAAAGACCGATGTGGACGGCTTCTTCACTGCGATATCAACGGTAACAAAATTAAACCGTTACACGTCCATTACAGCGCTGAAGCCCGGATATGCCATTTCCTCAATGTTTATATCTCCTGACGCCAATATCTCAGAAGGAGAAAGCAGAACTACAGGAACCGGACGGCAAACGGCTCGACTGGTGCAACCTGGTGCAAACGGATTTACCGAAATCCCAGCTATCAATATGACACCCCAGAATAAAGTTTACTTTCCGGAATTTGTTTTTGAAGACGAGAACGGGCGAATTACCGATCCGAAAAAGCTCAATTCCATTAAAGTCATAGTCAAAGGGTATGGCGGGAATACTCCCTTGAATATGTTTTTAGAAAGAGGAGTTCTGGAACCTACAACCTATAGCGCCGAAGCTACATGGGATGGCAAATATCACTTTTTCAAACCCGTAGATTTGACAACCGCCAGACCGGCCGCCGTCGTCTTCAAATCAGGCGGCGGCCAGTCTACGCATATAACCTGTACGAGCAAGGCAAAGTAAAGCTGCCCGAAATTCAAATGGTTCCGGCTGCAGTAATTCAAGTGAATCCCATAGTTCAGAATGCAGGATACGGACGCCCTTCTGAGGTCCTTATCTTGACATGGAAAGAGGCAATGGAAATACCTCGGGGCTGGTATCCGGATTTGTCCGGAAGAGCTGTGCTTAACATGCGCGCAATGGTCCCTAAACCCCAATCTGTTCTCTGGCTAAAGCCGAATGTTAATCAAACGGCCTATGTTCCCGCCGGGAAAGACCTTGCACTCAAAATGTTCGCTTTAGGAAGCATGCCTCCCAATAACTTATCCAACCTTCTGCCTGTGAACTTGGGTTCCATTATAGTGCATTCAAAGCAGACGAAAGATTTGGGCAGAATTGGATTTCAGCCCCCTGTCCAGATCTTGGTCAAAGCGGTTGATACCGAGGGCAATCCTTTGAGCGGCATACATCTCGATGGGCCGGAGGACATAGGCGTCACGGATGCAAAAGGCATCGCACGGCTGAAAGTATCCCAAAACTCATCCGGCAAAATTATTTATAGAACCGTCGATCTTAGAGAAGCTGCGCCGATAGAAAAGAGCGTGGATTATCAAGTCGGAGGAGCTCAAGATGCCGGCAAGCTTTTTACCATTCAAATTCCAGAGTCCTTGCATGTACGCTAGCCAGGAGTTCCGAGAAAAGCTGACGATCAATCTTTAACCACGACATACATTGTGTTCCTTTCACGGTTGATCAGCAAAAGAGTCGGCCCTGCTGCTTTGCCGGCAGCGGCTCTGCGAAAATCATTCACGTCGGAAACTTGCTTGCGATTAATCTCCAGGATAACGTCTCTGCCTTACTGGCCGATCGTTGCCCTGACTAAGAGACATTCCGATCCTTCAACAATCGCATTCGGGCTGAAAAAGGAGATTGAGAAGCGCTATTGTATGTCTTGAAATAGAACGGGCGCGAGTTCGCCTGTTTCCAGGAGGTCAAAGAGCTTTCCTGTTGGCCTATCAACTAAAAACTTTTCGATGGCGTGCAGCCAGATTTCTGTTCTTTTCTTGATTGGTGAGGATTGTTTTATTCGCGAAATTATTATCGTGCTGGAATATGCGCCGGAAATATTTCCGAAATCATCATCTTGAGTTAGAAATAGCAGTTCCTCATTACGCAATCGATCTAGTATAGAGGCATCCGGCAACCCACGTTGGCCGAGAACGATGATATGTTCGACATCGCAGCCTGCCAGTCGCAGTCGGCGATAGAGAGGCATCGGAAAGTTTTCATCGAGCAGTACTTTCAAGAGGCTTTCTCCACAGCCGGCGGAAGGTGAGCGGCGACGTGTGCTGCATAGCCAAGAGCCGCTAGAATTTGCTCGCGCATCAGGCTGTAGGCATCTTCAACCTCTTCAAAGCTATCGCCGGCAGCGAGAGCGCCAACTACAGTGGCGACATCAATCCGTGTACCAATAATACACGGCTTGCCGAATCGAATTGCGGGATCCATTGAAATGCCTGGATATATTTCCATTTTGTTTTCCTACTATTTTATAAAAGTCATTATTTTTTCAATGCCTGCCTATGGATCAAGACAAAATCGTATTCTTAATTGTACTAGGATCAACTATTGAAACACCAGGAATATTGCCTTTTGCCGCCATAACGCATATCAAAAATCCGAGACACTCATTGATTGATGAAAGTCTTCAACAATGGGTGTCCCAGATTCCCCCCAGATTCCATAAGCTTGCCACCAGTCCATTTTGGAAGCATAAGCGTGCCAGGAGTGCAAAATATCCAAAGGGAAGTCACGGGAAACCAGCCAAGAAACGCGGGGAAAAGGATAAGGAGCAAGGAGCGATGACGCAACAAGCATCGCACATATTACCGCCCCGGGTAAGCACTGGAATGTGGCCGGCTCTCGGGAACGTCCGGCAATCCTGCCAAGAAGATAGCGTCTGTACGGTGGTTTACGTAGGCCTCAAAAACAAATTCAGTCCAGTACTGTGGCGCAGGACCGTATTTCATATGGCGCCTATACGCGGCGATTCGCTCCTGGCCCGACGCTTCAGGCAGGTTCCGGCGAAAGTAGGCTTGCCACTCGGGCTGTTCCGGATGCAGAAGAATATACGGCGTCGTGAAGACGACGCGCTCGGTCTCGCCGGGAAAAGGAGGCGGAAGCACACGCGCGTACCATAGTTCCCCTGTGCGGCCTCTGTATCCCGACGGAACAATGGCGCGGAATACGTCATCGGTCGCCATCTCGCGAAAGACAAAAACATCGGAGTCCATGCGCTCGCAAACGTAGATGCCCATTCTCGACTCTTGCATCAGGCCAATCACGCGCAGCAGCTCGGGATGCATGCCAAAGGCAGCGCCCACTGCCATAACAATTTTTCCGATAGTTTCCTCGGCCTGCCCGCGGCAAACATCAAAGAATGCCCAGGAGGTGTAGAAGGAGGGCGTTAACGGGCTCCATGGAGGTCCGCTCGGCATATATTCATCTTCCGCCTTAGAGAAGAATCGTGCGAACCACTCCATTTCGTCCAGCGCCGTGAGCTGCTCCGACATTACGGAGATTTGATTCTGAGCATAGACATAGGCAGCGTGCGCAGGATGAAAACCGGCCAGGTCCTCACGACTCGTGATTGTCTTCTGAAGGTCTTCAGCGTGAGATCGGCCGGTCGCGAATGCGCGGAGGTCGATGACTTTGCTTCCGGCATACTGCTTCATTTTCCCAATCAGCCGTTCCGCTATGGAGTGGCTCTGCGCGGCGGCTTTGCCTAATTTCCTGTTCTTGCTCAATCTTTGCTTCTGTTGGCTCAAATTCCTTCTCCTTCGTCGGGTATGGGCGCGCCCTTCATGCTTCGGCAATGGCTCTGCCTTGGGATGTCTTTTGCCGCGGCGATGTCGGACCGTTGGATATCGGAGAAAGATTCGACTATTCTTCCGGATCCTTGAAATCGTCCTGGAAGCCGGGTGAAGCCATCATGAAATGGAATCCGTCAGGTCCGCCACACCTGCGGGTAAGCTGTTCCATGACAGCCCGGATGCGGGCGGGACTGTCGTTCGGGCCGGAGACATAATAGGGCTTGCCCTCTTCGCCAAATTCGAATTCCTGCGTGCAGATGTTCGAATCGATGTCGCCAAACAACGCATTAACCCAATGGTAGTCCGGGTCCGGTGAAAACCCCAGATCCTCCGCATAGGCGAACGCTCCTTCGACCGTCATCTCTTCTCCTCGTAGTGTAGCCGGCATTGAGGTTATCAAACCTTTTTGTGATTATAAATAAAAACGCCACGGATTGTACAGATTGGGATTGTTTTTAAATCCGTGTAATCTGTTTAATCCGTGGCGTTTTCTAGCTTTTAGCCGGTCGGGTGTTATCGCTGCTAAATTTCCCGCCAGTTCCAGTCCAGTCCTCCCTTAAACACCATCGCATTCATTCCGTTGCTTAGCCGGACAAGATTGGCGTCGGGGAAGCGCGAAGCCATGGCGTAGTAGAATTCGCCAACGCTGCTTGTCTTTACCAGTTCCTCTTCCGTGGCGCGGATGTAGTCTCTCGTGAAATCGAGCGAACTCCTGTCGAACTGCATGCCGGGTTTTTGATGGCCGGGGATGATAACTTCGGCGCCCATTTTCTCAATCTTGTCCACATCGGCAATCCACTGTGCGCGTTCTTCCTTGGTGAGTTCACAGGTGAAGGGATGCGCCTGATTAAACAGCACGTCGCTGGCATAAATTGTTTTGATGGACGGAATCCATACCATCGTGTTGTATCTCATGTCGCCCATGACTTTCGTCATGATTTCCAGACGCTGGCCTTCCAGTTCGATGTAGTTTTCTTTCAAAGAATCGATTTTTGCCGTTACCCTGCAAACATTATGGGACCCGATTATGTTTTCCCAGTGTTCGATTTTGCCGAAGAACTGCTTGTTCATTATGTCGGCTTCCGTGGGGATGGCAACGACGCGCGCTTTGGGGAAAGCCTGGGCGATCACGCCGGCTCCAAAGTAATGATCGGGATGCGCATGTGAACAGTAAATCGTTGTGAGATTCTTGCCTGTTTCCAGGATTTCCGTGATGACCCTGTGGGCGTTGGACAATGTCCATTGCGCATCAAGAAGAACGGCGTCCTTCTTTCCCATAACGATTACGGAAGCAACTTCAAATCCGTTCTCGTCGCTGAATAGGGTTTTGGTTGCCAGTGAGTTCGTCCCGGTAGCGTTTAATCTGATTTCCATGTATGCCTCCGATAATTTAACAATTTGCTGCGATAACCGTCTCTAATAATCCATTTATAGTTGCGGGCATCAAAGTATATACCCTGTCCTGGGAAAATCGAAAAGACAAAACTGACCAAAGGGCTGTCGCCCCTTGAAATCCCCGAGCACGAAACACTTGATAAAATTCGAAACCATCAAGCCGCGCTCGGGGATTTAGAATTCAGGAGCCAGGAGCCAGGAGTCTGATGAAGCATTTGAGAATAAAAGAATCATAAAGTCTGCAATTCAGCTTTGAAGTTGGATTTATTCCCTTCTCCTGTCGCTATTGTCAATATCTTCAGTCCTGACCTATAATAGTAGTTTTGCGTTTGAAGCTATTATATGGATTTAACAGATATCAGCCGTCAAGACTGGTGCAAGTCGCTGTGAAATAAGATATTACGCGCCATCTCGATCTGGAGAGGAAGGGGAGTTTCAGTTTTGGATCCGAAAATTTTAAAACAGTTGGAGAATATTGTCGGCAAAGACCAGATGCTGACGGTTAAAGAGGATTTGGCAACCTACGCTTATGATGGTACGACTACCTGGTCCCATGCTCCCGATGTAGTAGTTTTGCCGGCAAACGTTGATCAAATATCGGCAATTCTGAAACTCGCAAATGAAAACAGGATTCCCGTAACGCCGCGTGGATCGGGGACCAACATCAGCGGCGGCTCGATTCCTGCTCGAGGCGGCATTGTTCTTTGCACGGTCAAAATGAATCGGATCCTTGATATCAACAAGGCCAATTTGACTGCAACCGTCGAGCCCGGCGTGGTGTTGCAGGACTTCAATACGGAGCTGGCCAAGGAAAACTTATTTTATCCTCCCGATCCACAAAGTTTCCTTACCTGTACCCTGGGTGGAACCGTAGCGGAAAATTCCGGCGGACCTTTGTGCGTCAAGTACGGTGTGACCAAGCAATATGTTCTTGGATTGGAAGTGGTGTTGCCGGATGGCTATATAATGAAGACAGGCGGTTCAACGGTGAAGAACCGCACCGGATATGATTTGGTTTCCCTGTTCACCGGCTCCGAGGGAACGCTTGGAATCATCACGAAAATAACCTTGCGGCTCATCCCCAAACCGGCTGCAAGAAGAACCATGATGGCGACTTTTGATGATATGACTCTGGCGGGAGCGGTTGTATCGCAGATTTTGGCCAAGGGCATTGTGCCGGCAAAGATCGAGTTCGTTGATAATTTCGTGATCCGGCGCATTGAAGAAAAAATGCATGTGGGATTGCCCATAGACGCCAATACACTGCTTATAATCGATGCGGACGGCTCTCCGGCCGCGGTGGAAAGCGAGGCCGCTCAGATTGTTGAGTTGCTGAAAGCGGGCGGCGCCCATATCGCCCGCCTGGCGAAAGACGAAGATGAAGCGAATATGTACTGGAAAGCCCGCAGCGCCGGATTTGCGGCTATTTACAGCGCCGCTCGAACAGTTATTGCCGAGGACGTCACCGTGCCGCGCGACCGGCTATCCGATTTCATTAAAAAGCTCGATGAAATTTCCAAGAAATACGGGTTTCCGATCGTCCTTATAGGCCACGCAGGAGATGGGAATATTCATCCCAGCGTCTTTACCAACAGCAAGGAAAAAGAGGAACTGGATCGTTTGCAGGACACCTTGACTGCAATATTCGAAGCAGCGCTCGAACTTGGCGGCACGCTCTCCGGTGAACACGGCATCGGATTGGAGAAGAAAAGATTGCTTGCCAAAGCGCTCGATCCAAGAGCGATCGAGATTATGAAGAAATTTAAGAATGTCCTGGATCCCAACAACATTATGAATCCGGACAAGATTTGGGAATTGTCATGAGTTTTCCGGCAGGAAGTGAATTAGAAAAAATTGTAAAAGATACAGAACAGTGCATGAAGTGCGGTTTCTGCACCTATGTTTGTCCTGTGTATCAGGAAGAAAAAATCGAATCCGGCGTGGCGCGCGGCAAGAACGAGCTGGTGAAAGCCGTGCTTAACGGAGAACTGGAATTAAATCGCGATCTGGCCAATCGCCTATATAAATGCACGGCCTGCATGGCTTGCACCGAAAGCTGCCCTGCCAAAGCGGCGATTCCGCGCGTAGTTGTCGCAGCGCGAGCGGATATTGCCCGCACCCAGGGCGTGCCCTTTCCCTATGGCTTTATCTATCGAAACCTGTTGACGAACCGGCCGATGCTTGGGAATGTCCTATGGCTTGCAAAACATTTCCAGTCGATTTTCATGCCGAAAACTAATGGCGTGATCCGGCATCTGCCGACATTCCTTTCTGCTCTGGGCAAAGGAAGGCAGATTCCGTCTATCGCTCAAAAATTTCTGCATCAACTGGTTCCCGAAATCAGCAGACCCGGCGGAGGGAAAACTCCTGTATTAAGAGTCGGCTACTTCAGCGGCTGTATGAACGAATTCGTCCAGCCGCATATCGGGAAAATCACTGTGGATTTGCTCACCCGCAACGGGATCGAAGTTGTTATGCCGCAAAAACAGGGCTGTTGCGGCGCGGCGGCTTTCCTGGGGGCCGGTGATTTTGAAACGGGCAGAAAAATAGCCGATTCCAATGTCGCGGCGTTTTCGAACGTGGATTACATTGTGACGGATTGCGCAACCTGCTCCTGCACCCTTTCGGAATATCCGCACTTGCTGGCCGACACGCCTGAAAGAAAAGAAGCTTATTCCAATTTTTCCGGAAAATTGAAGCATATTTCAGAATTTCTCATCGATATCTTGAGTCTCCAGGCGTCTTCATTTCAGACTCCAGCCGCCCTCAAAGGAAAGACTCTGACCTGGCACGATCCCTGCCATTTAAACAGGCATCTTGGCATCAAAGAACAGCCGAGACAAATTTTGAAATCGTTGACGGATGCGAAGTTCGTGGAAATGCCCAACGCCGGCCGTTGCTGCGGAATGGCAGGGCAGTTCAGCCTTTTCTACTACGATCTTTCGAAAAAAATTGCCGAGAAAAAAATAGAAAATATTGAAGCCAGCGGAGCGGATATTGTGGTTACGGCATGCCCGGGCTGTGAATTGCAGCTGTTGGACAATCTTACCCGGCTCCATAAACCGCAGAAGGTCATGAGTCTCATGGAAATTTTGTCCTAAGTTTTTCGCAACTAATTATTAACGCCACGGATTACACGGATGGCACAGATTTAATAATCAGTGAAATCCGCGTAATCCGTGGCGTTTTTGGTCAGCCATTCGCCGCTAATACCTGAGAGGTTGTGATGAGCAAGAAGCGCGGGAAAAAACGCAGGCAATTGCAGGAGACCGATGCGGGTGTGAATGCTTCCGCCCGAACTTCTCCGGAACCGAAACCATTTTCGACCGGCAGCCTAAAATCCCCGAACTTTCTTTGGATTGTTCCGGCGCTCATTGGGATCAATATCATCATTTATGCTCAAGTGGGGCATTTTGACTTTACCCATTGGGATGATCCGGCTTATGTAAGTCAAAATGTCGAGGTTGCGCGCGGCCTGACTTGGGAAGGCGTCCGATGGGCATTCACGACAGGTCATGCGGCGAATTGGCATCCCTTGACATGGCTGTCCCACATGCTCGATATCCAGCTGTTCGGCATGGCGCCGGGCCCCCATCATCTAGTCAACCTTTTCTTCCACATCGCCAATACGCTTTTATTGTTTTGGGTGTTGTTCCGTATGACCGCTGCCATAGGTCGGAGCGCATTCGTCGCCGGATTGTTTGCCGCTCATCCCCTGCATGTGGAGTCGGTAGCCTGGATTGCGGAACGTAAAGATGTTTTATGCGCCTTTTTCTTTTTGCTCGCAATTGGGGCGTATGTCGAATATGTCCGCCGGCCCAATGCTCGTCGTTACCTGTTGACCGCCGTGCTTTTTGCGCTGGCATTAATGGCCAAACCCATGGCGATAACGCTGCCGTTTATCCTGTTTTTGCTGGATATCTGGCCGCTGGGCCGTTTGCATCCGGGACCCGGGCAAGCGTCGGTTTGCCGGCGGCTCATTTGGGAGAAGGCTCCGCTTATTCTTTTGGCGATAGCTTCAAGCGCCGTAACGCTCTGGGCTCAATGGCACGGCGGAACCGTTGTTAAAATCGAAGCCTATTCCTTGAGCAGTCGAGCGGCCAACGCTCTGGCATCCTATGTCGCCTATTTAGGGAATATGTTCTGGCCTGCAAAACTCTCTGCTTTCTATCCGTATAGTTCGTCTCATATTTTATGGATTATCGGATGTTTCCTGGCGCTTGCCGGCGCGACCCTCCTCGCGGTTCGATCTTTCCGACGCCATCCTTTTATTCTTGTCGGCTGGATGTGGTATTTGGCGACTCTGATCCCGGTGATAGGATTAATCCAGGTAGGCGCGCAAGCCAGAGCGGATCGGTATACCTATTTGCCTCTAATTGGAATTTTTATCCTCATCGCCTGGGGAATCCCGGAGATCCTGGGACGTCTGCGCTATTGCAGAATTCCCATGGCGGTCGCCGCCGGCGTCATCCTCTGCGCTTTGACGTGGACCTCGCGCAGTCAAGCCGGCTGCTGGGTGAATGGAGTCGCGCTATGGGAACATGCGTTGCAAGCATACCCCAACAGCCATTTAGCGCATTCGAATGCGGGATATGAACTCAACGAGCGCGGAGAAGTCGATAAAGCCATACAACATTATTACGAGGCCCTCCGCATCAAGCCCGATTCTGCGGAGGCGCATAATGCGCTGGGAGTGGCGCTTGTCAAGCAGGGACGGAATAAGGAAGCCATGGATCATTTCAGCCGGGCTGTACGCATCAATCCCGATTATGCGGATGCCCGCAGCAATTTAGGCGTAAAAATGGCGGACCTGGGCAAAACCGATGAAGCGATTTCCCATCTCGCTGCGGCTGCCCAAATGAGTCCCGACAATGCACAGGTGCAATTCGATATGGGATTAGCTCTAGTTAAGCAAGGGAAAGGCGATGAGGCGATCCCTTATTTATCCCAGGCTTTGCGGTTGAAGCCTGATTTTGTAGAAGCGCGCAATTGGATGGGAAACGCCTATTCGATCCAGGGGAAAATGGACGACGCCATAGCCCAATACAAGGAAGCGCTTCGTATCAACCCCGGATCCGCAAATGTACGAAATGATATGGGGATCACGCTGGCGAATCAAGGCAAGTTTGAGGAAGCCATAGAGCAGTATCGGGAAGCGCTGCGCATCAACCCCGATATGGCTGAAGCTCATAACGGTTTAGGAAATATCTTATCGATTCAGAACAAACCGGATGAGGCCATAGCCCAATTTAAAGAAGCGTTGCGTATTGCGCCCGATTTCGCGGAGGTGCATCGCAATTGGGGAGGCGTCCTGATAAAGAAGGGAAATCTGAATGAAGCGATAACACAGTTCGAAAAAGCCCTCCGGATCAAACCCGATCTGGTTAAGGCCCGCATCAGTTTGGGAGACGCCTTATTGATGATGAACCGGGTCAACGAAGCTATCGCTCAATACAAAGAAGCCCTGCGCGTCAATCCCGGCTACGTTGAGGCGCGCTTCAATTTAGGGATAGCATTAATGACTCAAAGCTCCTATGACGAAGCCATCAGCAACTTCACGGAAGCGCTTCGAATTATGCCGAATCATGCCGGCGTGCACGGGTACCTGGGCCTTGCCCTCGTAAACAAAGGACGCGACGAAGAAGCTATTCCTCACCTGAAAGAAGTGTTGCGTGTAAAGCCCGACGACAAGATTGCCAACGACGGCTTGAAGATGGCGCAGGCAAGATTGGCGAAAAAGGCGAAACCCCGGTAGCCGATACAGTACTGCTAGACCCTAATGGTGTTGCGGTGGTTTTCGTAAACGCCCTGTTGCGTTTTGAGTCTTTCCAGAATTTGTAACATGTCTGAATTCACTTTTCCCGGCTGTTCATCGGCAAAAGGAGTTTGAGGCAAAGGGGCGAAAAGATGGGCGTGTATCCGAGCGCCCCGTCGAACCACTTCTTCCATTACTTTCAGGCTTTCCCTCAAATCCTCGTCGTTCTCCCCGGGCAGACCGAAAATAAAATCGACGATGATTTTGTATCCGTACTTCCGCGCCAGCGAAACCGCCGTCAAAACATGCTCGACGGTGTGCGATCGATTGCAGGCGTTCAGCATCCGGGGGCTTCCCGATTGCGCGCCGATGACGATTTCGTCGTTATCGGCGAATTCCTTCAATAAATCGAGCGTATCAAAGGTGACGTGTTCGGGTCTGGCTTCCGAAGGAAAGTGGGCGAAGAGAAGCCGGCCTTTCGGTGAAACCGTTTCATGCAGAGCCGATAGCAAGTCGCGCAGCGCGACCAGATTGAGGGTTTTCCCATCGGAAGATCCGTAGGAAAAAGCATTGGGAGAAAGGAGCCGCACCACCTGGCGATTGCCGGAACGGAGCGCCGCCGCCTGACGCACAATGTTGTCAACGCTTCGATGCCGGAGCGCCGCGCCGAAAATATAGGAAGTTTGACAATACCTGCATGCGAAAGGACAGCCGCGCGTCATCTCGATAGGGCCGAACATCTCTCTTGAGGGAGAAAAAGAGAAAAAGGCGTCGAGATCGACCGTCTGCGTTTGCGGTTGGGCAATCAGATCCCGGCCTTTGAGAAACGCAATGCCCGGGATATCTTCATACTCTTCGCCCCCGACAATACGTTCGATCACCCGAGGGAAAGCCATTTCCGCTTCGCCGCGAAAGACTATATCCACGCCGGAATCCAGCGTCTCACGAAAGCATGCGGAGGCATGCGGCCCTCCCGCAAGAATTGTGATGCGCGATCCGAAATTCTTGCGCATCCAATGAACCTGACGCTGCATATCCTCGAACTGACAGGTCATGATTGAAAAAGCTGCGATAGCGCGTTCGTGCCGTTTCAGAATGTCGGATGTGACGATTTGCAGCTGTTCTTCAGTTGTAGGAAGTGCGATAGGCGACTTTGCAACAGCGGGGCTTCTGTCGATAGCCGCCGCGAGCGCGTTGAAACTGAAAGTATTGAGCCGGCGATAGTAAAAGATCAGCGGATAATTTAAAAACGCCTCGGATTTTACGGATTTTTCAAGATTTTTATAATCCGTGGGATCCGAGGCGTTTTTATTTTTAAACAAATACATTAAACCCAACCGCGCAATTTGCAGGCTTCGGCGACGCGGGCGACCGCAACCAGCATGGCTCCGAGCCGTGGATAGACTTTTCTTTCCTCGGCCGTGCTTTGGACCGTGTGATACGCCCGGGTCATTTTGGCGTCGAGTCTTTTATTGACCAGAGATTCTTCCCAATAATACGAGTACCGGTTCTGCACCATTTCGAAATACGAGACGGTGACGCCTCCTGCATTGGCCAGAATGTCGGGAATGACATGAATTCCTTTTGCGAAAAGGATTTTATCCGCTTGCGGCGTGGTCGGCCCGTTTGCCAATTCACACACAATCCGAGCTTTTATTCGATGCGCATTCCCGGTGTTGATGGCATTCTCGAGAGCGGCTGGGTAGAGAACCGCGACATCCAGTTCCAGAACCTTGTCGAGTTCGATAGGTTCGGATTCCGGAAAGCCGACAACCGATCCGGTTCTCAATTTATGGCTGACAAGCCATCGGGGATTGAGACCATTCCGATTGTAGACGGCTCCGCTTGAATCGGAAGCGGCGATCAGCTTCCCGCCGAAAAAATCCTGGTGCAGCAGGGCGGCGCGTTGGCCGGCGCTGCCGAATCCTTGAATGGCATAGGCTCCGGTTGGGTCCGCTCCAAAATTTTTACAGGCTTCGCGCACGACGATGACTCCTCCGCGCGCCGTTGCGGCGGGCCTTCCCTCGCTCCCTCCCAGGGGCGCCGGTTTGTTGGTAATAACTCCCGGATGATGTCGCTGGGCAATCGTTTCATATTCATCCATCATCCACGCCATGGTCTGCGGATTGGTATACACGTCGGACGCTGCGATATCGTGGTCGGGACCGATGTATTGCCACGAGGCTCGCACGTAGGCCCTGGCAATATTTTCGAGCTCCTTGGCGGACATTTTTCGCGGATCGCAAACGACGCCGCCCTTGCTTCCTCCAAGTGGGAGATCAAGAACGGCGGTTTTCCATGTCATCCAGCACGCAAGGGCCCGCATGGTGTCGATAGTTTCATCCGGATGAAAGCGTATGCCGCCCTTGGCCGGGCCGCGCGCGAAACTATGTTGAATGCGATAGCCTCGCAGAATTTTGATTTCGTCGTCCTTCATTCTGACGGGGAGAGTGAATGAATATTCTCTTTGCGGCCAAAGCAGAAACTCCAGTGTGGCTTTGTCGAGATTCAGCATATTGCCGGCCGCCGTAACCTGGCTTTGAGCTACCTTAAATGAGTTATAGGATTGCATGCCGTTATTCCTTGTCCGTCAGTGGTGGACGGCTGTCCTCATCCTGGGAATTGTCGAGGATGATTCGATACCAACAGTTTTTGCATACTAACGCCCGGTCAATTGTGAGCAGAACCTGTTGCCAGGGGCTCAGTTCATGGCCGCAGTGAGGGCAGGCATCGTAAACCCTTCTATTTTCCGAACTCGTGACTATATTTTCGTCGCTATTGTCGGTCAATGTTCTACTCCGGTTTCAAAATAACGCCCTTGTTCTGATGGCCGTCGATCTTTGCCGCGATCGGGTTTTCTAATCTGATGTGCCGTACAAATTCTTTTTCTTCTGCAAAAGGCCTTGTCCGAAGCCATTCCCAATCGATAAAACCATCCTGAGTTACCGAATTGACCGTGAAATAGCCAATCCGGAAAGAGGTAATATTATGGAAAAAGTGGGATCCTTGGGAAGGATCGACTTCCATGTCTTTAAATCCCGCTTCAATAATTACTTGCGCGCCTGAAATCTGGTCCCATTTTACCGGTATTCCCAGCCATGGATCCAGCGATCCCCATCTCCCAACTCCGATCAGAAGATAGCGCCTGTTTTGCGATACGAGCTTTTCGTTGAATTGCATGACTTCGTGCGCCGCTTCACGACTTTTCGCTCGGTTAAACTTGTCGACATCTACGAATACGATATCCCGGATGTTGTCCATAACTCCGTGCCCCAGGACCTGGTTGCTCTTGCAGATCAATTCATTTGAAGGAACGTCCTCAAGTTCCAATCGATCCATCCCTTTTCTGAGCCCAAGGGGGCGCAACTGGAGCAATGCAAATTCCTTTGGCTGCTCCGGCAGTGTCGACAGGGTCACGGCGAATTCCATTTCCACGGGAGCTCCCATGCCCCAGCTTCCCATGTCCATCAAGAGCTTCAGAATGCCCGGCAAGGGAAAGGTTTTATTGCGAAGTATCGGAGCGAAGCTGACGATACGGATTCCGGCTCGCGAGGTCCCGTCATAGAGCGCGTCGTTTTCCGGCGAATAAGTCGATGCGACGTGCCTTAAAGTCTCGTCTTCTTCAGCGGCCTCGAGGTCAAAGTTCTTGACCAGAACATCTTTTGTTTCGGCCGTCAGAGTCGGCCGGGCATTCAAGTCGAGCGCAAAAAAATGGCTCTGATTGTTTCGGAGCGCTTCGGCTGCGGAAAAAAACTGAAGCATGTGATTGGGATATCTCGGACAGAACCGGACCGTAGATCCGCCGTCTACAATTGTCTTGCCCAGGCCAAGAGCCACGGAAACGATGCCGTCCAGAGGCTTTTGGGGCGGGACCGGGTAATAGTTGTAAGACTTGGCTACTCCGGAAAAATCAGGGTAAAAACGAGCTCCATGCTGAGCGCCAACCATCTTTTGAATAATCACGGCCATCTTTTCCTCTTCAAGCTGGTAGTCCGTGACTTTAAAATAATCCTTCGCTCCCTGATAGAAGGTGGAGGCGTAAACCCGCTTGATCGTGGTTACCAGCTGTCCCAGCCGGACAAACGGATCCGGATGGTTGTTGGGGATCATGTAGGTTTCATAAACGCCGGCAAAAGGGTGATATTGGGAATCCTCGAGCATGCTCGAGGATCGGACTGCAAGAGGGGTTCGGACCAGATGCAAAAAAGCTGCAAGATTTCCCAGAATATCTTCGGGAAAAACTCCGGTTTCGAGAAATCTCCTGGTGATTTCAACATCGTCTTTTGATTCGAGAGCGAACTTTCGAAGATTGTTCTTATCAAGAAAACGATCGAAAATCTCAGTTCCGAGAACTACTGCAGGCGGAACGGAAATCTGAACATTTTTGAATTGACGGCGGACCTCGTAGTTGTTGATCAGAGTGTTGACGAATCCCAATCCGCGAGCTTTGCCGCCAAGAGAGCCTCCGCCGATTCGGGCGAAGCTTGTGTCGGAATCGAAAGCATCCTTCTGGAATTCGGTGATAAGCCCGCGCTGCTGCAATCGGCTATAAGCGCCAAAGGAGGAGAGCAAATCCTTTCGCAGCTCTTCTACAGTTTGAAAATCCGAGACTTTGCGGGGGCGCACCTTATGAGCGAGCCAGAATTCCGTGCGCGCTTTCAACCAGTTGGAAAAATGGTTTCGCTCTGAGTGAAACCGTACGCTTTCCTCGGGAACATACTGCAGTTGTTCCCGCAGGCTTTTCAAATCCGAAGCCCGTCCCACTTCACGTCCATCCGGCGTCCGGAATATGAAATCGCCAAAGCTGAAGTACTCGGTCATGAACTGGCGCAGCTGAAGGGCGACATTGGGAGAATTCTTCGGCATAAAGGATATGTTCAATCCCTTGGCGATGGTTGCGTAATCCGATGTCAGGGATTGCAGCATGATCGGCAGTTCGGTATTTTCACTTCGGATCGCTTCTGCAAATCGAAGCCCCGCTCCAGGATCCGGTTTGCCTTCTCGTGGGAAATCGATATCGGAAATGACGCCCAGGATGTGTTCTTTGTAGGTCTCGTAATAATTCCAGGCTTCTTCATATGTCTGGCATAACAATATTTTCGGTCGGGCGACGGTTCGTAAAAATTTATGGGAAAGATTGATGCCTTCGGAGATAAGCCGTTGAGACTGGTTCAACAGTTCCGTATATAAAATGGGAAGCAAGGTCGAATAATAGCGGATGTTGTCCTCAATAAAGAGAATCGATTGAACCCCTACCAGGCGTGTATCGTGATCGACATTCATGCGATCTTCGAGATGTTTGATGATGGCGACGATAAGGGTAAAGTCGCCTTGCCAAACGAAGACCCTATTGAACGCCGCAGTGTAATTGTGGGCCTTCAGGTCCTTGAGCTCTCTGCTGTCGTATGCTAAAAGCACGATCGGTATCTGGATTCCGGCTTCTCTTGCCTGTTCTGCGAGTTGCACGGCGGTCATATCTTCAACATGCAATGTCGTCAGAATCAGATCAAAACGCCGCTCCTCTTTTGCGAGGACGATGGCTTCTTTCCCGCTGGAAACACGCGTCAAATCAGGGGAATGACTCAGGTTCAGGCGCTGATACTCGTTGCTGATGAGTTCATCGAATCGACCGTCTTCTTCGAAAAGATAAAGATCGTAGAGGCTGGATACGAGAAGAACATCCCGGATCCTGTGGCGCATCAGGTTCTGAAAGCCCTGGAAGCGTCTGCCATACCCGTGTTCGATCCAGAGCGGATCAAGATGTTCTTTAGCCAAAACCGTTATCTCCCGTATCCGTACAGTATAAAGAATGCATGAAATAAAAAGAAGCGCCTTTCCGCCGGCCGGAGTCTTGGCCAATGCCGTATACTTTTATTTTGCAAAGGCAACGCGAAAGCTGATCGATCCGCCCTTACATCTTTGAGCCAATGGCCGCTTATTTGATTGGCGAACTTACGGAGATTCTCAGGATTGCCAAATCCTGGACAAATCCTGGAGCAAATCCGGAAATCCTGGACGGAAATCCTGGATGGTAATCCTGGATGGTAATCCTGGGCACCCACCTTTGGTAATCCTGGACACCCACCTTTTACCTGAACACTAACTAACTAACTAATCCTGGACACTCACCTTTTACCTGAACCCATAGCCATTTTCTGGATCCTGAGGAATGCGATTTTATCTGAA
>CAYTYP010000063.1:0-19817 GCA_964441405.1 uncultured Acidobacteriota bacterium
GCTTGGCAATTTACCTGAACCGGAATGCACCCACAAATTTTGCTGACGAGGCGAAGTTTTTTGGGAACAGTTCAAGACTGGATATCGGTTGTGGTTCCATGAAATCGGCGCCTGGTTAACTGTCTCTTTCCGAAAAAACCGGCGCTGATCAATTAAGCCCCCGAATGCAATGATGGAAGATCTCGGATTGGACCTCTGCCAATCCGAGACGCAAACCGAACAAAATCGGGCTGATTTTCTGTTGACGCAAGGCTGTCATAGAAGGCTCCTTTCGAGTGAAAATGCGGTTTGGTCGCCAACATTGTGCTCCCGAGGGGATCCTTTCAATTATGTTTTTGATTTTACCGAGATAGAGGAGATGGGCAGAAGCCTGAAGAGCATCGACAGGCAACCGTCTTCCTATTGAAAACCAATGTAGGACCTAAGAACTATCGCGCCGCGGTTTCGTTCAATGGCCATTATCAGAAGTGATCGGAGACTTGCGGAAGGCAGGGACACCCGAGATTCCCTCGCTTGTTTTTCACACCCTCGGTTATTCTCGGTTTTTATTCCTCTCGCGACCCGGTTTGGCTTATATTAGTTTTACGGCTGGTCCGTATTTCAGTATGACCAAATCATGCGTTAGAAGCACCATAGATTCGGCTGATGCCTGCGCCACGAGGATGCGATCCAATGGATCGCATCGCCGTCATGGTGGATTTTTCGGTCGATGATAAAACCATCCAGGCGCTTCATCGGTTCGAAGATAATATTCAGCCCGCATATCAACCATCGGGAATCAGTCGCTTAAAAAAGGCGGCTTTTTTATTGCAATTAGACGACTTTGGACTTTCTACAAAATGTGAACTGCAGAGGACATTACGAAAACCTCGCGGATTATCCTCTGTGGGTGTAAAATCTCTCTCAAAGAAGTTAAACAAAATTACTGTACATTGGGAATGCGGATTGTGCGCAATACACTCTAAAAACCACCCGGTGAATTGTTTCATGGCTAAACTGCCGACCGGAAACAGGAGGTTGCGAATGCTCAGAACTCCGATTCTATTAGCCTGTGTTTTTTTCTCCGCCATTGTCATTGCTTCCGCTGAAGACGAACAGGGCTGTTCCGACCACCCTCTGCTGACGCGGGTAAAGGGCTTCTCCATCACGGAATGCAGCAACCAGAATTTTGGCGAAGAGGAGATGTACTACGCCGAAGACAAAAGCCGGATGGTGGAAGGAAAACGATCGGTAATCAGCTATACGCTCGATGATGGCGCCACTCCGGTGAGCGAGGTGCAGGTCCGACGCAATTACTCCAACGCAATCACACGGCTGGGCGGCAACCTGATACAGGAAGAAAAATTCGACGCCTATTTGAAACTGGAAAAAAGCGGGAATGAAACGTGGGTGCGCGTCCAGGTATTTGACGGTGCAGCGGAATATAAGCTCTATATTATCGAGGTCGAGGCGATGCGGCAGGATGTCACCGCCTCGGAAATGCTGAAAGCTCTTAATGACAAGGGATTCGTGGCGCTTTATATCAATTTCGACACCGACAAGGCTGTTGTCAAGCCGGAGTCTCAGCCGGTTATCGATCAGATTATTGCGTTGCTCAAAGAAAATTCCTCACTAAAGGTCAGTATTGAAGGGCATACCGACAATACGGGAACCGCGCAGCGCAATAAAACTCTGTCGGAACAGCGCGCCCAATCCGTATTAAACGCCGTCCTCAAGGGAAGCATCGAGAAAGAACGCCTCAGCAGCAAAGGCTGGGGTCAGGACAAGCCGATGGCCGATAATAAGACTGAGGAAGGCAAGGCGAAAAACAGACGTGTGGAGATTGTGAAACAGTAGAGAAAATCAACATCCTCACGCTCAACAGGCGGGTGGGAGGCTTCCTGAAATCAGCTGTCCGCTGCAAAGCGGGCAGCATGAGGAAGCCTCCTTCAGGATGATCGGCATCAGTCCGGGAGGCGTCCATGAGCATCCGAGGTTTTTATGCAGGCATCTTGTTTTTGTCGACGCTGTGGATAGGAACAGATTCCTATGCGGGCGTATTTTACTGCGGCACTGTCGAATTCACCTACGATGAGAAAGCCAGCGTTCAATACGAGAACTTCCCGAAAAACGGCGGGCACACCAAGATTCATGAATCCATGATCTTCCAATACGGCGCGAAATGGCCTGTCTGTCTGGCTTGCGGCGGCGCGAACAACTCTCCGATTATGATGTGCAGCGGCCAGAGCTCTGCTTCCGTGCGGCCGTTCCAGTTTTCAAAAAATGAGGATGGAGAATGGCTGCAGGCGGAACAATCCTGCAATGACCGGGTGGTCCGTCCGGGAGATCTGACTCAAGAGACCAAAACTACTATTGGCGCTCCTCCGAGTATACTGAAGATATCCGCAATGCTCTCTGTGATAGGAAGCGATTATACTTTTATGGTCGCTCCTGCAGGCAACGATGCGCCTCAGATCGCCGTAAACTTCAATTCACAGAAAAAGACCACCCGTCGTTGTGGTCCCTCCGAGAATGAACAGGACCGCAACGATTTCCAGATACCACTGTCTATCATGTTTTCGGAAACCCTGCCTTGGGTTGCAGGAGATGTTCTTTCAGGGATTGCCCCGATCCAAAATGAGGAGGGATGCAAAAACAGTGACTCTGAATTTTGCAAAGGGATCGGCGCGAAAGGCGATGTCAGTTATAACTTGAAAAGCGTCGGCCGGTGGAATTTAAAACGCAAGGTGACCGACTGTACCGCCCGGGTCACCAGCGAGACACGCGGAGATATAATGTTGAATGGCGAACCGCTTCCATTCGAAGGCGAGGTGCCTCTGGCCCGCGGGGACGTCATTACTACCGGCAGACACTCGCGGGCGGAATTCAAGTTAAGCAAAAACGCGGTCCTGCGCATAGGAGCCGATAGCGAGACCAAACTCAACAGAGATATTTGTAAATCAAAACCTACCAACGATATGACCAAGGATCTGATCCTGGGTCCGGCGTCGGTGTTGTTGATCCAGATCCTGGGAACGGGGGCGGATTTTTCGATAGAAACCAATTCCGTCGCGGTGGGGGTGCGAGGCGCGCTGGAGCCTAGGAAGGAAACAGGCTTGACGCCTGTTTCCTTTACCTATGCGGCGGAAGGCGAGGAACCTCTGAGTCCTGAACAGATCACTGTCCCGGCGGACTGGCCCGCAGGAGGGCGTGCGGCTTATGTGAAATCCAATGCAAGCGGCATCGTTATAGTGAAAGCGTTGCGAGGGCGTGTGCGAGTGGCGGATCCCGATGCCCGACGCACTATTGAACTCAAATCCGGGGAGATCTATAGCAGCCCGGCGCTTCCACGGAAGAATTCCGTCATGGTGACGATTCTCGCAAATTAAGCCGGCGTCGCGGCTGAATTTTTATGAATTTAGCGATCCCGCGGGCGACTGCAACATTCGTCTGAATGCTATTGGGGATTTTTAGGCAACCGTGTCCTTCATTCGCGATCCAACCGTTGTTCCTGCCTGTCAATATCGATATAATTGTCTGCGGGTATGGAAGACCAACCCACCCCAGAAAGGATTGCTAACTGCATGGGAGATTCCGGAGAAGGACTTGTCGACGCGAGCTCACGGCTTCAAGAGCGGATGGAAGAAATCCAGGACAGTCACCGTCGGACCAAACAGGGAGGATCGCCTCTCGATCCCGAGCGCATTCGCGCGCTGGAGTCTCTGCGCCTGACAAAAATTGATCTCGAACGGCAACTTTCGATGACCGTGCATGAAGTCCGGCGACTGCATCTGATGAACGCGCCCACCGAGATCGACCGCCGTCTCAACGATCTCCAGACTGCCGAATAATCAGGAGCCTGTCTGAGGATTAGGATAGGCGCGGCGCATCCTAATCCTCTGTCAGGCTAAGCGGTTACCGCACCCAATTTAGATTTTTATGCTAATCCATCCGGACGAGACGATCGATCGTCTGACCTCGAGGCTCAATATCATCCAGAAACGCCGTGGTCATAGGGCCGCTTCCGACGATACTCTGCTGGCCTGGGCTGCGGCCCGGGCATGCCCCGATGCCGTGCGGGTCCTTGATCTGGGCAGCGGCAAGGGAACCGTAGCGATGCTCCTGCTCCAGCGCTTGCCCGGCTGTCGTGTGATCGGGTTGGAGGCTCTGGAGGTCAGCCACGAACTCGCAGTTCGCAATGCCTGCCTGAACGCACTTACGGACCGCTGGAATCCGCGTCTGGGCGATTTGCGTAATCCGTCCGTACTGGAAGGCGAATCCCGATTCGATCTCATAACAGGCGCGCCACCGTTCATGCCCGTCGGGAGTGGCGTCCTGCCCAAAGATCCCCAGAGGGCCGCCGGCCGTTTCGAGCTGAGGGGGGGAGTGCGTGACTACGCCGAGGCCGCAGTCAGACATCTGGCGCAAGACGGTAAAATCGTGTTTCTTATGGACGGCCTCGAATCCTCGCGGGCGCGGGCGGTACAGGCCTTCACCGCAGTTGGTCTTCACCCGAACAACATCACCGTAGTGCGTCCGTTCCCCGGGCGGGATCCGGTTTATCGGATCTTTGAGGTTAGTGCTGGATCCGGATCGACGCCGGAGTTGTCGCTCTGGATGCGTATCGATGGCAAGAGCGGTTTCTCTCCGGAGTATGAAGCTATCCGCCGGGACATGGACTGCGCCAACGAAGCATCCGCTTCCCATGCGCAGCGAAACTGCATCGGATGAGTATCGGGAATAAGCGTCTATCAGAAACTCTGGAGAAAAGATGCGCCGCCCAATTGTTCCATCTGTTGAATGATCCAGGCGCGGCGCTTCAGGACGTATGACGAGGGTCTATGGGCTTTGAGCCGTAACGGATTGGGGAGGACGGCTGCCAGCAGCGCAGCTTCCTCGCTGGAAAGGGAAGCCGCCGGCTTTCGGAAATAGCGCCGGCTGGCCGCCTCGACGCCAAAAACGCCGTCGCCCAATTCGACGATATTCAGATAGACTTCCAGGATGCGGCGCTTGGACCATGTGAGTTCTATTAAAACGGTGAAATAGGCTTCCAGCCCCTTGCGGATAAAACTGCGGCCGGACCAAAGGAAAACATTCTTGGCGACCTGCTGCGAAAGCGTGCTGGCGCCGCGCAACTTCCGTCCTTCCTCATGAGCGTCAATCGCCTTTTGAATCGATTTGTAATCGAAACCATGGTGGGTCGGGAAATTTTGGTCCTCGGCGGCAATGACGGCCAGTCCGGCTGTCGGCGAGATTCGTTTTCGGGAAATCCAGCGATAATCCAGTTTGTAAGTGCGGCCCTTTAGCCAGGATCCTATCCGGCGCTCCATCATCACTGCCGTAGTCCATGGAGGGATCCAGCGCAAGGCCAGCGTCGCCAGAATCGATAGCATCAAAAAAGCCGCAAGGACCTGGATCGAGCGCTTCAAAATACAACGGGCAATGGATGGCAAACGTCGAACCATGGTAGATGGGATTCTACTCGGTTTGCGATCTCAGGACAATGAGGTAAAACATAAATGACTCGACCTATGGACTCTTGGCGCCGGATTGGCGCCGCTGCACAACTTCAGCAACAGTTTTGATTGCCTGATCAATCTCCCGGGCAGTGGTTTCCCGTCCTACAGAAAACCTAATGGCGCCCATAGCCCACTCTGTCGGTACTTGCATAGCCCTTAATACAGCCGAAACACTGACTCCATCCGAGTGACAGGCTGCACCTGCCGATGCTGCCACTTCGTTTTCAATTTCCGACAAAAGCATGCTTGCATTCACTCTGCGGAAGCCAAGACTTAGAGTATTGGGCAAGCGCAGTTCGGGATGCCCATTCAAGCGGATCACTCCCTCGCCCAGTTCGCGACGGAGGCCTTCGTGCAACCGGTCGCGCATGGTCTGCATATGAGCCATATTGCCGGTCAGGTAGCGCTGCGCTATTTTGCAGGCATAGCCCAGGCCGACAATTGCCGATACATTTTCCGTCCCGGGCCGTCGCCCCGATTCATGATTGGCTCCATGAAGCAACTTCTCCAAACGAATTCCTTCTCGCACATATAGCGCTCCAATACCCTTGGGTGCATAGAGCTTATGCCCGGCAATCGTCAGCAAATCAACTCTCAGTTCATCCATATTGACCGGGATTTTGCCTAGCGATTGAGCCGCATCGGTATGCATCAATGCCCCGTGCTGATGGGCTATAGCCGCAAGTTCGGCAATGGGCTGGATGGTACCCACCTCATTGTTGGCGTGCATCACTGTTACCAACAAAGTATCGGAGTCGATGGCTTTTTCCAGATCATCCGGATTCACAAGACCGTTTGAGTCTACAGGCAAAACAGTCAGCCGGAAGCCTTGATTTTCCAGCCATCGGCAGACCTCAATGACGGCTGGGTGTTCTATGGCTGAAGTGATAATATGATTGCCACGCTCACATCCCGCCAGGGCAACACCCTTAATAGCGGCATTGTTGCTCTCCGTACCGCCGCTTGTGAAAATAATAGTGTCGGATCGGCATCCTAAAAGTTCGGCGACTTGGGCACGAGCCGAATCGATAGCTCTTTTGGCAGCGACGCCATAGGGATGGCTGCTGGAAGGATTCCCGAAATATTCACATAAATATGGAATCATCGCATCAGCCACCTCCTTTTCAACAGGAGTTGTGGCGTTATAATCCAGATAAATAAGGCCCATTGTTTCTTCTCAACCGGAATCCCCTGAAAAGGGTTGAGCAGGATTTCCAGTAATATGTTTATATCTCAAAAACTATGCCGCCACTACAGGTGCGACCTAATAACAGGATAGAGACACAACGTCTAATACTTCTTATTCCGAATGTTTTCAATTGCAAAATAAACTTTGAATGCACTATCCACATTCTGGATGAGTTTTACCTTCACCAACAGAGTAGAGAATTGATCACCCAACAAACTTATAGATTCCGGGACATGCCCTTACATTTTAAATAGCATTTAAAATAATGCTTGCATTGAATTTCTATTTGATAAATATTAGCTCCTCAATTATGAAACGTTTAGCGCGTCACCTCTTCTCCGGCTTTACCTGAGTCCGATAACTACAACGTCGGTTCGCCGTCTCTACTATCCACAACATTTTTGGCAAGGCAGAAAAGCGGAGCAACAGCCGCTTATCCTCTGGCGCAAATAAACGCCGTCAAGAAAAGCCAAATAGCATTGTTGGATTATTCACCTTTTCAAGTTTTTCAGACAGTTGTCATGAATTCATCTCGTCTGAAATCGAACTTGGCTATCAAAGGACGGAGTCACTCTTTCCATCGCGGGCTGACTAAATAAGCCGCAAACCCAGCAGGCAAGAGGAATCCATCATTTTAATGTGCATATCCGGACAGAGAAATTGATTGGCATCCAAACAATAGGTTAAATCCCGGCTACCCAATCCAGATAGGGCAGTGGCAAACAATCCAGGGCCGGCAAAACGCTACGCTGTGTACATGAATGCGATCATTTCTCTTGATCAGAACTACCCCAGGAGAGGAAATACCATGTGGAAGGCCCTCAGTAAAATCTTATATCCGGCTGCGACTGTATTGATTGCGCTGGCAAGTCCAATGGCAATCGCCGAGGAAGAATCTGCCTATGCGAAAATCCCCAGGATCGAAACTACTATTGTAGTAACGGCGACCAGGACCTCGATTGATGCAGATATGATATCAAAGCCGGTCACCGTAATCGATAGTGAGGCAATAAACTCAAGCAACGCTTCCAGCGTTTTAGACCTGTTGGATGCTTATGTCCCCGGCGTTTCTTTCGCCAGGGGGGGAGCTATTGGCGGGCAGGTCAGTTTTCGCGGTTTCAATTCGAATGATTTGAAATCCCCTCTATTTATTGATGGGGACCGGTTTCATGGCCGCAATACGCTTGAATATCTCTTGCTTAATCCCGACCGCATTGAACGCATTGAAATAATCCGAGGCCCGGCGGCTACAATGTACGGCACAGACGCCATGGGCGGATTGATCAATGTTATTACCCGAAAGGCGAAGGGAGAAACTGATGCAGCCTTTAGCTTAACACCGCGCTTGCGATCCATGGAGTACTCCACCTCAGGCAATCTCCGAAGCGCTTCATTAGAGCTTCAAGGCATAGGTCGGAATTTTGACATGCTGCTTAGCGCCAACGGGAAAAAAGCGGAGAATTACGATAGTCCTGAAGGAGAGATTCAAAGCAGTGATCTTGCAATCCTGCTATTTGATGCCCGTCTTGGGTACAATCCAACGAAGGGACGCAGGATTGAATTATTGGCAAAATACGCCTATGTAGAGCATTCCATCCCCGGCGGTTTATCGATTGCTCCTGGATATCCTTATAAAATTCGGCGACAGGATCCACTGACCGAAAAAATGGTCAAATTGAATTATACAGAGGACAATAAAACGTTAGGTTTTGATCACATCGAATCTAGTTTTTACGCACGTTATCTCTATACCGACAACTACGGAGAAGCGCGTCCAAAGGTTAATCCATTCTCCCAGGTAACTAAATCGGACAATTATGTGGATGGGCCATTGGGCTTGGGCGGAAAGTTATTCGGCAATCGCCTATTGAAAGGCAAGAACCTCTTAACCGTGGGAATGGATTGGTTCCGCGATAGTCGGAATGCGCTACAACAGGAAATTACCAAATATGACTCCCGGGGAAATATAACCTCCTACAGCGGCAAGACGGTTTCCAGCCCGGCGGAAGTTCAAACCAATATTGGAGTTTTCGCATTCAATGATTGGAATCCTGCAGATCAATGGACTGTATCCGCCGGCGGACGTGTGGATTATATTAAGACAAGCGCCGATGTAGTTGAAGCTTATACCGGAGCATCAGAAGCCACCGATTGGCCGGTTACAGGGAGCATTGGAGTAGTTTACCGGCCAAAGTCCATTATCCATTTCACGGCGAATGTAAGCTCAAGCTTCCGATCTCCAATAGCCTTTGAAAAATTCGGAACATTAATGGGCTATGAACCGACGCCGGATTTGAAACCCGAGAAAGGCATTACCTATGAGGTCGGAACGCGGCTGCGCCTGTCACGGTTAAATTCCAACCTTACTGCGTTTCAGGGTGATTACAATGACCTTATTATGAGGACGACGGTAGATTCTACCATCTACCCCGGCTCTAGAGCCCAAAAGGCGATGAATATCGGCAAAGCACGTATCCGGGGAGTTGAATTCGACGCCACATGGTTGGCCAACGCCAATTGGAAAGTATTTTTAAATGCAGCCTATGTGCACGGCACCAACACTCTTAAGGGAGTGCCGTTGTCCTACATAGCGCCATTGAACGGGTTGATCGGCTTGCGTTACACGTCCAACAATGAAGCTTTTTATATTGAGGCAACTGATCGATGGGCAAATCGAAAGGATCGAATCGACCCTTCTTTGGAGCGAGAGGCAAGCGGATATGGTGTCTTGAATCTGTTTGGCGGGTACAACCTAAAGAAGCTTTCCTCCAGCTTCCCCGACATGGAATTGCGCCTATCGTTGGATAACATTCTGGATAAGGCTTATACAAACGCAGTAACCCCTGAAGATATCAGCTATGGACGCAGTATTACCAATCCACTGCTTGAACCCGGGCGTCGCTTCTCAATTTCTCTGAGATCCAGGCTTTAAGGCATCTGTGGCAGCTCAATATGTTTTGAGCTGCCGCAGCTTTAATTACTGGATGTGCAGTGCAGTAGGTCGTTGATGTCTGAGCCGAGTCCATGACCGCAGGCGCTGCTTCCTAGGTGATTCCTGTTCCGGCTCAACGTTGATTTTTCAGGTATTCGAAGGAAAGAATAAAATGCGAAAAATTGCTTTCTATGGAAAGGGGGGAATTGGGAAATCCACCATTGCCAGTTCTCTATCCTATGCTCTCTCCGTGCTGGGATATAAGGTTATGCAAATCGGTTGCGATCCCAAAGCCGATTCCACCATTAACCTTACTAACGGCCGGCCAATAGTCCCTGTCATGACCTACCTGAAGGAACATGGCACTTGTTCTTCATTGTCGGACATTGTCGTCGAAGGGGAAAATGGCATTTTGTGTGTGGAGTCGGGCGGTCCAACCGCCGGGCTGGGGTGTGCTGGACGAGGCATCATAGCAACGTTCAATGTACTCGAAGATTTGCGCGCCTTTGAAGAATACAATCCCGATTTTGTGCTTTTCGATGTGCTCGGTGATGTGGTGTGCGGCGGATTTACCATGCCGATACGCAAAGGGTTCGCAGATGAAGTCATTATCGTGACATCTGGAGAAAAAATGTCATTGTTTGCCGCCGGCAACATCAAAATGGCAATTGATAATTTCTCTGCGCGCAATTACGCGCGATTGCGTGGTCTGATTTTAAACCGGCGGAATATCAAGGATGAGGAAAACATCGTCAAACAATTCGCCCAGCAGATAGATGCGGAAATCATCGGCGATGTTCCCCGCGACCATAATATTCAATTTTACGAACATCAGAATAAAACCGTTATACAGGGCGATCCGGATTTGCCAGTGTCGAAAATCGTATTGGATATTGCACGACGCATTGCCATGAACGGGAATCAATCATGAACCAAGATATATTCCAGATTTCTATTGGTGAGTTGGGTGATATGGGCGCCCACTTTCAACGTCGGATAATGCCGTCACAACATCTTCACTACTGCCCGGCCAGTGCGGGAACGTGGGGGATCGTGCGTGTAGGATTGCTTGTTCCGGAATCCGTAATGCTGCAGGCCGCGCCCTCTGCTTGCGGACGCCATGGGGCGATTGCCGCCGTTCAGATCGGCTACAAGAAGCGTCTTTTCATGTTGCATGTGAATGAGATGGATATCGTAAGCGGCCAGCATCTGGATAAGGTTCCGGATGTTGTCGCCGAAATTTTATCTAAAACCAGCCCTTCGCCGAAAGCAATGATGATTTGTGCAACCTGCATCGATGACCTGCTGGGCTCAGACTATGAAGGATTGGCCGCACAGCTGGAAGCCCAGCATGGAATACCGTTTCGTGCTTGTCATATGGTTCCGACAGCACAGGACGGTAAAAATCCACCGACATTCTCCGTGCAACAGGCTGTTTACGATTTTCTGGAAAAACCGGTTCAAAAGAATCGTGCCGTCAATATCATCGGAAGCGTTGCGCCCATCGAAAGCGAAAGCGAGTTTTATAAAGTGATGGAGGCTGCGGGATTCGACAAGGTGATGCATGTGGCAGACTGCAACACATTCAGTGAGTTTAGGAAAATGAGTGAATCCACACATAACATTATTATCAAACCGGTAGGTCGGCTTGCGGCTCAACAAATGGAGAGAAAGCTCGGCATTCCGTATTGCTTCGTTCCAGGGGCATACGGCATTGATGTAATTGACCGGATCTATAGCGCTTTGGAAAAGTTTTTAGGCGGCAATTTCCACACTCATGAGTTTCGCGAAGAAGCCATGGATGCTGTCCGGGAATATCGAAAAATGTTAGGGCCGCTGACTGTAGCCGTCGGGTCCACGGCGAATGGGAGTCCGTTTGAACTGACCCGTGCCCTGATCGGATATGGTTTCAACGTGCCCTACATATTCGCCGACATCATTCTGGACGCGGATGTGGAACACATTAACTGGCTCAAACAGCATGCCAGCGACCTTAAAGTATTCACCAATATTCATCCAACCATGGCGGAATTTGTCCGGCAAAAACTGGCGGTGGATGTGGCGTTGGGATTTGATGCAGGATACTTTTGCCCGGGTGCCAAGACTGCGCCACTAACTATGGATAATCAGCCATTCGGGTATAGTAGTGCAATACACCTCTTCCGCGAAATTTTAAGAGCGCTTGAGAATCCAATGAGCCATCGGGAACAGCTTTTCGCAGCCGCAACAGTTATTTAGAAGGAATATGAAATGGAAGCTTTGTATAAAGTATTGCCGCCATTTGCTCCGGACTATTCCGGCGTATGTTCAGCCTTGTTCGAATTAGGTGGGATCCTTGTGGTCCATGATGGTGGAGGCTGCACCGGCAATTGTACCGGCTACGACGAACCCCGATGGTATGGGAGCACAAGCGCCGTTTTCAGTTCCGGATTGAGAGAAATCGACGCTGTCGTAGGCGACGACGAAAAATTGCTCTTGAAACTGGAAAATTCGACCAAAAACCTTAAAAGGCGCTTTATTGCCATCGTCGGCAGTCCGGCGCCCATGGTCATCGGTACCGATTATGCAGCGCTGGCGCGACTACTTTCCAAAAAGCTGAAGATGCCGGTGCTCACCTTCGATACCAAAGGCCTGGACTACTATGATACCGGGGCGTCCATGGCGTTTTTGGAACTGGCGCGCCAATTCGTGGAACCAACCTCTGATAAAATTGTGGACAGTGTCAATATTATCGGTGCGACGCCCCTCGATATCGGAAGCAGAAACCTGCCTGCTAAGCTTACTAATATGTTGGCTGCAGCCGGATGTCGGATCGTTTCAAGCTGGTCTATGGGCGCCACACTTGATGACATAGCTCAAGCTGCGCGAGCATGTCTGAATATTGTTATATCCCATTCCGGGTTAGAAGCTGCACGTTATATGGAGCGTGAACACGGGATGCCCTATATAGCCGATATTCCCATCGGCCGCGCTCCTTCTCTTCGGTTCATCGGCGCTATTCGCTCATTGCTCGGGCTCAATGGAGAGTCAAATTTTTCTATAAACGATGATCATGAAGTGCATGGAATTGTCCGGAAGGCGCTTGTCATCGGCGAACAGCTGACGAGTAACGCGATACGGAATTGCCTGCGCATGGATATGCGCGTACCCGATGTTACCGTGGCATCTTTCTTTGGAATGGAATCAATGCTAATGGAAAAAGGTGACGCCGGTCTTTCATGTGAAGACGCGCTTGCTGATTTAACCCGCAATCATTCCTACGATGTTGTTGTGGGTGATCCGCTTTACCGCGACTTAATCGAACCCTCAACCCATTGCCGTTTTATCGATTTCCCCCATATCGCCGTCTCCAGCCGAATCTATTGGGATAAGGAGCTTGATTATTTCGGGGAAGAGGGGTTGTGCTTTTTCGAAAATCATTTCAAAGAGATTAGCGGATGAAAAGTACTGAAATGCGCATAAGACTGATTTATGGAATGGCTATAATATTCGCGCTGGCGCTTTTGTCCGCATGTAACAGTAAGAGCATTGTAGCGACGGCAAAAAATGAGGTGCAGCCAAGTAAAGAAGCCATTGTCATCGTCGATCAAAATGGCAGAACGGTTGTTATCCCCCCCCAACCCAACCGTGTGGTAATGTTGGCGCTCCCGTTGCCGGCCATGTACTTTGCGATAACCGGTTCGCCCTATGGGATTGCAGGAGTCCATCCAAACTCCGCAAGCAATATGCGGAAATCCATGCTGGGAATTATTGCGCCCAGCATGTTGACGATTCCTACGGGTTTTATCAAAGGCAGTGATATCAATATTGAAGAGTTGCTAAAGATCAAGCCGGACCTAATTTTCTTTTGGGGTTTATACCCCAATCAATTGGCGCAACTGGAAACAGTTAACATCCCGGCGGTGGCCATTTTTACATTTAAAGGTAAGAGCCCGCTCGATGCAATCCATCTCTGGATGAACTTATTGGGAAAGATATTCGGAGAAGGGGAAAAAACGTCTGAACTGATCGAACTAAATAATAAAACCGTTAATGAGATCTATTCCAGGATAAATGAGATACCTAAAGAGAAGAAACCAAAGGCGCTCATTATTTATAACCATAGCTCCAGAGACATAACTGTTCCGGGCAAGGGAGTCTATATTCAAAATTGGCTGGAAGTTACCGGCGCGGTGAATGCGGCTGAGAACGCCCGGGGGACGACGGCCGTTAATATGGAACAGATTTATAAATGGGATCCGGATATCATCTATATAAGCAATTTCTGTAATACCTATCCGTCGGACCTTATCAACAATACGATAGAACGCCAGGATTGGAGCAAAGTTAGAGCTGTTAGAGAAGGAAGAGTTTATAAAATTCCGTCCGGAATTTATCGATGGTGCCCGCCCAGCGCCGACGCATCGCTCATGCTGAAATGGATGGCTCAGATCAACCATCCAGTGTTGTTCAATGACTACGATATAAGTAACGAGATCCGCCGCCATTTTGCCGCATTCTATAATTACGATATATCTCCGGAGCAGATTGACAGCATTCTGCATCCTACGCGAGCAGGCATCAGGAAGTCGCGTATGTAGCAACGGAACAGGTGTGGAAAGGGAAGTCCGATGAAGGGTATTTCAGGAAAAATGAAGGTCAAGCCATTGATACTGGTGGTAGTGCCGATTGCAGCATTATTAATCTCTATTTGTTTGGGCAGGTATGTGGTATCGCCTGTTACCGGATACAAAATCCTGGCTTCCCACGTCTTGCCCATTCAAACCACCTGGACTGCAATTGATGAATCGGTCATATTGAATATCAGGCTTCCGAGAGCATTGCTGGCGATGCTGGTGGGAGCGAGCCTGGCTATTTCCGGAGCGGCATTCCAGGGTCTTTTTAAAAATCCACTGGTGAGCCCTGACATTCTGGGCGTTTCGGCTGGGGCGGGATTTGGCGCATGCCTTGGAATTCTCCTGTCGGGGAAGGCCATGGCCGTTCAATCCCTTGCCTTTGCCTTCGGGATCATTGCTGTGCTGGCAGCCTATCTCATCAGCCGGCGCAAAAGAGGTTCTTCGCTACTGATGCTCGTGCTGGTCGGTGTCATCAGCAGTTCGCTGTTCACCGCCCTTATCGGGTTGGTTAAATATGTGGCCGATCCCGACGAACAATTGCCTACGATTGTTTATTGGCTTATGGGAAGCCTGGCCGGCACCACCTATAAAGATCTCTGGTGGGGCGCGCCGCCCATCATAATCGGTTGTGCAATACTCCTTTTGCTGAGATGGAAAATCAATGTTCTGTCCTTAGGCGAAGAAGAAGCCCAATCTCTGGGCATGGACACGCGATGGTTGAAACGCATAGTCATCATGGCTGCCACCATCACCATCGCTGCATCCGTATCCTTGTGCGGCATTGTGGGATGGATTGGCCTGGTAATTCCTCACATTGCGCGCATGCTTGTCGGCCCCAATCACAAAAAGCTATTTCCTGCCTGTATTTCAATAGGTGCATTTTCTCTTCTCGTTATTGACGACATAGCCAGGATTGCTACGGCTGTTGAGATCCCCTTGAGCATTCTTACCGCCATTATCGGCGCGCCATTTTTTGCATATCTCTTGAGAAAAACAGGTGGACGATGGGCCTAATTGTTGAAGTGAAAAATGCAGCTTTTGGCTACGACATCAATAATTCAATCTTCGAAAATGCATCCTTTTCCGTCAACAAAGGCGAAATCGTAAGCATTCTCGGTCCAAACGGCTGTGGCAAAACTACAATGCTTAAATGCATTGATGGCTTATTCCAATTAAGCAAAGGGGATATATGCATTGGAGGCAAGAGCCTCAACACTCTGAAAAGGAACGACGTCGGTAAAAAGATAGGCTATGTTGCCCAGAAGCAGGATATGACATTCCCTTTTACCGTACTCGAAATGGTGGTCATGGGAAGGGCTCCACATTTGGGAGTGTTTGATTCACCATCCGATAAAGATATGGATATTGCAAAAGGGGTCATTGAGGACCTGGGCTTGTCTCCTTTAATGGAAAGACCATACACCAATCTCAGTGGCGGGCAAGCACAGCTTGTGCTGATAGCAAGAGCAATGTGTGCAGAGCCAGAGGTTCTTCTGTTGGATGAGCCTACCTCCCATCTGGATTTTAAAAACCAGAGGGTAATATTAAAAGTTTTGGATCGGCTGTGTAATGAGAAAGGCATTGCGGTGATTATGGCAACACATTTTCCCGACCACGCCCTCGCGATTTCCAGCAAGGCTATACTGATGGGCTCCGGAAAAACCACGCAAATCGGAGACACGGCAAGCATTATCACAGAAAACAATCTAAAAGATGTGTTTGAGATCGACGTAAAAATCCTTTCCTATGAAGCATCCGAAAATCATGGCAAAACAGTTGTTCCGTTGTAAAAGACTTTCATTTGATTGCAGCCTTTCAACTGGAAGAAACCGAGCCAATTTCAGTGAGGAGAAAAGATGAACTATCAAATTGATCTATCGGCGCTTCGTATAATACTCTTTGCCACATTAAGCTGCCGATGCCCGGTCACAGAAGAAACCGAGCGTGCGCTGTTTCAAGAATATTTTAGACTCAAGAAACAAGGGGATCCCTTAGTAAGTTTCGATTCCATCCTGGAAATTGCAGACCGGAATCCACAAAGGACGCCAATTCATAATCTATTCCACTTTTGTTCCTATTCAAAAGATGAGCCCTCCAGTTTTACGATTGTGCCGAATGATGCGATTCGATACCTGTGCTCGAAATATCATTTCGATGCGGTTCAGGGCTCTCGCGAGATGACGGAGATACAGGATAAGGCAAGCTATCATGTAAGCCATCTGCTTTTACCCATCCGGCTCGATCGAGAAAGCAACAGCAGTGTTGCAGTCTTCATCAATGGAGATCATTCCATACGATTTCTCGATATATTTTTCCCGCCTGAATTGACGCAGGAAGAAACACCTGATTATGCCATTCACATGGGAACAGTATTATGTCCGTTGACACGACACCAGGTGTGCATGATCGAAGCTCATTTGAAATTGATTAAGGAATTTACTCCAATGGCGTCCCAAGTCCAGGTTGTAAGCTTTCGTTCCTATGGACCTTCCGGAGACCACAGAACGCAGGTGGCAACCCGGTTCAATCGTCATTATCCGGATTAAATCCATATTGCTTATGGGTGTGTTTTCTTACATTATTTTTTTGAAAGTCCATGGTTTCGAAGAGGATAGAAACCATGGATTAATTTCCTGCATCCGGTGTCGTTCGTCCATAATTAAAGGAATGAGATGCATATCCGAAATAAAGTTCAAGCTACGGCCGCGTCGCCTCAATGGCTTCCGGTGCATGTGCTGTAGTTGCAGTATAGTCGCGATAAAATGGCTGGATTCATCCATTCATGGAAGAACTCTTCAAATGATTCGCTCTGCGCTCATCGCTGGTATCTAGACTTCTCTGCCGAATGAAGGAGCTTCTCAACCAATCGGACAGCTTTCACGGCATCGCTTGCATAACCCTGAGCGCCAATTGAATGGCAATATTCATTATTTACGGCCACCCCTCCGATAATGACGGAAGTATCTTTTATTCCCTCTGTTCGAAGACATTCCAATACCTTCACTGCTTCTTTGCGTGATCCGGAATTAAAAATGGAAAGGCCGACGATGCCGGGATGATATTGACGGCAGGCTTCGGCAAACCTGGCCGCATCGACGTCGGCTCCAAGATCGATGACCTTATGACCGCGCGTTTCAAGGAATACTTTGACCAGGCTTTTCCCTATTTCATGAATATCCCCTTTAACGGTCCCGAGGATAACGGACGGATTCACTGACTTATTGCACTGTATTTTGTCTTCCAAAAGACGAAATCCAAGATTGAAGGTGTCAACCATGCATAATAATTCCGGCAAAAAACATGCGCCGACTTCATACAAACTGCTTCCCTTGCGGATACTGCGCATCAATCCTTTCGATAGTATGCTTTCAGGATCAATCCCGGCTTTGAGCGCCGATCTCACTCCTTGTACTATTGCCTCGCCGTCGCCTGTTGACACATTCTCCGCTATATCTGCAAAAATGGAGGCATGCGGCGCAATACTTGCTAATGCCTGCTTGCCACTTTCGACGAACGCCTTGACATTTTCCACCGGCGCCTGGGGTGGAACAGCACAACCGGTGCTTAGCACAAAATTGGGATATATTCCCATACTGAAAGCTATATCAGAAGTTTCATGCTGAATTTCGTTCGCCGATCCGACTTCTATCACAGCGACAGGATCTATGTTGCCTACGATATTGACATGTTTGGGCACCAAATCTTCGACGACAAAAAGGTCCATGCAATTGTCGAAACTGATTCCCTCAACGCCTGTCCGAACCATCTCTGGAACAATGTCATAAGTATCGCCACATATATGGAGAATCGTTGGAAAAGAATTGCAGGAATCAAACAGCTTTTTTAAGTAAATACCTGCAAACTTCCAAAATTGCTTCGGAGGAATTAAGGCTGCTAGCGGATCGGAAACCCACAGCAGGTTGGCTCCGGATTCAGCTAAATATACCGCGTAGTTGCGGGCGCAGTTGTATGCCTCTTCGATGAGTGCTACGGCTTCATTTTCGTTGCGCGAAATCCCTCTTAACAACTTTTCTTCTCCGAGTATTTGCCCGGCAACGGTAAAGGGACCATAAACAAGGGCCGCTCTTATTTTATCCGGATACTCCTTTTCCATGCGTTTCAGTACTCTAGCATTGACATTCATTCTTGCAGATTTTGCAGGATTCGGGGAAAGAACCGTTTGCGCAGGAGCCTCGATCGCAGGCATTCTTTCCGCCCAATATTTCACGCGCGCGCCCATGGCCTCGGCCTGGATGGCGATATCACTGAGGTAAAATAATACATCGGCATCTACTTTTTCGTAGTATCTCCGCAGAGCCTCGAACTTAAGATCCGCATCCCATAAAATTTCATCAATGCCCTCTTCCACCATTTGAGCGGAAGGGAGGGCATTAATAGGAAAAACCATATGCTGCATATTGTGGTTCATCTTCGCTTTTCATCCTCTCCGGGTCTTCAGTACGGGCTTATTCCGGAAATCGGCTGCAATCAGATGATTTTGCCGGATTCAGTTAGCTTCAGCGATCATTATGAAGACAAAGGTCTGTTATTAAGAAATCAGGTTCTAATCGCAGTTATGGCAGTAGTCATTAAAACAGCACTTTTCGTGCAGAATTCAGCTGAAACCTTTGAGCTCTATTTTTTGTTTTTAGTTAAATGCTGCCTGGTTACGCCTATTATCGTTATCAGGCCCAATACAAACATAATCCCACATAAATAAAAGGCAATTGCGGAATTAAGAATCATAAACCGTCTCCTCTATGTCTGATCTGCTGTGACTACCACTTCTGTCCGCGGTGCGCGAGTCTCCAGATAATGTAAAATATCAGGGTCGATCCCATCGTCACGCAAAACTGAAATAACAAGATTTTCCATACCCAAGCCATTTGCAATCTCCTTTCTGGTATCAGGCCTTTGCATTTACCAAGGTTTTTTGTTCCGCCTGCTTCAATTGACGCAAATACCCCGGCTGTCCTCCGGGCAAAATGAGATTCAAACCAATGCCGAACAATGCAGTCGTAAAGGCTGTGGGATATACGTTGAGACTTAAATAAGAAGGCAGCAACGACTGGAACGCAGGAGAAAAAGTCCAGAGGAAGTTCGCGGCATAAGCTGCCAGAATTGTAACCCATGCGGCGACTTTGTTGACCTTCCATAACATTCCGATCAGATAAACGCCGAATACCGGTATCGCGAAAGAGAAGGTCCACATGAAGATCGAGAAGATATACGGCAATTTTAAAGCGGGGTAGACAACCAGCCCGGCGCAGACGAAGATCATAACCCTGGTTAATATCAGGAAGGTTTTATCGGTCATCTTGGGATGGATCGCCCGCTTAAAGATGTCGTGGACAATAATGTGGGAGGAAGCCAGTATCAGCCCGCCCGTAGTGGACAGAGTGGCGGAGAGAAGGGCTATCATTAAAATTCCCACGATCCATGGCGGAAGCGCAATCAATGCCAGCTCCGGAACGGATAATTTCGCCGCGTCCTTGAGCCCGACGATGGCAGGAATGGTCATTCCAACCAGAGCCAGGATAACCCAGGGGAACGTGGACATGCTGTTGATAAAGGAAGCCCAG
>CAYTYP010000064.1:0-18343 GCA_964441405.1 uncultured Acidobacteriota bacterium
GTTGCTGCTGCCATTCGTTCCGGATCACCTCTTCCTATCCCAGATTCAGCGCAAATTGTGAATATTGGCTAAACAGTTACGATTCATGAGCAACTCGACAGACGGTGGCAGGAATAGCATCCCGACGTAGCCCTGATCCGGCGATAGCACTTTGCGGTCAACGCTAGGCAGAGGGCAGGAGGCTTGTGAGCGGTCCGACAAGCGGAGGCAAGTCATTCTGGATGGTATCCCAGATTATCGAAGGGCGGAGGTTCCAGTAGGCATGCACAGAGAAGTTCCGGAGATCGATCATCTGCCGCCAGGGGATCTCCGGATGACGGTCTGTGATGTCGGAAGGAATGTGGTTTGCCGCTTCGCCGATGACGGTCAGGTTGTGAATCACAGCATCCACGATCTCTTCGTCGTTTTCAAACGTGTCGAAATCCATGCCGGAAACATAACGGTGGATCTTGGCGATTGCTTCGAGGATGTCCTGGATGCGGAAGGCCCAATCTCTAGGCGGCATGGATGGCTTCCCGCAAGATGCGCTCTCTCAGAGCCGGTTTGATGCCATCGCGCAAAACCAAGTCCACTCTGGATACGCCGAGGATGCTTTCCAGGTAATGTTGCGTCCGGGAGAGATGAAACAGCCCTACCGGACGGCCATCAAACTCTACGAGCAAGTCCACATCGCTTTCCGGAGTAGCTTCGTCACGCACGACGGACCCGAAAAGGGCAAGGGATTTTACTCCGAACTCCCTGGAAAGCTTTTCACGATGTTCGGCGATTGCTTTGAGGACATGGTTGCGGTTCATTGCATTCTCCAGGAATAAAGGCTCAGGCTATGCCGGCTTTTTCGAGCACGGTGTCGAGGAACCGGATAACAAACTCCTGTTCTTTGCGAGGGAGCTGACGGATCTGTTCGATGCGCCGGGCGATTTGAGGCAGAGGCCCCGGCCTGCCGCGAGAGAGTCTGGGATCGCTGCCAACCAGTTCCGCCACAGAAACCTCCAGGGACTCGGCGGCCCGCTCGATGAAAGAGAGCGAAGGGTTCATGGCCCTCCGTTCATAGTAATCGATAACCTCGCGCGTCGTGTTCAATCGGGCTGCCAGTTCCTTTTGGGACAGCCCATTCTTCTTGCGCACGGACGCCAGGCGCTGTCCGAAAGGAGGGGCTTCTTTAGTTTGAGGTCGTCCTGCCATAACATCTGGGTTATAGAAAGCGTTTGAAGGATTCATAATTGCTTGCCTTTAAATGATATATATAACTATCATTACGCCCCAATTTTATCAATCGTGATTTGCCGTCGTTTAACCCGCATAATTCATGAAGCTTCTGCTACGGCGGCGGATCCGGGCATGCCTGCTTCGTTGCGCTAGGTCGGATTCCTCGACGTACTGTCAAGTACGCCTGCGGAATCCTCCCGTCGCGCGCCTTGCATCCACGCCCGTCTGCGCCGCCTCGCGACGAACCTTCATGAATAATGCGGGTTAAGGCTTGACAGGTTTTTGAGACACACAAAGCGATACATACGATGAGGCAGTGAAAAATATTGAAGACGCCGTTCAACTGTACTTAAAAAGTCTCCAATCGCATGGAGAAAAACTGCCCATTGAAGACATTATCATAAAACCAATTAAAGTCGCCGTATGACCGCCCGGCAGCCTAGAATCACAGCCGAAGACCTTGCAGGGAATTATTAAAGATTTGGGGCTTGAGCCCGAAGAATTTCAGGCATTGCGGTAAGAATACCTATCCACTCAATAAAAATGTATTTATCCGAGGAACAACTTGATCGATATTTCGGTCAGGCGTTGGATCTGACTCCAGAACAGCATCAGCCCGACAGTCGGAAGCAGCATGATCCAAACCAGAATGTGACTTGTCCAGGGCGTTGGAATCCGATCCATATTCTCATTGGGCTCAATGATCATGGTCTTGATCACTCTCGCGTAATAATAAACGGCTATAACACTATTCAAAGCCCCTATTACCGCGAACCAGGCCAGGTTTTTATTTACTGCCGCTCCGAAAACATACAGTTTTCCGAAAAATCCTGCGAAGGGCGGAATCCCCATTAAGGAAAGCATGAAGATGCACATGGCAATGGTCAGGAACGGAGAACGCCGGTAAAACCCTCGGTAATCGTCAAGATCAAAGCTTCCTGTGCGATTATAAATTTCTATAACGACCAGGAAGGCCCCCAAATTCATGAACAAATATGTAATCAAATATACTAAAACGGCTTGAAACCCCTGGGAGGTCATGACAACGGCGCCCATAAAAATATATCCGGCTTGAGCGATGGAAGAATAGGCAAGCAGGCGCTTCATATTGTTTTGACGCAAAGCGGCGATATTGCCAAACGTCATTGTAATGATGGACAGCATCAGGACCAAATAATGCCAATCGAAAAAGGCGAAGGCATCCCATTGACCTGAAATTTTCGACGGATTGGACAACGCGGTAATAAAGAATCGTATCAAGGCGGCGAATCCTGCGGCTTTGGGAGCGACGCTGAGAAACGCAGATACCGGAGTCGGCGCGCCCGTATAAACATCCGGGCACCAGAAATGGAACGGCACGGCGGCGGTTTTAAATCCAAAACCGGCCAGAATAAGCACGGTGGAAACCAATAGCATAACGGAATTCCCGTCCATGGCTCCCGAGGCGATCACCTGACGCATTGCCGTTATTTTTGTCGTTCCCGTCAAGCCATATAAAAGGGTTATGCCGTAAAGCATCGCCCCGGTGGCGACTGCCCCAAAAAGAAAATACTTCAGCGCAGCTTCGTTCGATTGACGATCCTTTTTCAGGTATCCCACCAATACGTAGCTTCCTATCGAAAGCATCTCAATCGAGAGATAAACCATCAGCAAATCAATGCTGGAAGCCAAAAGCAGCATAGCCAGCGTTACTCCCAGCAGCAACGCATAGAACTCTCCCAACTGTCTCCGCGACAACTCTTTTGATCCCGGCGCAGCAAGGAGCGTTAAAAACGATGTCAGGATAAGAAAGCATTTAAAAAATACCGCCATCGGATCCAGGGCGATCATTCCGTAAAACAGTGCGCCGGGCAGCAAGCCGAATAGAGGAAGGCTTGCCATAAATGCGAGAAGCAATCCTGATGCGGCCAGCAGAAATGTCAGGCTCTTGCGGATTTTCGGGAAGGCTAAATCTGCCATCACCACGCAAAGAAGAGTTATTGTCAGGATAAGCTCAGGATAGAACTTTTTAAGATCCAATAGAATCTGCGGATTCATGAGCTACCCCTTGAGCGTATCCGCTCGATCCAGATGGACCGATTTGACAATACGGTACATCGACAGAACAATGGCAAGCGCGACCGCAGCCTCGGCGGCGGCTACAACGATTACGAAAATGGCGAAGACCTGGCCATTTAAATTACCGGCGGAATATCTGGAGAAGGCGACAAGGTTGAGATTTGCAGAGTTTAAAACGAGTTCAACCCCCATCAGCACGTTCACGGCATTCTTGCGCGTGAGCACGCAAAGGATTCCCAGCGAAAAAAGCGCGGCGCTTACTATCAGGTAATGACTGAGCCCTATCATTCGGATTCCCTCCGGACAATCATCGCTGCGCCGATCAAAGCGATGAGAAGCAAAAGGGATGCGATTTCGAATGGAAGCGCGTATCCTTTCATCAAAAGCTCCCCGAGCGCAACTGTGGTAGGAACCGCAGGGGTGGCTCCGCCCTGGAACCAGTGGGTTTTCATCATGATTATTGCAAGAGCGACAAATACAATCAGGGCAACCGCCAATGCCGGGATAAACTGATAAGTCTCCGATTTAAGCTTCAGGTCATAAAGTTTGTGCGTCAGCATCACGCCGAATAAAAGCAGAACAAGAATCCCACCGACATAAATCACCATTTGGGTGGCGGCAAGGAAATCCGCCCCGGCATAGGCATAAAGCGCCGCTACTCCCAAAAAGGTAAAAAGCAGTGCAAACGCCGAGTGAACCAGGTTTTTCGAAAAAACGACTACGGCAGCCGAAACTATCGTCACTGCGGCGAAGAAATAAAAAACGAACTGGGCGAGCATATTTTCATCCATAGGATACTCAGGCTTTCCCGGCGGCTTGTGGTTTCATTTGCGTCTCTTGGGCGAATTTATAAATATGGTCGTTCTTATCATAAACCGAATACTCGTATTCAACGGTCATTATCAGGCAATGCGTCGGACAGCTGAATGTACAAAGACCGCAATAGCAGCAAAGCGTCATGTCAATGTCATAGAGGTACGTGCGCAGCTTTATCGCTGTACCGTCTGAAGCGAACTTTTCGGGTTCGTCCTTCCCGCGTTTTTCGGTCTTGATAGCTATACACTTTGTGGGACATGCCCTGGCGCACTGACTGCAGCCGATGCAATCTTCGATTTTATTGAAAAGGCGCGCTCTCGACCGCTCCGGCATTTTCCATTTCCGGGTTGGGTATTGCAGAGTCACGGCAGGAGTAAAAAGGTGGAGCCAGGCGACTCCCATTGAATTCAGCACTGTGAGGATCCCAAGCCCGATATTCTTAAAATAATTCAACATAAAAGCCTTTAAAGGACCAGCCACCCGACGCCCAAAATCAACACCAGAGATATGGGTAAAAGAACTTTCCAGCTCAGATACATCAGCTGATCCACACGCAGGCGCGGCAGCGACCAGCGCAGCCACATCTGTAAAAATATAATCAAAAGCGCCTTAAGTAAAAATGCTATAGGGCCCGGGATCACCGGATGAGAGAAGAGGGATCCGGGAAGGATCTGCGTCCAGCCGCCCAGCCAAAGAGTCGTGGCGACGCCCGCAACCAGCAACATGTTGGCATATTCTGCGAGGAAAAAAAACGCGAAGCGCATTCCGGAATATTCCGTGTGATAGCCCGCGACCAGCTCCGATTCGGCTTCGGGAATATCGAAGGGCGTACGATTGACCTCGGCAAGCGATGCAATAAAATAAATAACAAATCCCAGGAAAGTAAAAGGATTGCGCAAGAGGAACCAGTTCTGAATTCCGCCTTGTTGGGCGTTCGCGATATCCACCATGGACAAGCTTCCCACCGGGATGATGACCGTCATTATGGCGATGGCTGCAGGAATTTCGTAGCTGATGATCTGGGCGGCGGCGCGCATGCCTCCGTATAAAGAATATTTATTATTGGAAGCCCAGCCGGCCATTATGATTCCAATAACGGAAAGACTTCCCACGGCCATGATGTAAAGCACTCCGATGTTGAGATCGGCTACAAACGACGAAGCTCCAAAAGGCAATACGACGTAAGCGGCGAAGGCTCCCAGAAAAACAATAAAGGGCGCCATTTTATACAATGGCTTGTCGACAAAATCCGGGACGATGTCTTCCTTCAAAAGGAGTTTAAGCGCATCCGCGATCGTCTGCGCCCAGCCGTGCCAGCCGCCGACGTACATAGGCCCCAATCGGTCCTGAATGTGAGCGGAAACCTTTCTTTCAAGCCAGACAAGAAACAGCACCGCAAGCGCCAGAAGCGCAAATATAAGTACGCAACTCACCGCCATGGGAATGAATTGCCGCACCCATTCGGGAATAACATTGTATTTTGGAATTAATGGCAACAGTCGCGCGATGGATTCCATCCTTAATTCCCCGACCTATCGATCAATTTCTCCCAGCACGATATCGAAACTGCCTAAAATAGCAACAATATCGGCAATCATGGCTCCCCTGCTCACTTCACGAAATGCGCTCATGACCGTAAAGCAGGGCGATTTAACTTTCAGCCGATGCGGTTTAAGGCCGCCTTCACTTACAATGTAGTATCCGAGTTCGCCTCGAGGGCATTCGGTGCGCATATATACTTCTCCTACGGGAGGTTTGATGCGCTTGGGAATGGATTCACGCACATCACCCGGAATCAGCTTTTCAATAGCCTGCCGAACGATTTTGCAGCTTTCCTTGACTTCCTTAATGCGCACGATATAACGATCCCAGCAGGAACCAACCGGACCATAATCCCCTTGACCGACCGGAATGTCGAAATCAAATTCCTCATATCCGAGATAGGGTTCCTCTTTGCGCACATCAAAGGAAACTCCGGATCCGCGCAGGTTCGGCCCGGTGACTCCATAACTTATAGCCGTTTCGGGAGACAAGATTCCCACATGGGCGGTACGCTTGATGAAAATAATATTTTCCGATAAAAGTGTGTTCAGGTTGTCTACTTGAGGCTCAAAATAATCGATGAATTCAATTATTTTTTTTTCAAAGCCGGGTTGGACGTCGTACATCAAGCCGCCAATCCAATTGTAGTTATAAAGCAGTCTGGCCCCGCAGGTTTCTTCAAATATATCCAGGATCGTCTCCCGATCCCGGAAACACCATAGAAAAGGCGTAAAGGATCCCAGATCGTTTCCGTAAGAGCCTGCCGCAATCAGATGACTGGCGATGCGGTCCAGCTCAGCCATAATAATCCGAAGATAGCGCACCCGGCTGTTCACCTGTACGCCCAAGAGTTTTTCCACTGCAAGCACATAGCCCAATTCCATATTCATTGCGGCGCAATAATCCATCCGGTCTGTGAAAGGAACGATGCCGGCGTATTCTATATTCTCGGCGTGTTTTTCAAAACAGCGATGGAGATATCCGATATGCGGAATAGCGTCGGCGACAATTTCACCATCCGTTTTCAGCTCGAGACGCAATACGCCGTGAGTAGACGGATGTTGAGGGCCCATGTTCAATGTCATGACCTCGCCGTTGTAATCCGCTTCCATCGATCCCTCCTAAACGGGCATGTCGCGATAGGTTTTGGGAAATTGATAATCTTTGCGCAATGGATGCCCTTCCCAATCGTCCGGGCAAAGAATTCTTCGCAAGTCGCTGTGACCTTCAAAAACAATGCCGAACATATCAAAGGCTTCGCGTTCATGCCAATTGGCGACGCGCCATACCGATTCGACGGTAGGCAATTTCGGGGCTTCTCTGGGCAGACGGCATTTCAGGGTATATCGGTGATGGAATTTCATGGAATAGACTATATAAACGACTTCCAGCCGATCCTTGTAATCAACGCCTCCCAGCAATTCAAGATGATCCATGATCAACCGCTCGTCGGTATGCAGAAAACGGCAGATATCCAGTAGGGCGGAAGGTTCAACGGCGCTCCATGGATTCATGGCTTCAGGTTTTGATTCAAGTATCCGGCCGCTGAATTTTTCGGTCAGCAATGCAGCGATTTCCTGCGGAGTCATAGGGCGCCTGTCTCGCTTTTTTTGGCGATGGTTTCATGTTTGATTTTTTTCTGAAGCTGAATAATTCCTTCAAGCAGCGCTTCCGGCCTCGGCGGGCAGCCCGGAACATAGACATCCACGGGAATGATTTGGTCCACTCCTTTGAGCACGTGATAACCATATTGCCAGTATGGCCCTCCTTTATTGGCGCAACTGCCCATCGAGATCACGTATTTGGGCGCAGGCATCTGGTCATACAGTCGCTTGAGGCGCGTCGCCATCTTCAGCGAAACAGTGCCCGCCACTATCATAATGTCCGCCTGACGGGGAGTTCCGCGAAATACTTCAGCGCCGAAACGCGCCAGATCGAATCGCGCCGCTCCGGCCGCCATCATCTCAATGGCGCAACAGGCCAACCCAAAAGACAATGGCCAGGGCGATGAAGAACGCGCCCAATTGAAAATCCAATCCAGGGATGTAATGAAGACATTGTCTTCAAATTTACCCTCTATTACTCCCATCCTGCGCTCCCGCCTCGGATTTCATTGCATTCAGGTCGTCCGCCTTGACCCATTCCAGATCCCCCTTTTTCCACACATAGGCCAGCCCTACTGCCAGAATGCCCATGAAAACAAGACCTTCTACAAATGCAAATGTTCCGAGCTTTTTAAAGACCGCCGCCCATGGCAGCAGAAAAACTATTTCCACATCAAAAATGATAAATATCAAAGCGACTACATAAAAACGTATGTTAAATCGAATCCAGGCCGATCCTTCCGGAACCTCGCCGCATTCGTAAGGGATGTATTTATCGGGTCCTGCTTTGCCCTTCGACTGGATCAGGCGTGACAAAATAAGCGTCAGCGCCAACAACAGGAACCCGACGCCAAAGAAAATAAATACGCTGACAAATCCAAACAGCATATTTCGACTCCAAGTTTCAGGGCGCAAATAACATGTGCGCCTATGCTACATCAGCCATCCACCCATGGACTGAATCGAGCTCATTTGTGTAGGGAGAGATTATCTAAGGCTGAAGACTCCGGTCAAGCAAAATACATGTCTCCGAGGGCGAGCTTCACCTGAATACAAAACTCCGCGGATTGGTTATGGCTACCGGGTGCGGCGTTTTATACTGCAGCCGAAAGGCTTGGTTTCAGGATTCGTAATTGCACGCCCGGCGAGAATAGCGTCGACGGCGTCTTCGGCGTAGGCGACTCTTCCGCTCTCGCCCGGCTTTTTATTATTGTCCAGCGCGCCTCTATAGCGCAGAACCGAACTTTTGTCTAGGATAAATAGTTCCGGTGTATGCGTCACCCCAAGTTTTTCGGACAGATTCCCTTCGGGATCCATCATAATAGGATATTGTATCCTTAAATTCTTCGCATTCATCCGTATCTCGTCTGCATTATTGTCCATGGGCGAGACGCCGCGAACAACCACCCCTCGATCGCTGTATTTCTTCTGTAATTTTTCAACTCGTTCGTCATATTCAAGGGACACCGGGCACTTAAAAGACCAGAAGACCAGCACCACAATGTTTCCGGAATAAGATTGCAGCGAAAGGGGCGCGTTGGATAAATCGCTCAACAGGAAGCTCTCCAGTTTGGCTCCAACTTCGGCGGCGTCCAAAAGCCCGGAACAAAAGGAAATCCACATTCCGGAGCACAATAAGACCATCTTGAATTTATGCATATGTTTTTCGAGTTTACGCGCTTCAATCAAGCCATTGCGTCCAGGATTGAAGTTTTCTTTTGAGACTTGCCATGAATTGATCCGCTATTGCGCCATCGATGACTCGATGGTCGAAAGTCAGCGACAGATAAACCATGGAACGGATTGCAATAGCGTCGTCAACGACCACAGACCTCTTCTCAATGCCGCCGACTCCCAAAATGGCTACCTGAGGCTGGCTGATAATCGGCGTTCCAAAAAGAGCTCCGAACGGCCCCGGATTTGTCATGCTGATGGTCCCATCCTGCACATCCTCCGGTTTCAGCCTTTTGGTTCGGGCTCGCGCTGCGATTTCATGTATCGCAAGCGCCAGGCCTGTGAAATTTTTCAGCTGTGCATTCCTGATTACCGGCACGATCAGCCCGGTTTCCAACGCCACGGCAATTCCCAGATTTATCGGTTTTTTGTATACAATACTTTCATTGGAGACTGACGAGTTGAAAATTGGGAATTCCCGGAGGTTGTCGATGAGAGCTTTAGCGAAAAAGGGGGTGTAGGTTAAGGGAATGTCCTCTCTTTTTTCAAATTCTATTTTATGGCTTTCTCTCAGCCTGACAATCGGGCTCATGTCAACCTCGAAAACAGTATTCACATGCGCAGATGTTCGTTTGCTGTAAACCATACGCTCCGCGATGGCTTTGCGCATGGGAGTCATGGAAACGGCTTCCGATTCTCCTACAAATCTGACAACTTCCAAAACGGCCGCGGCGCTTTCCTTTGCCTCCGGAGAAAGAGTCTGGACGGGCGCAGCCGATTGCACGTTTGGCGCCGGTTGCGAAGCCGCAGATCTCTGGGCCAGATAATTCGATACATCTTCTTTCGTTATACGTCCCTCTAAACCCGTTCCATGTATTTGAGCCAGATCGAGGTTGTTTTCTCTCGCAAGCTTGCGAACCAATGGAGAGGTTCGGATATCCTGCAAATGGATAGACGGCGCTTCAGGTTCGGGAATTTCAACCCGCAACGGTTCCGGCTTGCCGGCGAGGGTAGGTTCGACAGTTTTCTGCAAAGCGATATCGACGCCGCCTGAAAGAGGCTTTGTTTCTGCGCCGACGCCGTTGATCACCGCCAGAACCGTGTTAATTTGAACTGTTTTGCCTTCAGAAACGAGAATTTCACTTAAAATCCCGGACGCAGGCGAAGGGATTTCCGAATCCACCTTGTCGGTTGAGATTTCAAACAAAGGCTCATCGACCGCGACTTTTTCGCCCACTTTTTTGAGCCATTTGGTAATAGTGCCTTCAAAGATCGATTCCCCCATTTGAGGCATCATCACTTTTATCGTCATGGAATCCAAACCTCCCAATAGTCGGACTGCATTGAATAAGCATCCATCCCCCAGCATGAAATTGGATATTGGCAGCGCACCAATCTCGACAGAACGTAGGAATCATTCGATTCCCGCATCGAAGGGGAGGGGTGTAGGGCCGCCGGTATTCTCCGAATGGCGCTCAAGTTCCTCCATCAGGTTTTGTTCGCTCATTTCGATCATCCGTCGATGGAACACAAATCCGAATTCCTTGATATAATGATCGACAACTTCTCTCATTTCAACCTGATGAGACAACAGTTTTTCTATCGATATCACGCCTCTTCCAACAATGCCGCAAGGAATGATGAGTTTGTAATAGGACAGATCTGTATTTACGTTTAATGCAAATCCATGACGTGTTATCCACCGGCTGATGTGGACGCCCATAGCGCCAATCTTCCCTTCCCGAGTCCACACGCCGGTATAGTGATTATCCCGAAAGCCTTCAATTCCATACAAGGATAAAAGACGGATTAAGGATTCTTCCAGTTTTCTCATATAATCGTGAACATCTCTCTCGCCGGGTTCAAGGCTGAGAATCGGATATCCAACCAACTGGCCCGGGCCATGAAAAGTTATGTCTCCCCCACGATCAATGTTCCAGAAATCAATGCCTCTGTCTTTTAACTCCTTTTCATTAATGAGCAAATTATTTGGATTCCCGCTTCGGCCTATCGTGATCGTCGGAGGGTGCTCCAGCAATAAAAGCACGTCCTTGCCGAATCCATGTTTTTTGGATTCGCAAATTTTCATTTGCAGATCCAGCGCCTGAGAAAATTGGATGCGCTCAAACCGAAGGACGAAACAATCTTTTGCAGTCACGCGTCAGTCAAATATGGATGGCGGCGCCGCAATACAAAGCATGGGCCGCTTCCATGATTCCTTCTGAAATAGTGGGATGAGGATGAATCATGTGAGACACATCGGCGGCGGTGGCTTCGAGCCCGATTAAGGCGCTTGCTTCCGAAACCAATTCGGTCACATTCGGTCCGATCATGTGGACGCCGAGAATTTGTTTGTATTTTTTTTCACTGACCAGCTTCACAAATCCTTCATTTTCACCCAAGATCGTGGCTTTGCTGACGGCGGCAAAAGGAAACTTGCTGGTCAGAACGTCGAATCCTCTTTCGCGCGCCGAAATTTCCGTAAGACCCACGCTGGCGATTTCGGGACGGCTGAAGGTGCAGTTTGGAACCAGATCGTAGTTGATCGGATCTGCTTTCCCGTTGGCGATGCAATTCATGGCAAGAATGCCTTCATGCGAAGCAAGATGGGCCAGCGCCTGGGTAGGAACAACATCCCCAATGGCAAAAATGCCGGGAACGTTCGTCCTCATATACGGATCAACGGTGACATAGCCGCCGGATGCGGCCACCCGGAGTTTTTCCAGCCCAATCTCTTCACTTACGGGTCTCCGGCCCACGGCAATCAGCGCTTTTTCCACCGTCAGGTATTTAATTTCTTCTCCTACGGCAACTTGAGCATGAACGCCGCCATCCTGCACTTTAATGTTTTCCAGGCGCGCGTTAGTCAGAATTTTAATTTTTTTCTTTGTCAGCAACTTCCGCGCTTCTTCCGAGATCTCCGGATCTTCGAGCGGAAGAATTCGCGGAAGCATTTCGACTACCGTCACATCCGCGCCAAACCGGGAAAATATGGAAGCGAATTCAATCCCAACAGCGCCGCCCCCAATCACTAAAAGCGTTTTGGGAACGCTGTCGAGATTGAGAATTTCTTTATTGGTCAGGATAAATTGTCCATCCAAATCAAGACCAGGCAACAATTTTGCTTCGGATCCTGTCGCAATGATGACGTTTTTGGCTTTTACTTCAGCGACCGTCTCGCCCTCCACTTGAATAGTCCCTGGGGCGACAAGCCTCCCTTTACCGCGGAAGGAACTGACTTTATTTTTCTTAATCAGGAATTCCGTTCCCATCGACAATTTTTTAATCAATTTGTCTTTACGCGCCAGGACCTGATGAAAGTCCAAATTGATGTCCTTATAGAGAATCCCGAATTCTTTTCCATTCAGCGCCTTCTCATAAATATCCGCGTTCAGCAAAAGAGCCTTGGTCGGGATGCAACCCCAGTGCAGACAGGTCCCTCCAAATTTGGAATATTTTTCAATCATCGCGACTCTTAGGCCCAGTTGACTCCCCTTAATGGCGGACACATAGCCGCCGGGGCCGCTGCCGATAATTGCAACATCGTATGGAGTTGTCTCTGTAATCAAGCTCACCTCTTTGCAATGGAAAATAAGTTCAGCGACTGGGAACCTGTCCGAGCAGTTGATCCATCCGGTAGATCATGCCCTCGCGGGTGTAGGAAGCCAGTTCTACAATGCCCGTATCCATCCGAATGGCATCTTCCGGACATGCTTCCACACAGAATCCGCAAAATACGCACATCCCTATGTCAATATCGAAAGATTGCGGCATTTTTTCAATATTGGGATCTGGGTTTTCTTTTGCAATGATATGGATGCAGTGCGCAGGACAAATGGTCTCACACATCATGCACGCCACGCAGCGGGGAGACCCGTTGTTTCGCCTGGTCAGACGATGACGGGTTCTCGATCTTCTCGCGAATAACCGTCGTTCTTCGGGATACTCAATGGTTACGGTTGCACCCTTCCCCACTTTAAATCCGAGGCCGCGTACAACGTGACGTGGAAAATTCACAAAGAAATGCCTGGCGGTCAGAGCCAGACCTTTGATTATTTCAACCAGGTACAGTCTCTCAGCAAGACTCAAGGGGCGTGGGTTCATGCCTTTCCCCCCTAATTTAGATCGCGCCAGGCGATGCCGTCAGCTGCTCTATGCGCTGTCGCATCAGATCGCAGTGATTCCCTTCCTGGTCGGCAAAATTGATAAAAATCTGCTTGCCCTGGGTTTCTGCAAACCTATCGGCATAGGCTTTAAAAAAGTCCGCAGCGCCGCGGTTCAATTTTAAAGCTATTTCAAGTGAAGACTGGGCGTCCAACCTGAATCCGCTGCCATATTCATATCCGGACAGATCTGGAACCAACTCCTCTAATTCACATGGATCAAAATGCAGAAAGATCGGGGCGGACTCAAGATCTTTTTCCTGGCCAATAATATCTTCCAGCATATTATTGAGATCCGATATATGGGCCTCTTCTTCCTGAATTAAACGCTTAAAGACTTCTTTCCCTCCGGGATCTTGATTGCGATTTACTGCGTCCCGGTAGAACTCCAGGCAACGATTCTCCATGCTAAGAGCCATTTTTATCGCATCCCGGGCAAATATTCTTTCCGTGTCGTTCTTCTGCACTTCGGCGATGGAACGATGTTCACGGCAATCCTCGCAAATGCCATAAGTCTGGAAACGATGACGCATAGGCTGAAAATGATATTTTTGGATGATATCATTTTGAATCTGTTCAAGTTCCGGACATACGAATTCAATTGCCCGATGACACTCGGTGCAAACAATGTGGTGATGATGAGGGTGGTGATAGCTGTGCTCAAACCGAGTCAATCCATCGCCGAGGGTGATTTCCCGAGCGATGCCGCATGCCGTTAGCGATTTAAGAGTGCGAAAAACCGTTACGACTCCTACTTTCTTATCTCTTTTCTTTACAAGTGCATAAATGTCTTCAACGCTAAGATGGCCCTCAGTATTGAGAAAGGTCTCCAATATCAAATCTTTTTGATAAGTCTTTTTGAGTCCATTTTGGCGCAAGTAGGAATAAAAAAGCTCGGTTTCTTCTTTCAGTTTTCTCATTGGCATATTTTCACTCCTCCCCCGTTAAACGGCGACTTATCATAACACTTATTTGCAAATGATTTTCAACAAAGATTAATCCGGAAATCGAACAATGATCCGGCAATTGGAAACCATGGAAGTGAATCATTTATCGCAGTCAAATTCGCTGTTGACGCATCCGAGAGAGCGCAGGGATGGGAATTATTGACACCCTAAAGGGCGGCTAAGCTACCTGGGTATGGATTTCGGGCCCATTCTCAGTGATCGCAACCGTATGTTCGAAATGTGCGGAAGGCTTTCTGTCCAGAGTGACAACCGTCCATTCATCCGAGAGTATCTGCACTTGATCCGCGCCCATGTTGACCATGGGTTCAACAGCTAAAACGAGTCCCGGTCTGAGCTTTATTCCGCGGCCGTTGATCACATAGTTGAGAACCATGGGATCTTCATGGAGGCGCTTCCCGATTCCATGGCCGCCAAACTCTTTTACCAGCGAAAAACCATTCGATTCCGCATGGGATTGGATTGCACGGGAAAGATCCGACAGGTGGTTGTTTACAACCATCTGCTCGATCCCAAGGTATAAACATTCTTCCGTAACTTTAACGAGCTTTTTTGTTTCAGAATCAATGTCGCCAATAGCAACTGTAATTGCGGAGTCGCCGAAATATCCCTTGTAGGCAACGCCGAAATCCAAACTGATGATATCTCCATCCTGAAGCACTGTGTTATCAGGAATTCCATGAACGACCTGACAATTGATGGAAGTGCACAGAGCGCTGGGATAGCCCCTATATCCCTTGAATGCGGCCTTGGCGCCATGCTGTGCCGTTTGCCGTTCTGCGATTTGATCCAATTCTCGAGTGGAAACGCCGGCTTTGCAGTGACTGCGCAAATTTTCCAGAATATCAGCCACAATTTGGCTCGCATCCCGCATCATTTCAATCTCACGCTTCGACTTAAGGGTAATCATAGACTCCTTGGCAGACCCTAGCGGTCTAATTCACCTGCAATCATATTAATGGATCCAAAGGTCGCTACAATATCGGCTACCATTCCGCCTTCGAGCATTTTATGCAGACCCGCCATGGCAAAGAAACATGGAGGACGCACCCGTACTCTGTAGGGGCGATCCTTTCCGTCGCTGGCTACATAAAAACCCAATTCGCCATTAGCTCCTTCCACGGGAAAGTACGCGTCCCCTTTGGGTGGACAAATTCCATGATAATTCATAATGAGTTTGAAATGATTCATCAAACCCTCAATATTGCCGTATGTGTCTTCTTTGCTCGGCAAAGCGACATGTTTGTCGTCTGTCATGATGCGATTATGATAAGGCCGCTCCGTTCCTTCCAATGTCGGTTCAACTTTTGATATGATTTTCGTAAAACCTGCTGTGCGACCCATCTTGGACTCGTCAACGAGGTTAAATGATTCCATGATTCTCCCTTCTGAATCCACATTGACTGGACCTCCAGGGATATCCTTCAAAGCTTGGCGTATTATCCGGATGCTCTGCCTCATTTCCTCCATTCGGACGAGGTACCGATCGTAGGTGTCGCCGCATTCTCCCAACGGAACGTCAAAGTCAATCCGATCGTATGCAAAATAGGGAAACGCTTTACGAACGTCATAATGGATCCCTGAAGCGCGGCCCATCGGCCCTGTTATGGAATAATTCAAGGCGGTCTCTTTAGACAGAACTCCCACCCCTCGCGTCCGGTCCACGAAAATCCGGTTTCGGGTAAGGAGCTTATCGACTTCAGCAAATTCCTTTTCAGTCTTGTTCAGCGCCGCACCCAGCCTTTCATCCACTCCAGATGGAAGATCTCCCTTAACTCCGCCAATGCGTCCGTAAGAAATCGTCAATCGCGCGCCGGTGATTTCCTCTACAATTTCATAAAGATATTCGCGCGCCTTCATAAGGTACAAGAATGCAGTCATCGCACCCAATTCCATGGCTGAAGCTGCAATGCAGGTCAGATGGTCGGTGATCCGCGATACTTCGCTCATAATCACTCGAATGTAATTGCATCGTTCGGTGGTCTTGACGCCAAGCAGCTTTTCAACCGCCGCGCAATATCCAAAATTGTTGATCAAAGGCGAAACATAGTTCAGTCGGTCTGTATAGGGAATCGCCTGGGCCCAGCTGGAATTTTCGCAGCTTTTTTCGAACGCCCTGTGCAGATACCCGATTTCTGCTTCAACCTTGACCACCGTCTCCCCTTCCAACTCAGTAATCAGGCGAATGACTCCATGCATCGCCGGATGAGAAGGACCGATATTCAGCATCATGCTTTGAGTGGATTTAGTCATGATTGCCTCAGCGCGTGTCTCTGATTCTCAATTTTTTTCTGCAGCTTCATCAACCCGTCCAGTACAGCTTCCGGACGAGGCGGGCAACCGGGGATGTAAATATCGACAGGGAGTATCGTATCGATCCCTTGGACTGTAGAATAGTTATCGTAAAATCCTCCAGTGCAGGTGCACACGCCAAAGGCTACCACCCATTTGGGCTCGCACATTTGATCGTAGACCTGACGGAGTATCGGCGCGATTTTATGGCTTATGGTGCCAACCACCAACAGCACATCCGCCTGGCGAGGCGAAAAACGCGGCAGACCGGCGCCGAAGCGATCCATATCGTAATGCCCGGACGCCGCAGACATGTATTCCATGCCGCAACAGGCGGTGACGAAGGGATATACGAAAATTGAATATTTGCGGGCCCAAGCAAGCGCGCGTTCAAGCCCTGATGTGATAAGTCCTTGTCCTTCTGCGGGTAGAATTCCCATCTTTTTCTCCTGCATCGAGGCTAATAACTCATCACTATATCCAACTATCAGGGCTTCAGTACAGCGGAAATAATTATAACGAAGGGATAGAGGTTCCTCGGGATGATTGAAAAACAAAGGCGGACTATTGCCTCGGTTACGCAAAGTGAATCAAGCTTCTTCCACTTCCACTTCGACGAATTCCACCTGGTTGCGTAGAACGGCAGGTCTCTTGCGCAACTTGACATTTACGCGGTTCACGGGAAATTTTTGCAACAGGGTGCGTGCAATCCTATAGGCCAGCGTTTCTACAAGAACATATTCCTGCGCACAAACCACCGCACGCACCTCGTCCAACACGCGGCAGTAATCCACCGATTTATCGATGGAATCCGTCGCCGCAGCCGCTTCGAAATCTCCCCATATAGTCAAATCCGCATCGCATTCTTGTGGATCGCTCCGTTCTTCCGGAGTCACCCCTATATGTGGATGTAATTTCACACCCGCCAGCGTAATCCGATCATCCCTGCTTTTCCGTGTCAGAGGGAATCTCCTTTTCACATCGAGAACGCCGGACGATCAAGCTTCGAATGTCTCCCCGCACCCGCAGGAATGTATGTCATTGGGATTGTCGAATTTGAAGCCTGATCCATCCTCGCTTTCGATATAATCCACTTTCGTTCCGTCAAGATAGAGAAGAGATTGTGTATCAACAAATACCTTCAGCCCATCCACCTCAAGTATTTTGTCGTTTGAACGCGCTTCTTTATCTAATGTCATTTGATACTGAAATCCGGAGCAACCGCCGCCGATAACAGCAATCCTCAAACCGGTTTCCTCATTGCGTTCCGCCAGAATAGACTTAACCTTGGCAATGGCGCCCGGCGATAAATTTATCATTACTCCCATTCTCCTTCTCCTCGGATCTCCGATCTTCCATCGTAACCGATACGGGGAAAGTATAAAATCACTCTCGAAATGTCAAGCCATCCGGTTATGGAGCGCTCTATCTCCACGATCTCCTCAATGCATCAGGAACATCGGGAATGGATTGCGTAAACGCAGCCGCCCGCGTCCTTGCTTCCAGGTCTCCAATGTGGAATTCTATAGCCTAGATATTAAAGCGGCAGGCCGATATGTCCGGGAAAACGAAAATTACGGGTAAAGATTCATTCAGCCAATTGGATGCGTTGATCCATGAAGCGGGAATTCGCCTGAAATCACAGGATAAACCGATCGTTTCCAAACCGGCGGTTCCTCCTTCAGTTTCAAAGGCGCAGAACGACTGCAACGATGAAGATCTTTTCCTGAATGCAATGGGAGGGGTTCAACGCTCTTCCTGGCGCCGCTCGCCGCAGTTTTCCGCCAAATCCATTCCATCGGCAACCGGCGCCGATCAAGGGACGGAAGATTTGAAACTCATGCAAGCAGCGGTTGATGAAAATGCTCCGATGGAAATCCTGGATCACCCGGAATACATAGAAGGTTGGATCGGGGTTTCCGGCAAACGTTTCCTTCCTAAGTTGAGAAACGGATTTTACTCCATTCAGGGGCAATTAGATTTGCACGGACTCAACCGAGAAGAAGCGCAGAAAGAAGTTGAA
>CAYTYP010000065.1:0-8317 GCA_964441405.1 uncultured Acidobacteriota bacterium
ATCGATTTCTTTGAGTCTTTGAGCCCTTGAGCAAAATTACTCAAGGGCTCAAATTTTGGGAAACACAACGAAGCTTTATAGGTCTTTCGAAATTCTGTTACGAATCTCATTTGCTTCCTGAATTCTCCCAATTGCCTCCAGAAAATTAGCATAAAAACCCATTATCCTTTCGTCATTCGGTTTTAGTTGTAATGATATTTTCCAGTGTTTTTCAGCTTCCTCACTATTTCCAATGGCTGAGTAGTAGTTTGCGAAATACAAGTTACAGGGTAAATCATCTGGATTGATTTCAATGCAGCGGCGGTAGTGAAATTCTGCTGAAGTAAGATCATTTTGTTGTTGTAAAAGAATACCTAATTTCAAATGAGCATCGAAATACTGAGGATCCAACTTAATGGCCTGACGTAACAATTCAATAGCTTCTGTTTCATTTGTTTCTCTTATAAGAATCGCGAGATTATAATAAGCTTCTTCATACTTTTTATCTAGTTCAATGGCTTCCCTAAAACATGCCTTGGCTTTCTCATGCTCATCCATATCGAAATATGTACAACCCAGCAACGTTAAACATCGAGAAGTGCGCTTACCTAGCAACGCTCTTAAATACCACTGTTTTGATGCTTTAAGATTATCCTCTCTATAACCATCTTTTCTCAATCCAAATAATATACCTAATTCCTCCATAGCAAGATAAAAGTGAGGAGTTAGATCGAGAGCCTTTTTGTAGGCATTTTCAGATTCTGTCCATAATCCTAGTTTCGCTGCCGCCATTCCCACTCTGCTGAAATATAAAGCGTCATTATGTGTATTAGTAAGTTGCTTCCAAAGTGATAATGCTTTCTTATAATCACCATTTATTTCGGCGCTTTCAGCTCGCTCTCTTAATTCACAATTTTTATTCTCCATTGTAATCCTCGAGATCCTTCGAACTCTTGGTATTTTTTAATACTTTTTGTAAATCTTGTTTGCTTTTTTCGTCGCTCGGTCTGTAAAATGGGTTTGTACCATTGGTGCCTGTCACTAATTATTTCCACCAATTATTTCCGAAAAAATGCTTAGAATGGAAAACAGGGGCAAGATTATTCTTCCCATATTGATTTTTTACACCATTGACATTTCGTTCTAAACATATTTCCTATAAACGGATAGAAGCGTTGCCCACAACGAGGGCATTTAGATCTACATAAAAATAAAATATTTATACTCCAAATAGCAAAATATGAAATTACTATTATTGAGTTAATTTCATCATTAATTTTAATTAACATACTAATAATGAAGAGTGGCAGCCAAGCAATAAGTCCAAAATATAAAACACTTTGCATTATCTTAATTTTAGATATCTTCATTTTATTTTTTATTGGAAGATAAACGATATGTTGTTCTTGATTCCGCAGCTACGGGAACTGCATGGTCTTTCGTGGAATAGCCGCGCGCAGGCGTCAGCGCTTTCTCCAATTGCGCCAGAAGACGGCGTGGATTTTTCGTCCGGCATTCCCAAACGGTGATTACACGCCATCCAAGCTTGATTAAATCCTTCTTTACCCGGCGGTCCCTTTCTACATTGCGAGCGAATTTCTTTTCCCAATAGGGAATGTTGCTTTGGGGCATGGCGGCTTCGATGCAATTTTTATGACGATGCCAGAAACAGCCATGCACCAGAATTACCGTTCTGTATTTGGGCAGAATAATGTCCGGATTCCCGGGAAGATCGCCTCCATGAAGCTTGAATCGATACCCAGAGCGGTGAAGGATCCGGCGCACAAGCAATTCGGGAGCGGTATTCGAGGAACGAACTTGGCGCATAATATCGCTCCTCTTTTCCCGTGAAAACGAATCCACTAGTTCTCTCTTGCCTGCGCCTGGGGCAGGGTGACGACTGTATCCTGATAACTGCCGGAAATTTTTTTAAACTGAGCGCAAAATAATTTAAGACTTTCTGTTTCTTCTGCTGCCATTTTGTGATCCAGCGCATTGAGGATGGCTTCGATTTGCTTTCCATGATGCCGAATCCACCGATCATCGGCGCCGGATGGGTCTCCGAGGCTTAGAAGCGCTCGATTGGCATCGTAGAGGAGTCGCTTCGCATCCGCGATTTCGGCGTCCCGGCTCGACAACGCTGCACTCCCCGAGGCGCTAAGCAACGCCACGACGAGGTTCAACATAATGCCGGCGTCTTTAGGATCGGCTTCAGACAGGAATCGCGCCAGAGGAAGCAGAATCGAGACTGCGTCCGCAGCCGATTCAGCGTCTTGACGGTTCATCGCACAACAGAATTGGACTTGAAGAGAAATATTCAGCGGAGGAAAAAGAATGGATTCACGGGCGTTCTGAAGCACTTTTCTCTGCTCTTCAACATCCGTAATCCCATCCGCTGCCAGTTGGGCGGATACCTCCTCGGGCATTAAGTGGGACCCGTTGCGGCGCAGAAAGCCAATCAGCGAAAGAAGATCTTCCACGGCTGCTCCGGCCAAACTGTCGGCCTTGTCCCAATCCTGAGCCTCAAAAGCTTTGGTGGCGGCCTGAGCGGCCCGGAATCCTCTTTCTCTCATGGCAAGCACCGGGGAAGGAGATTCTCCACCGCCGGATTCTGACGGTCCAAGCAGGTCCGTCAGAATATTCGCCAGAGTTTCCTCGATTTCTTTTACAAGTTCTTGAACCGGTCCCGCCGGAGGCCCCGCATCTTCCAGCGTGCGACCTATGCGCAGCAGGATGAATTCAGCGTCACGCGACAGATACGGATTTTCCGTAAACCGGCCCAAGTTGACCAACGCCTGCGCCACCCGCATAGGAGCATGAACCTCAAGTCTACCGTCGGGAGCCGCCAGGTTGTGCAGCCAGGCCATCGATCCGGTCTGGATGGCATTCTTCAATGCATCAATCACCGAAGGCTCGTCTTCTTTCTCAAACGCTTGATTGGCCGCTTCAATCCATCGGTTGAATTCCTCGGGGCCGAAATCCCCCTGCATTGGATTGTTGGCTCCCGGGATCGCTGTTCGAACAGCTCGGTTCAGAGCCTCCCATGGATCCGCAGCTTCCGTATCCGCGCCTCGCTGCTCGATAAACAATTCAACCGGGCGACTGCGCAGGAAAGCTACGCGTTGAAGCAGGCCTGCGGGTGAAGTAAAGGTCGCGGCAACTGCGCGGCCGGAGCTGCACGGAATATCCGTCAGAGGATTCGCTTCGCCTATTTCATTTCGAATTTGTTCCATCCATTGCTCATCCGTTTCACCTTCATCGGCTGCAGGCTTTCGGATGCGAACAGCCAACACATCTTCAGGTCTGTCCCAACGGGAGAAGTAAAAATTGGTGAGCGATGAACTGAACGCATCGTAAGCCCAACCTGCGGGAATCTCTACGCTCAACGATTGAATAGGATCTCTAAAAATAGGCATAATCTCACTTTCTTGAACATAGACGTCTCTATACCTACCAATGCACGAAATTATGCTTTCGTGCATTCTGTGGCTATGGGATTAAAAAAACCGGGGAGCCTTCCAGTCGACAGCCGATTACCGCACAAAGGGAATAATTCCTTCCCGCATCTTGACCTCGGTTTCTCTCCGGGCGCGATTGATTATGATCTCAGCATTATTGTAAAGTTCGTTGCGTGTCAGAATTTTGCGTGCAACACCCTGTTCAATCGCTTTCATTCCAACGGCTACAGCTTCCCGCACAAAGACATTCGGTTCATTCATTTTCGGAATAATAGAATCTTCGTCCAATCCCCTGTCTTCTGCGCATTTTGCCAATTCGGCGGCAGCCGCAATACACATCCCATCGGTAATAGTGGTGGCGGCGACATCCAGGGTCCCTCGAAAGATTCCGGGGAATCCGAGAGAATTGTTAATCTGGTTTGGGAAATCGGAACGGCCGGTGCCCACAATGCGAGCTCCTGCTTCCTTAGCGTCCCAGGGCCACATTTCAGGGATCGGATTGGCAGTGATGAATACAATGGCGTCCTTTGCCATTTCAGCCACCCATTCCTTTTTTATTGTGTCGGGCCCCGGAGTGGAGGCCGCAGACAGGACATCCGCTCCACAGATAGCTTCAGCGACATCGCCCGCCAATTGATCTTGGTTCGTAATCCGGCACATTTCCCATTTTTCTTTATGGGTTTTTTGAAGCTCGGTGCGACCTTTATGAAGCGTCCCCTTGGTGTCTACGAAAATCAGGTTCCCCGGTTTCGCGCCGTAAGCCATATATAGTGCGCCAATGCGGATATTGGCCGCGCCGGAACCGACCAGTGTGATCTTAACGTCTTGAATTCTTTTGCCTACAATCTTCAAAGCATTGATCAAACCCGCCAGACAGACTGTCGCCGTTCCCTGTTGGTCATCATGCCATACCGGTATTTTACAGCGCCGGCGCAATTCGGCGAGAATCTGAAAGCATTTGGGTTGCGCCAAATCCTCAAGATTGACGCCGCCAAACGAGGGCTGCAGCAATTCGACTGTCCGGATAATTTCCGCAGGATCCTTGGTGTTCAAACAAATCGGGAAAGCGTCCACGCCGCCCAGATATTTAAAAAGGATGCTTTTCCCTTCCATGACCGGCAAGCCGGCCTCGGGGCCGATATCCCCCAAACCCAGGATGCGCGTGCCGTCCGTGACCACTGCGACGGTGTTTCCTTTATTCGTATGCTCATACACTTTCTCGGGATGCTTGAAGATGTCCTTGCATACTTCCGCCACTCCCGGGGTATACCAAATAGCAAAATCATCGAAATCACGGATGCAACATTTTGGTGAAGTTTCAAGTTTCCCTTTGAAGTAAGGGTGAAGCTTCATCGCATCCTCGGCGGGTTTGTACGCTTTGGCAAGCAACTCTTCCTTGGTCATCTTCTTGGGTGCTGATTTCGACGATTTACCAACCGGATCTGCATCGAAAGCCATGATACCCTCCAAAAAAAATAATCAAAGGATCGGGATTAGGACGCGCATAGGAATTGATGCATGGATCGAGCGGCTTTGCGGCCGGCGGCCATAGACAAGATAATAGTCGCCGCTCCGCTTGTGACATCGCCGCCGGCCCACACCCTGTTTTTGGAAGTCCTGCCGCTTGCCTCGTCCACCAGTATATTTCCCTTCTCTCCCATCTGCAAACCTGGAGTGGTAGCAGCGATAAGGGGATTAGGGCCGTTTCCAATAGTGCAAACCACTGCGTCAACCGAATAGGAGATTTCAGATCCCTCAATCGGAACGATTTTTTTCTGTCCTGAAGACTCCAGTTCCATTTGAGTCTTCACGCAGTGCAACGACACCACCCACCCATTCTCGCCGAGGCAACGAACGGGCAGTGTCAAAGGCTCAAACACGACTCCCTCTTCTTCCGCATGAACGATCTCTTCCGGCCTGGCGGGAATATCCTGCCTGGATCTGTTACAGAGCAATCGAACTTCCGCTCCCAGCCGGACAGCCGCTCGGGCGCAGTCCACAGCTGCATTTCCGCCTCCAAGAACCATCAATCGTTTGTGATCTTTTATGGGATTGCCTGAATTCATACGGGTCAGATACTGATTGGCTGAATAAACGCCGTTCAGGTCAACGCCGGGGATATCCATCACCGATGGGAGATCGATGCCGGTTCCGACGAACACAGCATCATATTCTTCCAGGATGCTGTCTATGGTCCGCATCGTTCCAACAACAATATTGGTGCGGAATTCGCATCCAATGTTTGCAAGATATTCGATTTCCCGTCTCACAACCGCTTTTGGAAGACGAAATTCAGGGATTCCGTAGAGTAAGACGCCTCCCAATTCCCGGAGGGATTCAAAAACAGTCACTTTATGTCCCAGCCGGATGAGATCGCCTGCCGCCGTAAGGCCGGACGGTCCACTGCCGATGATCGCCGCTTTTCTACCGGTAAATGGCGGTATTTCCGGGAAATGCCTGTCGGGCTGACAGGATTCCCAGTCCGCAAGGAACCGCTCCAGTCGCCCAATGGAAATCTGGCCGTTATTTTTCTTAAGAGAACAATGCTTCTCGCAATGCAATTCCGCGTTGCACACTCGACCGCAAACGCCGGGCAGATGATTCTTCTCCCGTAAAATCTGAATTCCGGCGCCGAAATCACAATCGGCTATGCATTTCAGAAAACCGGGGATATTGACTCCCAGCGGACAACCCGGCATGCAATTGGGATGGGGGCATTGCCGGCACCGGGCGGCTTCTGCAATTGCCGTCTCCATCTGGAATCCCAGCTCTACTTCCGAGAAGTTCCGCCGCCTCATTTCAGGCGTTTGTCTGGGCATTTCTTTTGGGATCAAATCGGCTTTTTTCGATGGCCTGGGAGACATATTTTCCGGTCCTGCAAATCACCGCTGAAACATACCCCGCAAACACCGGCCAAGACAAGGGGCGAAATATTCACGGTAATTTGTTCTAATTTCCCGAAGTTTGGTCTCCACAACGAGTATTTGATGTTATTTGTGAATGGTTATTGGTTATTTATTGATTCGGGAGGCTTTGGCTTGAGCAGCCTGATCGACGCTCCGAGGATGCAGGCAAGCTCGCGATTTTCCTTGATCAGGTTCTCAAGCAAGACGGTTGGAGCACTCGGAGCTTCCGGAATAGTATTCTCCTCCCCCATTCAAACTGCTATAAAATAACATAGATCCTGGAATCAAGCCTGAGCCAGATCCATGTATTGAAGCATGCCACGGGCTGCGCGGCGTCCGGCGCCCATAGCCAGAATAACCGTAGCGGAACCGGTCACAATATCGCCGCCGGCAAAAACACCGGGAACGGAGGACATGCCCGTGTTTTCGTCAATTTCGATATAACCCCAGCGATTTACTTTCAATCCCGGCGTGCTCTGGGCAATGATGGGATTTGCGGAAGTGCCGAGAGCATAGACCACCATATCCACATCCAAGGTGTGTTCGGATCCTTTTTTCGGAATTGGGCTTCGGCGTCCGGAGGCGTCCGGCTCGCCGAGTTCCATTTCAATTACTTCCATGCCGGTGACCCAACCCGAATCACTCCCGAGAATCCGCACTGGATTGGTAAGCCATTTGGCAATAATGCCTTCTTCTATGGCATGGTGCAGTTCTTCAGCCCTGGCCGGCGATTCCTTAATGCTGCGACGATAGACCAGGTAAACCTTTTCAGCGCCCATGCGCATGGAAACGCGCATGGCATCCATCGCCGTATTGCCGGCTCCGATGACAGCCACTCGTTTCCCCATTCCTACGGGAGTGTCGTAGAGCGGCTGACGGAATCCCTGCATGAGATTAATTCGAGTCAGAAGTTCGTTAGCGGAAACCACTCCATTATACGCCTCTCCGGGAATTCCCATGAATTTCGGGCTTCCGGCGCCGGTCGCAACAAAAACCGTGTCATAGCCCTTTTCATTCATCAACTGAGGAATAGTGAAAAGTTTCCCGATAATACAATCGAGCTCAAACTTAACGCCCAATTTGGAAAGGCCGTCTATTTCGATATCAATGGTATCGTTCGGAAGTCGGAACTCCGGGATGCCATATTTGAGAACGCCGCCCGCCACGTGGAGCGCCTCATAGACCGTCACGTCCACGCCGGCTTTGATCAAGTCACCTGCGCATGCAAGTCCGGCAGGTCCCGAGCCGACGATGGCAGCTTTTTTCCCGGTGCGCTTAAACTGAGGAGGATTATCCCAGCCTCGCCCGACGGCGAAATCGGCGACAAAGCGTTCGAGGCGTCCAACCGCAACAGGTTCGAGCTTGAGGCCGACAATGCAGGTTTTTTCACATTGCACTTCCTGCGGGCACACACGGCCGCATACCGCCGGCAAGGCATTGGCGCTTTTTAGAATACGATAAGACTCCCGGATATCCTTGCGAGCCAGTGCGCTTATGAATCCCGGGATGTCGATTTCTACAGGACATCCGGGGACGCATTTGGGCTTTTTGCACTGCAGACAACGGTCGGCCTCGGCGAACGCCATATCCAAGGTGTAACCCATAGCCACTTCTTCAAAATTTTTACTGCGGACTACAGGATCCTGTTCCGGCATCGGAGTGCGTTTGGGTGCAATCGTCTTAATATTTTTCACAACCTTGGCGGTCGAAGGAGGCTCCGGCTCGGGAACCCCTGTGTCGGGAATGCCCGGACGTTGACGCGCCGTCACGATAGCAGGATTCGATCCGCCCGGCCCAAGTTCTGCAAGACGTTTGCGTTCCTCCTCGAATCGAGTCAGGCACCCTTTTTCCTCGCATTCAAAGCGCTTTTGGCGAAGCATCAGTTCGTCAAAGTTGACAAGATGCCCGTCAAAATCCGGACCGTCGACGCATGCAAATTTCATTTTATCGCCGATGGTAACGCGGCAGGAACCG
>CAYTYP010000065.1:8327-17849 GCA_964441405.1 uncultured Acidobacteriota bacterium
CCATGATGGAGTTAAGGCTGACCATGGTGCGAATTCCATAGGGACGCGTCAATTCAGCGCAAGCTTTCATCATCGGCAAGGGGCCGATCGCGATGACTTCTTCAACATCTTTATGTTCTTTCAATACTTGATCGAGCACAACCGTAACAAATCCTTTTGCGCCGAAAGAACCATCATCCGTGGCAACCCGAAATTCATCGGAATACTTGGAAAATTTGTCATCCCAGAACATGAGATCCTTGTTCCGGAAACCGATGACCGAAATCGTATAAGACCCCAGTTCTTTATGGCGCCTGAGTTGGGGAAATACAGGAGCTACGCCCAATCCGCCGCCCACCAGCACAGCCTTGTTTTTCTTTTCCAAATGGGATGCCATCCCTAGAGGCCCGATAAAATCCAATATCGAAGATCCCTCGGGAAGGGCCATCATCTGAAAAGTCGTTTTCCCAACTGCCTGAACCACAATGGTCACAGTGCCTTTGTCGCGATCGAAATCGGCTACAGTCAGAGGAATGCGCTCCCCTGTTTCGTCGATTCTCAACATGACAAAATGCCCCGGTTGACAGGACTTCGCCACTTCGGGCGCAACGACTTCCCATAAAAATGTAACCGGACCGAACTGCTGGCGCTTAATGATTTTATACATAGCTCGATGCTCGCTTTCTTACTTTTTAATAGAATTGCGCAGTATATTCACCCCGGGGTTTTAGTGCAATAGAGTTCACATTACAATCAGTCTGTACCGCGCGCCCAAACGCAATTGCGAATTCAGGGGTTGTTCGAGGCTGAGCTCGGCCCCGGCGACGCGAAGTTTCCGAATATTGGATGTGCGCCATTTTTCCCGGGTGGATTCGCGTATCCAGTCGATAACATTTTGTTCCCGCCTGGAAAACAGGGTCAAGGATCCCGGCCCATGTAAAATTTCTATTCGATCAACGTCCTGCAGTTGGACGGGAATATCGCTGTTGTGATGTCCTGTTTGAGAATCATTGATTCTCATGCCATTGACTAAAATCAGAGCCTGAGAGAAAGCCGCCCCGCGCAGAGAAAAATCGGCCTGTAAGCCGAACGGCGCCCTTGATCGTTAGTCCGCAGCTGTCGCCTGCATAAGCACTTCCGTTATGGAATGAGCCGGAAGATCGGCAATCTCTTCTCTGGTAAGAACCGTCACCGCGCGGGAAAGATTTTCAAAGGGCACGGGATTGGCATTTGCAGTGACAATCACCGTCTCATAAGGCAGGCGCTGAGCGGACAAGGGAGCGGCAATGGAATAAATGATTAGAACAAGCCAAATTCTGAGCATTGTTGAATGGTTGTTTAACACATTAATAAACCGCTGATGTACGCGGATTAACGCGGATCATTTCAGCGCTTGTCAGCGGCTGAAATGAAAACCGATATATACCATTTTTTCATATTGAACGTAATGTTGGGAGTGAAAATGGTGCAAATGGTGACAGGCACGAATTGCACCATTAATCGTTATTCCGTGCATTCCGTGGCTGTATTCCGTGGCACGCTTTTACGGATTCAAGATAAAGCTTGAGTTGCAGATTTTTCAATCCAGCGCGGCTGCCCCGGGACTCGGCCTTTATAGGTCGGGGTTGGCAGTTCGGGAAAAAGAAAACGTTCCCTATTCCGGCATTGATTTGAAGTGCGGCAGCTCTGCTCTGCTGCCGCACCCGCCTATTGCCTTAAGCCTTCAGATCCATCGAACCATCAAGAAAGGATTCATAGGCGCTCAGATCGAAGTGCCCGTGCCCTGAAAGGTTGAATAGAATCACTTTCTTCTCCCCGGATTCACGCGCTTTCAAAGCATGAACTATGGCGCTATGAATTGCGTGGGTGCTTTCGGGCGCCGGTATCGTGCCTTCGCATTGCGCAAATTTGAGCGCGCTGGCAAAAACTTCTCCCTGGGTATAAGCCTCGGCTTCTATCAGGTTCGCGGCCAGCACATGGCTGACGAGCGGCGCGGAGCCATGATAGCGGAGCCCGCCGGCATGGACCGGAGGTGGAATAAAATTATGCCCCAGGGTGTGCATCATCAAGAGAGGCGTGTTTCCGGCTACATCGCCGAAATCGTATTCGCGTGGGCCCTCGGTGAGGGTGGGACAGGATTTCGGTTCCACGGCAATAGCTCTAAGATTTTTCCGGTTGCCTTTGATCTTGTCTTTTAAGAAGGGGAATACCAGTCCGCCGAAGTTGCTTCCACCGCCATGACAGGCAATAAGGATATCCGGATAATCTCCCACCAATTCCATCTGCTTGATCGCTTCCTGTCCGATGATGGTTTGATGAAGCAGGACATGGTTCAAGACGCTTCCCAGAGCGTATTTCGTATCCTCGCGTTTGACGGCGTCTTCCACCGCTTCCGAAATGGCGAGTCCCAGGCTTCCGGGAGATTTCGGATCCTTGGCAAGCATGGCTCTCCCCGCTTCGGTAAGAGTTGAAGGGCTGGCGACTACGTCCGCGTCATAGATTTTCATCATGATCCGGCGGTACGGCTTCTGATCGTAGCTGACCCGCACCATGTAAACCATGCACTCCATCCCCATCAGTTTGCACGCGCAAGCCAATGCGCTGCCCCATTGCCCGGCGCCTGTCTCGGTAGCAATACGTTTGACGCCTTCCTGCTTATTCAGGTAGGCCTGCATGAGAGCGGTATTGAGTTTGTGGCTTCCTACCGGGCTGACATGCTCGGATTTGTAATAAATCTTCGCCGGCGTGTCGAGCGCCTCTTCCAGAGCGCGCGCACGAAATACCGGGCTCGGACGGTATAGCCGATAGATATCCCGCACCTGATCGGGTATTTCGATCCAAGGTTCCTGAGACACTTCTTGTTTAATAATTCCCATAGGAAAAATCGGAGCCAGCAACTCCGGACCGATGGGTTCTCTGGTAACCGGATGCAATGGAGGCAAGAGTGGAGTCGGCAGGTCCGGCTGAATGTTGTAGTAATGGGTTGGTATATCGGATTCCGGCAAAGTGATCTTAATATCGGCCATGATTTCTCTCCTAATTGGAAATAAACAGTCAGCATAGCCCAAAACCAACCTTAGATTCCATAAATTTTGCGGAAATATCGCGTTGGGATTGGCTTCCTGGATGCGATAGCGCAAAGACTTCCCGGAAGACTCCGGATAAGGTACTATTCCTATAATTCCGGGGGGGGGGGGGGACTATGCGGCGAATCACAGGAACAGTCCTACTGGCATTTTTAATGAATACAGCAGTTCTTCCGGGATTTTCCCAGCTTCGCACTATCAGCGAATATTCGCATGACCGCATTAATCCCGATAAGACCTATTTCGTTTTTCATGACACGGATTCGGTGGAATTCGCATGGGCGTCCGAGTGGACGCACATAACCGCACAAAGCAATTTGGAAAGCGCCGCCATTTTTTTATGGCATTTCAAAGATGGATCGGTAGCATACTCGCTGCAGTCGGAGTGTGTTGGAGACATTGGAAAGAATGCAAGGTATTTACTCACCGGCAAATCATCCAAGCTTGAGGATGTTCACCGCAAACCGATCCAGCCCCTGACTCGTAACAACTATCCCGTCAAGGTTGAGCTTTGGATTGGAAAGGTCGAGGATTCAACCGGTTACACGCTTGAAGCGTTGGGCGATATGGGTTGTTTCGCTGAGCCAAGCATCGAACCCAACCGCTCCTATCACTTTTCCGCCTGCCCGGATAAAGAGAAATAATCGAGAAAATGGAAACGCCGTCCAATTTTTTCCGAACCAGGGTAGCGTCACCATTTCCAAATTTTGGATGGTACAATGAAATTACTTAGTTTGCCGATTATATTGGGTCTTCTTATAAGCTCAAATGCTTTCAGCCAAACCGATATCGTGGGCGCATGGGAAGGCATACTGGAGCCCGCCCCGGGTCAAAAATTAACCATTCAGTTTATTATTTCCAAACAAGCCAATGGATCGTACATCGCTAAAGTGAATTCGCCCGATTCAGGAGTTATAAAAAATGAATCGGCCGATTCCGTCAGCTATAAAAATGGAAAATTGTATTTGAAAGCAGCCAAATCAAACGGATCCTATTCAGGAACCCTGAATAACGGCGTTATAACAGGAGAATGGCGTCATCAGGGAGGCTTGTTGCCATTGGTTCTTACGCCGCTCAAGAAACCATCGACAGGGTCCCTGGAACCCTTGATAGGGGAATGGACAGGCAAACTAAAGGTGACCGATTCCGTTGTCTATACGGTTGTTTTGCGAGTTTCAACTGCTCCTGTTACCGTCTTGATAGACATCCCGGAACAGGGAGTCAAAGGGATCCCCGCTATAGATGTAACGCTGGAGGGAGATCAGCTGAGTCTTAAAGTTCCGGACTCCAACGTCGAATACAAAGGCAAACTCTCCCGGAATGCCATATCCGGTTCTCTTAAGCAGGGCGCTACGAACATGGTTCTCAATTTAACTAAGGGGAAATATATACCTCCACTGTCCGGCGTTGGCCTAACTCCGGCAGATATACGGCTATTGTCGGGACATTGGATCGGCAAAATCAAGATTCCAAATTCCACTGCCGTTCTAACGGCTGTAATTCGCTTTGAAAAGGCCACGGCTGGACTCATGGCCTACATGGATAGTCCCGATGAAAGTGTAACCGACCTCCTAATTACAGAGGTTTCGCTCAAAGGTGATCAACTAACCTTCAAAGTCCCGGGGGCTCAGAGCGCCTATGTTGGGAAGTTAAGCGGCAATTCCATAACCGGCTCCTATACAACCGCTACCGGAGCCATTGCTTTAAATTTGGCTAAAGGGAAATACGTAACGCCAACCGCGGAGATTTCTGAAAGCTTATTGAAGCAGTTGCTGGGTAAATGGACCGGGACCCTCAAAACTCAGCAAGCCTCGGCGCCCATCTCCTTTCGCTTTGCAAGGAATGCAGCCGGAAAACCTCTCGCGGTTATAGAAATCGCAAACGGAGCGGCAAAACTCCCCATTACCAAAGCCACCTTGACGAATGGCCAGCTTTCGATATCCATTGCCGCCGGCGACATTGAATACAAAGGCAAAATTAGCGGCAATAAGCTCGAAGGTTCATGGGTGCAGGGCAGCCAAGACATTCCTTTGACATTGACTCGGTAACTTTTCAGGACCGTAGCGACGGATGACCTCAATTGATTGACGGTTGACGGTTTAAACCATACCTGTAATCGAGTTGCAACTTCTTATTTCACTTTATTCGTCAATCGTCAACCGTCAATCGTCAATCCGTTCATGTTTCGCCACTGCCCTGCCAACCGGGCGATTGAAGGCGAAGATCGCAGCCCCAGCCATGAGGCCCAGGAGCGTTAGCATTATGAAGAAGCTTGTCCGGGGCATTTTCTCCCAGAAAGTCCCGAGAAATCCAGACATATAGTTGCCGAAGAAGTTTGACAGGAACCAGACGCCCATCATCATCGACACCATCCGAGCGGGAGCGACTTTGGTAACCAGAGAAAGCCCGATGGGTGAAAGATACAATTCTCCTATCGTAAGAACTAAAGTTGTCCCGGCGAGCCATAGGATGCTGCGCTGCTGATCGGGAGCCGTATCCACGCTCACAACAATCATAATTACATAGGAAACTCCCAACAGGACGCAACCCAGTCCCATTTTAATGACACTGGAAGGTTCGGCTCGGCGCTTAGCCTGCCACGCCCAGAACATGTTAAGCGCCGGGGCCATAACAAAGATCATAAATGGATTGAACGCCTGAAACCAAGTCGAGGGAATTTGCCATCCCAGGAAATTCCAGTTCGTGTTTCGATCAGCCCAGAGCTGCATCGTGTTTCCCTGCTGCTCATAAACTCCCCAGAAGACAATATTCAATGCGCACAAAATGAAAAGCGCTCCCACGCTTTTACGATCATCCTCGGGAAGACTGTGCAGCCAGCGCCAAAAGAAAACACCCAGGAGGACAGTCGCGCCGGTGAGCAGCCCGATCCGCAGGAATCGGGCCATAAAGCCCAGGATGAAGGGCAATCCGACGACAAGAGCTGCCAGTCCGGCTGAAATACCGCCGATGTAGATTGCGATGGAGCGAGTAGCTTGGGAAGGGGATATCGCCGGGCTGGAGGATTCATGCGCAAGATACCGTCCTCCCCAGATGTATAAAAGGAGCCCAAGCACCATCCCCACGCCTGCCGCGCCAAAACCGTAATGCCAACCGAGCGTCTGCCCCAGAGTTCCACAGATAAGCGGGGATAGGAATGCTCCCAGATTGATCCCCATATAGAAGATTGTAAACGCTCGATCGCGCCGTGCATCTCCCTGGGGATAGAGACCGCCAACCTGGGTGGAAATATTCGGCTTGAAAGCGCCGTTGCCCAGTATCAGGAAAAGCAAGGCGGGGAAAAAAGCGGATTCAATGGCCATCAGGAAATGTCCTATAGCCATGAGTATAGCGCCCAGGATCACCGCGCGCCGGCGCCCGAGAATCTTGTCGGCCAGCATGCCTCCAAAGAAAGGAGTCAGGTAAACAAAGGCAGTATAGAGCCCGTATATTTGCGAAGACAGCGGCTGAATGGCCAGTGGACCGAAAACCGATTCCAACCCGCCTTTAATGGCATTAAAGCCGAGAACCTCCCGTCCAATATCGGGACGCAGGAAAAGGTAATCGACCATATAAAGGACGAGCAGCGAGCGCATCCCGTAATAGGAAAACCGTTCCCACATCTCAGTCATAAACAGGACGAAAAGTCCTACCGGGTGGCCTAGAAACGTGCGTTCTTCAGTTGCAGCCGGATGGGATTCGATAGTCACCTCCGCGTTTTTCCAGTTAATCACCGATTCTCCACAATCACACCCAATATCTCAAGCACGGAAACGCATTGACGATTGACGATTGACAATGAGAGGATGGCTGGCATGTAAAATAACCGAATGGCAGGTTCCCAATTGAGCACACAAAAACAAGACGCTTCTGATGAAATAGGCGCAATTCTTACCTCCGCACGAAAATCCAAACTAACCAGGACGGGAGTAGTGACAGTTGCGGAGATGATGAAGGGCTCCGGAATTGACGCGCGCCGCCTCATAAAGGCTGCGCTTGACGAAAAAGACGGCCGATCCGCCACTATTCTCATGATCGGCGCAACAATGAACGGATATCGTCCGGAATCCGGCGAGCTGGTCGCAATTCTCCCTTATTTGAGCGGCATAGAATTAATGGCTCCGTTGATCGGATTATGCACTGGGGACCGGCTGAAGATGTTATTGGAATTATTGGAATCAGGCCGTCTCAGCTCGGAGCGACAAGCCTTTACTATTTTAATTTCAGTCCTATTATTGGGCAGCGCCCCGCCGCCTCCAGCCCTTCTCACTCAAATTCGCCTATTAGCACGTCAAAATTTGGGTCCGGAAAGTGGAACCGTTCTGGGTATTGCAGCTCAAAAAATCTCAGATCCGGCGATCAGAGAAATTGCCGCTCCATGGATTGAACTGGCCTCTTTCCCGGGGACGGCCGACATGATCGAAAAGGTGCAACAAAGCATGGGCACTATGCCGGCAGAAGCGCTTCCAACCAAAGAGGAAGATCGCCTGCCCGGCGCGGCGATATTGCGCCGAACAACGCCCAAGGCGGGACGCAATGATCCTTGCCCATGCGGGAGCGGACGCAAATACAAAAAGTGTTGCGCCGAAAAGGATGCAGCCAGGCTTGAGGATCCGTCTCCTGTAGCAGGCGTTACCATGTCTGAATATATGGAGCATCCGGAAATCTACCTGGATCGAGAGCAAATATCTTGTTTAAGTACGAGAGAGATCGCGCGCCTTGATTATTCTCTCCTGAATACCCGATGTGTAATCGAAGCTGTCCGCAAGCTCACTCTGTATCATTTCTGGGATGAGGCGGAAAGCGCCATGGAGGAGCTATCAAGGCGTAAAGACTTTCCATTGGGCTGCATAGCAGACGGATATAGGGCAGAGTTAATACATGATGCCATTTCAGCAGGCGCCCGGGATGTTTTTGCACGACAGGTTGCCAGGATTCAGGATCCTGCAATCCTTAGCGACTTTCAGATGCATTTAGATCTGCTTAACCTGGATTCGGAAATCCTGAGCAGGATTGAAAAAGCCATAACCGAAAATTTACTGGATCCCAAATCCAGCAAAATTTTTGACCTGGCGTACGCAGCTTTAGATCAATATCCGGCGCTCGGCATATTGTTCACACGCGCAGCTATCAGCCCCGATCGGGCTCTCGATACAGAGACACTGCTGGAGGAGGTTGAATGCGCGCGCGATCGGCTTCAACTTCCACCCGGCGATATCGCACAAGAACTTTATGAACGACTGATCGATCGGGATCTGTCTTCTTGGGACGATGAGGACGTGAGTTCAGATGCCGAAGTTGAACGGTTAAGCTCCATTGCTGCAGAGCAAAGAACGCGTCTAAAACAGTCGATCGCCAAAGTGGCTGAACTGGAGAAGCGACTCCACAGCCAAGAAAGGCTGCTGAAGCAAAATAAAGCTGAGCGCGAGAAATCCCAAGAAACGAAATTACTTCATTCTGCACCGCTTGAAAGCGATGAAGCAAAGAGGTTGCGCAACAAAATTTCGGAACTGAAAGGATTAATCGCAGAGGGTCATAAAGAACGCAGTTCGCTCAGAATCCAATTATCCGAAGCCGCCTCCAGGAGGGGGGAAGCAGTATTGGCAAAGGAACAGAATAAAAAGGAGGGACGCGCAACAGAACCGAATAATTCCACTGATAAAGAGGAATTAGACGCAACCACGCCCGCCCGACTGACTACGCTTGTTCCACTTTTTAAAAACACAGCCGGAGACGCTATCCGCAACGCAACAAAGCCGCTGGCGCGGCAAGCGCTTCAGGCGGCAGCCGGACTTGCCGCCGGAGATCAAGCCTTATGGTCCGGCTGCAAGAGACTCCGCTCTGTTCCGGATGTATGGTCCGCACGCATCGGCATCCATTATAGGTTGCTATTTCGACTGGACAGCGCGCGCGCAACTTTGGAAGTATCCGCTTTCATCCATCGACGTGATCTCGAATCGACTATCGCCAAGGGAGGACTTTAATCTATTCAAGCCTGGGATCACCCTTGCCGGGCATTGAAACATCAACGGATATATGAGTCGATTAATCCGTATAAGTCAGCCTATATCAGCGGTTAAACTCGAGTGAGCCGCCTTTAAACGAGATTTGCTCTTGAAATGCGAAGGCGAAGGCCGCAAAATAATGAGCTTGTGTTTTATCAGCTTTCCAGGGGGGCGACGTAGCTCAGTCGGTTAGAGCGTGGGATTCATAACCCCAAGGTCGGTGGTTCGATTCCACCCGTCGCTACCAAACATACTCACCCATAAACCCTAGATTCTTAAGAATTAAACCCTGATCAACTGAACAAATTAAAAACAATGCTTTTACGCAAAAATGTGCCAAAAATCCTTTAGTGTGGCGGTTGTGTGGCGGTTTTGCGAAAAACATCATTTGGAACGCTTCTGTAACGTAACGATCGCTTTGGCGGAGATTTACACCCTTTTGGCGGAACCTGCTA
>CAYTYP010000066.1:0-17547 GCA_964441405.1 uncultured Acidobacteriota bacterium
GCACAGGCGTTTGCGCAGGATGGCAATACGTTCCGGACAAGCCGCCAATGCCTGGGCATATTTCTATGCCCAGGCTGCATTTTCATAGTAATATTCCTCAATAGCGAACACCTTGATTAGTTTTAGAAAGAAGCTCTGATAATTCTGTGATAAAAAAAGCCAAAACGTATTTTAAACAATTGTTTCGCAAGCCGCTTTCACCCAAAGATGAATTCGCTCTTACGATGACGGATCCGCATACCTTCGAGCAAGCGGTCCGGACCAAGAAGCTAAACAAGCTTATCCCCGGATTAAATGCCTTTGAAAGCAATCTGTCGGAGAAGGATCCGAATATATATCGACCCATGCCTTTAATGCAGCATACATTGGAGTCCATTCGACAAGCTTTCGGGTGGGTCCATAGTTTCGGCGCCGAAGAGTATCTAAGCGAGGATGCAAAAAGCAACGCCTTGCGATGGATTAATACAGCCTTGTTGTTCCATGACCTCGGGGAAACGGCCATCATAAAGGGGATTTGTCTGCCGATCTGGTACGATCTCGCAGTGGAATGGATCAAGAACAAAAATCGCAATGCCCTGATATTAAAAGAAACTTACCCGTTCTTTGGAATGAACACGCCCGAAGCAAGAAGTTATATCGGCCATTTGATTCATCCGGATATTTCCGCATTGCTGGCTAATGATTTTCTTTCTCGTCTGGGATTCTCTTTTCGTGAAATCATCATCATCGGATTCCTTATCAGGAACCAATCGGTCCTTATTGAAAAGGCGACCTATGGCCGCACTAAGGATGGGAGAACTTTTCATGGGGATTTCTTTGACGATATTGATTCCATTGAAAATAAAACGGGCATTCCCAAAAATGATTTGCTCAAGATGCTTCAAGTCCTTCAACTCGCGGATGCCAACGCCGTTAGACCGGGCATGGCGCAAATTCGTCAAGTCACGCTGATGCGTGTTTGGATGGCGTATGACTACATGATGTTTGTCCTGATGGTACGAAGCTCTCCTGCACGATACCAGGCGTTTATTCATTATAGAAACCTATTGAGCCGGATACGCAGGGAAAAGCCTTTTGGCACGCCGTTCGGGGAATTGTTCCATGAACTTCTTTGCCGAATCGAAAAAGAAAAGGGCGGCATCGATGAGAATGAAAAAAAGATTCTCGAACAACATTTGGAATATTACGAGAAATTCAGAATTATCAAAGAAGATCATATCTACATCAATGACCAATTCAACCAGTTGCTGAATCTTCTTGAGGCGGCGTCGGGGAAAAAACTATCCGCGAAGGATAAAGCCTTACTGCTGACGGCATACAAAATTGCTTACCGTTCGCACGATGGCGATTCCCGCAGACAACTCAAGACCGTTCCTGTCGGCGACATACGGCGCAAGTATATCGAGCACCCGATTCGGGTTGCCAAGATTATGGTTGAGGTTTTCGGCGTCACCGAACCCCTCGTTCTGGCTACGCTTTTATTGCACGATGTCCTGGAAGATACGGACACGAACATGGATGACATGAAAGCGGCATTCCATAAATATGATGAAAAAGGACGTATCCTAAAAGCGCTTGAAATCCTTACCCGTACGGAAGCAGAAGGGATGAAAGCCCAGCCGCAACTCCTTCAGGAGATTGATTATTTACACTATGTCGCCGGGACGATAACCGGCGGCGACAAAATTTTACCGAATCTGGAATTTTTCAAATGGCTGCAGGTCTATGTCCCTTTGTCCAAAGCGTCGGACAAGATTCATAATCGCCGGACGTTGATGGGCCGGAAACCGAAGGGACGGATTGAGGAAATTTGCAGAAACGGGAATACCCTGGTGATGTTTATGGAAGCCTCCAGCCTGACGCCAAAACAAAAACTGAAGATTCTGGAGGAGTTCAATAAAAGTTTATTGGAAATATTCAATCTTTTTGATCTTGAAAAACGCGAAAATCAGGAGAAGTTTCTTGCATTGCTGAATGTGTTTCTGAAAGAAACTATTCTTGAAAAATCAGGCGCGCGTTTCCTTTGCGCCAGGGACAAACAAAGACTTGATGAGTTTGCTCACGACAGTTATACAATGTTTGAAAATACGATACGGGATCCGACGAAAGATATCCGGATTCAACTGATCTCATTTGAAAAGCAAATTCTTCCGGCGTTCCTTAAAAAAATGCAATCAGATGAAAATGAAACAGCGGCCATCATGGATGAATTCAACCTGTTCCTTCTTGATGTTTCGGAAGTCGCCTGGCTCAAAGGCAAACGGAATATTATAAGGTTTCAGGGAATCATCCGCCGGTATCGCGAGAAAATGAGCGGCGGAGATTGGGAACCGATGCTGCCCGGAATAATAGAGGACCTGGTGCGATATTCCCTGGGGGACAAGGATGTTCCGCCGCCGCTCGTTCAGTCCGGTGTAAAAACGGACATTTTCGGTCTGTCGCCCAAAGCGCCGTTTCTTGGTCTCCTGCATGACATCTATTTGCGTCACAATAAAAAGAAGAGAGCGTTCGTGGCCGGCCTTCTTCCGCGCGTGGCAATGCTCCCTTTAAGACATATCTATTGGCTGGAAGACGACGCCGTCCAATGCATCGATAGAGAATGCGTTGAAAACCAAATTGGCGGGATTTCGGTCGCCAGGCGATCCGACAACCGGCTGATCATCCACGTTCAAAGCTAGACGCTCCCACGCAAATCGTCATTTGTAATTTTGCTTGAACCAGTTGAGGACCTCGGCCTCCAGCGCCTTCAAATCAGGTTTTTTTGCAGCGGCCTCGACGGATTCTTTCCATTCTTTATTCAAATCGCCAAGAACAAGCTTGGAGCCTTCACGCAGGAAAATCGGGATCTGATGCAGTTCCGATTTTATCGTGATGGTTTGACCGCCGGCGTATGCCTTGTTTTGCCAGACATCGCGCCAGCGGGATCCGGCCGGCAAGTAAACTTCCTGGACGCGTTTCCCTTTTTCCCATACAGGCGATACCAAAAGATCCCTGCCATAGAGATAAGTCCACCAGTTCGTCCATGCCGCCGGAGCTTTAGGATCGACGAGGAATAGAGGCTTCACAATAGGAGCGCCGGTACGTGTAGCTTCCTTAGCCTGGGCGTAGGTGTAATCCGCCAATCGATTGTGCAATCGCGCGTAGAGCCGCCATACCGCAATCAGATCCGCATCGTATTTCGGTTCACGCGGCAGGTTCCAGAAGGCGACATTTCTTGTCGGTCCCACTTCCATGATGGGCGTAAAGCAGCTGAACGCCAGCCAGCGCGCGCACATGTCCTGATCGAGCGACTGCTCGTTGTAACCGCAAGTGTCGGAGCCCCAGTTGGGATAGCCCATAACCGCTGAGCGCTGCACCGCTATGATGGATGCCCGCAGGCCCCATTGCGTTCCGCCGATGTCGCCGCCCCAGAAAACCGAAGAGGATGAAGCGCCGGTATATGCGCCGCGAGGCATCGCGACAAAATCCTCGCCGCGATGTTTGCGGGCAATCTCGGCGACAGCTTGCGCATAGAGAGCCATATAGCCGTTACGATTCTCGCGGATCGATTTTCCGTCAAAGCGTTTGTACGGGCCGTCATTCGGTATCTCTTCTTCGCCCCGATCCAGCTTGAATCCTGCAACGCCGAGCTTAAGGAGTTTTTCAATGCCTGCCTGCCAATACGCTTTTGCAGCCGGATTGGACAGATCGACCATCGGATAATTGTTCAAACTCGGCTTCTGGCCCGCGAGAGTGAATCCTTTTTCCTGGGCTTCTTTCTCCATACGCCCCTGGAAAAACGGCGCAATCCAGAGCAGTTGCTGCATATTATGCGAACGAAGCCATTGCACCGATGCGGCAAAATTGGGAAGTCTCTTGGGATCGATTTCGAAATCATCATAGCCCATCCGCCCCGGTCCATACGGGCGATCAATCCAATAGAGGCCGCAGGGAATGCCGTAGGCTCGCATCATCAGGACGTCTTCCATCATTTCTGAATTGAACGGCCCCGAGACCGGCGTGCCATCATAGTACTGGGCGCGGTGGGTGTGCTCATCGCGCCAGCGCCAGGGAGTGAAAGCCCATTTGGGCGGCAGAAAAGGCGGGCCTGCTTCCAGGGAATGAGCGTTGACGATTTCCGCAGGCGTTTTTGCCGTGTAGACCTTGAATTCGAACGAAGGCCCTTCAAAGTCGATCTTTACCTGTTGAGGATCGCTTGCGCAAAAATCATATTGTCCCGGCCAGTCGGTTTTCGCAAAAACTCCGTAACCGCGCGAAGAAACATAGAAAGGCGCATATACCGACGTCGTCGGTTTAACGATCATCTCGACTTTCTGGCCGCGCAGGTTCATGGCTTCTTTCAGGTTCGGCGCCCACGAAGCCTGTTGCGGCCCGTCGACCACGCGTTCCATCAAGCCTGTAAAATATTCATCTTTGCCGGACTCGATTTGAAAGCCCCATTTTTTGATTTCGTCAGCGGGCTGGGCGCTCAGGCGAACGGTGTAATGACTCCCCTGAGGAATTACCGAAACTGCAACCATGCGGCCGTCGGAAGCTTTTGTTCGCCATTCCGATTTTTTGCTTTGCGGCGCAAGCTGCACCGGAAACGAAACCCGGCCGGCCGCCGTCTCAAAATAAAATCCTCCCAGTTGAAGAGGAGCCGACAGATGCCTGGACCGCAGATTCAATCCCCCTTGTGCGGGAATGCTCAACGATACGGATTGTAGGATGACAAAAAGCGCAATCGCAATTTTATACATTTTGTGCCCCAATTTTGTTGTTCATCGAGTTCGTCCCTAAAACGTAATACTTTGCAGTCTCGTGATTATAACCGGAATCGAGAATCGATAATATTATAAAACCACAATGGAATCTATGGTTGCAGGACCCCGGCGAATGGGATAATTTGAAGCAATTCTGTAATGATTTTTCGGATCTGGAGGAGTTGTGAAAATAATCAGGACTGCGGATGAACAATCCTATCGCAGAATGACCACGGAAGAATTGCGCCGACGATTTCTGATAGAAGATCTCTTTCAACCCGGTCAAGCGGAACTGGTCTACACAGACGTAGACAGGGCGATTGTCGGCGGAATTGTACCTTCCGACAAGCCTTTGAAGCTTCAAGGCGGCCGGGAAATGGCCTGCAATTATTTCTGCGAACGCCGGGAAATAGGCGTCATAAATCTTGGCGCTGCTGGAAGCGTTGATGTAGACGGAAAAACTTTCAGGATTGCGCCGCGTGAGTGCCTTTATATAGGCAGGAACAGCCGTGAGATCAGCTTTGCCAGCGATTCCAAACGCCAACCGGCGTTTTTTTATTTGGCGTCCTATCCTGCTCATGCGGAATTTCCGACGACGCCTATTGGACTCGAAAAAGCCAACCACATTGAATTGGGTTCATCGAAAGACGCAAATCGCCGCACCATTCACCAGTATATTCATCTCAAGGGCGTTCAAAGTTGTCAGCTTGTGATGGGATTCACCGAGCTTCATGAAGGGAGCGTCTGGAACACTTATCCGCCTCACACTCACGATCGGCGCACGGAGATATACTGCTATTTTGATCTTCCGCCCCAGGGTTGCGTTCTTCACTTGTTCGGCGCTCCGGAAGAGACGCGCCATATCGTCATGAGGGAGAAACAGATTGCGCTCTCTCCACCATGGTCTATACACTCTGGCGTCGGCGTCGGCTGCTACAGGTTTGTTTGGGCGATGGGAGGAGAAAACCAGGCGTTCGACGATATGGATGCGGCGGATACCACTCACATGAAATAATGGAGCAAGGATTATGGCGGGGATACTCGATAAATTCGATTTAACTGGAAAAGTTGCACTGGTGACCGGAGCCGCCAGAGGATTAGGACAAGCCATGGCGCTGGGACTCGCGGAAGCCGGCGCGGATGTTATGGCCGTGGATATGCTCGATTGCGCTGCAACCGGGGAACAGGTCGCCGGGCTTGGCCGAAAATGCGAAACGTTGGCGATCGATCTTGCAGCCGCCGGCGCTGCAGAAACGGCAGTCGGGAAAACGACCGAGTCGCTGGGTAGAATCGATATCCTGGTGAACAACGCCGGAATAATTCGTCGCGCGCCCTTTCTCGAATTTTCGGAAAAAGACTGGGACGATGTAATGAATCTGAACATCAAGGCGGTGTTCCTGCTCAGCCAGGCTGCAGCCAGACAAATGGTTTCTCAGGGAAAGGGCGGCAGGATTATTAATGTGGCCTCCATGCTGTCGTTCCAGGGAGGAATTTTGGTTCCCTCCTATGCTTCGTCTAAAAGCGCGGTGGTGGGCCTCACGCGGCTTATGGCCTGTGAACTGGCGCCCAAAGGCATTCATTGCAATGCCCTGGCGCCGGGATACATGGCGACCGAAAACACCAAGCCGTTGCGTCAGGACCCGGCGCGCAGCCAGGCGATACTCGATCGCATACCGATGGGCCGTTGGGGCGAGCCCAATGATCTTAAAGGGCTCGTGGTTTTCCTGGCCTCGGAAGCTTCCGCCTATATCACCGGCTATACCATCGCTGTCGATGGCGGATGGCTCGCCCGGTAAAAAGCAGTCGTCAGTCTTCAGTGGTCAGTAGTCAGTTTGAATCGACAGTAGTCACTGAATACTAATTACTGACTACTGACCACTGACCACTAAGGAGTCTGGCCGATGAAACGAAATGCAATCATCCTGTCGATCCTCTTTTTATTATTGCCGTTCAGCATCGCAGGCGCGCCGCAAAAAATCCTCACCTGGGGAGATCAGGGCGACGGCGCTTATAAAAATCCTATTCTTAAATCCGACTACTCCGATCCCGATATCCTGCGCCATGGGGATGATTTTTACCTCATCGCTTCCGATTTCCATTTCGTCGGCATGCAGATTCTGCATTCCAAAGACCTGGTTAATTGGAAAATCATCAACCGAATATTCACTCGCCTGTCCATGGATCCCAAGTACGATGAAATGAAGGGATACGGCCAGGGAACATGGGCGCCGGCTCTTCGTTATCACAATGGCGAATTCTATGTATTCGTATGCACTCCGGCAGAGGGGCTGTTTATGTGGCACACAAAAAATCCTGCCGGTCCCTGGTCCGAAACCGTGACGGTGAAGGCCATCCCTCGATGGGAAGATCCTTGCCCTTTCTGGGACGATGATGGGCAAGCGTATCTAATACACAGCCAGGTAGGCGCCGGACCGCTCATTCTTCACAAGATGAGCGAGGATGGCACAACGCTATTGGACGAAGGCAAAGAAATCTATCGCGGCAAAGTAGCCGAGGGCCCGAAACTCTATAAGCGAAAAGGCTATTATTATATTTCTTTGCCGGAAGGAGGGGTTGATTCCGGATGGCAGGCGGTGCTGCGATCCAAGAATATTTACGGACCCTATGAGCGCAAGCAGGTATTTCCTCAGGGCAGCCCGCATCAGGGAGGCCTGGTGGAATTGGATAGCGGCGAAACATGGTTTCTTTCATTCAAATCCACCGGATATCTCGGCCGAATCTGCCACTTGAATCCGGTAACGTGGACGGAGGATGGATGGCCGGTATTCGGCGACAATGGCCGGCCGGTCGATGCCTGGAAAAAGCCGAATGTCGGCCGGACTTATCCGGTCTCTCACCCCAATACCAGCGATGAATTCAAAGGAACAACGCTTTCACCCGTCTGGCAATGGAACCATAATCCTATTCCGGAGGGATGGTCTCTGACGCAAAGACCGGGATGGCTTCGATTAACAGCTCAACCGGCAGCCGCCCTGAATGTGGCTCGCAATACCCTTACGCAAAAGATCTGGGACAGCGCCGGCCTTATAACTGTGAAGATGGACACGAGTTTGATGAAGGAGGGTCAGCGCGCAGGATTCGCCTTCCTGTGCGGCAACGATTTCGGCTGGATCGGCGTCGCGCAGGATAATGGGGTCCGCAGAATAATGACGGACCGGGGGGAAGGCCCTGTACTGAAAGGCAAGGATGTCTGGCTTCGAGGAGTAAACGACGGCGACGCCGGTCGGCTGTTCTACAGCCTTGACGGTTTAAAATATGTAGACGCCGGAAAAAGCTTTCGCTTGTTTTTCCGTTTCTGGAAGGGCGCGCGCATTGCGATTTACAGCTTTGGGCCCAACGGCGGCTCGGCGGATTTCGACTATGTCCGTTACCAATATGGCGCTACCGTCAAAGCTCTGGGCTTGAAGGATGTTGGCGCGACCGCCTCTGCAGTCCGGACAGGCGCCGCGCCGGGCATTGATCGCAAGGCCTTGGTGACACGGCATAATCCAACACTCAAAAAGTTGGATGCGAATGCGCCCTTTATGGTGGGCAACGGCGGTTTTGCTTTCAGCGCCGACATCACCGGGCTCCAGACATTCGCCGATCTATATTATCGTGAGGGAATGCCTCTGGAAACGCTGTCACGCTGGGCATGGCATTCTCAACCGAATCCTGATAATTACAAGCTTTCAGATGCGAACAACTTTTATAAAATGCCCGATGGCCGAGAAATCGGATTTCCCACCAATCAATCAACTCCGGCCGGGGATTGGTTGAGGAAGAATCCTCATAATCATCCGCTCGGACAGCTCGCTCTCGAGTGGGTGAAAGAGGACGGTTCGGCGTTGGTTCCGGAAGACATTCAAAATGCGCAGCAGACGCTGGATCTCTGGCGCGGCGTCCTTGTCACCCAATTCAGGTTGGGAGGGAAAAACGTCTCAGTTACGACTCTCTGCTCTCCCGATTCCGACGCCATAGGCCTGCGGATCAATTCACCGTTGGTGAGTGAAGGCAAGTTACGGGTCAAGCTGTCCTTCCCGCGCGGTTATGATATGAGCATAAAAAATACGCCGGCATTGGATTGGAGCCATCCGGAATCCCACAAGTCCGAATCCATCGATAAGGGGCCGGCGATCACTCTCATCAAACGCGTCATTGATGAAACCCGCTATTCGGTAATTATCAACGCTCCGTCCACTCGCGTAGGGCCGCATGAATTCCGCATTTCCGGCGACGGCGTGAATAATACACTCGACTTCTCTGTTCAATTCATTCCAGGCGATCAATCCATACCTCCGGCGCTGTCCTCCTACGCCAAATTATTATTGGACAGCACGGCGCATTGGGAAAAGTTCTGGAATGAGGGAGCGGCAGTCGATTTTTCCGGCAGCACCAATCATCTTGCCGGAAAACTTGAGAAACGCATTGTGCTTTCGCAATATCTTATGGCGGTGCAGATGGCGGGAGCCGTCCCCCCTCAAGAGAGCGGACTTTCCTGCAGCACATGGTATGGCAAACACCACACCGAGATGATCTGGTGGCACACCGCGCATTTTGCTTTATGGGGCCACGAGGACCTGCTGGCCAAAAACCTGGAATGGTATCGCTCGCGCCTGCCCGAGGCGCGAGCGCTTGCGGCCAGCCGCGGATTGACCGGCGCCCGCTGGGCCAAGATGGTTGGGCCCGACGGCCGCGAAAGCCCCGGCGGGAATCCGCTGATCCTATGGAATCAGCCTCATTTGATCTATCTTTCCGAATTGCTCTACAGAAATCAGCCTTCCGCCAAGACGCTTGCCCGATATCGCGATCTGGTTTTACAAACGGCGGACTGCCTCGCCTCGATGGTCTATTTCGACGCCAAGAAAAGCCGGTACGCGCTTGGCCCTCCTCTTTGGATTGCACAGGAAATTTATATCCCGGCTTCGAGTCAGAATCCGTCGTTTGAGCTTTCCTATTGGCGCTGGGCGCTGGGAGTAGCGCAGCAGTGGCGCGAACGACTTAATCTGCCGCGTGATAAGAAATGGGATGATATCATCGTTCGATTGGCTCCGCTGCCTGTGAAGGACGGAAAATACGTCGCCCTGGAATCAAATCCGGACACCTGGGATAACATCAAAAGCCGGAAGGATCATCCCTCGATGCTGATGCCGTTCGGATTTCTTCCCGGCGGCCCCGACGTGAATCGCGAAACAATGGTACGCACGCTGGATGCTGTTATGAAAACATGGGATTGGGAAGCGAAGATCTGGGGATGGGATTATCCCATGGTCGCGATGACGGCAGTTCGTCTGGGACGGCCGGACTTGGCGATGGAAGTATTGCTTCGGGATGGCCCCAACAATCGTTATCTGCCCAATGGCCAGTGTCCGCAATCCGGCGGCAATCGCAGATACGAAATTGCAGCGTATTTGCCGGCCAACGGAGCTTTTTTATCCGCAGTGGCGCTGATGGTAGCCGGCTGGGACGGTTCGCAGGAACAATTTCCGGGAATTCCCAAAGACGGCTCCTGGACTATTCGAGCCGAAGGTCTGCGCCGTTTGCCGTAAAGCCGGCGCCGGCCGCGATATCCGGAACGGCGCCTGATCGTGGCCCTATGGAGGGGCATGAAATGAAAATGATCCTGCGATTTTTTCCATTAACAGCATTCGCATTTTTTCTTGCCTGGGCGGCAGCGCAAGTGATCGATGAGCCAAACACTGTAATCAGCGGCGTCCCGGTAAACTACACGGAGGCCAACGTAGGAACCTATACGCTGCCCGATCCGCTGGTTCTTGCAAACGGAAAACAGGTTCGCGACGCAAAAACATGGTTCTCGAAACGGCGGCCCGAAATCGTGAAACTATTCGAAGAGAATCAGTATGGCCGCATGCCGGAGCGTCCCGCCGATATGAGCTTCGAAGTTTTCGACAAAGGTACGCCTGCATTCGACGGCAAAGCCATTCGTCGGCAAGTGACCCTCCATTTCAGCAAAGACAAATCCGGACCCAAGGCGGACTTGCTGCTTTACCTGCCGGCGAACTCCAAAGGTCGAGTTCCGGTTCTGTTAAACGCCGGGTTCACCGCCAACAACCTGATGGTCGGCGATCCAGGTGTAAAACAAGGCCGGCTTTTTGACCCCAAACAAAACAAACGCACGCCGGCGCTGCCGGGCGGAATGAATTTCGGCGGCATTGAAGCGTTGCCGACGATTGAAAAAGGATTCGGCATTGCAACCATAAACTACGCCGATATCGATCCCGACGCCCCAACCGGCTTGCCCTTTGGCGTGCGCAATCTCTATCTCAAGCCGGGACAAACAGCGCCGGCGCACAATGAATGGGGTTCCATCTCCGCATGGGCTTGGGGATTCAGCAGGGTTATGGATTACTTCGAAACCGATGCAGGCGTGGATGCAAAGAAAGTCGCGTTGATAGGAGTCTCCCGCCTCGGGAAGACAGTTCTCTGGACAGCGGCGCAGGACACGCGCTTTGCGCTGGTGATTGCCAGCTGCTCCGGCGAGGGGGGCGCAGCTTTAAGCCGAAGGAACTACGGCGAGACAATCAAGCATCTGGCGCTGCCCACGCGCTTTCAATATCAGTTCTGTCTCAATTATGGGAACTATGGCGATCACGTGGATCAATTCCCTGTCGATTCACACATGCTGCTCTCGCTCATCGCTCCGCGGCCGGTGCTGTTGCAGACCGGCGACACCGACCGGTGGGCGGATCCCAAAGGAGAGTTTCTCGCCGCAGCGGCGGCGACGCCGGTATATAAACTTTTAGGGAAAGATGGAATCGACACGTCGTCCATGCCTCCAGCCGGCGCTCCGATTTTTAATACGCTAGGCTATTTCATGCATTCCGGCGGGCACGGAATCCTTGCTTCCGACTGGAAGCATTTCTACAAGTTTATGGAGATGCATCTTCGATGACAATCCGCCGCTGACGAACGCAGGCCTACGCTGATTTAGACATCCGTGTGTTGGTCAGCGTTCGTCAGAGGCATTCTGAATAGCAGCGCAAAGCTGCGAAAGGTAACCGTCCAAATTTCCAAATTTGCGATAAGGCTCCGCGCCGATGGACGGTAGGAAGTCTTCGCAGACGCGTCCCGATTGAACCCGGCGGGAAAGCTCGGCCTGAAGCTTCTGAGCCAATTCCAGAACATCCTTCATATTCTGTAAATTGGATATCCCGTAACCCGAGACAACAATGACGCCTTCTTCCAGCGTTTTCTCCTGTTCCGGATTTGGCTGTACTTTCACTTTCGTCGCGGCTATCTTCGATGGAACAATCAACTTCAGCAAAGGAACGGCGGCAATAACCTGCTTCATTCCATCGATCCATCCGAGAGCGTCCCCCTCGAATTCCATATCGATTTCAGGATAATACGGAAATTGATACAAAGCTCCTGTGAAAAGAACTTTCTCCGCCGGCACAAACACAACGATATCGCTCCCTGTGCGGGCTTTGCTTTGCACCGCGATGATGCGTATCTCCAATCCAGCGGGGAATAAATGCATCTGGCGGTTGAAAAACATCCAGGGGGAAGACATCTTCGTCTCGCTGGATGCGAATAGCTTCTTCGACAAAGCCCGGAATTGAGCGCCGGCAAGCAGGACGGCGCCGCGCTCGGAGAAATACTTTGCGCCGGCATTGCGCGCATAATGAAGATCCGTGAACGCGACCCAGCGCACCGGCTTTGCACTCAATCGCTCCAGCGCATCCAGGGCGTCCGGCAGCCAGGATTCTGCAGGAGGGTTGATTATCAAAATCCCTTCATCCGTTACAATCGCTGCAACATTTTCCTGCTCCGGCGCCTGCAGGTAATAGCAATGCTCGCTCAGCTTTTCAAAACGGAGCGGCGCTCCAAATGAGAGATTCGCCGTTACGAATATTAAAGCTAAAGCTCCTAAAATTGCTTTTTTCATGCGACGCTCGAATCCAATTGAAGATCTTTTATAAAATCGATTGTCAGGTTTGGAACAGCATCCATTCTGGAATTAAACACCCTTCAATTTTAAACCAAGGGACTGCTCAAAAACAGCCCATATTCATTCCGGATCTACATGCATATAATACAGATCCGCGATTGAATAGTGTACTATGGGGTTGAAGTAGAAATCATCCGGGGGGGGGACTAAGCAACAATTATGATTTATTTTTCTGAGCTCGAAAATCTACAGACCTACGACGCCAAGGGAGAGTATCTGGGACGTCTTGTGGATCTGGCGATCAATCCAAGCCAGAATTCCTCCCAGGTAGCTTATTTTTTTGTAATGACCCCAAAGAAAAATTTGATGTGCATCGAACGGGAACAGATCTCTACCATATCCGTCCGGGCCGCGCAGACCAGCGTGCCGGCAGGAGAGATCTGTTGTTCTACGCCGGATGAGGGACTGATTCGCATCAAAAAAGATGTCCTGGACCAACAAATAATCGATGTAAACGATCAAAAAGTGGTCCGTGTCATTGATGTGGATTTTGATATCCAGCCCAATCCGATGCATACGGAACTCCGGATTGTCGCGGTTAATGTAGGCGCCGCGGCGGCGGCCCGTCGTTTATTTCAAGGATTGCTTGCGAAACATAAAATACGGACGATTTCTTCCGTTTTGCCCAATAAATTGATTCCATGGGAATTCGTCAACCTGATTGAACCCGATGCGGCGCGGCGCGTCAAGCTGAGGATTTCTTACAATCGCCTGGCTCAACTGCACCCGGCGGACCTGGCCGATATTCTTGAAGAACTGAGTCGGGACGACCAGAGATCCCTCATCGAATCGCTGGATGATGAAACCGCCGCAGATGCAGTTTCCGAAATTCCGACGCGCATGCAGGTAGCGCTTTTGAACAGTCTTTCGGCGGATAAAGCCGCCGACATTGTAGAAGAAATGGCGCCCGATGAAGCCGCGGATGTTCTGCAGGAGCTTCCTCCGAAGACAAGTGCGGAAGTCCTTGCCAATATGGAAACTAAGGAAGCAAACGAAGTTCGGGAATTGCTGGGATTTGAAGAGAACACAGCCGGCGGACTTATGACGACTGAATTTATCGTGCTGCTGGAAACTGCAACCGTCGAAGCCGCTATTGACGCACTCAAAAATTTCACAGGCTCTCTCGACACCATTCATTCCATATATTTGATTGCGACAAGCCTGGGACTTACGGGCATCGTGCCTCTGGCGCGATTGCTCCTTGCGGATAAAAACTCAGAGCTGAATACCCTGGTGACAAATCAGCCCATTTCAGTGCCATTCCATGCAGACGATAAAACGGTGGTCAGCCTGTTCCATAAATATAACTTGCTCACTCTCCCGGTTGTCGACGACAATGGCCGGCTCCTCGGAGTTGTAACCGCGGATGATGTTCTGGAACTGGTAGTAAAAGAGAAGTAACCAACCGGGGTCAGGCTCGAAAATTAAGTTTTCAACTTTCAAGCCTAATCCTGTTTATTGGAAAGAAGCTATGGACCGCAGCATATTTCGGCGCTGGCGAAACAGTCTGGTGATCTTCCTGGCTGTGCTGGGTCCCGGAATCATAACATCCAATGTGGATAACGACGCCGGGGGTATTTATACCTATTCGATCGCAGGAGCTCGCTATGGTTATTCCCTGCTATGGACCCTGATACCCATAACTATCGCCCTGATTGTCGTTCAGGAAATGGTAGCCCGAATGGGAGTAGTTACAGGCAAGGGTTTAGCCGACCTCATTCGCGAAGAATACGGGTTTCGCACTACTTTTATTTTAATGTTCCTTCTTCTCATAACCAATTACGGCAATACGGTTTCCGAATTTGCAGGACTGGCCTCAGGCATGCAACTCTTTCATGTCAGCCGGTTTATATCCGTCCCAATTGGAGCCTTTCTGGTTTGGCTGCTTGTAGTGCGTGGAACATATAAGATAGTGGAAAAAGTTTTTCTTCTGGCCTGTGTCTTATATGTAGCGTATGTGATCTCCGGATTTCTGGCGCATCCGGACTGGAAATTAGCTTTAGAGGGGACTTTTATACCCCGGATGCAGTTTAAGACCGATCTTTTATATACAATCATAGGGCTGGTAGGAACGACTATCGCCCCCTGGATGCAATTCTATCTGCAAGCTGCTGTAGTGGAAAAAGGGATTAAGCTGGAGCATTATGCACAGTCGCGTTGGGACGTAATAATCGGATGCATCATCGTTGATGTAATCGCATTTTTTATCATTATAGCCTGCGCTGCCACTATCTTCTGGGGCGGACATCAGCAGATCAATAACGCAGCGGATGCGGCCCTGGCCTTAAAACCTTTTGCTGGAAGCGCAGCAAGTGCAATCTTTGCACTTGGATTAATCAACGCTTCCCTTTTTGCAGCCAGCATCCTGCCGCTGGCCACTGCATACACGGTCTGTGAAGGACTGGGATTCGAATCAGGCATTGACAAGAGACCTCATGAAGCCCCTGCCTTTTATTCGCTTTACACGGGTCTGATTATTCTGGGAGGACTTGCGGTGCTGGTCCTTAGCGAAACCAAGCAGATCCGGTTTATTCTTTTTTCCCAGGTGGCTAATGGCATCCTGTTGCCGTTTGTTTTGATTTTCATGTTGCGGCTGTGCAATCGGAAAGATCTCATGGGCGCCTACCGTAACTCCCGCGCCTTCAACATAATCGCCTGGGCCACCTGCATCGTAATCATTCTATTAACGTTGCTTTTAATAATCAGTTCCTTTCTACCCCAATATCTTCCCGGTCCTCTAACTCCTAAATAAGAAACACAAAGGACGCGGAACACGCAGATTTCACAAAAGGAGAACCTAAATGATAGTCGCTAAAAATATTCAACAGCAACTCGAACGCTCTTCCTGGATCCGCAGAATGTTTGAAGAAGGAATTCGATTGAAAGCGGAACGCGGAGCCGACAACATTTTCGACTTTACGCTGGGCAACCCGACCGAAGATCCGCCCGCAGGGGTCATCGCCGCTTTTCGTCGATTGGCGGAAGAGAACAAGCCCGGCAGCCACGGCTACATGCCTAATGCCGGACACCCGTTTGTAAGGCGACACCTGGCGGCGCAGCTGAAGCGGGACACCGGCCTCGATTTTACGGAGAATCATGTGCTGATGACCGTCGGATGCGCAGGCGCAATGAACGCGGCGCTGAAGGCGATTCTTGATCCCGGCGACGAAGTTATGGTTCTCATGCCCTTTTTCCCTGACTACCAGTTCTATATATCCAACTGCGATTGCAAAATGGTTCCGGTCGAAACAGCGGAAGATTTTTCTCTCGATGTTCCGGCCATTGAATCCAAAATAACTTCAAAGACGCGCGCAATCATACTCAATTCACCCAATAATCCATCCGGCGCAGTTTACTCTGAAAAGGAACTGCAGACATTGGAAGCAGCGCTTCAACGCGCCGGCCATCCAATAGTCGTAATCAGCGACGAACCTTATAAAGCTTTTGTCTATGACGGAGTGAAGTGTCCCGAAACCGCTTCGATCATCACCCATTGCATCATTGCAACATCGTATTCCAAAACATGGGGACTCGCCGGTGAACGCATAGGGTATCTTGCCATTTCTCCTCGTATGCCCGATGCGGAGGCGGTCCATAACGCCTGCACGTTTACAAATCGTATCCTGGGATTTATCAATGCGCCGGCTATCTGGCAGTTAGTAGCGGCCCTGGCTCCTGAAGAAAAAATCGATGCCGATATTTACCGGGAAAAACGAGATCTGATGTGCGACGGCCTTGCACAAATGGGCTATGAAGTGCGAAAGCCGCAGGGCGCCTTCTATATATTCCTGAAAACGCCTATCCCGGATGACATCGCCTTTGTGCGCATTCTCCAGGCTGAAGGGGTTCTTGCAGTTCCCGGCAGCGGTTTCGGTCGAGGAGGTTACATTCGCTTGTCTCTTACAGTGCCGCGCGGTACGATAACGCGTTCGCTGCCGGGGTTCGAAAAAGCCAGGAAATCGGCTCTTGCGAAAAAATTAGGTTAACGAATGACCGGCGCCCAACAATAGTGATTGACGTCACAGTTTCTGAGAGGGACCGCGACAGAATAAATTTTTCGACTGCTACATTTCCTGTTCTTCAGCGTACAATATAAAAGACAATCTCGAGGCTGCATCGGTTTTGGGATTGTGATTGAGAATGGTTGGCTTTATTCAAGGAGAGAGAATCGATGAAAAGTATCTGTACAATCGCCATTTTGGCGGCGCTCGTAGTGATTCCATTGTCCCTGTGGGCCGCTGAAAATGGCTCCGAGCTTTATGCAAACAAATGCGCCATGTGCCATGGCGATAAAGGCGAAGGCAAGGCCAGCGGATTGCCGGCGGTCAAAGGAATCGCAAAAACTGAAGAGCAGCTGGTCGCATTCCTCATGAAGGGCGAAAGCGGGAAGACTATGCATGCAGGTCCGATCAGCGACCTGAAAGAAGAACAGGCTAAAGCAATCGCTGCGTTTATAAAAACTCTCAAGTAGTCATTAGTGAAACAATCGCCCGTATCCCTCTCGCGAAGGATACGGGCGTACTGCAGTTCAGCAAAGTTTATTCCACAACTTTAAAAAGTCGTTCGCATAGACAGGGAGTTGCAAGGAAATTCTCTTCTACCCTAAAGCCCTGCAATAATTACCCACCGCATCTTTCAAAAAAAAGAGGATTTTAAAGCGCCTTCCCTCCTGATTTGACCGAATTAGCAACCACGTTTTTCGGAGGGCGCCACAACTTAACCCGCGATTTATCAGCATTTCTGGAATTTGCGCCCTGGGATTTCTCCCAAACCGGTCAAGTCAACGGCAAGCAAAGCGCCGAAGGCGCGCAAGACAATAGCCAGGGGTTCGCG
>CAYTYP010000067.1:0-17376 GCA_964441405.1 uncultured Acidobacteriota bacterium
TTCCATAGGCTTAAATTTCACGGGTTTTTACCCACAAATTTCGCTGAAGATCCATAATTAATAACCAGTCACAAATAACCATTCGAGTCAGAGAAGAAAAAGAATTGATTATTGGTGATTGGTTATTGGCGATTTTTTAAATAACAGATCACCAATCGCCAATTACCAATGACAAGAAGACCAACCTTCAGGATATTAGAACAAATTTACCGTCGCGCAACACTACTGACTACTGCTTCCGGTCGACATAGAAGGTCCGAATCCACTGATCGAGAGTGGCTCCGGGATCGTTTACCACGTCGGGGGTTATTTCAAACTGTTGAATGCCCTGTGTCGTGCGAATCAGATTAAGGCCGTGTTCGAAATCCTTGAATATATTGGCAAAAACGTCTTCGAGTTTATCCCCGCTGTCCAAAGCTTTCTGGCTCAACAGTCGAGCAGCCGCAGGCTGAATATGGATCTGGATCCCATTTTGCCGGGACCATTCCTCCGCTATGGATTTAAGTGAAAGATCCATTTCATCGAGTTGATGGATTTTCGCAACCTGCAGGATCTCATTGAGTACGTCATCCGGGTTGTCCACCAGGCTGTCGGTCAGGACCAGGCGTTTTACTGAAGAATGGGGAAGATTGTATTTGTATTCTCGAAAAGTGCGTTCGCAAACTCCAACCAAACTGCGGGCTCCGGTATGGTCCTGGTAAGCCTTTTGTGCAATCCGATACAATCCGGCGTCTGTGGGAACCATTTCAATGCCATAAGCGTCAAAGGCGTTTACATATTGCCGCATTATGGATCCTTCGGAATTTTTCAGAATTTCAAAAAGATCATCAACGCCTAATTCATGACAACTGACGACTACAGGCACCCGTCCGACGAATTCGGATTCGAATCCATACTCGATAAAATCATTGCTCTTGGCGAATTGAAGAAAATCCTCGTCTTTAGGCGTTTTCCGTCCTGCAGCCTGGAATCCGATAGCTTTTTCTCCCAACCGTTTCCGGATGATCTCGGCAAGTCCGTTAAAAGCGCCGCTCAAAATAAAAAGTATGTGGCGTGTGTTAATTACAGAACGGGAAACCTTGCCTTTGGATTGAAACTCCATTGCCGCCTGAAGCTGGGAAGTTAAATCGAATGGCGTCCGAAGACTTACTTCTGTTTCTTCCATTAGCTTAAGCAGTCCGCGCTGAACCCCTCCTCCGCTCACATCGCGTCCCAGAATATTAGAGGGGGTTGAGATTTTGTCAATTTCATCAAGATAGATGATTCCATACTCTGCCAACCGTACGTTGCCGTCTGCTTTATGGACCAATTCTCTTACCAGATCCTCAACATCTCCTCCAACATAACCGGTTTCGGAAAATTTCGTCGCATCCGCTTTGACGAAAGGAACGCCGATTAAATCTGCGACGGTTCGAACCAAATATGTTTTTCCCACTCCGGTAGGGCCAAGCATGATGACATTTTGTTTAGAGTATTCCCGACAGGGGCCTTTTGCAGAACAACGCTTTATATGATTGTAATGGTCGCAGATAGTTGTAGCTAAGACTTTCTTGGCGTTGTCCTGTTTGACTACAAAACGATCGAGATATTTTTTTATATCGCGGGGGAGATAATCGAAAGGTAGATCCAGCGGAGCTTCCTTGGTTTCTGTCCCCTCGTCGGCAGTACGCGCCTGGTCTGGTTCAGCGTTCAGAACCCCCAGTTTTATCTTGTCGCCATATTTATTTGAGAAAAACTCTTCCATGTCTTTCCGCAACTCGTCTGGATTTGGCCATTTAGTACCTGAAAAGATAGACAATTTTTACCCCTCCTCTGATTGCAGCTCTCGATCGTAATCAGCAACCATATGCAAATTTAAAGTATGGATACAGAAAGGATGAAAATCAACAGGATGTCTACGCTATCGGCGAGCGCGTCTGCGGTGTAATTCGACTTTGTCGACCAAAGGTTTTGTCCGAGCTGTGCGGCTCAAAGAGCGTTTGGCTAATGGACGGGCGATATGTTTCACCACTTTCCTGGATGGTTTAGGTTTAGGCTGAGAACCTTGAATCCCGGACTTTTTCTTTTCATGGACAATCGTGGTCTGAGGCTCCTGAACTTCCTTTTCAAAATTTTGCAGTAAAAGATTTGAACGCTGAATGATGATCGGATCACCCGAGAAAGCTTGAGTTACGCGAGAAATCCGAGCTAAATGGGCTTTTACCATAATATAGAAATCCAGAGACTGGTTGGCCTGGTTTTTGCGTAAACTGCGGATAATTGGAACGTATACTTTCAGGATTATGGGTTCTTCGATGTGGAGAGAGAGCTCAAAACAGCCCCTGAGTGAACGATCAGAAATCTTTTGCGAATCATGGGATGGGGAGCTGGAATTAATGGCCTCAGTCAATCTGTCAAATTCATTTTTCAAATGATTCCAAAAAGAGGAAGGAAGTGCATTAAGACTTTTAATTTGCTGGGAAATGTCATGAGCCATGGCGCTCCAGAGCTCGCTAATAATCCTGTTCTCTATAAATCGCGTCTGTAATTCATGGTATAGGTGAACTGTGGCGTTTTGGAGTTCGTTAATGGAACCATGTAGGTTCATATTCGCTCTCGTTTCAACAGAATGCGTCTTTACAGCCTGACTCAAACAAAATACAGAGAGGAAATTTAAGCACCTCAATGTATCAGACTCGATCCATGACTGTAAAGACTCTTTTAATATTATTATAAGTTACTATATAAAAAGGACTTACCCTGAGCTTTTCTTGGGAGCGCCGGCGGGAACGCCGGAGATCGTAGAACGCCTCTGTAGTCGGAGGGCAGCTCCGCCACCAGGCATCGGTAAATTTGTTCTAATTTCCCGAAGTTTGGTCTCCACAACGAGTTGTCATTGGTTATTGGCGCTTGGTGATCTGTTATTTAAAAAATCGCCAATAAACAATCACCAATAATCAATTCTTTTAGGACTGGAGGCCTGAACAAAGTCACCGCCACCAGCTCTGCTGGATTGAAAAATCGGTAACTTGGGGGACCTTTGTTGCATTTCTGCGGAGATATCTCAAAGCCGAAGCATTCATCGGGGTCGAAAAGCGATCTTTCGAAAGCCGATTGCGATTCCCGACCCCGATTCCGACCCCGACCCCGATGAAAAATGACCGAGTTGAAGGCTAGGCGCTTAACTTACGGCTGGATTTAAAAACTGGATGGTTCGGTTGTCTGCGTCTATCCGGATTTTTGCGCCCAGTGGAATTGCCCAATTATCCCCGCCATGGCCGGCGGGGAAACCAGCTAAAATTGGGATTTGGAGATCTTTTAAGAGGTCTTGCAGCGCCTCTTGCGCAGTATAACCCAACACTTCCTTGGCGGCGCCGTCAGGTGGATTAGGTTCGCAATCAAAGAAATTTCCTAAAAGAAGCCCTGCTGCCGTTTCCAGTTTTCCTGCGAGACGGAGGTGTGTGAGCATCCGGTCCAACCGATAAGGCGGTTCTCCCAAGTCCTCTAAAAAAAGGATTTTTCCTTCGGTTTTGATCTCGTAGGGGGTTCCAAGACTGGCGGCCACCAGAGAAAGGCACCCTCCTGCCAGGCGTCCTTCCGCTATGCCTGGACTCCATGTCTCAAGGTGTGTAAAGCTGAGTGTGGGATGATAATCGGGATCAGTCCAAAGTGAAAACAGATGAGCCTCCTGATCCTGTGGAAGTTTTCCTATTGTTGTCGCCATCGGACCATGAATCGTAATCCAACCCAATCGCCTCCGAAAAAACATATGGAGCGTAGTTAAATCACTGAATCCCATAAATAACTTAGGAAAATTCCGCAGCCTATCTTCCTGCAGGAGCGGTATCAATCTGGAACATCCATATCCTCCACGAAGTCCGATAATCGCCTGAACTTCCGGATTTTCAAATGCGCACATCAGTTCTTCCGCCCTATCTTCGTCATTGCCGGCTAGATAACGGGACGATTGGAATATGCGGTCTTCAAATCGGACTCGAAATCCCATTCGTTCCAGTGCGGAGATTCCAAGATTCAGGTTTTCACGAGATTGAATCGGGCCGGCGGGGGCTACGATGGCAATAGCATCCCCGGTTTTTAACCTTCGAGGATGAATGGTTGGAATATCCATATCAGGTGTTAAGATACCGTTAAATCTAAATAATGGAGCTCAATATGATGAACTACATCTGGCTTGCCCTGATCATTCTTGCCGTAATTCTGGGAGGAATCAACGGCAAAATCGAAAATGTAACAAAATCCGCAATTGAATCGGCCGGCGATGCCGTGAAACTGGCTATCGGACTAATCGGAGTCATGGCCCTTTGGCTTGGGATAATGAAAATTGCCGAGGATTCAGGGCTTATGTCGTTTTTCGCTAAGGCTATTGCTCCGGTTATGAAATGGCTTTTCCCTGAGGTGCCGCGCAACCATCCGGCTATTGTAAGCATGACCATGAATATCGCAGCCAACATGCTGGGCTTGAGCAATGCCGCCACTCCCTTAGGTTTAAAAGCGATGGAAGACCTGGAAAAACTAAATAAGCATCCGGGCGTTGCAACCAATGCGATGTGCACATTTCTTACGATCAATACGGCTGGAATCCAGTTAATCCCCGCCACCATGATCGGAATGATGGCTTCTGCAGGTTCTCGTGAACCTACCTCAATAATAGGTACAACCCTAGCCGCGAGTTGCGCTGCACTTATTGCAGGCGTTGCTACTGCCAAGCTTTTGGAGAAGATTCCTATTTTCTCCGCCGAACGTGGGCAGAAAGAGGAGGCAGGGTCATGATTCAACATATAATTGCAATTATATCTATTTGGGCTATCCCGGTTATCCTGGTAGTGATTCCTGTATATGGTGCATTTAAAAGAGTTAAAGTATATGAGAGTTTTGTGGAAGGCGCAAAAGGGGGATTTCAGATGGCCATTCGTATAATCCCCTACCTTGTGGCTATCCTTGTGGCGGTAGGCATGTTACGAGGAGCTGGAGCTATCGACATGCTCTCTGGCTGGCTGGATCCTGTCTTTCGAAAAGTGGGTTTTCCGACCGAGATACTACCGCTTGCGATCATGCGTCCATTGTCGGGCAGCGGTTCGATGGGGATTGTAGGCGAATTGATTAAAGCGCATGGCCCCGACTCCTTTATCGGGCGGGTTGCGGCGTCCGCATATGGAAGCACGGAAACAACTTTCTATGTTCTGGCGGTTTATTTTGGAGCGATAGGGATAAAAAAAACCCGTTATGCTGTTATATCAGGGCTTACGGCAGATATAGTCAGTCTCATAACAGCCATTGTCGTCTGCCGGTTTATGTTTTCTTGACGTAGGAGTCCAGAGTTTAGAGTGCTCAGTTCCCAGTTGAAAACAGAGGTATTGAACCGGGAACCGGGAACTCTAAACTGAGGAACTTTATATTTCACCATAGATTAGTATTTCGCAATTTGGACTATGCCCTATATAATCTTCCTTTTTTGGAATGACCAGATAATGCTTTGAACTTGAGTCTGAGCATAGACACACACTCAGGAGAGTCCAATGAATATGAAGTTTTCGTTTTATGGCATCCGTGCTATGACACGGTTTTTAATAATAGCCTCAATCGTTTTTCTACTGGGCGCCTTCACTCTGCCCGTTGGTTACGCTCAGACTCCTGAGCAAGCCGAGGCGAATATATCTCATACAGGCGGTGAGGCGTCTCTCATACTCCCGGATTTAGGACAGGTCGAATTTCACGGGTTCAATGCTCGTGTGCTTCTGATGGCAGGTCTTGGAGTATGCATCCTTGGACTCCTCTTTGGCTTGGTTATTTTCACCAAGTTGAAAAACCTGCCGGTGCATCGTTCCATGCGTGAAATTTCGGAGTTAATTTACGAGACCTGTAAAACCTATCTGATCACTCAAGGAAAGTTTATTCTCATACTAGAGGTCTTCATCGGCGTCATTATGGTGGTTTACTTTGGAGTGCTCCAACACTTCGCTCCCCTTAAGGTGATCACGATTTTGATTTTTAGTCTCATAGGCATTGGCGGGAGCTACGGCGTAGCCTGGTTTGGCATTCGTATCAACACATTTGCCAATTCGCGCACGGCGTTCGCGAGTCTTGAGGGCAAGCCATTTCCCTGCTATGACATTCCTCTTAAAGCGGGGATGAGCATCGGGATGGCGCTGATCAGCGTCGAGCTTTTCATGATGCTGTCTATTCTTCTTTTTATCCCAGGAGATTATGCCGGTTCCTGCTTCATCGGATTTGCAATTGGTGAATCTCTCGGGGCCGCTGCTTTACGCATAGCCGGCGGGATTTTCACAAAAATAGCCGACATCGGGTCGGATCTGATGAAAATAGTTTTTAATATTAAAGAGGACGATGCGCGCAATCCCGGAGTTATTGCCGATTGCACCGGAGATAATGCCGGCGATTCTGTCGGGCCGACAGCGGATGGTTTCGAAACGTATGGAGTCACAGGCGTTGCCCTCATCTCCTTTATCATTCTTGCGGTCACCGATCCCATTGTCCAGGTGCAGTTGCTTGTATGGATTTTCGTCATGCGTATCATGATGATATTCGCCAGCGGACTTTCCTATCTGGTCAACAATGCAGTTGCTAAAGCTCGCTACGGAAAAGCCGAAAAAATGAATTTCGAAGCTCCCCTTACGTTACTGGTCTGGCTGACTTCGTTTGTCTCGGTCGCCATCACCTACATTGTTTCTTATTACCTGATAGGGAGCTTGGGAGATGGCACGTTATGGTGGAAGCTTTCCACCGTGATAACCTGCGGAACTCTGGCAGGCGCAATCATCCCCGAGCTTGTAAAGGTTTTCACTTCCACCGAATCCCGTCATGTCCGTGAAGTTGTGACTTCGGCGCGTGAAGGAGGCCCTTCGCTGGGCATCCTTTCCGGCTTTGTTTCGGGGAATTTCAGCGCATATTGGATTGGAATGGCGATCGTCGGGTTAATGTCCATTGCATTTGGCGTTAGCACTATGGGACTGGGTTCTATGATGTTGGCCCCTGCAGTTTTTGCCTTTGGTCTGGTGGCTTTCGGATTTCTCGGCATGGGACCTGTTACTATCGCAGTCGACTCCTACGGTCCGGTTACAGACAATGCGCAGTCTGTATTTGAGCTGTCGTTAATTGAACAGATTTCCGGAGTAAAGCAGCAAATAAAAAAAGATCATGGATTCGACGCCAACTTCGATCGGGCTAAAGATCTGCTGGAACAAAACGATGGCGCAGGCAACACGTTCAAAGCGACTGCCAAACCTGTACTTATCGGGACAGCAGTGGTTGGCGCCACTACGATGATTTTTTCCATCATCGTTCTGCTTACCAATGGATTACAGCCTGCATTTTTACCGAATTTGTCTCTTATGCACCCTCCGTTCCTGCTGGGCCTGATTACCGGTGGGGCGGTAATTTACTGGTTTACCGGGGCGTCGACTCAGGCAGTAACGACCGGCGCTTATCGCGCAGTGGAGTTCATCAAGGCAAATATTAAGCTCGAGGGAGTGGAGAAGGCGTCGGTAGCCGACAGCAAGCGTGTTGTTGAAATTTGCACCAAGTATGCGCAGAAAGGAATGTTCAATATCTTCCTGACTGTTTTCTTTTCAACATTGGCGTTTGCTTTTATTGAACCTTTCTTTTTTATAGGCTACCTCATATCCATAGCTCTGTTTGGATTATTTCAGGCGATTTTTATGGCAAATGCCGGAGCTGCCTGGGACAATGCGAAAAAGATTGTGGAAGTGGAGTTGAAAGAGAAAGGGACGCCACTTCATGCCGCTACTGTCATAGGCGATACAGTAGGGGATCCCTTCAAAGATACTTCTTCCGTTGCTATGAACCCTGTGATTAAATTCACGACCTTATTTGGATTGCTTGCAGTTGAGTTGGCGGTGGAAATGTCGCGGAAAGCGACCGGCAGCAATTATTATATTGCCGCGGCTTTCCTTCTGCTTTCCATGGTGTTTGTGTTACGGTCCTTTTATGGCATGCGAATTCGCGCCGAACTCACGGCGGAATCCGAAGTGAAGACTTATTGACGAGTGTTTGGACTTCATTTAGGGCAAAATTTAATTGTAAAAATTGAATTTTGTCATTTTTTTTGTGAAACCTTCTAAGCTGGTGCGTATCTAATAGGTGAAGATAAGAGGGGGAATTTCTCCCCGGTAAGGCGGAAGGAAATCTGGTATGACGGAAAACGGCGAAAAACGTTCATATTTAAAGCTTTTTTCCCAGCCGAGGACTCAGGCATCTCTCTTCCATTATGTTAAAGAAAAACCGGATCCCAGCGTATGGGAGGGGCAGGATTGGAGTTTTTTGCGTCATCCGGTCCAATCTTTTAAGGAAGCCTGGAGATCGCCTCGAGCAAAGGCCTCGCTATTTCACTATATAGAAGAAGAGCAGACTCATAGTGAATTGCCTAAAACTCCATTCAGCTTTAAAGAATTTATACGCTCTATTTTTTCGGCGTCACAAGATCCTGAGTTCCTTCCTTCGGTATTTTCGGATCAGAAAGAATTGCTCCAAGAGGAGGCGAAGGGACGCACCCGGAAAATGGAAGCTGGGATGGTTTCCGTTTTTGCGCACGTTGGATTGGCGTTTTTAGCGTTGTTCTTGATGCATGTCGCCGAATCAAAGCCTGAACCGATAGAGGAAAATACGGTTTACATCAACAATCCCATGGAAATGCCCTTTCTAGGAGATGGGAAGGATGGCGGCGGCGGCGGCGGCGGCGGCAAAGGGGAGAAAGCTCCTCCAGCGGCAGGACGGATGCCTGAAACGACGCGCCTCCAAATGATGGCTCCCGATCCTGATAGTCCCAAACCTTTGATGGCTGTAGAGGATATCCTTTCCCAGATAGCCAGCGTACAGATGCCCATCGATATTCCCCAGGACCAATCGCTTTCAATCGGGGATATTTTTGCGCCTCCGAATAACTCAAGGTCCTCCGGATCAGGGTCCGGTGGAGGAATCGGCACTGGTTCCGGCACTGGCGTAGGGTCCGGTTCCGGACCTGGAGTCGGGCCTGGAAGCGGCGGCGGAATGGGCGGTGGTTCCGGCGGCGGCATCGGTTCCGGAATTGGCCCACATGTAGCCGGAGAGAGCGGTTTGAGGGCTCCTGAAGCTTTGGTACAGCCTCGGCCTTTATATACTGAAGAAGCTCGAAAGGCGCGAGCCGAAGGAGAACTAATAATTCGGGCTGTCGTTCGAAAAGATGGAACCGTGGATAGTTTTAAGATCCTGAGGCCATTAGGTTACGGTCTGGAGGAATCGGCTATTAAAACCATCTCAACGAAATGGAAATTTAAGCCGGGCACTTTAAAAGGCATGCCTGTTGATGTTCAAACAGATTTCGCAATTACTTTCCGGCTCTATTAAGATGATTCCGGAGCGCAAGGGGTCTACGGACTCAGGAGTAATGATCTAATGTCAATGAATGTTAAGAAAAAGGGAGTCACCTCGGATATCAATATCACTCCCTATATTGATATTCTTCTTGTTCTATTGATCATCTTTATGGTTTGCGTTCCAATGAAGAAATTCGATCATCCGATTCGGATTCCCCAACCGGCGGCGAAAGTCCAACAGCAGGATATCAAGAGCGACGCTATTATCGTGGACATGGACGTAGATCATAGCGTTAAACTCAATAACAACCCGATTGCCCTCGACAAACTGGAATCAACCCTCACCCAAGTCTTCGCTCCGCGTGCGGCAAAGAAAAACATTTTTATTCGCGCCGAGGCTTCTATCCCGTACGGAGAAGTTTTTCCTTTATTGGATTTGGTCAGGCGCTCAGGCGCTACCGATATCGCCTTGATCCAGAGGCATGATGGGAAGAACACTACTGCGGATGCTTCTCAAGGCGCTCGCTGATTTTTGGAATAAAAGCTAAGAGGAAAAGCGCAAAGAGCGTCAAGCCCTTTGCGCTTTTTTGTTTGGCGTAAGGGCAAAAAACTGCAGCGCAGAATTCCATTTCGATCCTAGGAACAGCCGGAGTAGAATAACGAACGAAATGAAAATCCCGTTTGTGCCGAACCTGGTTATTATTATCGCGATCGGCCTGATCGTGATCTCAACAGCCGCAATGTGTTTCGTTAGCTACTATTATATGGTTGGCCGTGAAAACCTCGCTGAAACCAGCCTGAACCAAAGCAATATTAAATTGGCAAAACAGTATGTCGATCGCATTGAACAAATGATTATTTATAATGACGGGGTCCTGTCGGACATGGTCGATGTCGAGGAACCGTCCAAATGGCCGTCCATGGTAGAGGCAATACTGAATGCTGATTTAAATGTGGACCAGGTGTACTTTCTAAAACCCGACAGCAACTATCCCATTTACCCGCCTTATTCCAATGATATCCGGAACTTATGGGGGGCGTTTCAATCCGCCTTTAAATTGAAGGAATTGGACCTGAATTCTTTAAACCTGAACGAGGTCCACCATTTGCATAAAGAGCGACCCCATAATTATTATTTTGCTTCCTATGTACTGAAAGAAAACAGCCGGGGAATACGATACCTGGTTTGTTATCAGATGAATTTTCTGAAGATTATTTCTTTAATCGATAAAAACTTGCGAACTTTGCAGGACGGAGAACCGGGCAATCCATTGCGTTTTTATGTAAGCATTGTTGATTACGATAACAACAGCGTTTATAACCAGCCCATCCCGCGATCGGGCAAGTATTTTTATGAAACGAGATTTCCCAGCACTTTTTATAAATGGATTCTGCAGACAGTTCCACGCAATTACACCGAGATTGAGCATACATTAAAAAACCAAAGAAGAACGAGCATGTTCTTCATAATTGCGAGCACTTCACTTATTTTTTTCTGCCTTGCGATTATTTATGGGACATGGAGGCGCGATCGCCAGCTTAGACAATTGAAGGAGAATTTTATCAGCAATGTCAGTCATGAGTTGAAAACTCCGCTCTCCCTCATAACGATGTTCAGTGAAATTCTGGTTCTGGGCCGAGTGAAAAGCGAAGATAAAAAGCAGGAATATTATCGTATTATCCACAACGAAAGCGATCGCATGAGCCGGCTTATTACCAACCTGCTCGATTTCGCCCACCTGGTCCGAGGGATAAAAAACAAGCATTTTGAAAAAACCAATATTGCACTCATTGTCGCCGAAGCCCTGGAGGCTTATCGTTATAAGATCCAGAAAGAGGGATTCCAACTGGATTTTGAAACGTCCACCGATGTGCCGGATTCTTATGCCGATCCCAACGCCATTACCATGGCGCTTTTCAATCTTCTGGATAATTCCGTAAAATATTCCGGCGATCGGAAACAGATCTGCGTTCGAGCCGGGAAAAAGGATGGATGTGTGAACCTTTGGATCCGTGATTACGGCATCGGGATTCCCGCATCCGAACAGAATAAGATATTTGATAAATTTTATCGCGGCAATGATCCCGCGATCCGGCGCGTCCGGGGAAGTGGAATTGGTCTTGCGATTACCAAGCATGTGGCGGAAATTCACGGAGGAGAAGTTCAGGTGGAAAGCGAACCCGGAAAGGGGAGCACGTTCATATTAAAAATCCCTATCTATCACAATCTGGAGGATGCGGAATTGCAGACGGAAAGCTCCAGCGTTTAACCTCCAGCCTGTCCGAGAATTAGGATGTGCGGCATATTCTAATTCTCAGACAGGCTCCCAGCATCTGGATATATACATGCCAAGAATATTGATCGTTGAAGATGAAATCGAAATGGCTCGCGGCCTCAAGGATATTCTTGAGTTCGAAGGGTATGAAGTGGATACAGCCGGAAATGGGGCGGATGGAGTGCAAGCCGTCAATAAAAAAGAGCCGGATTGCATTATTCTTGATTTGATGCTTCCAGATATGAGCGGTTACCAGGTCTGTGAGCAGATCCGTCAAAAACGGAATACTCCGATTTTAATATTGACCGCTAAGTCCCAAGATCATGACAAAATCCTGGGGCTCAAGCTCGGCGCCGATGATTATTTGACGAAACCTTTCAGCCTTGGAGAGTTGCTGGCGAGGGTTATGGCTCTGCTGCGGCGCCACAGTCAATTTGCTCAAAATGTTGATAGGATTCGGGTTGGAGACAATGTAGTGGATGTAAAGCATTTTATCGTACGGCGGAATGGGAAAGAACATTCCATGAGCCATTATGAAGTGGAACTGTTGAAACTGCTTTATGCTCATGTCCATGAGCCTGTTACGCGGGATGAAATCTTGGACAAGGTTTGGGGGACGGAAAAGTTCCCGACCAATCGCACTGTTGATAATTTCATAGTGAAGCTTCGTAAAAAAATTGAAAAAGACTATAAAAACCCGAGACACATACTGACAATCTACGGCGTAGGATACAAACTCAGCCCATGAAATTATTTTTCGGTATTTTGGGCATGCTCGGTTTTCGAGTGGATGCTCTTCGAATGCAGGCTGAGCGCCGGGCATTGGTTGGCGGCGTAGTCTGTTTTTCTATGGGTTGTTTGGTTTATGCCATTGCGCGCAATTCCGTCTATGCGGCGCTGCCGGAACTTGCCGGCCTTGATGGCTCTTTTCTGCATCTGAGCCTTTCTCGAATCTTTCTGGATTTGGCTCGGTCGCTTATTTTCCTCCTGATTATATATATTCCTGCTTTAATAATCCTGAGCAATGCTTTTTCCGGCGATGGGCTGGGTCTTTCCCTTTCGAAGCAGGAATATCACGCGCATGCATCGGCCCTTTTACCGCTTTGGGGCGTTTTGTTTTTCATAACATCGCCTCTGCAATGGCTTATACCCCAATTCGTTCCGATAGGAATGCTTGATATTTCATTCGGAATTCTTTTGCGTTCTATTCTTCTATTCCTCTATACGCTATGGGCGATCAAGCGATTAAGCTATTTATCCTGGGCGCAGGCTCTTGGCGTCTTTGCCTTGTCCTGGTTTACATTCCCAGTGCTTATGGTTCTCAATTCGTTTCTTTTTACCTTGCCCTTATTCCTTCTGATAATACTGTTTTTTCTCGCCTGGCAATGGCTTCGCGATTATTTCGCCTCTTACGCGAGCGAGAGAGTGTTTCAGCAGAACCTCCACTCGCTTACCTTGAATCCACAGGATGCCGACGCCCATTACCAGCTTGGCTTGATACATTTTAAACGAGGCAATTGGGAATCAGCCGGAAGGTATTTCGAAGCCGCGCTCAAAATTGAACCTGCAGATCCGGATTACCATTACTATATTGGCCGTACCTATGAACGGACTGGAGAATGGCAACTGGCGTTGGAGCGCTATGAGGAGACATACAGGTTGAATCCGGAGTATGGCCTGGGAGACATTTTTCGCGAAGTGGGCAAGGCGTATCTGCACACCGGGAGCGTCGAAAAGGGGAAGGAATTTTTGAATTTCTTTTTAAAAAGGCGCGATTCCGATCCCGAAGGACGGTACTGGCTGGCTGTGGCGTTGCAGAAGCTCGGCGATGAGGCGCAAATGCGTTTTCAACTTAATTTGATAGTAGAGCAGGCCCGTTCCCATCCTCGCTTCTTCCGCAAAGAGAACCGGGAATGGATTCATCGAGCAAGAACCATGATTCGAGAGGCTCGAAAAGACTCCTAATAGAGGGCTCGAATCCCAAGTGGCTTTATGTTAGGGTTTTGCTATGAGGGATTATACAGAGGAACACGCAAAATCAGGAATCTCGGCGCCATTGCCGCCCATTGAATGTTGGGAAAACCAGTTTTCCGGGTACGATATCGAAATTGTCCTCCCGGAATACACTGCAATATGCCCCAAAACCGGGCTTCCGGACTTCGGAACAATATTGGTGAATTATGTGCCGGACCGATGGTGCCTGGAGCTGAAATCCTTGAAAGAATACATCAATTCCTACCGAAACCTGGGAATATTTTATGAAAACGCGGTGAATCGAATCTTGCGGGATCTGGTTGAAGCCTGTCAGCCGGCGTCCATGACGGTCCGGGGAGAATTTACGCCTCGCGGAGGCATTCAAAGCCGTATCGAAGCCCGCTACGCACGCCCCTGAATAGAACCGCGGATCAACGCAGATTTGCGCAGATGAAATCAGTGTGGATGAGCCGTTAAATTATTGTATGTCGGAATATAAATACACGAACGACCTTGCAGGTGAAACAAGTCCCTACCTCCTCCAACATGCGCATAATCCCGTCGCGTGGCATCCCTGGCATCAGGAATCGCTCGCCAAGGCTAAATCCGAAGATAAGCCGATCCTCCTAAGCATAGGATATTCTGCTTGCCACTGGTGTCACGTCATGGAACGTGAGTCATTTGAGAATGAAGAAATCGCCGGGCTGATGAATGAAAATTTTATAAACATCAAAGTCGATCGTGAAGAAAGACCGGATCTTGATTCTATTTATATGACCGTTGTGCAAATGATGACCGGGCGCGGAGGTTGGCCTATGACAGTGTTTCTTACCCCGGATCAGAAGCCTTTTTACTGCGGAACCTATTTCCCTCCTGAAGATCTTCATGGCATGCCTGGCTTCAGGCGAGTACTGACCAGTATCGCCAGAGCCTACAAAGAAAAAAGAGAGGCTATAGAAAACGACGCCACGACTGTCGTGAGTGAATTGCGGAAATCGGATTTGCCTCCGGATGAGAATAACGAATTGAAAAGCGAGAATCTGGACATAGGATTGTCGGGCATAATATCCAATTTCGATTCTCAAAATGGTGGATTCGGAGCGGCGCCGAAATTCCCGCCGCCCATGACTCTGGATTTCATGATGCGATCTTATTGGCGAAAGAATGAGAAGCCAATACTGGATAAGGTTGTCCTGACTCTCGTCAAAATGGCCAATGGAGGCGTCTACGATCAGCTGGGAGGGGGATTCCACCGATACTCTGTTGACGCCGAATGGCTGATCCCGCATTTCGAGAAAATGCTCTATGACAATGCACTATTGAGTCGAGCGTATCTCAACGCACATCTCCTGACCGGAAATAAAGATTTTCGCAGGATTTCGGAGGAAATCCTGGACTACATCGCCCGTGAAATGACATCTCCTGAAGGAGGTTTTTACTCGTCTCAGGATGCGGATAGTGAAGGCGAAGAAGGAGCCTTTTTCCTCTGGAGCGTCAAGGAAGTGGGCTCCATCCTGGGAAACGACGACGCTGCGTTGTTCTGCAGCTATTACGGAATGACGCAGGAAGGGAACTTTGAAAAGAAAAACATTCTCTCGATACCATGTCCAGCTGGTGAAATCGCCCGAATGAACAATATTGCCGAAGAGCGGCTTCTGGAAATAATTCAACGCGGCCGGAAAATTCTTTTTGAAGCCAGAGAAAAGCGGGTAAAACCGGGGCGCGACGAAAAAGCATTGACGTCCTGGAATGGACTTATGTTGCGCAGCTTCGCCGACGCTGCAAACTCGCTGGATCGCAACGATTATCGAAAAATAGCAATTCGAAATGCAGATTTCCTCCTTTCGCACATGAGTCGCGATGGTCGACTATTCAGGAGCTGTAAAGATGGTCGGGCCAGATTCAACGCGTGTCTGGAAGATTACGCCTGTTTGATCGATGGCTTGATTTCAGTTTATGAAGCGACTTTTGATCCCCTCTGGATCGGGGAAGCCCGAAGATTGGCAGAATCCATGACATCGAAATTCTGGGATCCACAGGGCGGAGGTTTTTATTTCACTCCGGATGACCACGAATCATTGATTCATCGCCCGAAAGAGTTTTATGACAGCGCGACGCCTTCCGGCAATTCCACCGCTGCATATGCATTATTACGGCTTTGGAAACTCACCGGTGAAGAAAAGTGGGAGCGTTATTCAACCGCGATTTTAAAAAGCATAGTTGGTTTTATTGCCCGGAGCCCAGCGGCATTTCCGAATATGCTCTGCGCGCTCGATTTTTATCTTTCCCGGCCCAGGGAAATAGCAATTGCCGGAGATCCTGGTGATGATGGCGCCCAAGAGCTTTTAAATGAAATATTTCACATTTATTGCCCCAACAAGGTTGTTGCATGTGGAACCGATAGCGACTTATTTCTGCTCCAAGACAAGCCGCAGATTAACGGGAAATCCACTGCCTACGTTTGCCGGAATTTCACCTGCGGTTTGCCGATAACTTCCGCAAAGGCTCTGCGTGAGAGTGTCGAGGCGCATTGACTTCCCGCGGCGTTGCTGGTAAATACCGAAAAAGGAGAAAGTATGGCTGGAATTTATGAGGACAACTCGCTTTCGATTGGCAATACGCCGCTTGTTAAATTAAACCGCATTCCCGCAGGGCTTCCCGGGATTATTCTGGGAAAAATTGAAGGCCGCAATCCTTCCTATTCCGTTAAATGCCGTATTGGCGCAGCCATGATCTGGGCGGCTGAAAAACAGGGTATTCTGAAACGTGGCGCAAATAATGTCACTATTGTTGAACCGACCAGCGGCAATACCGGTATCGCGCTGGCGTTTGTCGCCGCTTCTCGTGGATACCCGTTGATCCTTACGATGCCGGAGACAATGTCTTTGGAACGAAGGAGGCTATTAAAGGCTTTCGGCGCCGATCTGATCTTAACGGATGGTTCCAAAGGCATGTCTGGCGCTATTGCCGGGGCTGAAGAAATTATTTCCGGCGATCCTAAAAAATATTGGATGCCGCAACAATTCAATAATCCGGCAAATCCTGAAATTCACTTCAACACTACCGGTCCGGAAATCTGGAACGATACGGACGGCAAGGTTGATATATTTGTTTCCGGCGTGGGTACGGGCGGCACTCTTACAGGAGTAAGCCGATATATTAAGCAGAATAGAAAAAAAACCTTGTGGAGCGTCGCCGTTGAGCCGATTGAATCGCCGGTAATAACCCAGACAAAAAAGGGAGAGCCGCTGAAATCCGGAGCGCACAAAATTCAAGGTTTGGGCGCCGGATTTATTCCTAAAAATCTCGATCTGAACATTGTAGATGAAGTGGTTATGGTCAGCAGTGAAGAATCGATCGAGATGACGCACCGGTTGCATAAGGAAGAGGGCATTACCGCCGGCATTTCTTCAGGAGCCGCAACGGCAGCTGCGGTAAAAGTCGCGTCAAAACCTGAGAACAAGGGGAAGATAATTGTGGTTATTCTGCCCGACGCAGGCGACCGATATCACTCCTCTATTTTATTCCAGAGCATAACTGTGTAACCGCATCATCGAGGTTTCAGACCGGGATCTCCAGGATTGCGGCGAAGCCACTACCTTGTAACTCAACCGTTTTAAGCTCGGGGTCGGGGTCGGAATCGGCGTTCGAAAGGATCGATTTTCGATAGCGACAGCGACCCCGATTCCGACCCCGACCCCGACAAATACCTGGCAAATACCTGGAGCAAATACCTGGAAATACCTGGACATCCAATGTTGGATCATATTTTCTTGGCTCATTCCATGAGTTCGCCA
>CAYTYP010000068.1:0-16640 GCA_964441405.1 uncultured Acidobacteriota bacterium
GACGCGCCATTGGTGGAAACATGGCAATAGGTGTTTTCCCCAAACCCGGGACGCGCCATTGGTGGAAACATGGCAATAGGTGTTTTCCCCAAACCCGGGACGCGTAATCGGTAGAAACATGCCGCCAGGTGTTTTCCCCAAACCCGGATGCGCTTCACATCGCACGAATCCGGATGCCGGCCTTGAAAGGCCCGTCTATATGCATTCCCGTCCGCTACGCGGACTTCTCACTCGAATAGGTTGCTTTTTCAATCGTTCCTTACGAACAATAAACAAAATTGATTTCGTGTCTTCCGTGGCTCTCTCAAAACAACCGAGTTGCAGGCCAGCTAATCCTGAGTTAAATCACCGTTCGACAGGCTCCTTTTGGGTGGTATACTCCGGAACGGGGCAATAGCCTGTTTTTTCTGTCGGGATAATGTATGGGCGCAAAGACCAAATTTGTGGTGGGGGGAGCCGTGATAATTGCGGCCCTCGGCTGGCTGATATTTGTAAGCTCGAAAGAAGGCAAGACATACTATATAACCGTTGCTGAATTCGAATCCATGGCCGGGACTCTTCAAGGGAAAACGGTTAAAGTCGCCGGTGATGTTGTCGCCGGCTCCATTGATCGCACCAAGGCTCCGATGGAGTTCGTAATCGGCAGCCAGGGGAAGCAAATAAAAGTGCGTTATATTGGCAGTGATGTCATACCCGACACGTTCAAAGATGGATCCCAAGCCCTGGTCGAAGGAACTATTACCGGAGACGGGTTCTTTCAAGCCCGTCATATCGAAGCAAAATGCGCATCGAAGTACGAAGCGGAATATCAGGAAAAAACCGGTTCCTAACTCTCTTGCGTGCAAAGGATCCTGGTTGTTAATCCCGGAATGTATAGGTAAGTGAATGGCTGATTTTGGAAATTTCTGTCTTCTCTTCGCCCTGTGCCTTTCCCTCTATGCTTTATTCGCAGCTCTGATCGGAGCTTCCCAGAAGCAGCCCCGGATCGTCTCGAGCGCGGAGCGCGCCGTATATGCCGCAACAGGTTGCATTGCCCTTTCCCTCGCTGCGCTCCTCTATCTCCTGCTGACGAACGATTTCTCCAATTCGCATGTGGCCGATTCCAGCAGTCGCGATCTGCCGGTCTTTTATAAAATAGCCGCGCTTTGGGGCGCGCATGACGGATCGATGCTTCTCTGGGTTTTCTTTACGTCCCTTTTGTGCACCATTGTCCTCTATCAGAACAGAGCCCGGTTGCGTGACATGATGCCTTATGTCCTGGCAGTCCTGATGGTGGATCTCTGTTTTTTCCTGTCTCTAAATATTTTTGTTTCGAATCCATTCACACTCCTGACCCAGGTTTTTGCCGACGGATCGGTCCAGGCTTTTACGCCTGCGGACGGCAAGGGACTCAATCCTCTTCTCCAATACTGGGCGATGGTGATTCACCCTCCTATTTTGTATCTCGGATTCATTGGCTTTGTCGTCCCATTTGCCTTTGCCGTCGCCGCGCTTGCAACCAAGCAATTGGGAAACGCCTGGATCCGCACGACCCGGCGCTGGACGCTTTTAACGTGGCTGCTCCTCGGCATTGGGCTGATTCTGGGGGGCAAGTGGGCCTATGTGGTTTTGGGATGGGGCGGCTACTGGGGATGGGATCCGGTGGAAAACTCGTCCCTGATGCCCTGGCTGATGGGAACCGCTTTACTGCATTCGGTCGTCATTCAAGAAAAGCGGGGCATGCTGAAGATCTGGAACATTATTCTCATCGTCCTTACTTACCTTTTAGGCATATTCGGCACTTTTATCACTCGCAGCGGCATTGTCAGCTCCGTGCACGCCTTCTCCAATTCGAGCCTCGGGGTATTCCTTCTCCTTTATATGGGAATCGTTTTGGGCGCAAGTCTTTACCTTATTGTCGACCGGGGTTCTTTTCTGAAGACCGAGCGCAAGCTCGATTCCTACCTCTCCCGGGAAAGCGCATTCTTATTCAATAATGTCGTCTTGGTCGCAGCCTGTTTTGCGGTATTTTGGGGAACCATGTTCCCGGTCTTTTCAGAATGGGCCCGCGGAGTCAAGATTGTCATGGGACCGCCTTTTTTCAACCGGGTGAATATCCCGATAGGACTTATTCTACTCTTCCTTACCGGAGTGGGGCCGTTGTTCGCCTGGCGCAAAACATCTCTGGACAGTTTGAAACGGGCATTCTATATACCCGGCGTTATCGCCGTTATCGCCTGCGCGACGCTTCTTATTGCGGGAATGAGAAATTTTTACACTACCGTTTGTTTGACGCTATGCGCTTTTGTCCTGGCAGCCATTCTCGAGGAATTCTACAAAGGCGCTTCCATACGTCATCGAACCAACGGCGAAAATTATCTCAAGGCCCTTGTGAACCTTACATTGAAAAATAAAAGGCGCTACGGCGGGTATATCGTTCATTTTTCAATCGTTCTTATATTTGTGGGACTTTCGGGAAACGCTTTTAACCATGAAGCCGCCCGGCGACTCTCCTCCGGACAGAAAATGGAAATAGGAAATTATACCTTGAAAATGGAAGCCTTCCGCGAAGGGCAGACCGCGAATTACCAGTTCGGACAGGTTATTCTTCAAGCTTATAAGAACGGCAGATTTATTCGTACTCTGATTCCGGAAAAACGCGTATTCAAAAACAGTGAACAATCCACGACCACCGTAGCTCTGTACAGCACTCCAAAAGAGGATTTGTACGTAGTGTTTTCGGGAATGTCCCCTGACGGTTCGAAGTGCGAGATAACGGCGCATGTGAATCCCTTGGTGTTTTGGATCTGGATCGGAGCGGCCCTTATGGTTTGCGGCACGATCGTTACCATGCTGCCGGATAAGGCAGTAGTCAGAAGTCAGTAGTCGACGGACAAGGAGAAACGGATGATCTGGCTGTTCTGCACGGCGCTTGTGATGCTTGCGGGCCTCTACGTGCTGATGCCGTTATTTGGAAAAGGGAAAGAAAACCCGGATCTCGATTTGTCGGGCGAAACCGAATTAGAACGCTTGCAGGATCGAAAATCTGTCATTTACAAGAACATCAAGGATCTGGAATTTGAATACAAAATGGGCCGGCTGTCCGGAGTGGATTTCCAGCAACTCGAGGCGGGATATAAAAACGACGCGGCGATCATCCTTCAGAAAATGGAATCCCTGGGGGCCGGCGAGGAACTGGACGCCTTGATTGAGAAGGAAATTAATAAGCGCAAAAACAACCTTAAGCATGGAATAACCAAGTGTCCGGCCTGCGGCGCTGAAATCGCTTCCGGAAAAAAATTCTGCGCGGATTGCGGTCATAAGTTGTGAAAATGAAAGCAAAACAACTCGCGATAAAATTATCGATTCTTTTATGGACGCTAACCGTCCTGGGGCTGCCGGGATATTCTCAGCAAAAAGGAATTGCGGAGGGACGGCTCATCAATCGGACGGATCCGGCGATCCTCCCCGGAGGAGCAACGATCGATATTGTCGGGATGAGCGGCGGCATGAGCATTCTGAAATCCACAAGCGCCGATTCTTCCGGAAAATTTCGCATTGAGGGTCTTCCGATAAAGGAACCGCTCATGGTTCGGGCAATTTATAAGGGCGCAAATTATCATGCGCAGCTTAGTTTCAATGCAGCGGGTTCAGCTCATGCAAATATCGAAGTATATGAACCGACCAACTCGACGGCGGACATTCTTGTGGATGGAATACAGATGGTATTCCAGGCGTCCGGAGCCCATTTGATATCGACGGAGACAATATCCTTCCACAACAAGACCAATCCGCCCAGGACTTATGTGAATCCCGAAGGGACTCTTAGGGTTTCCAAGGCGGCGGGGATTGTCGACCTGCCCAAAATCAGAGTCACGGCGCCGGGCGCATCCATGCCTCTCGTTCAGCCGGCGCTTGAAAGCCCTGAGGGGAATAGTTATTACAGCCAGTATCCTTTGCGGCCGGGAATCACCACGTTTGAGATCCAGCAGGTTCTGCCCTACGAATCCCGGAGCTACGTCTATACAAAGAAGTTTTCCCAGGATGTCTCCTCGCTCAAAATTGGCGTGCTGCCCAAAGATATGGCTGTCTCAGGAAAGGGTCTTGCGCAGATTCCGATGGATACGGCCGAGAATTTTTCTGTTTTCGCAAGCTCTCCCGTCAAGGCAGGGTCGGAAGTTGTCTGGACTTTCTCGGGAGGAACGATTGTCGAACAACCCGAAGCCTCGCCGGAAGAGGATTCTATTATTGAAGCCCGGCCCAATGCCGTCGGCCGGAATGCGCTGATCATCGGCCCCTTGCTGCTGGCGGGCTTTATTGTGGTTCTCTGGCTTGCATTCAATCGTTTTCCAGCCCAATCGCCGGATTCCGGGATACGGGAAAAAATGTTGGCCTATGCCGCCGATCTGGATCGCAAATACGAAGCGCATACTCTAGGCCGGCAGGAGTATCTGAGCCTGCGCGAAAAAGCCAGGCGCCGGTTGCGGAGCATTTTTATAATGAACCGCGGATAAGACGATGATCGAAGTCCGGGAATTATCCAAATATTACGGTCGATTTTCAGCTCTGCGCCATTTGAGCCTGACCATAAAGCCAGGCGAATTTATTGCGCTCTTCGGTAGAAACGGGGCCGGGAAATCGACTTTTTTGCGGATACTTGCGGGGCTGTCCCGGCCTTCGTCCGGCGCCTGTAAAATTAAATCCGGGGGCGCAGCCGAACCTTATCAACAGCGTAAATCCATCGGATATCTCTCACACCTGACTTCGCTTTATCTTGATTTGACCGCAATGGAGAATCTGCGCTTCTATGCGCAATTAATGGATGTCCGGGCGGATGATGAACTCCTGAACCGGAAGATCGGGCAAGTAGGATTAGCCGGGCGGGAGAGAGAACCGGTGCGCAATTATTCGCGGGGCATGCAGCAACGGCTGGCAATTGCCCGGGCTTTCCTGCACGACCCTGAGATCCTTTTGCTTGATGAGCCGTTTACCGGCTTGGATCAGCCGGGTTCTGATTTGCTGAAAAATTATCTTTTCCATACTCATTCCCGGGGCAAGACATGCATCATGGCGATTCATGACATCCCGCTGGGCTATGAAATGGCGGATCGCCTGGTAATACTCGAAAAAGGCGCGGCCGTATTGGATGTTCCGAAATCTTCGTTGAGTCTGGATGAATTCCGCGAAAAATATGTGGTTGCGTAAAACTGGCGTCGGTTATGAATAAGATCTGGGCGATATTCCGGAAAGACCTGGCAATTGAGTTGAGGACAAAAGACTCCTTCAATTCGATGCTGTTCTTGGGAATCATCGTTCTCGTGATATTCAATTTTACCCTGGAGTCCTTGCGCGTTTCCATGCGTTCAGCGGTTCCCGGAATCCTGTGGGTTTCCTTCGCTTTTTCCGGCGTTCTAGGGCTTAACCGCATGTTCGCCGCCGAAAAAGAAAACGGCTGTCTTCAAGGCCTCATGATGATATCCGGGGATCGCGGCGTCATATATTTGGGGAAAACGCTTGCCGCCACGGCTTTCATGCTCATCGTTGAATGCATTCTTTTCATTTTAAGCCTGGTCTTTTTCAATCTCACGGTCTGGGGGGAAGTCCCTTATCTCGCACTGATATTCTTTATTGGAACTCTGGGATTTACGACAGTCGGAACGCTGTTGTCCGCTATTGCCGTAAATACGAAAATGAGAGAAGTGCTGCTGCCGATTATTCTGTTTCCCGTAATATTGCCGATTTTAATAAATGCCGTTGAGGCGACTCAAATCGTTCTGAATGCTTCCGATTATCATGCTTTAAAGCTTCCCCTCACTGTCATGAGCGTATTTACAATCGTGTTCGGAACGATATCGTATCTGCTTTTTGAGCACGTGTTGGAGGATTAAGGAATGAGCGAAAGATCTCAATCTCGACTGGACGCCGTATTGGGAGTCATTCTTTTGCTCGGCATGATTCTCGCTCTTTATATGGCTTTGATTGAAGCGCCGCGGGAAAAAGAAACGGGAGATTTGCAGCGGATATTTTACTTTCACGTTCCGGCGGGGATAACGGGCATCGTCGCGTTCGCGATAAATTTTGTCGCGTCCATCATGTTTATCACAAGAAAAAAACGGTGGTGGGACAATCTCGCTGTGTCGGCGGCGGAATCCGGAGTGATGTTTCAGGTCATTGTGCTGGTAACCGGTCCGATTTGGGCCAAGCCCACATGGTTGGTCTGGTGGAATTGGACGTCGCGATTGACGACATCGCTTGTCCTATGCCTGCTCTACATAGCTTATCTGTTGATCAGGAATTATATCGAAGACCCGGAGCGCAGGGCGCAGATTTCAGCGGTTTTCGGCATAGTCGCTTTCCTGGACGTACCACTGGTCTGGTTTTCGATTCGCTGGTGGCCGCGCCAAAATCATCCGCCGGGCATGCTGGAATCAGGGGGCCTGGACCCGGCTATGATACCGGCTTTTTTGATATGCCTGGCTGTTTTCCAGGTTCTCATGATTTATCTGCTGCGCCGGCGATTTTATATCGAAGCCATGAAGACCGATTTGGAGCGGATTGAACGCGAAGCCGGGACAGCGCAATGAGGAGCTTTTAAATGAATACGATGAATTATCTTTTCGCCGCCTACATGGCCATCTGGATCATTCTGGCTGTTTATCTCTTCTCCATTCACTCCAGGGAAAAAAAGCTTCGCGAAGAAGTCCGCCGTCTCAAGCAGCTGCTCGAAAAGTAGCAGCCCTGTGACGCCCCTGGGAACGAAAACCAAATACTGAAGATCAGAACCACGGCCCGATTCGAGAAGGACTACAGGAAAGCCCGTAAATCAGGACGAGATACGGCAAGGCTGAAGCGGGTCATGACCTGGATTGCGAATGAGCAGCAACTGCCCCCAGAGCTTCGGGATCATAAATTGGCGGGGACCTGCCATGGCAGGCGGGAATGCCATCTCGCGGGAGACTGGCTGCTCATCTACAAACTTGAGGAAGATACCGTCATCTTCGAGCGCACGAGTTCTCACTCCGAACTTTTTGAGAAGTTAAAATCGAGCAAGCTTATTGTGCCGATTGTCAGGCCGGACGTCCTGCAACGCTGTACTCCCAGGTCAATCCTGAAATAATTAAAGACGATTCAAATCTTACTTACTAATCCTTTAAGCACAATACGAGATTGCAATGCCTGCCGGGATGTCCTATCTTCTTCACATTCATAAATAATTAGATGTAGCAATTAACAATGTAACGGTGGGTTAATGGCTCGTAGCGATCCGATTGTGCGCCAGTGGTATTTGCTCCGAAAGATCGAAAATCCGCGCGGCGCAACCCTGGCGGAGCTAATGGAGGCAGTACCACAGGATTATTCCCGGCATCTGCGCACACTCCGCCGAGATCTTGAATCTTTGGAACTTTTCTTTCCGATTTTCACTGAGCGCATAAACGGTGAGACGCGATGGCGTTTTACCGACGGTTACAGGAATCTTCCCGCACTTACATTTTCCCCCAGTGAATTGATGGCGCTGATATTCAGCCGTGACTTATTAAAACCTCTGGACGGCACCGAAATTCAATTGTCACTTGAAACAGCTTTTAATAAGGCTGCGGCGATTCTTCCGCCCGAGGGCATGGCTCACGTACGACAAATGCAGCGCTACTTCTCGGTAAGTCTGGGTCCGCACAAGAACTATAGGGAACATACGAAGACAATTGAGTTACTAAACAGGGCTCTTGCGGAAAAACGCAGTGTTCAGATGCGTTATTATTCTGCCTCTCGGGACGCAACCAGACGACGCGAGGTCGATCCTTATCGCCTATGGTATGCCGCAGGAGCTCTTTATCTAATAGGGTATTGTCACCATCGTCAGGACGTTCTTCTTTTTGCTGTCGATCGTATCAGGTCTTTAACGAATACCGATCATCCATGGCAAATGCCATTGGGATTTGACCTTGACAGTTACATTCAAGAAGCTCTTGTTGTAATGAGAGGCAAGCCGCTGGAAGTTGAGCTGCTTTTTGACCGGCCAACAGCCGCCTGGGTAAAAGACCGCCTTTGGCATCCGAGCCAGCAGTTGAAGCATTTAAAAGGCGGCCGCCTTCAGATGAAATTGCATGTAGCGGATACTCGAGAATTGCTTGGATGGATTTTAAGTTTCGGCGCCGGCGTCCAGGTAAGCAATCCGCTGGCACTTCGGAAAAAAATCAGGAACGAAGCTAAAAAATTACTTGAGAATACCTAAATCATAAATGGGTCGCTCGAAAAAATATTTTAGAATTTTATCTCACATTGTCCTGGGATGTCACAATCGTGTGGTATTCGAAATAGCCATGAACTTGGAAGAATTGCAGAATTAACATCTAGCGGCGAACCAAGTCGCGTTGAATTCATTCGCTCGGCAGGACAAAGAAGCACGGCGGTAAAAACTGTCTAAGAAAGTCTAAATTAGTGAATAAAATTAATGTAACAACCACCGAAAAGATTCAAAACAAAAATTGCTATTACGCACACAGCAAACCCGGCCACCAGGTTTTCGATTGGCAACCTCTAGAGACCCACCTCAAGAATGTTGCCGAATGCGCCGCCCGATTCGCCGAATCCTTTCAATCCTCCGATTGGGCATGGAATGCAGGTTGGATACACGATCTCGGCAAAGCCGACAACAGGTTCCAATCCTACCTTCTGCGCGAAAATGGATTGGACGATTCGGAATATGACGGTTCCGGTATCGGGCGAGTAAATCATTCTAGCGCTGGAGCTGCTCTGGCGGAGGAAATGTTTAACAAGCCTAAGAATCCAATTGGGCGAACCCTTGCCTACTTAGGGGCTGGCCACCATGCAGGGTTGCCTGATTGGTTCGAGAGCGAAACAGGCGCCGCGGCGCTTCGTATTCGACTTGAAGAAGGACAGTCGAACTTGGACCGAATCCGTGCTTGGAGTGAACAGTTATGCCATAACCTCCGCCACATTATCAAACCACCTTCATTCGTAAAGAAGGAAAGCTTCCACTTGTGGGTGCGCATGCTCTATTCATGCCTGGTCGATGCCGACTACCTCGACACCGAAGAGTTCATGCAGCCTGAGCAAAGCTATTGCAGATTTGGATTCACCAGTCTTGAAGAACTCAAATCCGTATTTGACACACATATGGCACAAAAGGCAGCAACCAGTCCGAAGACTCCGGTAAATGACATACGCCAGGAAGTTCTGTCAGCATGCCGATCAACTGCAACAAAATCGTCAGGAATGTTCTCCTTGACAGTGCCAACGGGTGGCGGCAAGACGCTCTCTGCGATGGCCTTCGCTCTTGACCATGCTGTTAAGCACGGCAAAACGCGTATCATTTATGTCATTCCATACACTAGCATCATTGAGCAGACCGCTGCTACGCTGGCCCGTATCTTTGGCGCACATAATGTAGTCGAACACCACAGCAATCTCGATCCCGAATATGAAACTCAGAGATCGCGACTCGCGGCAGAAAACTGGGATGCTCCAATCATCGTGACCACCAACGTTCAGTTCTTTGAATCCCTGTATTCAGCCAAGTCCAGCCGCTGCCGCAAACTGCACAACATCATAAACAGCGTAATAATCCTGGACGAAGCGCAGTTGTTGCCGCCTGAGCTGCTCAAACCTTGTGTGCACGCCATGAACCAGCTCGTTGCGGATTACGGTGTGACAATAGTTCTATCCACCGCCACGCAACCAGCGTTACGCGAACTTGATGAGGCATTCGAGATCATTCCCGATCCTCCTAATTTATATGAACGTCTTAGGCGCACTGAAATTACATTTCCTGAATCATTGCACGAACCAACCAAATGGCAAGAGGTAGCGGAGCGACTGCAGCAACATGATCAGGTGCTTTGTATCGTCAATACTCGACGAGATTGCCATGACTTGTACAAGCTGATGCCGAAGGGGTCTATCCATCTATCCGCTCTAATGTGCGGTGAACACCGATCTGAAACCATCAAGACAATCAAAGAGCGTTTGGATGGCGGCCAAACAACGCGGGTGGTCAGCACTCAACTTGTGGAAGCTGGCGTGGATATGGACTTCCCCGTTGTTTATCGTGCTTTGTCTGGTATTGATTCCATAGCCCAGGCTGCCGGGCGATGCAATCGTGAAGGAAATTTGAATGCACAAGGGCGGCTTGGTGTCGTGCGGGTATTCGTTCCTCCCAAGCCATCACCGCCGGGATTGTTGTTGAAAGGGGAAGGAACAACAATCGAATTACACTCACTCCCTGATTTCAGTCCACAAGATCCTGAAATCTATACGCGGTATTTCAACCTTTTTTACTCTATGGTCAATGATACCGGTGCTGCAATTCTCAAAGAACTGACACCATCTGATTCCCATGTCTTGGACGTTTCTTTTCGTTCTGTGGGGGAGCGCTTCAAACTAATTAAAGATGACCAACAGCGGCCGCTATTCGTACACTATGATGAGAAGTCCGATAACCTAATCAAACAATTGCATTTCAGCGGTCCCAATCGTAATCTCTTGCGCAAGTTGCAACGATTTACGGTCAATTTACCGGTATGGCTTTTCAAACAATTACAGAGAGACACAATTGAAGAATGGCCGGACTTCTGGGTGTGGAATGGCCGCTACGATAAGGATTGTGGCGTGGATGTCTTCGGCGATGGACTGTCGCCAGAAGAAGCTATTATCTGAAAAGTAACAAAGGAGAGATTTCAATGCGAGGATTCTGTCTGGAAGTAAGTGGGCCGTATGCCTGTTTTACCCGGCCGGAGATGAAAGTCGAACGCGTCAGTTACGATGTCATTACACCATCTGCCGCGCGGGCAATTTTCGATGCTATTCTTTGGAAACCCGCCATCTGCTGGCATCTTAAGCGCATTGAGGTGCTTGAACCAATAAAGTGGATATCTGTGCGGAGAAATGAGGTGGGAAAGATAGCTTCCCCTCGGGTGGCCTGCATTTTCATTGAAGATCAGAATACGCGCCAGCAGCGGGCGGGATTGTTCCTCCGCGATGTGAGGTATCGTCTCCATGCCGAGTTTGTCTTCATCCCGCCAGATCAACGCAGCAGGATTTTAAATCCCGTGCCTGAGTACTTAGTAGACAGTGCTGAGGTTGTAGAACGGCAGAAGCCCGATGTCCGAATTGATGAAACGGAGGCGAAATACGCCGCCATGTTCGAACGCCGGGCACGCAAAGGTCAATGCTTCAACCAGCCCTATCTTGGCTGCCGAGAGTTTTCTTGTACATTTCAACTAGTGGATCAACATTCCAGTCCGGCCACGCCCATTGCAGAAACCCGCGACCTCGGATGGATGCTCTATGATCTTGACTACGTAATACCTTCAGATCCCAAACCGCTTTTCTTCCGGGCCAAACTGCAGAAAGGTGTTATCCATGTACCGGACCGCAACAACCGAGAGGAGGTGCGGGGATGATTCTTCAAGCCCTGAAGGAGTATTACGACAGAAAACCGGACTTGCCACGTTACGGATTCGAAAAAAAGGAGATAGCCTATATCTTAACACTGAAGAATGATGGCACTCCAGTCATGCTTCAACCAACCTACGAAGGCCAAGGCCGCAGACGCCGTGCCCATTCCTACCTTGTGCCAGTTTCAGTCAAGCGTGCCGTAGGGATCCAGGCGAACCTCCTTTGGGACAATCCAGAGTACGCGCTTGGCGTTGTATTAAAGGACAAAAAACGTTCAACCCGGAAAACAGAGAAAGATGTCGCAAAGCGTGTGTCTGAACAACATACGGCATTCATGAAGCGGATCGATGACCTTGGTACAATCGTCGATGATGGTCTGAAAGCGGTCAAGCTTTTTCTCCAAAAGAGAAGTGATGAAAAAGAAGCACTCCTTGCGTCGTTGGGTGGCAATTGGAATGAACTTTTAAAAGAAGGTGCCAATCTCTCGTTCAAACTGGATGGGGACACAGACTTGGTGGTAGAAAGGCATACAGTAAAAGCCGCGGTCCAATCGTTAATTGCCGACCCATCAGAAGCAGATACTATCTGTCTAATCACAGGAGAGAAAGCTACAGTTGAACGGCTCCATGCAGCCATCAATGGTGTGTGGGGCGCTCAAACAAGCGGCGCTAATATAGTTTCCTTCAATCTTGATTCTTTTAAATCTTTCGGGAAAGACCAGGGGGCAAACGCTCCCATTGGGAAAAATGCCGTCTTCGCTTATACCACCGCACTTAACTATCTGCTTTCCAAAGATTCCCGACAACGAATGCAGGTTGGGGATGCCTCTACTGTGTTCTGGGCAGCGAAGGATATGGAATTCGAGCAGCAATTACCAGATTTCTTTGGTGAGCCTCCCAAAGATGATCCCGACCGAAATGCTCATGCAGTGGAGAGTCTTTTCAAAGCCGCACAGACCGGAGCTTATCTGACCGATGATGGAAAAACAACATTCTACGTACTTGGATTGGCTCCGAACGCCGCTCGCATCGCTATTCGTTTTTGGATCGTCAGCACGGTCGCTGAGATGGCTACGCACATCCGGCAACACTTTCTCGACACCTGGATTGTTCACGGGCCAAGAGACACGGATACACTTTCTCTTTTTCGCCTGCTCCTCTCGACCGCTGTTCAGCGAGACTCGAAAAACATTCCACCAAACCTTGGCGGAGACACAATGCGAGCCATACTGGAGGGTTTGCCTTATCCGCAAACCCTTCTGCAAGCGATAATTCGGCGGGTGAGGGCAGAACAGTCTCGGAAGGACAAGAATAGCGGCAGGTCTCTGCCAAATGTGACGTACGAACGCGCCGCACTTATCAAAGCATGTATCAACAGAGCAATAAGACATAAAAATATAAAAAAGGAGGAGGAATTGCAGATGACTCTCGACCCAAGTAATACGAATATCGGCTACAGACTCGGGCGGCTATTTGCTGCGCTTGAGCGAACACAGATCCGGGCATTCACAAGCGGAGGAGGAAAAGAGCCCAATACCACCATCCGTGATCGATACTATGGCGCCGCCTCCGGCACGCCCGTCGCCGTATTCGCCACGCTGATACGGCTGAGCAAGCATCATCTTGCAAAGATCGAGAACGTGGGCGAAAGGGTAAATATTGAAAAACTCTTTATGGAGATTATGGAAGGCATTGGTGATTTCCCAACCCATCTCTGCTTGGCAGATCAAGGCCGTTTCGCCATAGGCTATTACCACCAAATGCACGATTTCAAACCGAAAAACAGAGAAACTAACTAAAGAAAGGAACCGTAATCATGAATAACCCAATAAAGAACCGATACGATTTTGTTTTAATCTTCGATGTCAAGGACGGCAACCCAAATGGAGATCCCGATGCAGGTAACCTTCCTCGCGTGGACCCGGAAACCGGATGCGGGTTGGTGACGGACGTTTGTTTGAAGCGGAAGGTTCGGAACTATATACAGATGACGAAGAATTCCGAAGAGGACTTGAAGAATTATGATGTTTATATCAAAGAGAAGTCCGTTCTCGGTCGATCGCATATCGAGGCATTTAGGTCGCTGAATATTCAACTTGGCGAGGCACCTCCCCCAGTTCCAGTACCTGCTGAAATCAGGGAAGCTATTTCGGAGTTCTCTCTTCCGGAAGGGCTGTCATTGAATGAAGAAGATGACGGCAGCGTTTTCCTCGTAATTGCAGCCGATGCGGATGTTAAGGCGGCAAAGGAGGAAATCAAAGAAGGCAAACCGGGTAAGGATTTAAATAGTTATTTTACACAAGTACTAAAAGGGGTGAAGTCACGAAAACCAACCGGAGAAGAAACCGAAAAAGGCCGTGATTGGATGTGCAACAAGTTTTATGACATACGCACCTTCGGAGCTGTCATGTCGTTGAAGTCGGCCCCGAACTGCGGACAAGTTCGAGGCCCAGTTCAGATGACCTTCGGGCGCTCGGTGGACCAGATTGTTACGCTAGAGCATTCCATTACACGGATGGCTGTCGCGACTGAAGCAGAAGCGGAAAAGCAGGGTGGCGACAATCGAACTATGGGGCGCAAAAACACGGTGCCTTATGGTTTGTACGTAGGATACGGATTTGTCTCTCCTCACTTGGCTGCTCAGACTAAGTTCGGTGAAGACGACTTACAGCTTTTATGGGAAGCTTTAAGGAGCATGTTCGAACATGACCGTTCGGCTGCGCGCGGATTGATGTCCACACAAAAGCTTTTTATCTTCAAACATGAAAGCCCGTTAGGGAACGCGCCAGCCCATACTCTTTTTGAAAAGATAATAATAACAAGAAATGATGCAACTAAACCAGCACGGACATTCTCAGACTATCAGGTTGTGCTTGATCGATCAGATTTACCTCCAGGAATTGAAATTCAAGAGATGATATGAGCATGGAAAATGTTTGATGAAGACGAGTTGCTGCAACTCTCTGCTCTTCAGCATCTTGTTTTCTGCGAGCGGCAGTGTGCGCTGATCCATATCGAGCAGGTGTGGGCGGATAATGCGCTGACCGTTCAGGGCGAGCACTTGCATGATAAGGTACATGAAGACGGAGACAGGACGGAGTCGCGCGGTGATGTCCGAATTGCGCGTGGGCTTCCACTGCGGTCTTTGAGGCTCGGATTGTCCGGAGTCGCCGATGTTGTGGAATTCCATCGGGTGAGTGAAGGCGGTATTTCGCTCACCGCGGCTAAAGGATTGTGGAAACCGTTTCCGGTTGAATATAAACGTGGACGGCCAAAACGTGATCGTTGCGATGAAGTTCAAGTTTGCGCTCAGGCAATTTGTCTGGAGGAAATGCTAGGAGTGGACGTTCCCGCCGGCGCTTTATTCTATGGAACAACTCATCATAGGTTCGACGTTAGCTTCGATGGCGAATTAAGAGCGGAGACCGAACAAACGGCTTTACGTCTGCATGAACTCATCCGCAACCGCATAACACCTCCTGCTATTTATGAGTCCAAATGCGACCGTTGTTCCTTGAAGGAAGTCTGTACGCCGGAAATAACCGCGAAATATCATTCTGCGAAATCATATCTGGATAGCGCTATAAAGAAATCCCTTTCTGATACTCCGCAAAAGCCCGGGGGCTCATGAAACAACATCTAAATACTCTTTTTGTTACGACGCCGGGAGCCTATGTTCATTGTGAGGGAGAGGCGGCGCTCATCCGTATTGAAGGAGAGACTCGCCTCCGAGTTCCGCTTCATATGATTGGAGGAGTTGTCTGCTTTGGCCAGGTATCGTGCAGTCCCGCGTTTATGGGACGCTGCGGCGAGCGCGGTGTAACAATCACTCATCTTACAGAATATGGCCGTTTTCTCGCACGTATCGAAGGCCCTGTTGCCGGGAACGTATTGCTGAGAAAAACTCAATATAAGAAGTCCGATGATCAGACAAGCGCCTCGGAACTGGCTCGAACAATTGTGCGGGCAAAAATTGCCAATTGCCGGACTGCCCTTCTGAGAGCGTTGCGCGATCATCCGGATATCACAGGCGCTACAGAAGTTTCCGCCGCGATCCAAAGGCTTTCCTGCGCATTAGAACGACTTGATAGGCCTCAGCCTCTTGACGCCGTGAGAGGGATTGAGGGTGAGTCGGCGCGCTATTATTTTGAAGTATTTGATCATTTGATCCTGACACAAAAAGAAGATTTCTTTTTTAAAACGAGAAACAGGCGGCCACCGCTGGATAACCTGAATTCATTATTGTCGTTTGTCTATACTCTGCTGACACACGATGCTCGTTCAGCTTTAGAATCTGTTGGATTGGATCCGGCAGTCGGTTTCCTTCATCGCGACCGCCCGGGCAGGCCCGGCCTGGCGCTGGACCTGATAGAAGAATTCCGGGCTGTTCTGGGAGATCGATTAATTTTGTCGATGGTAAATAAGCGCCAGTTGCGATCCGGAGGTTTTCGCAAAAGCGAATCCGGCGCCGTACTTATGGATGATGACACTCGAAAGGCAATTCTCACCGCTTACCAAGAAAGAAAACAAGAAACTATCATTCACCCTTTTCTGGGGGAGGCAACAACAGTTGGTTTGTTGCTGCATCTTCAAGCAAGGCTATTAGCCGGTTTCCTTCGAGGCGATCTGGATGCTTATCCACCTTTCATTTGGCGCTAAGAATCTATCAAACCATTGATAAAGAAATGGAGTGATCCAATTGCATGTTTGTTTTAGTCAGTTATGACGTAGCAACAACAACTCCCGAAGGACGCAGGCGTTTGCGCAGAGTAGCAAAAACCTGTTTAGGATATGGACAGCGAGTTCAAAATTCGGTTTTCGAATGTATTGTCGATCCCGAACAATGGACGCGCTTGAAGCTTCGATTATTGGATGAATATAATACCGATGAAGACAGTCTCCGATTTTACTATCTCGGCAGCAACTGGAAACATCGAGTCGAACATCATGGCGCTAAACCATCCGTTGATCTGGAAGGTCCTTTAGTTATATGAAGCCTCAAAAATTGGCATCGCGTATACCAAGCGTACAAGAAATTTCCGGGAGTATCGCGAAAACATTAAGTAGTAGATTTTCGAGTACTTTCCGCGATTCAGCATTCCTTTGCTTCTCATTTGCACATTGTTTTTTGCCTGTTCGCGCGAATAGCTTTGCAAATAGTGGAAAAATCAAAGCTTAGATGTATCGGCGTCGCTCCCCGCGCGGGAGCGTGGATTGAAACAGCAACATCGAGCATCAATCAATTGA
>CAYTYP010000069.1:0-15901 GCA_964441405.1 uncultured Acidobacteriota bacterium
CCCATTTCAAAAGTCGTACTTTGCCGCCACCGCTTTGGAGAACCCCGGCATCTTTCATGCCATCCAATTATGCCAATTATACAGAATAACGCCACCTCACTTCCTTCTCTTTGGTGCTTCAAACGCGGCCGCCGCCGTTCGGTTTCAATTGAGTCCGACGCATCGGTTTTCCTGTTGCGGCACCCAACGAAAAAGTGGTTTGCTTGGCTTTTATTCTCTCCACTGCGATGTCGGCTATCCCAAGATCGGCCGAGATGGGCAATTCCAGGATGCTTGCTTTTTTTGCGTCTTTTTCGATTGAGTCTACTGTAAGCTCGATTATTTGTGTAAGATTCGGGACGCTCCAAAATTTATAATAAAGGAATAGGAAGGAAGCTTATGGCGTTGATTGAATCCAGCCGGCTCCGGAAGGTTTATCCGATTCTTAAATGGTTGGCGTTCCTTGCCGTCGCCCTGGTCGTTTTGACCGGCCGTTATAATTGGGCTTTGGAGACAAAGCAGGTTTCGTTGCGCGCCTATCTCAGCTCGGCGTTTATGCTGTGCCTTACATTGCCGACAATCTATTACATCCTGTCGCTTTATATCAGAAAAAAAGCGATTATTCAGGGTTGGACGGCTGCGATTGCAGTCCTTTTCACGCTTCCGTACCGTTGGCTGGGCTTGGATAAATTTTATTACAATGCACACATGCCCCCGGTATATGAAATTCCCTCCACGCTGCAGTCGGCGAACTGGATGCCTCGGGGAGGCTTCCTCAAGGTTTTAAAGGCGCTTCCTCATTTAGGGTCCATGCCAAACGAGATTATGGTTTTCGGATTGCTGATCGTGACGGGCATGGCTGCTGCGGCGCTATGGGGCTGGAAACCTTGGCTGCGTTCAGAAGAGCGATCCTCCCGGCATGCTAAAACCGCCCTTGCATGGTTCGGCTTGTTTCTCTTGCTCGTACTCCAGGCTTGGCTCCATTTATCGATGAGGTCGCCCTATGTGTACCTGACGCACTTCGAACAGCCGGAGTCGATAAACTACTGGTATGCGCAATATTTGTTTCCTGATATGAAGGGCGCCGTCAACGCCGATTACAAAGCCTACTACCGCCCTATGGACGATCTTTTTTTGGGCGTCACCCCTTTAGACCCGGATTCCAAAACGGAATCAACCATGATCCGTCGCGCTTATCCGCATTATATAAGCACTCAGGCGAGCTACTTTTTCTCGCCCTATTATGTGTACTTGTTTCTTAACATCAGCCTCTGGTTTCTAGCCTGCCTCTGCACCTATCGTCTGGCCGTTTTATTATGGAACCGCCGGGTGGCGGTCTATGCTGCTGCGATGGTAGGGACCGGGCCGGGTTTTATAATGTTTGTGGCGCAGCCAATGAGTTATCTTGCGGGATATGCTGTAGTCATTATGCTCATTCTGCTGCTTGAGGAAGCGCTCATAAGAAAGCAAGACCGGAGTATGGTTGATTTCCTTGCCTTCGGTTGCGCGCTTGGTCTGGCGAGCATGGTCTATTCTCTGTTCCCGGTTTACGCCGGTCTCATTCTATATGCTTTGATTCGCAAAGCTTCCATGCCGCGGGTTGCTGTCGGGCTCGGCTTGGCAATTGCCGTCTATTTCGGATTTCTCAAGCTTCAAACCAACATACTGGGCGTCAATCTTGAGTCGCTGCACACCGGTTACCTGGAATCATCCTGGGTGCATGTCTACAATATATTCTTCCACGCGCACCTGGGCCCGTTATACCGATCATCCGTCCTGGCTTTGCGGACGTATTTCGGCAGCATGGTCAATGCGTTCTTCGTCATTCCGTTTGTTGTTGCGCTTGCCGGTTTGATTTTTATGCGCGACCGCCGCCGGATTCTCCTGCCGCTTGCAATGGGAGCGCCTGCGCTGTTGGCTGTAATTTTTCTGCAGTTCGGGGCGGTGCAATGGGGCCAGGACGAAAACGGCGTTCCTCTATATTTGGCCGCTCTTCCAAGGTTTGCCTATATTGCGTATCCTGCGGTGTACTTTTTAATGGCACTGTCTTTCGATGCTTTTCGTGAATATCTTTTGAGTTTGTCGGTTCGAAAGCCCGTTATATATGTGGCAAACGCGGCGCCCTGGCTGGTTCTAGCCGTATGTTTCTATTTAAGCAATGTTGATGTGTGGAAATACCCTCAGATGTACTATTTGTTCTACTATCCAAGCTGCAGCGTCTGGTAGTCCCGGAAAAATAGGGACGCTACCCTATTCCTTTCCCTATTCCTTTCCCTATTTCTCAAAGATTACGAATTGGGATTGAAAACGTAGGGTCAAACGGTTTTACTTACGGAAGGATGGATTAGGCGAACGGCAGAGTTGTTTAATAACAGGAAAACTCTTATGGGCATGCAGGACTTATGAGAACTAAATGGCACAGTCTTCCGGCTTCGGATGCATTGAAACAGCTCAATAGCGATACAGTGCAGGGATTATCCGGCGCAGAGGTTCAGCGGCGTTGGTCGCAATATGGATATAACGAACTGGTCGGGAAAGAAGGGCGGACCCGATGGCAGATTCTCGTTGAACAACTGAGCGGCGTGTTGACGGTGTTGCTGCTCGTAGCCGCTTTGATTTCTGCGCTCCTGGGCGATTGGATGGAGGCGGCAGTCATTCTGGTCATCGTCTTGCTGAACGCGCTATTCGGGTATATTCAGGAATTCAAAGCCGAACAGTCTATGGCGGCCCTCAAGCGCATGGCCGTGCCGGTAGTCCGAACGCGCCGTGAGGGCGTAATACAGGAAGTCTCGGCCCGAGAACTTGTCCCCGGGGACCTAGTCGTGCTCGAAACCGGCAACATTGTCCCAGCCGATGGAAGAATATCGGAAAGCGTCAACCTTCGGGTGGACGAATCCGCCCTGACCGGAGAATCAGAGCCGGTGGAAAAATCCGGAGACCTTCAGTTCGAGGAGGAGAAGGACCTTGCGGATCGGCGCAACATGGTATACAGCGGCACGATTGTAAGCTATGGCCGGGGCGAGTTTATAGTCACTGAAACCGGGATGCAAACCGAACTGGGCAATATCGCCCGAATGATGCAATCCGTCGCCCAGGAATCAACCCCTCTGCAACAGCGACTGAATCGTTTGGGAAGACTGCTTGCCCAGGCTGCGCTGGGTTTGGTAGCGGTTGTATTTATTATCGGCTGGATTCGAGGGCAGAGCAAGATCGAGGAACTCCTCCTGACTGCTGTAAGCCTTGCGGTCGCCGCGGTTCCTGAAGCCCTGACGGCCGTTGTCACCATCGCGCTCTCGCTGGGCGCGCAACGCATGCTGAAACGGAAGTCGCTTATCCGCAAACTTCCCGCCGTCGAAACGCTCGGTTCCGTGACGGTCATCTGTTCCGATAAAACCGGCACTCTTACAATGAACAGAATGACCGTCGTCGGCGTTGATGTGGCCAACCACTCGATTGAGCTGGATCAGTGTTCGAACGAAGCCGGATTTACACTGCAACCCCAGGGAGAAATTCCACCCCCTGGAGCGCAACCTGCACTGGATCTGCTCTTGATGGGAGGAGCCCTGTGCAATGACGCCGTTTTGTCTCATGAAAAAAAGCATGATCGTTTCCATGCCACAGGCGATCCTACGGAAGGAGCCCTTGTTATAGCCGCCGCGTGTACGGGGTTCATGAAGGACGATCTCGACCGACAATTTCCGCGCATCGCCGAAATCCCTTTTGATTCAGTCCGGAAGCGAATGACCACGCTGCACCGCGCTCCGCAAAATCACCAGGAACTGCCTCCAAGCCTGAGGTTGTTGGCCGAAGGTCATCCGTATATTGCTTTCACCAAAGGCGCTATCGACGGACTCATGACGGTTTCGAGCCGTGTATTCGTTGATGGAAAAAGCCTCGAACTTGATGCGGAATGGAAATCACGCATTATGGCGGCGCACGATAACATGGCCTCCAAAGGGATGCGCGTTCTTGGAGTCGGGCTGCGTACCTGGAGCCTTCCACCGGATGAGACTGCTGAAAAAGCTCTGGAGCGAAATCTCACCCTTGTCGGTTTATTCGGAATGATGGATCCCCCCCGCCCTGAAGTTCGCGAGGCTGTTCTGAAGTGTCACACCGCCGGCATTCGCACGGCGATGATCACCGGCGATCATCCTCTGACCGCGCGGCACATCGCCCAGCAGATCGGCATTACGGAAAACGACAGATTTTTAACCGGACAGGATATTGAGCGCATGTCGGTCGAAGAACTGATGGAGGCCACTCGAAACGTTTCAGTGTTCGCCCGTGTTTCTCCGGAGCATAAGCTCAAGTTGATTGATGCTTATCAAAAACAGCAGGAAGTGGTTTCGATGACAGGGGATGGCGTTAATGACGCACCGGCTTTGAAGAAAGCGGATATCGGAGTTGCGATGGGAATCACCGGCACCGATGTCTCCAAAAGCGCCGCCGATATGATCCTGCTCGATGACAACTTTGCCACCATCGTGTCTGCGGTCGAAGAAGGCCGTATCATTTATGACAACATCCGTCGCTTCATCCGATATTTGCTCACATGCAACGCCAGTGAAATTGCCGTCATGCTGCTGGGCCCGCTGCTGGGAATGCCGCTGCCTTTATTGCCGCTGCAGATCCTTTGGATGAACCTCGTCACCGATGGGCCGCCGGCATTGGCCCTGGGAGTGGAACCGGCGGAAAAGAATGTCATGAAGCGGCCTCCTTATTCTCAGGCCGCTGGAATTTTCAGCCGGGAAATAGTGCTGTTCATCGGCGTCATCGGCGTTCTCATGAGCGTTACAGCAATCGCCATCGCGTGGGATCTGTGGCGCCTGGGAGATCCGGCATGGCAGACGACAGTCTTCACGGTCCTGGTTATTACGCAGTTGATCGTAGCGCTGGAATCGAGATCCGAAAAGGAATCGCTCTTCAGGATGAATATTTTAGGAAATCGATCCATGGCCGGGGCGGTGGTGCTGGTCGCCGGATTGCAGCTGGCGGTTATCTATACCCCGATAGGGAATCGGATATTCGATACCGTTCCGATGCCGGCATTGGATCTCGCGGTTACAGCAGGCGCATCGCTGCTTTCCATCGTTTTCATAGAAATATGGAAGTTCGTTTTGCGCCGGCGATCCCGCCGGCGCGTCTAATAACGCTTAGCTTAGGGTGCGCTGCGGATGAGTTTCGCCACCCTGGAACTCACCCGTGCTTTGGATTGTGGACATAGAAATGAAAAGCAACCTATTCGAGCGAGAAGGCCGCGTAGCGGATGGGAATGAATATAGCTTGGCCTTTCAAGGCCGGCGCCGGATAGATAGCCGGGGGTTCGCTTCGCTCACCCCCGTCTATCCATCTGTCGCCGCTCCGCGGCTTGAAGCCAAAAATTGGCGGCGTTCGAAAGGATCGATTTTCGACAGTGATTGCGACCCCGATGAATGCTTCCCCTTTGAGACATTTTCGCAGAAATGCAACAAAGGTCATCCAGTCACAGATTATTCAATCCGGCAATCGCCGGCGGCGCCGGGAAGGTTGCTTTTTCGGACGGCTTGAGCAAAAATGCCGTTGGTTTTCGCAAATCCTAACTTTTTGACATACAACTTTTAAGGAGGATTTTATGATTCGGATAATAGTCGGCATGGCGATCCTGCTGAGCGGCGGCACGGCGCTTCTGCAGGCGCAAACAGGATGCACGCGATCGACGCTTCAGGCCGCGGTAGACAGTTACCTCGCAGCTCAGAAAGCGGGAAATCCATCGAAAATGGCTCTCTCTCCGAAGGCGAAGTATTTTGAAAACATGATTGAAATCACGAAAGAAAAGGGACTCTGGAATACCGCTTTGCCCATCGCCCTTCAGCGCAGCATTTACGACGCTTCGCGATGCAAGACATTCAGCGAGGTGATTATTACTGAGGGAGGGCATCCTTATGTTCTCGGCACCCGATTGAAAGTAAAGGACGGCCAAATTACCGAGATCGACAGCCTGGTGACCGACGAAGGCGATTGGCTGTTCAATGCGCCCAATTATCTGAAATATTCAGCGGCCGAAGACTGGTCCATCCTGCCTATTGATGCGCGCGTCAGCCGGCAGGATTTGATCGATGCGGGCAACCAGTATTTTGATTTCATATTTTTAGATAAGTTCATCACGCCCCCCTGGAGCACTCCATGCGCCCGGCTGGAAGGCGGCGCTTATACCAATGAAAAAAATGAATACAAGGACACCTGTAAAATCGACGCCCCGCTGGGCGAGATGTTTGTTGTGAACAGGACTTATGTCGTTGATGAGGAGATGGGGGTTGTCAATGTCTTTTGCCGGTTCGGCGATAGCAGTAAGGGCATGCCGGATTCCCATATGTTCCGATTGGTCAATGGGAGATACCGGAGTATCCACACGATAAGTGTGAATTTAACCGACAAACCCGTCGTCGTTCCCAAATACGAGCCCAAGGATTAGGATCATTCCGGACATCGCCGGGACTAAGGATATAGATGTCCCGGCGACGTTATCAGCAAGTAAGAGGCAAAGTAATAATTCCCATATTTATATGATGGGGCTCCTGAAACCGGTTGAAGTGAGTTAGATGAATATTGATATTTGTCTGGTTGGCCGATTAGTAAAGGAACAATAGTGAAAACTGTAGATGTATACGATGCCAAGCGGCTCAGGCTCATTCGGCTAATTCTTGGTTTCTTCATCATTGGATTGGTACTGAGCGGGCTGACTGCGTTTCCACTTGTGTGGGAATCGCAACTGCTGACGTCTTGGTTTGGCAAGACGACTGCCATAGGATCGTCATTCCCTGGGCTGGCATATTGGCTGGAGCTTGTTCGTGAAGGCCTGGAGACCGCCGATCGGCATTATCCCTTTCTTGCCTATGGCACCGATTGGCTGGCATTTGCTCACCTGGTTATCGCCATTGCTTTCATAGGCCCCTTAAAAGATCCCATTAAAAATATCTGGGTCGTGGAGTTTGGGATGATTGCCTGTCTTCTGGTCATCCCGCTGGCGTTGATTTGCGGACCTATCCGTGGCATCCCATTCTTCTGGCGAATTATTGATTGCTCATTTGGCGTCCTTGGTCTGATTCCGTTGATAATAGTTCGAACTCTGACTCTGCGCCTTGGAGATCAAAATGGGTTGGATAAATCCGCTCGGAGGAATATATGAAAAATCCTAATTTGCCGTTGATTGTATGGAGGATTAACGATCGAGTTTACTGAAAACTCCTATGCCCGATTTGCCGCTGATTTTCTGGTTTTTTGCATAAGCTTCCCCGGCGCGTATTCGAATTTGATTACGCGTCTCTCCTTTAATCCATCCTTCGAATGCTTCTTCCAGGATCATCGCCCCCGGATACATCAGTTGTGTCGTAAGGAGCGCCGGTTTGACGCCGTAGTTATTCAAAATGGATTGGAAATACTGCCGGCTTTCGCAACAGAGTACGATGGCTTGTTTTTCTGATCGGCCATTCGGAAGCGATTCAAACTTGATGTCCATAAGGCCGTTATGTCCAACGTAGACGATGAGTGAGGCATTGCTTCCTGCACGAATTCTCTTATCCAACTGAGGGACCTGTTCGTATTCGTTTTCAATCTGGCGGCCGGCCAGCAATGCAAAGAAATCTTCAAGAGTTCTTTTTATATGCCGGCCCTGGTATCCGTCGGCGACCAGGAGCGTTTTACTCGCTTTGTGCAGGAATACCGCTCGCTCAAGAACCGCCGATCTGGGATGTTTGATTGTTTTAACAAGCTGCCATTGAGCGCTTTTGTGGAATATGGCGCGAACCCCGCCGGAGCAACCCCAATACAGATTTGTTTCAGGATTGTCTCCATTCCCGATCGCTTTGGGGACTTTTACTATTCCCTGATATTCATTGTCGCAGAGAGCGACTAAAACATGAATTACTTTGGGACTTTCCTCTGAGTTGACTGAGCTTGCAGATAAAAGCAAAAAAAGAAGCAGGAAAACATAATTGCTTTTAAACATGCTCTAATAATATTTTCTATTGTTTTAAATTCCAATGAAATAATAAAGCCTACGGCTACGTGCGCGATTGCGGATACGATTACGTTGGGATATCCGCGCTGCGCGACGTTGACAAGGGCGTGTTCGGAATTAAAGGGAAGTGAGGCTTAGGATTCCTGTCTGAAAAAGAGTACCCCCAGCGGAGGGATAATCATATTCAGCGAGAAATCGCGTCCGTGCTCAGGCAAAGGATCGGCAAAAACTCCTCCGGCATTGCCTTCTCCGCTGCCGAAATATTCCTTGCCGTCGCTGTTTAATATTTCTTTCCAATAGCCGCCTGCCGGAACGCCCACCCGATATCCGAGGCGGGGTACGGGAGTGAAATTGCAAACTATCAGAATTGTCTCGCCGGGGTTGAAGCCTTTCCGCAGGAATGTGAGAACGCTGTTATCGGCGTCGCTTCCGTCAATCCATTCAAACCCTGCCGGTTCTGTGTCTTGATGCAGCGCGGGTTCGTTCCTGTACATGCGGTTGATGTCTTCAACCCATCGGTGCAGACCTTGATGGAGGGCGTACTCCAACAGATGCCAGTCCAGACTGCTGTTGTGATCCCATTCACTCCACTGTCCGAATTCGTCTCCCATGAAGAGCATCTTTTTACCTGGTTGAGCGTACATATATCCGAATAGCAGCCGCAGATTGGCAAATTTCTGCCAGTTGTCCCCCGGCATTTTCCCGATAAGCGAACCTTTGCCATGAACCACTTCATCATGGGAAAGAGGCATGACGAAATTTTCTGAAAAGGTATAAAGCGACCGGAACGTAATTTCGTTGTGATGAAACTTGCGATGGATTGGATTGTGACTGATGTATCTCAGGGTGTCGTGCATCCAACCCATATCCCATTTGAAACCGAATCCCAGTCCTCCTACATAAGGCGGCTTTGTAGCCATAGGCCAAGCGGTTGATTCTTCGGCAATAATCTGGATGTCGGGATAGGACTTGTAAGCTTCCTGGTTGAATCTGCGGATGAAATCGACCGCTTCCAGGTTTTCTCTTCCGCCGTAATGGTTGGGGATCCATTCTCCTTTTTTTCGGGAGTAGTCCAGGTAAAGCATGGAGGCAACCGCGTCCATGCGCAGGCCATCGATATGATATTTATCCAGCCAGAAAAGCCCGTTGCTGATCAGGAAGCTCCGGATTTCATTTCGGCCATAGTTGAAAATGGAGGTGTTCCAGTCGGGGTGCAGGCCTTTTTTTGGATCTGCGTGTTCGTACAGATGAGTGCCGTCAAAGAAGGTAAGCCCATGCTCGTCATTTGGAAAATGGGAAGGAACCCAGTCCAATAGGACGCCAATTCCGTTTTGGTGCAGGCAATCCACTAGGTACATGAAATCCTGCGGATCTCCGTATCGCCGGGTGGGGGCGAAAAAGCCGGTTACCTGATAGCCCCAGGAGCCATAAAACGGGTGCTCCATTATCGGCATGAATTCAACGTGAGTAAAACCGGTTTTAAGCACATATTCAACCAGGTTGTGGGCTAATTCACGGTAGGACAATGATCGGGAATTATCCTCTAAAACATGTTTCCAGGATCCGATGTGGAGTTCATAGATGGCCATGGGGGAATTAAAGGAATTATGGGCGTGTCTCTCTTTCATCCATTTTTCGTCTCCCCAGGAGTAATCAAGGGCGCATACAACCGACGCCGTTGCAGGTGGACTCTGTGCGCAGAAAGCGAAAGGATCGGCCTTATCCACGACATATCCATGGTATTTGGTCGTAATATGATATTTGTATTGAGCTCCTTGCCCAACTCCAACAAGAAAGCCTTCCCAAATGCCTGAATTCCCCTTGGATCGCAGCGGATGCCTTTCTCCGTTCCAGTCGTTGAAATCGCCGACGATGGATACTCGCGCTGCATTGGGCGCCCATACGGCGCAGTAGGTTCCTTGTTCGCCCCCAATCGTTAAATTATGGGCTCCAAGTTTTTCATAAAGTCGAAAATGAGATCCTTCATTAAAAAGATACAGATCATTGTCCGTGATCAGGCTGACATCGTAATGGATTGGAGTTTCCCTTTCCGCCATGCCTCTTCTGCCCCTCCCTGGGAATTGGAACACGCAATAGCTTAGCGTATGGAAAGCCTCTACGACAAGGGAGGAAAAAATTTCAACAGCTGAAGAGCCCGGACTACACGATATTGGAGGCCGAGTTTCGTCCGTGTTCGTCGGCGTAGGTCAGGGGCGATCATGCTTTAAGGATTCCAGCAATTGTCGGAACCCGGCTTTTCGTGACTGTCAATCGTCGCTATTCGAGTTACAATGCTTTTTTCCGGGATGTATTGCATTATTTTTTTACTGGAGAGGCATAAAAGGAATCACGATGGACCTTACACAAGAAGAAAAACTCCGCTACGCCCGGCAACTCATTATTCCGGAAATTGGGGAAGAGGGGCAAAAGAAGATTAAAGAGGCGAAAGTTTTCGTGGCAGGCATTGGCGGCCTGGGCTCGATTTCCTCATATTATTTGACGGCGGCCGGAATTGGTTGTTTGAAAATTGTTGATAAGGACAAAGTCGATTGCAGCAACCTGAACCGCCAGATCATTCACTGGAGCGACAATATCGGCGAATTGAAATCCCAATCAAGTTCACGGAAATTGAAAAGCCTGAATCCGAACTGCTCTATTGAAGCGATCCATGCTGAAATCACTGAAAAGAATTGCATGGAGTTGATCGGAGACTGTTCCGTCATTGTAGATGCAATGGATAATATGAGTACGAGAAGGATTTTGAACGCCGCCTCGGTTAAAAAGAGGATCCCTTTCATTTACGGAGGCGTGCATCAACTCGATGGCATGGCAAGCACTTTTATCCCTGGGAAAACGCCCTGTTTGGAATGCGTCTTCCCCAGTATCCGTTCCGAGTCGGCCGCCCCGCCTCCGGGTGTTCTGGGCCCGGTTCCGGGAGTCATTGCCAGCATTCAAGTTATTGAAACAATTAAAATAATTGCCGGCTTGAGCGGACTTCTGACCGGCCGTCTGCTCTTTTTCAGCGGCTATGACATGTCCTTCCGTGAATTCAAAATAAACCGTGATCCTGACTGCCCGGTCTGTGGGGAAATCGATTAAATAGGGTAGCGTCCCTATTATTTTTGAAATTCGCTTGTCTGGCGGGAACCTGCGCAGTTAAACTGCTGTTTCGTTTTGGCAGTCTGGCCATAAATAATCAACAGGAGAAGTTATGAGCGAAATCAAAATTATGCCCTGCCTCGATATGAAGAATGGCCGTGTGGTCAAAGGCATACATTTTACCGACCTGCGCGACGCCGGAGATCCTGTGGGGAACGCTGAGTTTTATCAGATTGAAGGAGCGGATGAATTGGCGATGCTCGATATCGCCGCCACTCTTGAAAACCGAAAAACTCGGCTCGAGTGGGTAAAGAAGGTTTCGGCTGTTATTAGAATACCGCTTACTGTTGGCGGCGGCATCTCTGAGTTGAGCGACATGGAATCCCTGTTCGAGGCCGGGGCGTCCAAAGTCTCAATGAACAGCGCGGCTGTGAAACGACCGGCGCTGATCTCGGAAGCAGCGAATAAATTCGGATCGGACTGCATCACAGTGGCGATTGATGCGCGAAGAAACAAGGAAATGCCTTCCGGTTTCGAGTTGGTGATTTCGGGCGGCACGCAACCCTTTGGCAAAGATGCTGTAGTGTGGGCCAAGGAATGTGAAAAACTGGGCGCAGGAGTGATTCTGCCGACCAGCATGGATGGAGATGGCACCAAGGCGGGCTATGACCTGGAATTTACCCGGGCGATTGCGGATGCTGTCAAACTCCCCGTTGTCGCTTCAGGCGGAGCCGGCAAGCTCGAGGATTTTTATGATGCGGCGACGAAAGGCGGCGCAAGCGTCCTGCTGGCGGCTTCAGTATTTCATTTCCGGATCGTAAGCATCCAACAAGTGAAGGATTATCTGATCAGTCGTGGTCTCAAGGTTGCAGGAGTTCACAGCTAAAACGCAAAAGTGCGCTACTCAAATTGGAGATTGCGTTCGAAATCAGCGGCGGAAGTTGCGGCGGATTTTGCTGTTTCCAGGTTTATGATTTCCGCGCGATAGAGATCGGTCAGGTGTTGGTCGAAAGTCTGCATCTTGTAATGCTCGCGGCCTTTTTCAATGTACTCCTTCAGCATATGGATCTTCGCCGGTTCTTCAATGCACTCCTGGATGGTTTTGGTTTGACGCATGATCTCGCAGGCGACTACGCGGCCGCTGCCGTCGGCGCGTTTAAGCAGGCGCTGAGAAATGACCGCCAGCAATGTTTCGCTCAATCGCAGCCGTGTGGAAGCTTGTTCGGATGGATCGAAGACGCTGAGCACTCTCGAAATTGTTCTGGGCGCGTCTGTTGTGTGAACCGTTGAAAGCACCAGGTGTCCTGTCTCGGCGGCCTTGATCGCAATATCGATGGTTTCCTTGTCGCGCATTTCACCTACAAGGATGATGTCAGGATCCTGGCGCAAAGCGGCTCGCAGAGCTTTAGCGAAACTCTCGGTGTCCGACCCGCATTCGCGCTGAGCGATGCTGCATTTATCATCGCGATAAAGAAACTCGATAGGGTCTTCGATGGTGACGATTTTGCGGCGCTTTTTCTGATTTATCAAATTGATCATGGCCGCTAAAGTTGTGGATTTCCCGCTGCCGGTTATTCCCGTTACCAGGACCAACCCTCGTTCCGCCAGCGCGATATCACCTAGAACCGGAGGCAATTGCAGACTTTCGATAGTAGGCAGGACATAGGGAATATGACGCAATACAAGCGCCAAAGATCGTCGCTGGCTTGATATGTTGACTCTGAATCGGCCCAGACCGGGCACCGAGTAGGAGCAGTCATAATCAGTCAACGCTTCAACGAAGGGCACGACGTTATCTTTCGTGCATTTGCGTCCTGAGATAAGAATTCCTGCCGCAATGGAGGCGATTTCGCTGGGCGTAAGCGGCGCCGAATCCGGCGCTTGAACCAATTCCCCTAATATCCGAATCCTGAAGCCGCTTCCAACTGAAATGTGGAGGTCGCTGGCTTCCTTTTCAATCATTTTATGCAGTGTGTTGCCAAAACGCTCGAAAGGGCTCGGCTTTGCAATATTTGCGACTGGTGCATTTTCAGCTGACATACCTCCGCCTTATCGTCACATTATGAGAAAATTATAAAAAAGATGCAGTTCTGCTGGAGCAACTAATGTACTAATGCTAAAATTTATTTTCGGACAGGATTTATGAAAAACAGAATTGTAGTTTTGCTTTCTCTATGGATTGTCCTTGCAATCCCCTTAGTCGCGCAAGAGCCGACTTATTTCATGATGTTGACGGATCCGCAGATGGGGATGTACGCATCCGACAAAAATTTTGTCCAGGAGACCGCGAATTTTGAATTTGCCGTCGCGGCTATTAATCGTTTAAAGCCGGCTTTTGTTGTCGTTCTGGGCGACTTGATTAACAAAGCCGGCGATTCAAAGCAGATAAAAGAATATAAGAGGATTTCCAAGAAAATAGATAAATCCATACCGGTTTATCTTGTGCCCGGCAATCATGATGTCGGTCATACGCCTGCGCCGGAAACCGTCGCCGCCTACCGAAAAAAATTCGGGCGCGATTACTATTCGTTTCGTTTCGGTCCGGTATACGGAATTGTGCTTGATTCGACTCTGATTGTCGAACCGAAAAATGCGGTTTCTGAATATGAAAATCAGCTTTCCTGGCTGAAGAAAGAACTGGAGGCGGCAAAAGCCTCAGGTGCGCCCAATATCATTGTGTTTCAGCACCATCCTTATTTTATTAAAGATGCGAATGAGACGGACCAGTTTTCCAACATTCCAGGCGTACGTCGGAAACCGCTTTTAGAGTTGCTGCACAGCTATGACGTTCGCTATGTTTTTGCCGGCCATACCCATAAAAACTCTGTGGCAAAAGATGGCGATCTGGAAATGACGGCGATGGGTCCTGTAGGGATGCCGTTAGGCGAGGATGGTTCCGGAATCCGATTGGCGGTTGTAACGCCTGCGGGCGTTCAGCACTCGTATTATGATTTTGGAAAACTGCCGGCCAAATGGACTCTGCCGGCCGCGCCGGCGAGCAAATAAAAGAAAGCCGCCGGCGTCAAACCGGACATGAGAATCATTTTATTGACGATTGGCGATCAGCCTGATTTTCGTGAAGCAATTTTTTCCTGCATTTGCAGCACCTGCTTGTCTTCCAGCCTGTATCCAAAATAAAAAATCGCCGCTGCCGTCGCGTAGGCTGCCCCGGGCATAAGAGTCATGATAAAGCTGATGCCTTCCACTACGTTCGGAGTGGGAGCGGCATCAGCTACAAATCCTATCATCATCAGCCCTGCCGGAACTGCGGATCGTATGATAACTCCCACTTTAATCGGCAGGTTCATCAATGCCATCGTAAACGCTCTGATGTTTTTGCCTGTCTTCCACTCTCCATAAACTACCGTGTCGGAAAATAGAGCGGTTAACATGGATGATGCAATCGAAACAAACATTATTGAAATTCCAAATACGAAGATAAAGCCCCAGGGCGAATATTGCAGGAGACTGGCGGAAGAGAATCCCAGGGCGCTCAGGATGAAAAAAATCCAATAGGAATTCCGTTTCCCGAGTTTGACTCCAATCCATGCGGCGGCCAAGGCGCCGGCCAATCTTGAAATACTGACCACGAGGATAAAAACGGACAGAAGATTGGGATTGCCGCTTACATAAGTAAAATAATAAAAAGCCAGGGTTGAAATAATGAAAAAGCCGCTATAACTGAAAATCGAAGCAAAGATTAAAAATAATAGTGGAGGATTCTTAAAAACCAGGGAGAGGATCTCCGCTACGGATTGCCTGGAGCTTTGGGAAGAAATTTCCGGAACCGTTTCATCATAGGGATCCCGGCCGGCTGTCCTTTTATAAATAAACCAATAACCTAAAACCATCAGGAATGAAAAACACGCAGTCGTTATGGTAAATCCTGCGATCCTATCGGTGAGTGCGGTGAAGAAATTAATCATGGGCATCGCGGCGGCGGAAAAGATCAATCCCGCCGCCGCCATTCCCTGCGCCCTGCTGGCCGACAATATCGTTCTTTCCTCGGGCAACCGGCTCAGTCGGCCAACCATCGCGCCGCTTGCAGAAACCACTACATTGAACAACAGATGGCTGGAAATGAAGCCAAATATGATGATGGCCGCTGCGGTCCCATTGCTTCCGATTTTTGTAAATTGCAGGATGAGCAAGGGTGCAATAATGGGCGGCGCAATCAAAAACCATGAACGATATTTCCCGCCGAAATTTAAATTGGTTTTTTGGAGTATGATGCCGCCCAGTAAAGAACAAATGAGATCAACCAATCCGGTGTAGGCCATAATTTGGCTGGCCAGCAGTAATGGGAATTTGGCATGGTCGGTGAGGAAGGCTGCAAAAAAGTAAACCTCCATATTCATCATCAGAGTAAAAGACAGGTCGGCCGCTCCATAGGTGTATAGCAGAGATTTTTTTATTCTGGCCGCCATCATAGGCTTTCTTCCATCCCCTGGAACCGAAGCGGCAATTTTAGCCCATTGGAGAGGCTTATGGGAAGGCGCTTTACAATGCTCTTTTTTGAAAGATGCGGTGGATAATTATTGCAGGGTTTTAGGGTAGAACCTGATTTGACGGTTTGGGAGAAATACCAGGGCGCAAATTCCAGAAATGCTGATAAATCGCGGGTCAAGTTGTGGCGCCCTCCGAAAAATGTGATTGCTAATATAGCTCCGGTTTATAAGGGCTGGAGGCCCGATAGAGAATAGCCAGGGGTGAGCTCCGCCACCAGCAATGCCGGATTGAACAATCTGTGACTGGTAGTCACAGGGCAGCTCCGCGAACCCCTGGCTATTGTCTTGCGCGCCTTCGGCGCTTTGCTTGCCGTTGACT
>CAYTYP010000070.1:0-15630 GCA_964441405.1 uncultured Acidobacteriota bacterium
TCCATAGGCTTAAATTTCACGGGTTTTTACCCACAAATTTCGCTGAAGATCCAAAGTATTTATTCTTTTAAATTTCATATGGTTCGCGATTAAAGCGCTTCATTTACAGCTAGGCCAGCATCCAAGCCATCTCCGAATTGGCCTGAGATCCTTTAAAGAAAACGGAAGCCAATCAGAAGGAGAATTCAAATCCTGCTTCTGATGGCAGGCGTTCAACGCAACGGTTTTCTGGGAAACGCCCCGCGCCCACAAATATATTGAACTGGCCCTAATTGCTCCTGTGCTCGGTTGCCGGCCGCTTTGAAAATCCTCTACTGCTTTTTCAGAGGAGTGGCCGGAATTTCTGCAAAGTAATTGGTGATTCCATCCGGGTCGTCGAGCCATACCAATCGAAGCCCAAAGCCGCTGAGAGTATTGACCGGTTGATCGATCTTTACATGCCGCGCTTCCGCCAGATCCTGAACCGCTTTTACATCGGACGCCACATATTGGATCCCGCCGCTTCCGGTGTCCGCCGGCGCCGGCTTGCCGAAACAGCGAAGGCTTACGATCACCGATCCGCGTCTATAAGGATACTTTGTTGTATTGAAGATGGAATCTTTAACAGCCGGGAGTTCCTCGAGTCCTATGAATTCGCGATAAAACTTCCGACTCACTTCGATATCGGAAACTACAAGACCGATTTCAATCCGGTTATAGGTGGCGATTGGCTCACCCGGAGCGATTACCAACTCGACCCATTGCCCGGCTGCGTCCTGAACAAGCGCGCTGCTCCTTCCGGATCCGGGAAGCGGACGAAATTCCGGAGCTGCAAGTCCATTAGCCTTAAACCTCTCAGCTAACGGAGCCTGGTTCGGGAAGAAAAAGGTGAGAAGGCGCAGCCCGGTAGCGTCCGGTAGCGCTCCTTGCTGATATTTTCGATTTGGAACAACCGTGGTGAACTTGAGCTGTGAAGTCCCGATTTCAAATCTCGCAACATTGGTGTTGCTTCCAAGATTGTATGTCGTCAGCTGTTTGAGCCCCAGAACCTTTCCGTAAAAGTCATAAATCGGCTTGGCATCGCCGGAAAAGCGGCGAAACACATTCATCGGTTGGGTCATTATTTCTGCGGTGGACTTGAGCTGCGGAGTCCGCGTTTGGTCCTGGGCATGAATAGCTGCAGGGGTGAGCAGCAAAAACATGATGATGATCCTCATAAATCCTCCTTTAGAACCTGTCCTATGGCTCAATTCTCAGGCTTTCATTCAGCCGCACCGCCGCGCCCCGATTGAGATGCAATGCGAGCGCTTGCTCGCCGTAGCGCACCTTGCAGTTGGTTCCCGTGACGCTTCGAATAATCGCCGCAACAAGTTTTCCTTCCTTCCACGCCATATCAACTTCAAAGCCGCCGCGCACTCGCATTCCTTGGACGCTGCCGCCCGGCCAGGCTTTCGGCAAAGCCGGGAGCAGGTGAATTTCGCCGGCGTGCGATTGCAACAGCATCTCTGCAATGCCTGAAGTTGCGCCGAGGTTGCCGTCAATTTGGAATGGTGGATGGGCGTCAAAGAGGTTGGGATAAACGCCGCCCCCGCCGCGATATTTTGGATCCTTGGAATAAACCGGCGTCAGCGCTTTCTGCAAAAGCAGATACGCATGATCGCCGTCGAATAATCTCGTCCACAGATTGATCTTCCAAGCCAAACTCCAACCAGTGCCGACATCCCCGCGCAGCTCGAGGGTTTTTTTTGCGGCGGCGAAGAGATCCGGCGTGTCGCGCAAAGTAATCTGATTGCTCGGGAATAATCCGTAGAGATGTGAGACATGACGGTGTTGACGTTCCGGCGCCTCAAGGTCCCAATCCTCGAGCCACTCCTGTAACTGGCCGGCCTTGCCGATTTGCATCGGCGCCAGGCGCGCGCGGATATCTGCGAGCTGGACGCTGAACTCACGGTCTAGTCCTAATACTCGTGCAGCGTTGATGCATTGAAGGAACAAGTCACGAAGGATCTGCATGTCCATCGTCGGCCCCGCACAAATCGCCACATCGCTCGGGTGCTTGTTCTCGGGTGAAAGGGAGGGACAAGTAACCAGCCACTTGTGCTTTGGATCTTCGATCAGGGTATCGATAAAGAATTGTGCGGCGCCCTTCATCACCGGATAAGCGTGGGCGAGAAACTTTCCGTCCCCGGTGAACTCGTAATGATTCCATAGATGAGTGCAGAGCCACGCCCCTCCGGTCGGCCAAAAGCCCCAGAGCGGACCATCGATCGGAGCCGTCTGTCGCCACAGATCGGTATTGTGATGACAAACCCATCCACGCGCGCCGTACTGCATCTGCGCGGTTCGGCTGCCATTTTCGACTAGTTCCGTGACCATGCGCAACAACGGTTCATGACACTCCGAGAGATTGGCGATCTCGGCTGGCCAGTAGTTCATCTCCGTATTGATGTTGACCGTGTACTTGGAACCCCAGGGCGGCGTCATGGAGTCATTCCAAAGCCCTTGTAGATTTGCAGGCTGAGTCCCGGCTCGCGATGACGAGATCAATAGATAACGACCGTACTGGAAATACAGTGTGGCGAGATGCGGATCCGCCCCTTCAAGAAATTTCGCCGGGCGCTGATCCGTCGGCAAACCGGCGGCTTCAGTGCTTCCGAGATCGAGCGTGACGCGATTAAATAACCGCTGATGTTCTCGAATGTGATCCGCACGCAATTTCTTAAAAGGTTTTTTACAGGCTTCGGATAAACATGCTTTTGTGAGACTTTCAGGATCGCCACTTGTATCCCGACAGCTTTTATAACTTGTTGCGGCGGCAATCAGGAGCATGGCAGAGTCGGCATTAGCAACTAATATCCCATCCTTCTCACTTGTGGTTTTGCCTCCGCGCGCCAGCACGCGCACGCGGGCCTGAAACTTCAATGCGCCTTGGACGCCGGCCGATGCTCCATTCTCGCCCCGCATGACGAGCGTATCGGGACCCAATGTCGTGATGTTGGCTTTCTGAGGCGTAGCCAGGCTTGCAACAAAATTGATTTGATTCGGATGATCGCAAGTGAGATGTACTACAATTACTTGATCCACCGGACTGGCAAAAACCTCGCGAGTGAAATTGACGCCGCCTAAGTTGTAAGAAACCTTGGCAATGGCGGTTTCCAGATCTAGTTCGCGCCGGTAATCCTTAGCTTCGCTGTGACCGGGCAACTCCAACTTGAGGTCGCCGACAGTTTCGTAAGGCATCTGACTGATGGGGTGGGCCATCATTTTAGCCCCAATTAAATCGTTTGCTTCTTTGTATCGACCATCGAAGATCAGCCGGCGTGCTTCGGGCAAAGCCTGTAAAGCTTCATGATTATTCGGATCGTAAGGGCCGCCGGCGCCCAAAGTGTCTTCGTTAAGTTGAAACCGGTCGCCGGCCACGCCGCCGAAAACCATTGCGCCCAATCGGCCGTTGCCAATCGGCAAAGCTTCAACCCACTGACTTGCCGGTTTTTCATACCAAAGCACAAGACGCTGAGAATTAGCGCCGGCTTTCTTGATTGCTCTCGCCTCCGCGGCTTTCATTGCATGGGGGACAAGCGGAAGAGCGCTTACAGAGGCAATGAATTTTCGACGCGTGATTTTGATGTTCATTTTTCTATGCTCTCACTATGGCGAAGAAAGAGCCTCTGCCTCTGCTCTCAGCGATTCATGCAATCGTGCGCGGGCAGCATTCAGAGTTCTATGGGAAAGTGGCGGGGTTGCCGATGGATGAGCCGCGACATCCGCTCCCATTTGGTTCGCCAGTTCCATAGTCGTAGGAATATCCCAGCCAAGAGCGACGCCAAACAGAATTCCTGCCGAGCAGGCATCGCCTGCGCCCACAGGATGAGGCGTTGCCCCAATCGTGACAGGAGTTCTCAGATCAAACTCTCCATGGCGACTTAGAACGATAGTTCCTTCCGCCCCTCGGGTGACAACAATCGCTTGAGCTGGAAAATGTGCGAGGAGCGCTTCCATCCTGCGCTGGATTCCATCAATCGTTCGGTCTGCGGGGCAAGCAATCTCCAACAGGTCCAAAAGCGCGAATAGCTCGGACTGGTTAGCCTTAATGATCGTGGCCGTCCGACAACTGTAATCAATAATTTCCGGGGAATATCCAGCCTCACCTGTCAGCGTATTTTGCCTCAGATTGACGTCGTAGAGCCGGATTGCCTGTGGAGCATTCTGCAGGAAACTTCGGATCGCATCGCGGGATACCGAAGATCGCTGCGCCAGGCTGCCAAAGCATACGGCATGGCACTGACCGGCTAAGTCCTTGAGTATCGTTCGGGACGTTATGTAATCCCAAGCTGCTCCGGACTCTATCTGGTAGCCGGGCTCCCCATTTCGCATGAAAACCGATACGAAACCAGTCGGATGATCGGAATCCTTTCCGATATAACGGGTCGACATCCCCAGCCGAAAAAGAAAATCAATGATTCCGTTCCCTCTTCGGTCAGAGTTGACACAACTTACAATAATTCCACTTCCGACCCCGAGTTGGTCTGCCAATTGATGCGCATGGACTGCAACATTTAGAGGGGCTCCTCCCAATGTCTCAGTCCCGTCTTCAAAGACATCGTAGAGAGCTTCACCAATACCAATAAAAATCAGAGGATTCATTATTGCCCTTTTTCATTGCCTATTCCCGGAAAAAGATCTCCATCACCCCATACAGAATTGCCGAAATACCTGGGTTCGAAAAGACTCCTATATGCATGGCGCTGGGTATATAAATTAATCGACCAGACCCATCTTACCGGCGATTAGATCGTCATAATAATGTCAGATCATTTTTGCTATAACTGCGAGTGTAATGTCAAATAAAAGAATTAATTATTGATGGTTAATTTATTAAGTTGTATTGACATTATTTAAACCTAATTTGTAATATCATTTTTAATACAGGGGGATTGGTGAACGAGAACAGGATCAAACTAAAGGTGGAGCCGGGAAAACCGGCATCGCGCCAAACCAAACATCGTCAGGTTTTTGAAAATGTCCTGGCGGATATTGACTCGGGCCGGCTCAAAGATGGAGAGCGCCTTCCCTCTGAGATCGAATTGGTTAAGAAATTTGCCACGTCACGGCCCACCGTTGCCCGCGCATTGCGCGATCTCCAGAATTTGGGACTAGTCGAACGCAAAGTCGGTTCGGGCACATACGTACGCACAAGTCAGAAACCGACAGAATCGTGGCGGTTTGGGCTGTTGATACCCGGACTCGGCAGCACTGAGATTTTCGAACCGATTTGCGGCCAACTCGCTCGATTAGCTCAGAAACAGCACCATACTCTTCTGTGGGGTGATTTTGGCGACAAGCTCGGAGTGGCCGATCCGGAATTAATAGAACAGGTCTGCGCAAGTTACATCCGGCAGACGGCGGCCGGAGTGTTTTTTGCACCTCTTGAGTTGACAGAGGATAAGGATCGAATCAACCAATCCGTCATTGCCGCGTTGGAAGCCGCCAGTATCCCTATTGTCTTGTTGGACCGGGATATTGTAGCTTTCCCGCAGCGGAGTCGTTTCGATCTCGTTGGCATTGACAATCACCGCGCTGGTTTCCTAATAGCAGAACATCTGATACGACTTGGCTGCAGGAGAATCGACTTCCTGGTGCGACAGGGTTCTGCGCCAACAGTAATGCTGCGTATCGCCGGATATCGAGAGGCTCTGTTAAGCGCCGGAATTACGCCCGATCCTCAATGGGTCCAAAGCGGCGAACCTACGGACGAAAAATTTGTTCAACGGGTTGTGGCCGCTGGAGCGACCGCCATTATTTGCGCCAATGATCTGACTGCAGCCAATTTAATGAGAACCCTCGACGCCTTAGGCTGCCCCGTACCGCAAAAAATACGAGTCGTCGGATTTGATGATGTCCGATACGCGGAACTGCTGCGACCATCTCTGACTACGATTCACCAGCCCTGCGCCGATATCGGCTCCATTGCAATGCAGGTTATGCTGGAGCGCATAGAAAATCCCACTTTCCCTCCCCGCGATATCCTCGCTCAGCCAACCCTGATCGTACGGCAGTCATGCGGAGCCTGATATCTCACCCGGCATTCAAGTTGTCGGTCAACCGAGGGAACTCCAAAAACGGACTCAGCAGATGCCCACGAGCCGCCGGAACCCGTAGGGTGCATGGGGGTCGCGCGCCGATCTCTGCGTTGCTCGTCGTCAACGATGTCCCGCATCGCCTCCTCATCGCGCCTTTAACTCGACGCGCAAGCCCCATGCGCGCGGCACATCCTAATTCTCGGAGAGGCTCCTAGGAACGCTCCTGCGCTTTCTCGAAAATCAATCGCTGTTCTTTTAGTGGATCGCCGACTACCTTGCTCTGGACGTCAAAGATCATGGTTGCCCGTTGCCCCGCTTCATAGGGCGGCCATTGCGGCAAGCCGCTCTTATTGCTGTCGGGGTTCCCGGTAGCGGCAAAAGCGACCCAGGTTTCGCTCATCGACGAAGCCAGTTTCCTGGCGTCTTCACTGCCTCCGGTTAATCCTTCTCCGCCGCGATCGACATTATTAAAAACGAGTGGCATTTCCAGACCATGGGGAGAGATGAGCTTGCCGTTTTCCACAGGCGTCTCCCAATCCAGCCGGTACAGATAAGCGGGAGCTCGACCGAGCGCAGCTTTGCGTTCTGCGATCATGACAGACCCGGAGCCCATCATAGAATAGCTCGAAATATAGAAGTAAATTCCCGACGGAGACAATTTAGGAAATTCTTTTTTATATGTTTGGATGAGCCGATCGGCATCGGCGCCGGCGAGAGATTCGATTCTTTTTTTCATTCCGGCTTCGTCGAGAGAAAATACCTGGTTGTCTCCAAAAGAAAACACAGTAGATTCGGTTTTGTTCCACCCCACCATGACGGGCACTTCTTCCGATATGCGTGTAGCTGTCGGATGATAAGGATGTGCGGGAAGATCGACAGGATCGAGAACGGGCCCGAAGCCGCCGCCTCCCATGCCTCCCCTGGAGCCTTTCTGGCGCGCCAGCGCCGCCGTTGCAGCAAAATAGGCGGACAGGATGGCGTCGGTCGGCAGATTGTGAATCTCCGACAAACGCTTGGCATCCAGCTTCAACTCTGAAAGCAGCATTTCTGCGGCCTTGGTTGCAGGCGCCCGCTCTCCCATCTTGACTCCAGGACCGCTTTCAATAACCGCGCGGTGGAATAAACCTTTAGCGGGAGGACTCGCAAGCAGCATCGAAACTTTTCCTCCGCCGCCGGACTCGCCGAAAATCATGACTCGCTGAGGGTCTCCGCCGAAACGATCGATATTATCGTGCACCCATTGGAGCGCCGCGATGATATCCAATTGTCCGGCATTGCCCGCATGCGCATACTCCGGACCGCCGATGTCGCCCAAGTGAGTGTAGCCGAAGACATTTAATCGATGATTCACTCCGACCACCACGACATCGCCGCGCCGGGCAAGATTGGAGCCGTCATACATCAGAGAGGAAGCGGTTCCCATAGAATATCCGCCGCCATGCAGCCAGACCATTACGGGACGCTTTCGGTCCGCGTCCAAGCCTGCCGTCCAGACATTTAGAAAGAGACAATCCTCGCTTTCAGCCGGCGCGGATCTGAATCCGTCGGACGCAGCCAATATCTGCACCATGGGGCTTTCGGGCCCTGCAACGCCGCGCGTCGATGGATTGGTTTGAGGAGCGCTATAACCATAGCTGGTTGCATCCAGGACGCCCGCCCACGGAGCAGGCTTCTTAGGAGGAAGAAATCGATTCTTTCCTATAGTTGTAGCGCCGTAGCGAACGCCCCGGAAAGTGTACACGCCGTTGGTTGCATAACCACGCACCTTTCCGTAGGCGGTTTCGACTACCGGATCGCTTGCCGATTGGGCAGTTTGGGTAGATTTACATGACATGGATGGAATGGAATAAGCGACGGCAATTGCCCCTGCTGCACCGGCGGTCCGGCCCAAGAACTGGCGCCGGTTTAGACCCTGCTTCTCGACGGAATGACGATTATTTCTTTCACTGTGGATCATCGATGCACCTTTCCCTGTCTTCATTGATCAAAGCCATTTTAAACGATTGTTAGACCGGCATTATAATACGTATAGAATCAGCCGCCACCCTGAATTCATTCATCCATTTAATTATCACTTTGCACTGGCTATCAGGTCCAGCATTCCATTGACGATGGCGTTTTCCGCATATCCGGGCTTACACCGCGACGACAACACCTCAAAAGTCTGATAGCCGAATGCCGCGTCATTCGGAATATACCCGGAATTGCCGCTTCCATTCGCCATCGAGACAAAAATGGATCTGCCGACAGGAGACTCCTTTTTGAATCTCTGGGCGATCAGGTTGAATATTTCCGCATTGCAGCCCCCAATCGCAATGTCGTCGATCATCAGAAGACTTAACCGGAGCTGGACGTCGGGTCCGTCCTTGTATGTGGCCTCGACTGCAGCGCGCCCCTGCCCTATCCTGTCACGGCCGGGGAAACTGACCGTTTTTTGAGCTGCGAATATTCTGCCGCTGGTCGCCATGCGCGTCGTATCCATTTCGCGCATCGCACGCTTGACCTCTTCACCCAGCATCTGGCCCATGGTGAGGATCATCTGCTTTTGCTGGTCCAGCAGCCGCTTGACCGTGGGATCCTGCTTGTCAAGACCTTGTCCTCCAGAAGGCATGGCATTGCTGATGTCTTGTCCGCGTTTGGCGTAATCCTTGATGCGTATATCACGCAAATCAAATGTCTGCTGGAAGTAGATCGGATTCTGGTCTCCCTGCGCTCCGGCGGAAAAAAGCGCCACGATCTTGTCGTCAAAGGAGTTTTCGATATACCGGGATGTCGCGCCGGGATAGTCGCCGCTGAGCATGTCGGTGTTGCCTGTAACCACAGCGTGGCAGGCGTAATTGTAATAGGCCGCGATCGGTTCGCCATTGGTCGTTTCGAACTTGATCACCGCCACAGTCTTGTCCGACGGGCCATCGTAGTTGGGGCCTTCCCACCACTTGTTGGTCTTGCGGTTGATAATGTTGCGGTTGATGTTTATATAGGAAACGCCTGCCCCGTAACCAATGCGCGCAGGTTGAAGCTTTTCTTTGGCTGCCTTTATGACATTAAATATCTGCTCGGCGTTTCCCCCGAACGCGCTGTGAGTGTGGGTCGGATTCATGATCAGATTTTGAGCGGGGATGCCCAGCTCTTTTTCGATTCTCTGCGACGCCATCCTCCACACCTGTTCTCCAAGCATGCCCGTATCGGCAGAAACCAAGGCTGCGCTGGTGACGCCGTTATCGATCACGATCGCCCTGGCATAGATGCGGTCGAGGATTCCCTCGCTGCTTTTCGGCAGTTGAGCGGGCGTGATATCGACTTTAGCGGCGCCCACCCGGAAAGATAAAGCAGGGGCTTGTGCAAAAGAGCCCCACGGAAGCATGGCGATCAGAATTGTCAGAAAAAAGATCTTCGAGTTTTTCATTTTCCACTCCAGGCGATGATCTAGCTGAAATATCCACTATTTCATATTAAGAATATCAAAGAAAGAATGCCGAACCACAAAAGCCCGGATTTCACTTCGAAATTCAGAATTCGTCATTCAATATTCTGCGGTTCAATTTATTCTGCTGCTTGGTATTCGCTGGAATCGAGCTGGACTAGCCGTTCCTTGGCCGGGTTATATATCCAGTTAAACAGCATCCCCGCGAACAGAAGAGCTGTGAATAGGCTTGCAAGGACAAATGCATATTTGGGATGACCGAATGCGTCGATAACAGCTCCCATAGCCATGGGCCCAAGAGCGGCAGAGACGCATGTGAAAAACAAAATCACCCCGGAAACAGCCCCGTGCTCCGTTTTAAGAAAACAGCTGATGCCCTTCGAATTAAGCGTAGGATAGATCATCGACATGAAAAGCCCCGACAAAGGAAGAAGCCAGACAGCGCAGGACAGACCACCGGCAACCGCACCCGCAAAACAGAGGAGGATGGCCAAACTGAAAAGAGCCATTACAGACGTCCATTGATATCGTCTGAGCACCCAGGCTCCCAGGAAACGGCCACAAGCGCGTAGTATGAAAAAGATGGGGAGCGCATATTTAGCTAAAAGGGTAAATGAACCTGAATAACCATCCAGGTATGTCGGCATCCAGACGTACACCGCACATTCCGCCGCGACGTAGAGGAATATCGCCAGGGAAAATCCCAAAGCATAGGGATTCTTCATCATACCCATCGTGCGTTTGAAATCGATTGGCTCATCGGCCGTCTTCACGGTTTCGGGGTATCGTACCAGCAGGGCTGTAGCGATCAGCAGGATGCAGATGGTTCCAGCGATCACATAGAGCCACTTCCAGGAAACGTCTGCGGACAGGAGTTCCACCACTATTATAGGTCCTATTATCGCTCCCACCCCGAAAAATCCTTCGACTGTATTCATGGTGCTGGTGTGCTGAGAAGTGGAACGGGAGATATCGCCGATCAGCGCCAGGGCCCCCGTCTTGAAGATCCCAATTGCAGCGCCGGAAATGACAAGCAGCGCAACGAAAAACGGAAAGGCGTTCCCTACCGCAAACAGATAGGAGTTAAGGGCGAAAAGAATGAGTCCAAGAATAATGGTTGTCTTGCGGCCAAGCTTGTCCGCCAAATACCCGAGAAAAATTCCCGCCAACGCAATGGCTATCATGGGGGCATAGTGGAAGGCTACAGCCGCAACATTGCTCAAATGAAATTCTTTGATGACCTCAGGGATGATTTTGCCCACCGAATCCGTGGTCATGGCAAACATCAGGAACATTAAATATGTAAGCCACTTGATTGCAGTCAGATTGTGTTTTGGAGCGGCCTGTAGGCTCATACGACTACCTCTTCAGAATTGAGCGCCGGGATCAGCATTATCAGAAATGCTCATGCGCTGGATTTCTCCATTTGGACTCGTGCCCGTAATGGAAGCGCTTGGGACCGACAAGTCCGCAAGGAGTTTGATCCATTGGCCGCCTAGCGTCCAAGTGATTGCGATCGCATGCTCTGTCGGAACATCCACCCGGACCTCGCCGGCGAATGCCGGATGCGTATTCCGCAATCGCATCAGTTCGATCTGTTTCCGTACCATCGGACATGCCAGGGCTGACTCGATTTCAGCAGCCTGGTAATAGTGACGGTTGATGTCGCGTCCGACATCCGACCGGGCAAGGAGTTCCATATCGTTGCGACCGCCCAGGAACCCGATGTAATAAACCTGCGGAATTCCGGGCGCGAAGAACTGAAGGGCGCGGGCAAGCAGGTATTCGGTTTCCCGGCCTCCAAGGGCATCCAGGAAAGTGCAGTTCACTTGATACAGATCCAGATTGTTGGCCGCCGCCCCGGTTGCCTGCCTGCTCTGGCCGCAACTTCTCTTGTGGATCGTCTCCACAAGATTGTCAATCTCCGCCGGGGTCAAAAGCCCCGGTGTTCCGTCCGAATCGGCGCCCACATCGATCACCCCGATGCCGTCGTGTGTGTCCAGGACAGTAACCGCGTTGCGCGGGCTGATGGCCAGCCAGCGCGCCAGTGGATGGGGATCGCGCTGAAAGAGCGCGTGCAGCACAAGCGGCGGCAGTGCAAAATCATATACCCAATCGACCTGGCGGGCGATTTCGATCTGCTTCTGATAATAACTGTGGATCTCTACCAGGACTTCGATGCCCAGCGCGCGGGCTCTTGAGGTCAATTCGGCGATGAATTCGAAGGTTTCCGGAATCATGAAACAGCTCGTGCCCGGCTTTTTGATCGCATAGCCGACGGCGTCGAGCCGGATCATCTTAATTCCAGCAACCTGAAACTTTTTGAGGATCGACTCCAAATACGACTCGGCTTGAGGGTGACGGACATCGATGTCAACCTGCTCCGGATTGAATGTGGTCCACAGCAATTTCTTCTCGCCCGACTGCAGCGTCGTGGGGATGAATGGAAGCGTGGGACGCGGCCGATAGACGCTCAGAATATCCGATTCACTCGCGCCTCCCGGGAAGACACGGTCGAAAGTGAGAAACATGTCGGCATATTCCGAAGCCTGACCTTTCTTCGAAAAATCAAGGAATTGAGGGGACGACGAGGAAACGTGGTTCACAATAAGATCCGCAACGATTTCAACCGTGCCGCTCAAGGCCCGCACGTCTTCCCATGTTCCCAGGCGTGCGTCTACCTGAGTATGGTCGCTCGGGTCAAATCCTGCATCAGCGCCGTCAATAGGAGTAAAAAAGGGTAAAAGGTGAACACCACCGAAGACTCCGGCGAGTGGTCCCTTTAATAGACAATTTAACTCGCTAAACCCTCCACCGGAAAAGCGATCGACGTATGCTATAAGCTGAACCCGGTTTTTCATGATAAGCCCTTTCTCTCAGCGCTGGTGCATTTCGGGAAAATCGGGCGTACACTTCCGAAAAGCCATCATTATGACATCAAATGAATATTACATATTTGCATGCCAATCACTATCAGGATGTATCAACCAATGTCAATGATTTTTCTTAAAACTCTAACTTATTTGCACAGATTAAGTAATACCCATGGAGCATCAGATGAAGCCATGACCGCAACGGTATTGATTTTCTTGCTGTCTTTGAAATGATCCGGCTGCAATAGAATATTTTGTTATTACATTTAGCGCTTATATGTAATGCTTATATGTAACAGTTATATTCTTGACAGATAGCTGGCATCGGAAATAGCATGCCAATCCAGAGGCTTTGACAAGCAATCCAACACAGTTAAAAGAAGTGAAATGACTTTTGCCTGGAAAGATCCCAATAATTTTTTTGGCTGGAAAGCGCTGGCGGTTGCCGCCGGTATGTATTTTGCGCTGACGGGCTTCGTGCTTTATTCCTTTACCGTATTCCTTCCTTTCCTGTGTAATACATTCGGATGGAGCAGAGCTTCGGTATCCTGGGCGAATTCGTTGGCATTGATCGTACAGGGCCTTGTTAGTCCCGTTGTCGGAATGTATGTCCTGCGCTATGGAGCCCGTAGATCCCTCGCGGCCGGCGGCATTTTGTGCGTTCTATGCTTTGTTGTCGCAAGCTTTCATACTCAACTCTGGCAGCTTTATTTGGCCTATGGAGTTCTCTTCGGATTGGGCGGAAGTCTTTGCGGCATGCTGGCGATGTCCACCATCGTCAATAACTGGTTTGTAAAGAAGCGACCTCTGGCGCTGAGCGTTCTTCTGACGGCAGGCGGTTTCGGCGGACTTATGGTTTCGTTTGTTATGGCAATGATTAACAGGTTTGGATGGCGGAACTCCTACCTGTTACTCGCGGCCATGATCTTGGCCCTTCTCGTTATTCTGCCGAGCTTTCTGGTTATCAATAAACCTGAAGATCTGGGACAGGTTCCCGATGGGAACCAGGCCGGAGACAAAAAGGATTCTTCGCCAGACAAGCTCAACCTATATGGAACTTCTGTAGATTTCACCGCCGCCGAAGCTATCCGGACTTCGTCCTTCTGGTATCTGACGATTTTAGCTACGACCTTCATGATCGGAATACAGGGATTTTTAGTGCACCAGGTTGCTTTTCTTATCGACATCAACATTTCCAAGCCGGTAGCGGCAATGGCCCACAGCCTGTTCGTGGCGGTTAGCGCCGTCGGCCGGTTGGGAATGGGCTTTTGGGGGCTCCGGTATCCAAGCAGACCTCTGGCAATCATAGCCATGCTTTTGCTGATTTTGGGAATGGCGATTATCCTATGCGCCAAGACTCTGCCGGTTATTTTCCTCTACAATATTCTTATAGGGTTGGGCTTGGGCGGCACCTATGTGGCGATCATGAATCTTATACCACTCTATTTCGGCAAGACCTATTATCCAAAAATCATCGGTTTGGCCCTGCCGTTTTCAAGCATTCTTGGCAGCATTGGATCTCCACTAACGGGCTGGCTCCGCGACATAACGGGCAGCTATAAAACAGCATGGGAAATGGCGATTGTCATTTTAACGATCGGCCTTGTTGCACTCATCCTTGCCCGTCCTCCCGTGCATCCTTCCATTAGGAGGAACCGGCCCATTCCAGGTTGAAAAGCTTCGCATCAATACATCGGAAGCATTCAGAATATGGCAATGAAGACATTTTGTTTCATGGGGATCGCTATCTTTTGATATTATAAAAATACTATGGAATTTCTGATCGAAAAAAACAGTCCTGTCCCCGTCATCAAGCAGATTCAGGAACAGATCAAGCTCTCCATGGCTATGGGAGTCCTTAAACGAGGCGACATCCTGCCGCCGATTCGCGAAGTGGAAAAACAGACAGGCATTAATCGAGGCCGAATCCACCGAGCATTTCTAGCCCTGCAGAAGTCAGGCCTGCTTTCTCCAGCTCCCGGCAAGAGGATAGCAGTCGCCGTATCCGCTGCGGCCCCGGACGCTGTCAATAAAAAATGCAAGGAACTGACCAGGGACATAATCAAACGGGTACGGCGGATTGGAGTATCTCCAGTCGCTTTTTCCAGGTATCTCAGCCGGAATATGCAGGAAGAGGAACGCAGATCTCCGTTTATCGCCTACGTGGATTCGGACAAGGAAAGAGCTCTCCGAAGAGCGGAACAAGTATCCCGGCTATGGCAAGCTTCCGTAATAGGCTTGTCTATAGACGAAACCAAACTTGCCCTTGCCCATGGCAGCAAACTCCGAAAAATTCTCGTCAATCATCTCTACGCCGATAGCGTGCGGCGTGCGGCTCGCGGAAGGATAGTTGATATTATTCCCATTGAGATTTACTACACAGAACAAACGATCAAGCAGCTGGGAAAGATAAAAGCCTCCTCCGTACTCCTTCTCCTCCCCGATCATGCGGCGCCGAGCGCCCGCTTCATTGTTGAGCAATTGCATAAATGGATGAAAGGCAAAGAGGCAAACATCTCTTGGATGCCTGTCAACGAAGTAGCCGATTTCAGGCGCCTTCTGAAGAGTTCCAAATACGATCGTATTCTGGTTTCCCCGGGCGCACTGGACCAAGTGCCCGGAGAACTGCATCGGAATTCACGCCTTCTTCCATTGCAGATGGAATTAGATCCAGAGAGTCTGGAGATCGCCAGAATCCGCGCGGGCGTTATCCTATAGAAGATTCAGATTTAAGCAAAGACATCCTGACCACAAACAATGTCATGATTCCCGATGCCAAGGTAATAGGGATCAATACGATTAAAACATCTGCGGCGGTGTTGCCGGCCCCGAGTAAAGAACCGGCCAACAACGGCCCGGCAATAGTTCCGAGACGCCCTGCAGCTACGGCTGCGCCCACTCCGGTATTTCTTATCGAGGGAGAATAGCACAGAGGTGCAAAAGCATAGAGCGTCGCCTGCGCAACGATAACCATCGCTCCCACTCCGAATGCCGCTATCAGAGCTGAATGGAAATCGAGCGCCGAAAATCCCAAAATTGCCAGCAACAACGCCAATGCAATATAGGCCACGCCCGGCGTCAGATATAAAAGCTTCCTGTCCAACAGGTATCCTCCTGTGGCCGCTCCGACAGAACCACCGATATTAAAAACCATCTGCACATATTGCGACTGGGCCTGGGATAAACCCATAGCCACAATAAGAGAGGGCATCCATCCCAGCAATAGGTACATTACAAGCAGTGTCCCAAAAGTTGCCATCCAAAGGAAGATGGT
>CAYTYP010000071.1:0-15361 GCA_964441405.1 uncultured Acidobacteriota bacterium
CAAAACTCCTTCGCGTCCTCGAGGGCCAATCATTCCGAAGAGTGGGTGGAGTCAAAAATATCAACGTGGATGTTCGCGTCATTGTCGCCTCGAATCGCAATCTCGAGGAAGCGATGAGGGCGTCCAAATTTCGCCAGGACCTTTATTTCCGCCTGGCTATTATCCCGCTCCATCTGTTGCCGCTTCGGGAGCATAAAGAAGATATTCCGGCGCTCCTGGAACATTTCATCCAGCATTACACCCAGAAATTCCGAAAAAATATCCAAGGCCTAACCAAGGAAGCAGACGAACTCCTCATGAATTACAATTGGCCGGGAAATGTTCGCGAACTAAAAAACGCAATCGAGAGGGTAATGATTTTAGCCGAGAGCAACCGCGTCTCGGCCAAATATCTCCCGATACGCATTTCCGAGGGAGGAACGACGCCCGTGCCCATGGCTGAAAAAAACCACAATGGAGGAATCCAACTCCCCGCTGGAGGCATCTCTCTTTATAGCGTCGAAAAGGAATTGATCAAGCAGGCGCTGGAACAATCCGGCGGAAACAAAAGCACTGCAGCAAGATTATTGCATATCACACGCGACACCCTCCGCTATAAGGTCAAGAAATACGAATTGGATTAGTAAAAAAGGCTCCAGGCTCCTGACTCCTGGCTCCTTTATTTATAAACTCCGGCTTTGACATTACGGCGGATGCGCAAGATCTCGGCAATGACTTGGAAATAAGAGGCCATGGTCACCTTGCTCCCCGCAGAGTTGATCCAGGCGATCGGAACTTCGCTGATCCGGCCTCCTAGAAGCCTTGCAATAACAATCAGTTCAATATCGGCGCCCCATCGATCAATGGTCAACCGTGGGAAGATTTTATCCGCAATTTCCGCAGTAAACATTTTGAATCCCGCCTGAGTATCGCGGATGCCTGGAACAGCCAAAGAGCGGATGAGCCAATTGCCTGCCCGTCCGGCCAGTTCTTTGTGTTTGGCTTGATGTTTTCCAATGACGGATTCCTTCAAAGCGCGCGATCCGATCACCACATCCGCGCCGCATTCAAAATGGGGCCAAAAACCTCCTATCTGTTCGAGAGTTGTGGAATTGTCCGCATCCATGAACAGGCGATAAGCCCCTCGCGCTTTCAGCATTCCGCGCTTAATGGAAGCCCCTTTCCCATGATTGGCGCCGTCCGGATGCGCAAGCAATGTCACCGGAATCGATGCAGAACAATAGCGGGGTACAATCTCGCATGTCCGGTCTGTGGAACCGTCGTCCACCACGATTATTTCCGAATTATAAGACTGCGCTTTCAGATACTCGATAGATTGGTTGAGGGTGTGCGGGATGCGAAACTCTTCATTATATGCAGGCAGAACTACAGAAAGTCGCACCGATGAGGAGTCAGACATGATTATGATTTATACACGCACGAACAAGACTGAAAAGCGGCATGGTTTCGACCGGCAAAACCATGCCGCATCAATACTTTATTTATGAGACGGTTACGTCTTCACAGAGATAGACATCCTGAATCGCATTCAGGAGGGCAATTCCTTCCTTCATCGGTCGCTGGAAGGCTTTGCGACCGGAGATCAATCCCATACCGCCTGCGCGTTTGTTGATAACAGCCGTTTTTACAGCCTCAGCCAGATCGCCTGCGCCTGAGCTGGCTCCTCCGGAATTGATCAAACCGGCGCGGCCCAAATAACAGTTGATTAACTGATATCGTGTTAAATCGATAGGATGTTCGGAACTCAATTCCGAATAAACCTTCTTGTGGGTTTTCCCGAATTTGAGAGCTTCGTATCCGCCATTGTTCTGAGGAAGCTTCTGTTTGATGATATCCGCTTCGATCGTAACGCCAAGGTGGTTCGCTTGGCCCGACAGATCGGCGGAAACATGGTAATCCGGACCGCCTTCTTTGGACTTATCAAAAGCCGGATTGCGCAAATAACACCAAAGAATTGTAGCCATCCCCATTTCATGAGCTTCATGAAATGCGGCGGAAACCTCCTGTATCTGGCGCTTTGATTCCTCGGATCCGAAGTAGATTGTCGCCCCTACGGCAGTAGCGCCAAGCTCATAGGCTTGTTGGACGTTGGCGAATAAGATCTGGTCGTATGAGTTCGGATAAGACAGGAACTCATTATGATTGATTTTAAGGATGAATGGGATCTTATGTGCATATTTTCGGCACACGGAACCAAGCACCCCCAGAGTGGAAGCAACGGCGTTGCAGCCCCCTTCGATTGCAAGCTTAACTATATTTTCTCCGTCAAAATAAATCGGATTCGGGGCAAAAGAGGCTCCGGCGGAATGCTCGATCCCCTGGTCGACGGGGAGGATGGAAACATATCCGGTCCCTCGCAACCTTCCGTGATTGAAAAGACTCTGGAGACTGCGCAGAACGGGAACCGGCCTGTCGCTGTTCACCCAGACTCTCTCTACGAAATCAGGTCCCGGCAGATGCAACTGGTCCTTGCTTATGGTTTGGCTCCTATAATCAAGGAAATAACCGGCTTGTTCTCCAAGCAACTGCTTAATGACAGCGATAGAATTTGACATATCCTTCTCCCCAAAAGAATAATGATATTACAGCAACGCTCAAGTGCGCTACCGTTATTTGCTCAAAGAAGGACTTATGCATTATTTTGATAAAATTGATACGGAAAGCGGACCCTTTTGGGCAGCCGGCAACCAGGTTGGAATCACGATGATCGCCCATGGTTCATCGGAAGCATTTAAGGCCGCTTACTTCAAACGCTTCGGAGTTACGCCCATAAGAAGAGAACTCCCGGAATCCTTTGCACGCGCAATACAAGATGCAGCCGCAGGCCGTGAATCGGAACCGGTCCCTGTGGATCTGAGCGGGCTGACAGATTTTCAATTGAAGACGCTCAACGTTTTAAGAAAAACGCCCCGCGGAGAAGTCCGGACCTATGGAGAGCTGGCAGCTCTAGCTGGGCGGCCTAAAGCCGTGCGGGCTGTCGGAAACATAATGGCGCGCAATCCCGTCCCGCTCCTCATCCCTTGTCATCGCATAGTGCCCTCCAGTGGAGGCGTCGGCAATTACGGCCTGGGCGTCGAATTGAAGCGCAAACTCCTGGCGCGAGAAGGAGTGCAGGTCGATAAACTGTAAAAGCAAAAACGCACCGGAAGACACGGAATTTTAATAATTATCCGTGCAACCTGTGGTTGTTTTTAGCGCACCGTTATAACTGCAGTTGCCTCCGCCAAACCGTCAGATTTGGCCTTTACGACAATCTTTCCGGACTGTCCTCGTTTCGCTTTCACGATAGCCAAAGCCAGTCCATTGAAAGCCTTCCGCTCTTTCGAGCTGAACTGGACCATGTCGGTTGGATCGCCGTTATCCGTAGCTACTATCTCGCCTGGGCCACTAATCTCAAATTGAACCAAGTTCTTGGATAGCGGCACAGTCAGGCCGGCGTTATCGACCAAGGATAGGGTCACGAAGGACAGGTCATGGCCATCGCCGACGATGGAGGATCGATCCGGTTTTAAAACAATCCTGCGAGGCGCTCCCGTTGTTTTGACAATATCGGAAGCCCATTTCTTTGCATTCTTATAAGCGACCACCCGCAACTCGCCCGGCTGATAAAGAACATCATCCCACCGAAGACGATATTGAAACGGCTCCATCTTTTTACGGCCCAGCGACTTCCCGTTTAAGAACAGCTCCGCCTCATCTCCGGACGTGTAGACATGGACTGGAGTCGGGACGGCTTTATCCCCGGCGTCCTTGAGATTTATCCGTTCCGGCCAATTCCAGTGCGGAAGCAGGTGGGCCATCGGCAAGTCAGGCCGCCAACGAGCCTGGTAGATGTAAAAACGGTCTTTTTTAAAACCGGCCAGATCAATAATGCCAAAATAAGAACTGCGCGATGCATCAAAAGGCGTTGGTTCTCCTAGATAATCCCATCCGGTCCAGACAAATTCTCCGGCGACGAAAGGATAGTGATCCTGTGCGCCAAATTCCTTGTCTGGAGAGGTAGCCCAAGACGGAAAATAAAGGTCGTAGGAACTCATTTGTCGCGCAGAAACATTTTCACCCGCATTGGGACCTGCGACTGCGCCGGTTCCACTTGCGACCGGGAAGGTATATTCACCGCGGCTGCTGACGGTTGAAGCGGTTTCGCTGCCCAGAACCAGTTTGTCCGGATAATTTTGATGAAAAACCGGGTATTGCGGCGGAGTTCCCCTGTTCCCGGCGCCCTGGTAATTCAGACCGGCTGAATCAATGGCTTCAGGGAAGGGACTTCCCGCTCTGGCGCTATTCATGGCGGCTGTCGTGGGGCGAGTAGGATCTTCATCGTGTACAATATCGCTCAACTCTTTTGCTACGGCGGCGCCTGCGGCGCCCTGGCCCTGTTCTCCCACTTCATTGCCAATGCTCCACATGATCACGGACGGATGGTTGCGATCTCTTCTCACCAGCATGCGGGCGTCCTGCTCATGCCAGTCGGCATAAATCCGGCTGTAATCCATCGGCGTTTTTCCTCTGAGCCAGACATCAAATGTTTCATCCATGACCAGAAATCCCATTTTATCTGCCAAGTCCAGCAATTCGGGCGCAGGCGGATTGTGGCTCGTTCGGATGGCATTGACTCCCATTTCCGCCAGCATCTCCAATTGACGCTGTAAAGCGCGATAGTTCACTGCAGTCCCTAAAGCGCCCAAATCATGATGATTGCATACGCCGTTCAACTTGACATGCTCGCCGTTAATGAAAAATCCTTTGTCGGGATCAAATTTGAGAGTGCGGATGCCAAACGGCGTTTCGTAAGCATCAACAACTTTCCCATCTTGCAGCACCTGGGTCACCGCAACATATCGATTGGCTTTCATGCCGGGCGCCGGGCCCCACAACCTTGGATTTGCAATAGTTCCCTTCCCATCGGTCTGGGCGCTTTGACCGGGGGCAATCTGCAGTTTGGCAGGTTCTATTTTGGAAACAGCTCCGCCGGCGCGTTTGCCTTCTGAATTCAACGCAAAAATTTGAGTTGAGACGATTGCAGTCACTTCCCGGGTCGTATTGTTGTCAACGGCAACTTTCATCTCAATCTTAGCCGAACCAGTCCCGATTTCAGGCGTCGTCATATAGGTTCCCCAATGAGCGACATGGACAGGCGATGTTTTCACCAGCCAAACATTTCGATAAATTCCGCCTCCGGGATACCAGCGGGATGAATTGGCAGGATTGTCCAGCCGGATGGCCAGTTGATTGTCGCCGCCGGTCTTTATATAAGGAGTGAGATCCAATCGCCAGGATGAGTATCCATAAGGCCATCCGCCCACCAGCCGTCCATTGCACCAAACCACCGCATAGGACATTGCCCCATCGATATCGAGGAATATCGATTTGCCTGCGTCTGACGCCGGAATTGACAATTTTTTCCGATACCACGCTATGCCGTAAAACGGCAATCTTCCGGTATCCCCCCTGCCCGCAGTCGAAAATTGCCCTTCGACTCCCCAGTCATGAGGAAGGTCCAACAATCTCCAGGAACTATCATTAAAATCCGCCTGTACGTAGGGAGCGTGCGCTCCGGGATTCCCTTCCGGCCGTGTGAATTTGCTCCGATTCTTGATCAATCCGTTGCCAGTGGGGAGGATCCATGGCTTCAGCGCCTTATAGCTCAAATCTTCAGTAAAGCCTGGAGGATCGTCTTTTACAAAACGCCAGCCATCGTTGATGAAAATTATTTGGCGAGGCGCAGCGCTGTTTTCGGAAATTGCCGTTTGGAGGATCATCACTAAAAATACAGCCGTTACGATATATTTTGCCCGCATAGAATGGTCTCCCGGTTGCACCAACCGCAAAGAACGCCAAGAGACGTAAAGGTTGGATTTTATTTAGAACGCCTTCGCGTTCTTTGCGTCTTGGCGGTTCATAAATATTGTTACGCAGTCACAGATATCGCCCCAGGGAAGATCCTTCTGAAGCGCAACTGCAAGCCCATTACGGGCGCACTCCGCGGCTACAAACTCCCGACTGGCATTGCTCCGTCCCATTGGATTGCGCCGAATGCTCTTGTTCGCCTTCTCACCAAGATCCGAATGATGGATGAATCCTCTGCCGCCCGGACCGAGAATCCGCGCAAACTCAGCAATATAGTCCGCTATGATGCTCTTATCGAAATGCACCATCGCATCCCAACTGTATACCGCAGAAATCCCCTTATCCGGAATCATACGCAAATCGCTTCCGTTATTGCAGCAGTAAATAATCTCACAGCCTTGAAACGACTCGCCCAGTCTCTTTCGGCACCGGTCGAGAGCATACTCGTTGTAGTCGACCGCATAAATTTTCTTTGACAGCGAACAGAGCTTTTCGGTATTGCGTCCCGCGCCGGGAGCCAATTCGAGTACAGCGGTAAAATCAAACTCGCGGATCAGCGGCCAGATGATTTCCTTCCATTGGGCGTCGATGTCACGTTCGGCGTTTTGAAAGTAATCGTTCCAGAGTCCCTTCTGCGAGCACTGCAGCTTGTTCACAATACGCGCCGGCAATAGATCAACAACGATGCGGCTAACCCCTCGACGGATGCTCGTCAATGACATGTATTTTCACCGAATACGGAGTACCCCAAACCATTGCCAAACATGAGAAGAACTATAAATTAATAAATTGCTCTTCAGATAGACTTGCCTGTTTCAGGATTTTTCGCATTGTTCCCGGAGGGATGTCTCCACGGTGCACAGCGACGAATGTCATACGGCCATCCGGATGGCGAAGGAAGAGATGTGAGCCGGTCTGGCGTGTTTCCTCAAAACCTGCTCGTTTTAATTTCGCGATTACTTCACGCGGCGTGTATGGCATCTTCTGAGATCTCTATCTGGCTTACAAATCCTTGCTTTTCAACCGGAATCTCTTTACCGCAGCTGCGAAGTTCTGAAATCCAGCCTATGATGAGATCACGTGCAGATTCCATCGCTCCTTCAAGACCTAAACCGTGCGTAGTTAAATCCAAAGATGGGATATGCGCATAATACCAGCCCGGTTTATCATCTTCGTTTATTGGCTCTAGAATTACCGTATATCTCATTAGCATTTCTCCTGCAAAAAATAGATATAAAAGAGAATAGCATAGGATTAGCATAGTGCGATATATGTTCATCTTCATGGTTTTAAAATACATTTTCGTTGATGCGCAATAAAACACTCGGAGGATTCCAATGGGCGTTAACAATTTCCATTCCCTGGTTTTTGCCCTCCTGGCTTTAACTGCCGTCGTTCCACTCTATGCGGATTCGTACTATCCGCTTCGGCCGGAAGATCCACGAGCCGTTTATCTGACCAAAGACCAGTTCCGTTTCCACGGCGACGGGATTGGCGATGACGCCGAAGCCCTGCAGCAAGCTATCAATCGCGTGCAGGAGACGACCCGTATTGGCGTGGTCTTCATCCCCGAAGGGCGTTACCGTTTGAGCAATACAGTATTTGTCTGGCAGGGAATCCGGCTGATCGGATACGGCCGGAAACGACCGGTATTTGTTTTGGCAAAGGACACGCCGGGCTTCCAGGAAGGAAGCAAGTACATGGTCCATTTTGCGGATACTCGTCCGCAGCAGGGCAGACCTTTCAGCGATGCTACGGAAATGACGTTCTATAGCGGGATGAGCAATATCGATTTCGAGATGCAGGAAGGGAATCCGGCGGCGATCGCGGTACGCTTCCATGTCGCCCAGCATAGTTCTCTGCAACACATGGATTTCCAAGTCGGATCGGCCAGGGCTGCGATGGAAGACATTGGCAATCAGGCCAGCGACCTCCGCGTTTATGGCGGTCAATACGGAATCATAACAAAAAGGACCGCGCCGGTCTGGCAATTTCTGTTGATGGACTCCAGCTTTGAAGGGCAACGCCAAGCGGCTATTCATACGATGGAAGCCGGTTTTACACTTGTTCGGGTTCGCTTCGCACACATGCCGATTGCAATTCAGATTGCTCCGGGTGAAGTGGAACAACTGTATGGGCGGGATTTACAGATGGAGGATATCCGCTCAGTCGCATTCAAACATGGCAATGCTCAGAATCTGCACTCCGAAGTAACGCTGACGAATGTAGCGTGCAGCGATGTTCCGAAATTCTATCAGGGCGATGAAGTAATTGCGGCGCCATCCAAACATTACGTAATGGAGAGGTTTGCGCTTGGATTGGAAATTGGCGATGATGGCAGGGAACGTGGAATCGTCTTGAAGCATCGGGCGCGAAAACTTGCGAAACCTGCTCCGGCAATCGCAAGCGATATTCCCGCACTGCCGGTCATGAACCAATGGATTAATGTGCGAACTCTGGATGTTAAAGGGGATGGGAAGACCGACGATACGGCGGCGTTGCGCGCGGCGATCCAAAAACATCCGGCTTTGTATTTTCCAATCGGAACCTATCGCGTGACGGGATCGCTTGAACTCAGGCCGGATACGGCGCTGATCGGATTAAATCCGGGGAATACTTTGATTTCGCTGGTTAATGAAACACCGGCATTTGCAGGCAAGGGAGATCCGATCGGAGTATTGATCGCACCCAAGGGGGGCAGGAATATCGTAAGTTCGATCGGCGTGGCGCCGGGCGTATCCAATCCACGTGCAGCAGGGATGGTTTGGATGGCCGGGATTGGATCGCTGCTCGATGATGTTTCGTTTCCAGGAAGCGGATTCGGAGCGAAATACTCAGACACTCAAGGTCCCGATCTATGGATTAAAGACGGAGGAGGCGGAATTTTTCGAGGCAATTGGCCCCACGGAACTATAGCGAACGCGGGACTTCGTATTGAGAACACTTCCACTCCGGGCAAGATCTATCAGATCTCGGTCGAACACCATATGCGCGTGGAATCCCAGTTCCACAACGTAAAAAACTGGGAATTTTATGCGCTCCAGACGGAAGAAGAAAATCCGGCGGGAGCGGAAGCGATAGCTCTCGATGTGCAAGGTTGTCAGAATCTGCTCTTTGCGAACACCTATATGTATCGGGTTTCCCGTACAGTGCTGTCCAAGAAATATGCCATCATGGTGCGCCATTCCAACAACATCAAGTTTGAAAATGTGAAAGTATTCAGTCAAACGCGACTGGCGTTTGACACTGCCATATTGGACGAGGATAGCGGTACAACTGTGCGACCGCAGTTCTTTACCAGTTTTGTCGTCGATGAAAGGACAAAAGCCCCCACCGCAATTCCATTTCCGGAGGCATTTGAAAAAAAAGCGAAATTAAGAATACTGGCAGGCGGATTCAGCCATGCATCAGGGATGACGACCGATGATATGGGGCGTCTGTATTTCACCGATGCGTCGAAAGGCAAGATTTATCAGTGGAATGAGAAGGAAATGAGAGCGGAATCGATTGCAGAAATGAAACACCAGCCGATGGTGATGGGATTCGCAAAGCCTTCTACGCTGCTGATCGTGGCAAATGAAAAAGCTGTTTATAGTTTAAAGTTGGGAGAAAGTGGAGCGTCTCCACAACCGGTGACAGAGACAGCGGAGAAACGGCCGAACACCCTGCTCCTGCTTCCGGTCGGATTGCACAACATGTTTTCTATCATGAAGGATCTGATGGAGCATCGGGATTATGTGTATCGGTCGGGGAGCAATACTGCCGTAATCAGCGTTGTAGAGAATGCTCATCGCGGATATTTCTACGCGCCGGGAACAAATACTGCGATTATGGCGGGTGGAACTTGGCGGCCGATCTTGCAGAGCTCCAATCTTGCGGCGGCCTTGCCCGGGGATGAACATTATGTAACCAGTGAGGACGACGGGAAAACCTATCTCGTGAAACTGGAGAAAGACGAGAAGCTGACAGCCGGCGTCTTTGCAGAACGAGGAGGCACGTCGGTCGTAAGCGATAAAGCAGGCAATGTATATATCGCCAGCGATCAAGTTTACATCTACGACCGCAAGGGCAAACAGATCGGAGTGCTTGAGATTCCAGAGCGCCCCGGCAGTCTCGCATTCGGCGGCCCGGAAAAACGTACATTATTTATCGGAGCCCGTTCTTCTCTTTATTCGATCCGCACCGTCGCTCCAGGAGAGTAAAAAAAGGGACGTTGCCTATTTCTTGATCGGGGGCGGGATCGGCTTTTTCAGAACGCCGTTTTTAAAAACTCGACCCCAATTCCGACCCGACCCCGAGGTTCTTGGCATGCCCATAAACGCTGGCCCCTGGAACAAGCTGATGCCTGCAACGCCCCTAGCGCCTGCGTCGAGCACAGATTGAATCGATTCGGGACGGATGCCGCCTAGTCCCAAAACCGGAACAGGCACGGCAGCACATAATTTCCGCAGGCAATCCAAACCTAGAGGAGGGCCAAGAGTTGATTTCGATTGGGTTGGGAACAGATGGCCAAGCAGCAGGTAGTCCGCTCCCATGGAGAATGCGTTCTTGGCTTCTCGAATGGAATGAACGGATACGCCGATGATCAATTTCCGGGAGAAACAGGAACGAACGTCTGAAACCAGCAATCCGGTGGAGGGTAAATGAACTCCGGCGGCTCCCGCAGCCAATGCGATATCCGCTCTGCCGTTGACCAGGACTTTGCATCCGGTTTTACGCGCCAGCGCCACAGTTTTACAAGTCAATTCGAAAAGAGCTCGATCTGAAAGATCTTTTTCGCGTATTTGAATGTAATCGACGCCCCAGTTCAGGGCGCGACGAACACAAACAGAAAAAGGAGCCTCCGCGGACTGCCTACGATCGGTAATGTAATAAAAAACAGGAGCCCTATTGAGGCGGGTAGTTTTTTGAAGCCTTTCTGAAGCGAACAATCTCCTGTATCCCTATAATGATGTTCACAATGCCTAATCCGAGAACAGCCCCCTTGAAAAAAGAGTTAGCCACTATGGGCCGAATCTGGGGATAGATATAGATAAAGTAATTATTTTCCCATCCAGACTGCCATGGAAGCATCAGGAGAGCGATTCCAAAATAGAGCGAAAAGATGATATACAAAGCATGGCCGATCCACTCCCTGGCGGCCAAATGAGGTTTGCCGGATTCAAGTGTGATACTAGGGAGCATGCCGTCTGGTACCGCCCTTAAACTCATCAATTCTCTGCGCAACGTCTCGATAGCTGGGATCGACAACGAATATTTCATCTAAACACTCGAGCGCATAATCTTTGTCTCCAGCCATGATATGAGCCAATCCCATATCATAGCGAAAAGCCAAAGCTTCGTGTGAAGAAAGATCTGGAACGCTTAATCCTGTTTGACACCAGCGGAGCACGGATCGAGGCATTTCCTTCTTAAGGTAACAGGTGCTGAGCATTCCGCAGCACTGGATTACCTTTTTTGGATCCCGATCTGAATCGAGAGCTCGAAGGGCAATCTGAAACTCCTTAATAGCGTCATCCGTCAAATCCATTTCACGATACGCGGTCCCGAGGCCGAAGTGGTTTTCAAAGGTCTCCTTAGAGATTTCCTGATCGGAAATAGAAGAGACCTCCTCCAACATATCCGCAAACATTTCATTAAATTGGAAGGGCGATTTAGCGGGCTTGGAAGCTTCCGGTTCCAATCCCATGGCCGGCAACTGAAATTCCTCAGGCCGGCTTTCTCCCAGTTTTCCAAGCACCTCATCGATTTCGAATTCCGGCAATTCTTTTATCTGATCAGCGATCGAGAGTTCGGATGTTTGGGGAGAGACCGGTTCTTCGACAGGCTCAAATTGAATTGGCGTTGCCGGCTCCGGAGCCTGCGAACCACTCTTACCCAGTTTTTGATAACGGGAGGCCACTTCAGGATTGTCCGGATCTATTTTGGCGATTTCCTTCAGTTTGCTGAGAGCTTCATCATTAAATCCAAGCCGGATGTAGAAATCGACTTCCTGAAGCTGCTCCCGCACGGACTTAGAATCCGGTTGCGTTAAAGAAATACCCGGAGTGAAGCTATCGCTTATTGTCTCCGGCAGAGTTATAGGCTCAGGTTCCTGCCCTGTAACTGTTTCCTGATTTCCCGTAAAGAATATATCAAGAAGATCCCCGGACAGATCAACCTCAGCATTCGAGCCTCGCGATGCGGAACCGGGCGACTCCAGCAATACTCCCCGGTGGCGGGCGAAAGCCTCCAAATCCTGTTCATTGCTCACCAACTCAGGATCAAGCTCCTGGGCTTCCGACCAATAACGTTGGGCGGATTCTTCGTCCATGGATTTGCGACAGAGAACAACCAAAAGGAGGCACTGTTCGGCAGCTTGTCTATTTTTCCCCTCATCTTTGAATAGTGTATATAAACGGCTGCGCACTTCTTTATTGGATGGATCGGAAGCTTCGAGATTTTGGAGAAGATGCAAAGCCTTCTCTCTCATTCCGTAGTTCAGGAGGAGATCAATTTCGACTATGCTGGATTGGCCTTTATCGCTTGCATCTGTCGAAGCGGATATCTGAGAAGTGCTGACGTGCTGATCCTGCGAAATTGCGGGGGGGGCATAAGGAGCGTCGGGGTATGCCTCAGCAAAAGTTTTTTGATGCTGCGCCAGGTATTTATCATTCTCAGGCTCTATCTGGAGAGCTTTTTCGATATATTCGAGCGCCTCAATCGGACGTTTTTGGCTCAAGTAATATTCTGAAATGGTCTCGATCGTTTTTAGATACCGTTTGTGGTTGTCTATCGCAAAGAACATAGCTGCGAGTTCGACCAGGGTCGCTACATGCAAAGGTTGGCGCTGAAGGATCTGTTCGTAAACCTGTATTGCGCGATCCGTTTCGCGGCGGGTAATCAAAATTGGAACGATGGGGTCCAGGCAGTTGGCAGCTTGATCGTATTCCTCTGAATCAATATACCTCTGTGCAACATCGAAAAAATTTGAATAGCGCGATTCATCGATAGACATAACCTGCTGAAAAGCGCTGATTGCCGGCTCTATCTGCTTGTTTATAAGATAAGCCTGCCCGAGCATTTCACGAAAATCCAGGTTGTCGGGCGCCATGGCCAAAGAGGCATTCAGCTGATCGAGCGCAGGAGAGAGATCCCCCAGGTTCGCACAGCATTCCATGAACCCTTTCATGGATTCCGAGTCCATGGGATTGAGCTGCATAACATGCTGATAGGAATCTACCGCAGCGGCATAGTCGCCTTTTTTTGATTGCGCCCGAGCCGCCCCGGCAAAATAAAAACGCGCTTTATCTTTGGAGTTATGCGACAGATGAAGATCGGCCAATTTTCGCTGGATGACAGCATTGGCAGGATCCAGCTCGACTATCTTCTCATAAACATTAGCCGTTTCCTCGGCATTCCCTTCCTTTTCATAAATCGCTGCAATCCGCATATACTGATTGCGGGCATCTATATTCAATCCCTGTTTGGCGCACAAAGATGCGACAGTGAGATTAATATCCAGATTGTCTACATCAGTAGTCAGGATTTTCTTATAAACAGCGATCGCTTTCAGGAAGAAATTATTGCGGACATAGTTTTCCGCTACCTGAGTGAAGCATTTATTAGCCTCGAAGTAGTTCCCTTGACGCAAATACAGATCGCCGATCGTATTGAGAATGAGAACATCATTCGGATCGCTTTTAATTATCTTTTGGTATTCGCCGATAGCTTGCTGGACTTTCCCATGGAGCATGTACTTTTCGGCGTCTTGAAGCAATTTCGCCTTGTTATCAGCTCCCACCACTTCCTCCTGCAACTTTAACTTCACAATCCCCTCCTGCTTCCAGCCAACTTCGGGGATGAATTATTGCGGCGCGCAAGCTAATTCTCAGTTGCTATTGGGCGATCCCGGGCGTACGTTCCACTCTTCCCACTTCTTTCAATCTAGCAGCTTTACCGCGCCGTCCCCGGAGATAATATAGTCGCGCGCGACGCACCTTTCCTCCTTTGACCACCTCCATTTTTTCAATGATAGGTGAATGCATAGGGAATATGCGTTCGATCCCGTATCCGAAAGAAACCTTTCGAACCGTGAATGTCGACGAAATTCCATTTCTTTTTCGAGCTATTATTACGCCCTCGAAGATCTGGATTCTGTACTTCTCCCCTTCTTTAATTTTCACGTGAACTCGTACCGTATCTCCTGAACGAAAGCGGGGGAGATCGGTCCGCATTTGAGTGCTATCGACTGCCCGTAGCAAATCCATGACAAACGCTCCTTAATTTTGGGCTAACTTCCTGGTCACCAGCTCCGGACGGGCCCGTTTTGTTTTCTCCAGAGCTTGTGCTTTTCGCCATTTATTGATTTTTTCATGATCCCCCGAGAGGAGCACTTCCGGAACAATCTGACCGCGAAACTCCGCAGGCCGAGTGTATTGCGGATAATCCAATAAGCCCGTCGAAAAGCTTTCGTTGATAACGGATTCCCGGCAGCCCAGGGCTCCGGGAATCAACCGAATAACCGAATCGAGGATTGTCATAGCTGGGATCTCTCCTCCGGTAAGGACGAAATCTCCAATCGAGATTTCCCTATCCACAAGACAGTCTATCACCCGCTGGTCCACTCCTTCGTATCGGCCACAAACAAGAATTATATGCGCAATTATAGAGAATTCAGCAGCCAGATCTTGCGACCATGTTTTTCCTTGAGGGGTCATCAGGATTACCTGGCTTTCCGGGCTCCTATTTTCACCGCGACAGAACTCGATCGCCTCGAACAACGGAGCCGGCATGAAAACCATTCCCTCTCCTCCGCCGTATGGACGATCATCAACCGACTTGTGTCTATCTCTCGTGAAATCCCTAAGATTAATGAGGCGTATATCCACGAGGTTTGACTGCCTTGCACGACGAATAATCCCGCAGTCAAGCACTCCCGAAAACAGCTCGGGAAAAACCGTTATAATATCAAACCTCATTTGCCCAGGTCCATCAATCCTTCAGGAGGATCCACAACTATCGATTTTTCTTCGATAGTGATACGCGTGCAAATACTTTCAACAACAGGAATTAAGTACTCTTTATCAAAATCCCTGACAACCAGCAGGTTGTTCTCCGCAAAGTGGAGAATTTCTTCCACAAAGCCAAATTTTTTCCCATGGACATCTTGCACAGAGCAACCGATCAGGTCGTGATCGAAATAGGTCCCTTGCGGAAGTGGAATAGCCTTCTCAGCGGGGATTACAACCCAGCATCCTTTAAGGCTCTCGGCGGAATCGATGGTGTCAATTCCTTCAAATTTAAAGACTTCTCTGCCTTTATGCTCCCAGGTTTCTTCAAGTACCATGCGCTGCTTATGGCCGTCGGCATACTCCAACCATACTTCTTCGAGCGCATTGAAGCGATCGGGATAATCCGTATATAAGTCGGCCAGGACTTCGCCCCGATTCCCTCGGGTTCTGGCGATTCGGGCAATTGCGATAAAAGAAGGTTGAGCTCCAGGCTGCACTATTCCAATATTTCCAGAACA
>CAYTYP010000072.1:0-14821 GCA_964441405.1 uncultured Acidobacteriota bacterium
TTTCGTACCTTTGTACATGAAAAGGCCATATTGCACAATCAAAGGGACGACTGAAAGAATCAACTTCAGCCTAAACTACGGGACGAAAACGTAAACGACCGGCGTGGTTATTGGGTGTTCAATTGGATCTGATGTTCTTCCAGGGTGTTGGATGTGGCGCGGTTTACATTGGCTATAGCTTCCGCCAGATCGGCGCGGGCGCGCGCTTCGCTGCTGCGCGCCGCAATCATGCTGGTCTGGCGTTGCAGAACCAGGAACATAGTGGAGGTGCCTTCCTTGAATTGGCGTTGTTCGCTCGCATATTGCTCCTGGGCGGCGCGCGCCGCCATCGAAGCGGCGTCATATTTAGCGCGCGAAGAATTCAGCTGTTCCAGGGCGTTGCGTACATCCGCTTCTACATACATTTCCATTTGTCTCTTGGTCACCTGCAGCCGGCGGCCTTCTAAAAGAGAAATTGCCGCGTTCTCCTGCGCTGTTCGATTGGAGAGAGGCAACGATATTCTTATTCCTGCTTTAATAGTTGGGAAATCCCTGGCCCACATGTTGCTGAGCGATTGACTGTTGGAGCCAATCAAGGTTTCCGGCACCGAACTAATCGGGAAATTCCCGAAGGGAGCGGTATTTTGCTGCGTGCCTGCCAGTCCGGCCGCCGTAACCGTCGCATAGGCGTCCACTTGCGGCTTCGCCTGGTTCTTATAATAGTTTGTATCCAGCTGGTTGATGGCGATATTGAGCATGGATGCGGCGAGTTCCGGCCGGTTGGCTTTCGCCTGCTGAATGGCATTTTCGAGGGAGGGGGGTGAAAATTCCAAGCTGAGCCCTGTTTCCGGAACGAGCGCTTGGCTCCACATTTCATTATTCGCGCCGCTCATCATCATCTGCTTCAGGTTGTTTTCGGCCAAGGCAAGGGCTTGCTGCGCGGAAGCCTGACTTTGCCGGTAGGTCGCCACCTGTAATTGTGCGGCAACCACGTCGATGCCCGCCAGAAGTCCCTGTTCCGCCTGCCTGCGGTTGCTGTCGTATTGTTCTGTGGCGAGCCGCAAGGCTTCGTTCTGCACCTCGAGGTTTTGCGATGAAAAGACGAGCTCCCAGTATAATTGCACCGCCTGAGTCACTCTCTCGATTGTTTTTTGTCGCAGTTTTTCGGCGCTCAGTAAATGGTTTTTGCGCGTCACAAGAAGCGATCGGCGTCCTGTATCGATGCGCAGGTTGCGCAAGAGCGGTTGTGTAAAGGTCAGGCTCAGCGAGGAAGGGTATTGAGGATTGAGCGTGGTGAAACTGCTGTCATTGGTTTGCTTCGAATCGGAAAAAGACAGACTGTACGAAGATCCCAGCCAGGGCGAATTGCCGCTGATTTTGGGCGTCAGGGTCAGCTCTGTCGAAGTTAATTTGCCGCTGCTCGATCCGCCGATAATGGACGCCATGGGAGTAACGCTGCGTGATTTCGAAGCCTCCAAAGAAAACAGCGGGCTGAAGTAGCCTTCGGCTCCCCGGGCGCTGTGAATGGCCTGACGAAGAGAAATATTCGAGAGCTCGATTTCAGGATCGTTGGCCAGAACCCGTTCAATGACTTCTTTGAGATTGACCCGGACTGTCCCTTCAATCCCGATTCTCGAGGCAAGTTGCGTTGGCTGCAGCGTCGGCATTTTGAAGGATGGCTCCGGCGATTGCGCATAGGAAGAAGCGGATAGAGCCATTGCGAGAACCAGCATTGTCACGACAGGCTTGGCGGCTCCTTTTGCTTTCGATCCGAAAAACCGGAAGGAGCGGAGTTTAGCGCCTAAATCTTCCCAGAGGGAATAGAAAACCGGAACCGCTAAAAGGGTGAGCGCCAGGCAAAGCGTCTGTCCGCCGGCCACCATCCATCCAATAGAATGGTTGGTAGCGGCTCCTGCGCCCCGCGAGATCAGCAATGGAATCATGCCGCACACCAGCGCCATTGTAGTCATCAGGATCGGCCGCAACCGGTCTCGGTTCGCTTGAATAATGGCATCGTAACGGTTCATGCCCGCCGCGCGCAGCCCATTTGTGTGATCAATCTGGAGAATTGCATTCTTCTTCACAATGCCGAACAACAACAGCAATCCCAACCCCGACATGATTGTGATGTCCTGGCCCGTAACGAGCATGGCAAAGAGTCCGAAGGGCACTGCCAGGGGAAGTGTAATCAGAATCGTGACCGGATGGATGAATGATTCGAATTGAGCGGCCAACGCTATATACATAAAAATAAACGCCAGCGCAAAGGCGACGGCAAAATTATAGCCTGCCTTGCTCATTTCCCCGGTCATGCCTGTCGCGCCGCCTTTATAATCCGGGCCCATGTTCAACTCCTTGATGAAGCGTTCGAATGCCATTACGGCGGTGGATTGAGATCCGCCGGGCAAAAGGTTGCCCGAGATCTCGACAATACGCTGCCGGTTGAGCCGCTCGATGGATGATGGGCCGAAGCTTGGGCGGGCGTGTACGACTTCGTTCAAGCCGACCGCTCCGATTTTAGTAGAAGCCACTGTCAGTTTTTCAAGACCTTCTACAGAGCCGCGGAACCGATCCTCCGCCTGTACGACTACGTCGTATTGATCGTCTCCGGCGTTGAACATGCTGGCTGTTTGCCCGGCGACCAGTATGTTGAGCGCCTGTTGGACGCTCCGCACCGAGACGCCAAGATCGGCCGCTCGCGCTCGATCGATATCCAGCTGCATTTCCGGTTTGCCGGAACGCAACGAACTGTCTATATCTCCTATTCCGGGAATTGTTTTGGCTTTTGCCATGAGTTTATCGGAATACTCCGCAAGCTTTCTGATGTCCGGCCCTTGCAGATAGTACTGGATATCGGACATTCCGCCGGGGCCCATGCCGCTGGCCGCAACCACCGACAGGAAGATGTTGGGGGGGTGGTCTTTCAGGATATCCCGCGCTTTTGTCGCCATATCCGTGGAGGACAGTTCGCGATCTCCGATGTCAACCAGTTTGACATAAATGGAGGATTCATTGTGCGACCCCGCGCTGCTTCCCCCTACTGTATTCAACGTATGGGTGACGCCATCCAGTTCCCGCACCTTGCGGGCGATTTCTTCGGAGTACCGCGTAGTTTCCGCCAGCGAGCTTCCCTCCGGGAGGCGAATGCTGATATTGAATTGCGACTGATCGTCCCTGGCAAACATGTTCTTGCCGCTAAAGATGAACAGGGGAATGATGCTGAGCATCACCGCGATACAGGAGACAATAACGGTTTTACGATGTCCCATCGCCCATACCAGCCCCCTTGTATAGGTCGAATCGAGAATGCGGAAAAACTTAGCATCTTTGGATTTATGACTCTTCTCTCCGGTTGGAGGATGGACAAAACGCGAACACAACATGGGAGTCAATGTGAAGGACACAAGCATCGAAACCACTACAGCTCCGGCGCAAGTAAATCCGAAGGCGCTCATGAAACGGCCGGTCATGCCGCCCATAAATCCTACGGGGATGAAAACGGCCAGCAGCGATATAGTGGTCGCCAGCACCGCAAGCCCGATCTCCTTGGTGCCGCGTTCGGCCGCTTCAAAGGATCCCATCTTCTTCTCTTCCATGTACCGGTAAATGTTCTCCAATACAATGATGGCGTCATCGACCACGACCCCCACCATAAGGGTAAGGGCCAGCATGGTTATCTGGTTCATGGTGTAGTCAAAGATCGCCATAATCGAGAAAGCGGAAATGATCGACACTGGAATAGCGATGGCGGCAATTATGGTCGTGCGCCAATTGGCCAGAAAGAAATACAACACGATGGCGGCGAGCAGGCTTCCCTCGAAAAGATGATTGCGGATGTTGTCAATAGCGGCTTTTACAAAAATGGACTGATCGCTGATGATCTGAACTCGAACGTCTTTGGGAAGGCTTTTTTCGATTTGAGCCAGGCGCTCCTTGACGGCTTCAGTCACTTCAACGGTATTCGTGCCCGATTGTTTATAGACGGCAAGCTGAACGGCAGGCTCGCCGTTCAACCGCACCGCGGTAGTCGGTTCTTTACTGGCGTCTTTGGCCTGCCCGATATCGCTTACTTTGACGGTATATCCGGATTTATTTACAATGGCGACGTTGTTGAAATCCGCAGGATCTTTGATCCTGCCGGAAGTGCGGATGGTGAAATCCTTCTTGCCGGCTTTAATGCTGCCGCCGGGCATCTCCATATTCTGGCTTTGAAGTGCAGCGAAAACCTCTGTCACGGTGAGGTTGTATGCGCGCAACCGTTCCGGATCCACGATGATGTGGATTTCGCGATCGGCGCCTCCCTGTATCTTGACCTGGCCGACTCCGTCGCAATTTTCGAGTTTCTGTTTGAGCAGTTTGTCCGCGATCATCGTCACATCGCGGACGGAACGGGGCGCGGAAATAGCGATTTGAAGAACGGACATGGCGTCAGGATCCATCTTCGACACAACCGGAACTTCTGCGCTCGTCGGCAGCTCGTTGACGACCTGGTTGATTTTGTTCTGCACTTCCTGGGCGGCTACGTTGCCATCCTTCGACAAATCGAACTCGATTCGGATAAGAGCCATTCCTTCCGACGAAGTGGAGCTGATTTCATCCAGGCCGCTGATGCTGTTTACGGCGTCTTCGATTTTTTTGGTGATTTCAGTTTCAACTTCTTCCGGCGATGCGCCGGGATTGACGACGGTGACCATAACAAAGGGCGCGTCGATTTTCGGCATCCGGTCTACGCCGAGCGAAGAATAGGTGAATATGCCGGAAACGATAAACGCCAAAATCAACATCGTTGCGAAAACCGGACGTTTAATACAGAGCTTAGCTAATCCATGCATGATGAGAGACCTTTTCCGTTATTAATGGATTTGAACGGGCGCGCCGTCGAATAAATCAGCTTGATTATTAATGACAACCGTTTCGTTTCCTTCAAGTCCGGATAAGATGCGAACCTGATCGCCGTCGGTGTCCCCTTTCAATACAACCTTCAAGCGGACGAGGCCATTGACTACGGAGTAAACGTGATTGGCGTCGGTCGTATTGTCATAGAAAACAGCTTTTGCCGGAACGAAAACCGCTTGTTCAGCGCCTGGCAGCATCAATTTTGCATTGGCGAACATGCCCGGGCGGAGTTCTGTTTTTGGATTTTCGAATCGGGCTTCAACCATAAACGCGCGTGAGTTTGAATCCACGGAAGGGACAACCGCGTGAACCTTGCCCGTAAAGTCGCGGTTTGGATACGCCGCTATGCGGGCTGTTACTCCCATCCCTGACTTGACTTCGGCGGCGTGTTGTTCGGGGACATTCAATTGAAGGCGCATCGTGGAAATTCGCACCAGGGTGGCTACCTTGTTATTCGTTCCCACCCATTGTCCGGACGATATCGGCCGCTCCGTGATAAAACCATCGAAAGGAGCGCGGATGGTCGTGTCTTCCAAGACCTTTTCCGCCTGGGCGAGTTGGGATTCGGCGGCTGCAAGCGAAGCCTGGGAGGCTTCAATAGCCCGGTAATTTTGACGGGCTGCATTCAGTTGCGCTTCATATTGTTTTCGGGCCGAATTAGCCGCCGCTTCAGCCGTCTGCTGTTGTGTTTTATACCTTTCGTAATTGCTTTGGGATACGTCCCCGCTTTTAATAAGGTTGGCATATCGCTGGGCATCCGCGGCTGCAAGTTTTGCAGTGGCTTTAGCTGATTCGTAGGCGGCGAGGGAGGATGCCACCTCGGGAACGCGTTCGGGATCGAAACTGCCATCCCCGGTCCAACCTACTCTTGATTGCGCCTGGCTTAGCAAAAATTTAGCTTGTTCGCGGCCTGCTCGCGCCTGATCCAGTTTTAGTTGCGCATCGCGACGCTCCAGAATACAGATCGCCTGTCCTTTTTGGACATGGTCGCCAACCTCCACCGGGGTGGCTGCCACCCGACCGCCGACCGCAGGCGCAACATCCGAAGATTCCTCGGCTGCGAAGGAGCCGGTGGCCAGGACGTAGACCGGAACGGTCCGCGTCTGCGCGTTTGCCGTAGCCACTACAATTTTTTTGGAAGCATCTTGCGACTCTTTAGAAGGTTTTATTTTCGGCGGAGCACATGCATTTAATATGGACAACGATATTATCAGGATCGCTAGTTGAACTCGGCGCATTTTCAATTCTGCCTTTCTCTTTTGATACACTTCGTCTGTTCTCCCTGTCTATCATTACGATCTTCCGGCCTTTCCCAGTGTTAAGTTTTGTAAAAGTAGTTCCGTTCCTCCCCCCATATCCTGATATAAAGGAACGATATCGCGGCCGCCGACAAGGTTGAACTCTGTGTTCATCCGTGTATGTCAGCGTCAGTCCGCGATCGATTTTACTGAAACACATGGAAATGCAATGATATCTGAAATGCCGGCCAAATCCATACTCTTGATCGAAGATGATGCGGAGCTGTGCGTTTTGATGAAAGATTACTTCGCCGGCCATGGGATCCGGATCGAATCGGTCCATGACGGGCGCAGCGGTTTGGCGCAGGCGCTGGATAAGCAATATGATCTCATCATTCTTGATGTCATGCTCCCGGTCCTGGATGGGTTTGAGGTTTTAAGGCAAATCCGGAAGAGGAGCGTGGTTCCTGTGATTATGCTGACAGCGCGTACAGCGCAAGGCGATCGCATTGCCGGTCTGGATGCGGGCGCCGACGATTATCTTCCCAAACCCTTTGGTCCGGAAGAACTTCTGGCGCGCATTCGCGCTGTGTTGCGGCGTACAGGCGACGCTGTTTCGTTGCCGTCGCCTATCGTGGAAGCGGGAGGCGTCAAACTGAATCTGCAGACCCGACAGGTGTGGGACCAGTCCCGTCCTGTAGAGGTGACTTCCATTGAGTTTGACATACTCGAGTTTCTTGTCTGCGCCGCCGGCCGCATTGTCTCGAGAGACGAACTTACCGCCGCGTTGTATCAGAGACGCGCCACGCCGTTTGAGCGCTCGATCGACGTCCATATCAGCCATTTGCGAAAAAAATTGGAACGCCAGGGCCGCTCCATGATCCTGACAGTCCGCGGGGTCGGATATCTTTTTTCCCCGGGACCGGGGAGTTAATATGAGATCCGTATACCTCCGCATCCTTGTCTGGTTTTTAGGAACGCTGGCGCTCTCCATGCTGGCTTTCATCATGGTGTCCACCTATGTAACCTTTCAATCGGGAGGGGTAAGACCGAGCGGCCCTGAACTCAATGCCATGATGTTCGAGGAGGCGATTCGGGCTTATGAATCGGGCGGCGCGCGGGGATTGACCGTGCGGATGGAACAGCTGCATAAATATATTCCAGGCAAACATTATTTAACCGGCGCAGACGGTCGTGATCTTGCCACCGGCGAAGATCGGTCTTCATTGCTGGCGCATGTTCGATCGAAATGGGACGATCCCAGATATTTGCAGAGAAATTTCATTATTGGATCCAAATCGCCCGATGACCGGTATCGCATGCTTTCCATATTGCCGCTGCCCTATGGCGTCCTGCCCTATATACTCTTTTACGTGCTCATTCTGTTGGCCGTTGGGATGGTGTGTTGGGCGCTTGCGTTAAGCATCGCATCTCCTTTGCGCAATCTTGCCGGGGCTGTGGATCGATTTGGCCGCGGAGACCTGTCGATCCGCGTCAATTCCCGCAGACGGGATGAAATTGGAGCGCTGGGGAAAGCATTCGACCAGATGGCGGAGCGTATCGAAACGCTGCTCATATCCGAACGGCGATTGTTGCAGGACATTTCCCATGAACTGCGATCGCCATTGGCGCGCTTGAGTTTTGCCGTAGAACTCGTCAAAAAAGACAATGTCCAGGAGGGATCTATAGCCCGTCTGAAAAAAGAGATCGATCGCCTGTCGCACCTGGTTTCGGCGCTTCTGGAGATGACGCGGGCGGAAGAGGACCCGGGCTATCGCAACCTGGAAGAGATACGGCTGGATATTATTTTGAACGAAGTGGTTGAAGATTGCCGGGTCGAGGCGGCCGCCAGGGGTTGCCATATCCATTGGAACGGGAATCAAAACTTGAAAATGCTCGGGAATAGCGAGCTTTTACGGCGCGCTTTTGAAAACATCGTGAGAAATGCGATTCGCTACACTCCGGAAGGCTCCTCCGTCGATGTTGACCTCAAGGCCGGCCAAAGAAATGCGTCTATAATAGTGCGGGATTACGGTCCCGGAGTTCCGGAAGAACTGCTTTCAAAAATATTCCAGCCGTTCTTTCGGGTGGATGACTCACGGGATAGTTCTACCGGAGGGCTTGGTCTTGGGTTGGCTATCGCCCGCCGCGCCATCGACATTCACCATGGCCGGTTGACCGCCATGAAAGCAAATCCCGGGCTCAGAGTCCAAATCGATCTTTCACTCGAATTTACATTCTTTTAACACTCGGGGTAGAATTGAAATTCAATCATTTGTTTTCAATTTTCCAATCAGGAGCGAGTGGAATGAAACGTTTCCGCGGTTTGTTGGTGACGGCTTTTTTTATCGGACTGTCTGGTTTCAGTCCGGACGCTCGCGCACAGGATTTACAACTGGAAAATTTAAAAGCGACTCAGAAACAGCTTCGGGCGCATGAAAAGGAATATCTGAAGAACTATGGCGGCGGGCCCGAACTTACAGTGATAAAGCATCAGCTGCGGGATTGGGTCGAATCCAAGTTGTCCACATTGGCGGAGAAAGGAGATGAAAAAGCCCTCGGAATCGTTATTAATGATTTGATCAAGGCTGCAGGTTTGGATGTTCATTATGGCAACCCGGATAACGATCTTGGAACTGCAGGTGAAATAAAGCTCAGCAGGGAAGGTGACTTGATTCTCCTGAAAACCAGGATCGGGATCCTTTGCATGTACGACGAGTCGGCTTACGCCTACGAATGGAAAATAAACAAATGGGATCGGGTTTGGGAATCGGAGCAGACCGATTATGCGACGGGAAAATATTCCCCTCAGTACATAAACTCGATTCAGGTCTGGCGGCCATACGAGAGTGAGTCCAGCACTAAAGAAGTTGACGAGCGCTTCATTCTGAGCCTCGGCTTTGATGGGACTTGCGCCTCAAATTGGCACAATGTTTATTGGCGGCTGTGGCGTATCGATTCATCCGAAACAAAGCTATTGCTGGACCGTTCGCATTATGCGTTTATGCCTGATTGCGTCACTGGAGGCTTTGATAATCATTATATCTATCCCGGCGAACTGTTTGTCGAATTTAAGCAGGGAAGCATGGACACGGATGTACACAATCGCGAAGCGGTTTATCACTATTCCTTCGACCGAAATCAAGCTCGTCGCATGGATCCCATAGCCCTTAGTCCCCGCGATTTTGTTGATGAGTGGCTTCAGAGCCCTTGGAACGAAATTGAAGGTTGGTCAAAATCCGATGATCTTCGCCCAAAGCACGAAAAATACAAGGATATGAAGGGATTTTTCGCTCCGACAAGGAGTTGCCGGACGCCGGATTTATGGCAGGTCACGCTTGATACGATGATTGCCGCGAAGGATCGCCGGGAGGGACCGCCATTATATTTTCTGGTTCGCTGGCGGCCTCCCTATCACTTTACCATGATGGATATCCGCAACGAACCCTGGCCGCTGTGCAATCAGAAAGACGAGCAGGCGGACGAATGGCGCACTCTTTTCCCTACAGAAATGTACCGCTAATCCAAATCAGGCCATGAAACTGTCTGCAAACTGTCGCCTTGCCGGCATCTCAGGAGCGTTGCCGCTACCTGTGTGGGCGGACATGGAAGCCATTTCGATGAGGCGCAAGTCGAGGGAGTATCGGCCCGGGACTTTGTCTTTGGCAATAAACCGTTTTTTTTCAAGGGCGGTCAGGAGACGATGGACGGTAGCCTTGGGCATCTGAACCGACTCGGCGATTTGGGCAAGGGATCGGGTCGACGTCCCACCGGTAAAGCAAAGTAAAACATCTAGTGCCCTCTCGACAGCACGCACGGATTGGGACACAACAAACCTCCTTGAGATTTCTTAAATATTTTAGGCGGCTTATGGTCAAAACTGGTAGACCAAGGGCGACCAGAAGTGATATCATGCCCATGGATTCTTAAAAATTCAACAGAATTCTTTAAAAATCTGTAAGCAGAAGCCTTACGAAAACAGTGGGCAATTATTTGCCTTCAAAACATATCTAAGTTATTTTTTTATCCGTACCCCCGGCTTCAAGAGGCCTGATGAACAGCACACGAAAAGACCTGATTGAAAGGTTGGCAAACCAAATATCAAAAGGGAATATTGTTAAGAACCGGAAACTGCCGTCCGAGAGGGATCTGGCTTCTTTATTAGACACCAGCCGGCCTCTCTTGCGGGAAGCTCTGATTTCTCTGGAAGCGCTTGGGTACCTGGATATACGGGATCGGCAGGGTATTTTCCTGACCGGGGAAAATCCCAATGAAGCATTGCAGGCCTTAGGTCAGGCCCAGATATGGCCGATGGAGATTCTCTCGCAGGTAATGGAAATACGGCAAATCATGGATCCAGGCGCTACCGCCCTTGCCGCAATGCGCCGCAAGGATAGCGATGTTAAAAAACTGGACGAATGCATCTCGATGATGGAGAAACTGCAGTTGAAGCATGATCCGGATGAGGCTGTCGAGGGCGCATACTGGAACAAGATGCTGCATTCCACGATTTTTAACGCCACAGGCAACACGCTATTGGCGCGTCTGTATGAAGGATTGTTGGAAATGTCGGAAAAGGGAGTTTCCGCCATGAGAAAGAATGTTATCAATTGGGGCACTCCGGATACGAATAAGCGGGTTCTGGAACAACATCGGGATCTGGTGGAGTCCATCCGGAATAGAGATATGGATCGCGCCCGGGAAGCATCCAAAACTCACCTGGAATATACGATCAGTTCGATGGTTCAATGGAGCCGTGTGACCCCGGTCTCGAACTTTTTCGCGCAAAGAATGGAACCAGTGCTTCGTTGATGAAGGGCCAATAGAATCCAACAAAAATGTATTACAGAACAATCCCGAATAAAATGGAAACGCCTGCCAATTGTCCGTTCTGACGCTTGAGATTCAATGAGGCGTCGAGCCTGGCATTGCCGATCGTGATGTCTCCCATCGAAATCGTGAGGGAGGTTTCCGTTGAATTCTTCTCAAACGTCCATTGAATCCTTGTATCGTCTGCGCCAAATTCCAATGTGCCGTTGAAGGCGAAACTGGACGTTACCTTGCCCTGGCTGGTTGTTTGTTCAAAAGCAAAACCGACCGAAAGCTTGATGCCTTTTTGATGTAGCGCTGTGAAATCGCCGCGCAACGAAAGGGTAGAGCTGATTCCGCCTTGTCTGACGACTTTAAACTCGAGGTCGCCGGAAAAATCCTTCTTGTTACATTCAGCCTTGATGGTGAGTTGCGTCTGCTTGGCAAGGATATCGCCATTTTGCGCCTTTTGTTCGTCCAGCATATAGGTAATGACGAAGTCCTGCGATATTTTCACCAGCCCCATAAACTGGAGACGGAACTTCCGGCCCTTCTTGTTGTACTCGTACATGAACTGGTTCAATGATCGATTGATGGTGATGGCTTTCGTGAGATCGAATCTGTCTTCGGCCCCATTCTCACGTTGGTAGACGAAGGTGAGTTTCAGCGGATCTTTTGCATCCGGTTGTTGCCATTCACCTGCAAATCCGAGAATTGATTCTTCGACAGCTGCGGCTCCTTTATCAAAGAAGTGATACATAAAACGGCCGCGCATATCCTGGATAAAGCCGTCGATGACCGATGTCACGCCGTTGATAGTGATGCTTAAATCATGGGTTGGACTCAGATCCCATTCGCCGTGTAACGTAAAAAGGAAGACATTGTTTCTATCCGGTCGCACCCTCAGCGCCGCATTACGGGTTTCATAGAAAGGCCGGTTGCCGACGCTATGAAAATTGAAAACCTCCTGATCGCCTGCGTTCAGGCACAGTTGATTTTTGCTGTTGAATTTCCAAGCCACATCATCAAAGACCACGGTTCCGCCGGCGTCTTTTTTGACGACAATATTATTTGTTTGATCCGTATTCCATTTTCCAATTACCTTCCCTGCTTGATTCCTGACCGGTCCGAATGCGTCGAGATCGTAGGCGTCTGTTCCTTTGGTGAGCTTAAAGCTTGCCATAGTCGTGCTCCTTTCGCCGTGGTTGCGGCAGGATTATGATTGAAGCGTTTCTCCGGCTGAAATTAAAATGGATGTTCCGGCAGGTCAAACGAGAAATATATGCGACTGCGCCCCTTGCCGCTGACGCCTTCGCCTATCCCGTAAGCCCAATCGAGTTTGAGCATAGCCATTTTACCGCACTTAAAGCGGATGCCCAGCCCCGGACCAACCCGTGCGCCAGGGACCGAAGCAGAGGCGCCATAGACTCCGCCTGCATCGGTAAAAAAAGCCAGCGCGAAACTATCGCGCAACATTTTTCTGACCTTGCTTGGGCCGCCTGCCACCGGATCGAAAACCGGAGCCAACAGGCCGCGCGCCCGCAGCCGGATTTCCGGTTGCAGGCTCCAAAGCCGCTGCCCGAGTGCATCGTCCTGACGAAAACCGCGCACCGTTTCAGCCCCGCCCAAGGCTGGCAACTCAAAGACCGGCGCGTGTTGGCTGACACAGTCGAGGCGGCTTTTCAAGTCGATCTCGAATAACCGGCTCGCTTCAAGATTAAAGGAACCGCTCCAAGTAAAGACGGCAAAGAGCGGTTCTCTTGCAACGGATCCCAGCCGGATACGTGGGATCGATTCAAAAGTAACCGGATGTTTGTCGCTGCGTCGATCCCAAAAGTAGCGCGCTCCCAGTTCGAGCGATGTGAGGTTGTATTTATTTTTCATCTGATCGGCGTGGCTCAGGGTCACTGTCTGGCGTTGGGCTTCGACCAGCAGATCGAATTGTCGGATCTCAGCCGGAGACAGTACGGGCAATACTGCCTGCAACAGGCCTCCCTCTCGTCGTTCATTGGCAATCAGGCCGTTCAGTATTCGATTGCGTTCATATAAACGTGAAGCCTCGACCTGTAAAAACAGCGGTCGGCGGTAGAGGCCGCCGGGTCCGGTTCCAAAGAACGGGATGACGCCCGTATAACTGAGGCTTCCCAGATCCGAGCCATTGGCCCCGGCTTCGACTCTGAATTTTCCCGGTCCTGCCTTGAAGCATTCGTATCCGCCTAAAAACTTCGTTCCTTGCCCGGGCTTATATTCCACGACGCCATAAAAGTGATTGTTATTCCGCGGACAGATTTTGTAGAGCGTGGATTCCCAAAATAAGTTCCATCGGGAATCCTTCTGCGTCTCGTCCTTTCCAGTGGTTTTTACCAGCGCCAGTTGTATTTTCGAATCATCCTGACTGCTTTCGCGTTTCAATCCGTAATGAATCTCTTTGAGAGCCGCCCCAATTCGCTGCGCCGAAAACAGGTTAAAGAATAGGAGATTGTCCGGCGCCGAGAGTTGCGGGTAGTCCTCATCTTCTTGCGGCTCTGATGTGCGTTTAAATTCGATGGCGAGCGATTGTTCTATGGCCTCGGGCTGCGGGCGACGCAGGTATTTCTTCGAACCGGCCGATTTTTCATTGCGCGCCAACTCATAAAAGGATTGGCGCGGCAGGATGCGCGCCAATGCTTTGTAAAGTTCATCCTCTTGTAGGGAAGGGAATCGAATGAACTGGATGCGTTGTTTGAAGACGGCCATCGTTCGCTGATCGGCTCTGCCGACTTCGGTATTGATCTGATAACCCTTGTCCGCGAATTCATCCGTAAGCGCCGCTTCGATTTCTTCCTGGGACCAGGGCAAGCCAAACAATTTGGCTGCCTGCAACGCCGCCGTCACCTGCGCTTTTTCTTCTTTAGGCGTGATTGCGTCGGATAGCGTGTGGTACGCAAGGGGATCGGCGATTTTGAAACAAAGCAGTCCCTCGCTGTAGCGGCTGCTGTCGGGCGAGCTGCCCGGCTCCATCAGCAGGAGTTCGCTTTTGCCGAGCCTGGCCGTATGGCTTAAATCGGCCAGCGAAACAGTAAACAAATCATTTAAGGTTCCTGCAGCATCATTCAGGAACAGTTCGGCGTCGTCTTCCCCGTAGGCTTTCCACAATTCGCTGAAGGCTTCTTTTATCTCCCGGCTATTTAAAACAGCCGAACGCCACTGATCAAACAAACCGTTTTTAATGAAGAAGGACGGGTAACTGCCGGTGTAGTGACGCAAAGTTTCCGTCAGCTCCAGCTTGTTGAGGGCCTGATGAAGATGATCGGCGAGCGGTTTCTTGAGCTCGGCCGGTGACTCGTCTGGAAAGAGCCCGGCGCCGGCCGCTTCATCGATATAGGGCAGCGATGCGAGCGCCGTATTCAGCCGCTTCAACAAGCGGTCCGGCAGTGCGCTCTCGACCGGAAGCAATGCGCCGGCTGCGTTTTTTTGACATCGGCAGCCCTCACAGAATTTTTCCGTAAGGTACAGTCTTGCATCACGCAAATGGACTTGCAGTTTGCCTTTGTTGAAAGTCAACCGGGCCGAGAATCGACTTTGATTGGCCTGCTGCATTTCTTCGGGGCTGATCTTGCATCCCGTGAAGTCGTCCGGTTTCCCTTCGCCAGGCAGGGCGATTAAACAGAGGATGGCTGCAATGATCCATATAAATCTCTTCATATGTTCGATCTATTTAGTCAACCTGTCCTATAACGCGAAACGTCGGCGATCAATACCAGATTGTATATACTAATCAGCTCATTAATATGAAGACATTTTTCTCTGTTCCGAAAATAGCGGGCCTGGAGCGCAAGCGTCCCGCCTAATGCGTTGGGAGATCCCCCGGCAGAGCCCTCGCTGCAGGACACAGTTGACACTGTGGGTGATTGATGCTA
>CAYTYP010000073.1:0-6041 GCA_964441405.1 uncultured Acidobacteriota bacterium
TACTTTTCTCTAAATAATCATAAATGTTTCCTTAATCATCAATCCACGTAAGTAAGCATCTGGGTTCAGGATTAAGACTAGTTCACAAACAATGAGGTTTCGGAATGGGATCCGGACAAGGCGGATTAGGCAGTTGGACTAGGCAGCTGTGATTCACATTCTAACAGCGGATGTCCCAACTCCCTTCCCATCTTCCGCTCTGTAGAAACTTTTTTGCTTTGCGCGTGTTTAACCCGGAATAATAGGAGATACAGCAATGAAAGCGAATCATGTAATTTCGGGACTATTTTTAGGCGGTATGCTTATGATGGGGACGCCTCTGGCAGATGCGCAGCAGATGTCTTACCCGCAAATCCGGAGGACGATCCGCCAGGAAAGCCGGGAAATCCTGAGGGATCGCAGAGAGCTTCGGGCCGATTGCCGGGAACTGAGGCGAGACTTCAGTAACGGCGCTTCGCCGTCTGAGATCCGCCTGGACAGACGGGAGCTTCGCCGGGACAGCAGAGAATTGAGGCTTGATCTCAGGGAACGCCGCCGGCTGCGGAGAACGATTTAGCTGCCATCAAAAACCGGCCCCCAATAAGCCGTCCTAACGTAACCGTACGTCGTCTGGTTTCGGCAAAAGGGATTTCCCAAAGGTGAACTTGGGGAGATGTTGAGTATGCTGTATGAAATAAAGCTCAACGGGCTCGAGCGCCTGTTCGACCCATTTAGGCATCAGGAAAGATGAAGCAACTTGATTTAAAATTTGGCGGCAGGCGCGAATTAACTTTCCCCACACGTCATTCGTAATTCCGTTTTACCGCTGTATCCGGGCGGAACCGCCTTGGGCGAAGGCGCGAACCTGTTCCAATGTCGCCATGGTGGTGTCGCCGGGGAACGTGGTCAACAGTGCGCCGTGAGCCCATCCGAGTTTAACAGCCTCTTCCGGCGGCTCTCCTGACAATAATCCGTAAATGAAGCCGCTGGCGAAACCGTCGCCGCCGCCGACGCGGTCGTAGATATCCAGCTCACAGGTCGGCGAGACGTGTGTGTCGCCATTTACCCAGGCGACTGCGCCCCAACTGTGGCGAGCCGTGGAATGGACTTCTCGAAGGGTTGTTGCAACGGCCTTGATTTGCGGATGTTTTTTCACGACCTTGTCAATCATGGCAAAGAACGCGCTCGGATCGAGTTTGGATTTTGCGCCTACTTCAGGACCGGAAATTCCGAGTCCTTTTTGGAGATCTTCCTCATTGCCGATAAGAACATCCACATTTTTGACAATCCGGTCGACCACCTCCACCGCCTTTTTCTGCCCGCCCCAGATGTTCCAAAGTTTTTCGCGAAAATTCAGATCGAAACTGGTGACCGCTCCGGCGGTTTTTGCAGCTTTCATGCCATCGGCAATGAGAGCTCCCGTTGTTTCCGAGAGTGAGGCGAAAATTCCGCCGCTATGGAACCAACGGACGCCGCCGGCGAAGATTGCGTCCCAATCGAAATCTCCCGGCTTGAGCAGCGCCGCCGCTTCGTGGGATCGGTTATAAAAAACCACCGGCGCGCGCACGCCATATCCGCGATCGCTATAGACGGTGGCCATGTTGGGGCCATTGACTCCATTATGCTTGAAATGCTTGTAAAAAGGCTTCACCCCCATGGCTTTGACGCGTTCGGCGATCATATCTCCAATGGGGTAATCCACCATTGCGCTGACAAGACCGGTGTTCAACTTGAAACAATCGGCGAGATTCGCCGCTACGTTGAACTCCCCGCCGCTGACATGAATCAGGCATTGGGCTGCTTTACGAAAAGGAATAATGCCCGGATCCAGGCGATGCACCAGCGCGCCCAACGATACTAAATCCAGCGCTCCCTTGGACGGAATACTCAGATTAAATTTCATGAGCTGCTCCTTAATAGCGTTTCGAGTTTCCCGTTGAAATATTAACGGGAAACTCGAAACCGGAAACGATTTTTATACGGTGTAAGAGGAAGAAGAGGTGTCGCCGCCATGGCCTGTCCAGTTGGTATGGAAATATTCTTTTCGAGGCCTGTCGATGCGTTCGTAATTATGAGCGCCAAAGAAATCGCGTTGAGCCTGGAGCAAATTGGCCGGCAGGCGCGCGCTTCTATATCCGTCAAAGTAGCTCAAGGCGGTCGATACCGCCGGCGCCCAGATCCCGTTCAGGGCTACTGCCGACACGACCCGCCTCCAGGATTTTTGCGAGCGTTCGATCCGTTTTCTGAAAAATGGATCCAGAAGAATGTTGGACAGCTGCGGATTTGTATCAAAGGCATCTTTGATTTTCGTGAGGAAAGCGGATCGGATAATGCATCCGGCGCGCCAGAGTTGCGCGATCCCGCCATAATTCAAATTCCAATGGTATTCTTTTGCTGCCTCCTGAAGAAGCGTGAACCCTTGAGCGTAGGAAACGATTTTCGATGCATAGAGAGCCTGCTCGAGGTCTTTCAAGAAAGCTTGTTTTTTCCTTTTAAACTGCTTTACCGGCTGGTTCAGGATTGTTGAGGCTTCGACTCTTTCCTCTTTCATGGCAGAAAGGCATCGGGCAAAGACCGCTTCGCTGATCAGAGTCAGCGGGACTCCAAGATCCAATGCCACAACGCTCGTCCACTTGCCCGTTCCTTTCTGTCCCGCGGTGTCTAGAATTTTGTCCACAAGCGGCTGACCGTCGTCGTCTTTGTAGGCGAGAATATCACGGGTTATTTCGATCAGGTAGCTGTTCAGATCCCCCGTATTCCATCTTTTGAATACCTCATGCATTTCATCAGCGGACATTCCCAAAAGTTCTTTCATCACCTGGTAGGCTTCGCAGATGATCTGCATATCGCCATATTCGATGCCGTTGTGGACCATTTTGACAAAATGGCCCGCTCCATTCTCTCCCACCCAGTCGCAGCACGGCGTGCCGTCATCCAATTTTGCGGCGATGGACTGAAGAATCGGTTTGACCTGCGGCCACGCTGCAGGTGAACCGCCCGGCATAATGGCAGGTCCACGGAGCGCGCCTTCTTCTCCACCGGATACGCCTGTCCCGATAAAGAGCAGCCCTCTGGATTCAAGATGCTTGGTACGGCGGATCGTGTCGGGAAAATGAGAATTGCCGCCATCGATCAGGATGTCGCCTTGGTCGAGCAGGGGTATAAGCTGATCTATTAAATCATCCACAGGTTTGCCCGCTTTGACCATCATCATAATTTTGCGCGGAGTGGCGATCGACTTGACGAAATCCTCGATCGTGTTCGATCCGATGAAGTTCTTTCCTTGTCCTCGCCCGTTTATGAAGCGTTCTACGACTCCTTCTTCCAATCCGGGAACAGTTCGATTGTAGACTGCGACGGTGAAGCCCTTGTCTTCCATGTTGAGCGAAAGGTTCTCGCCCATCACGGCCAGTCCGATCATTCCTATATCCGCTTTGTCTTTCATATGCCTCTCTCCACTACAGGATTTTTTTGCTGCTAACCGACGAATCGCTCTCTATGAGCCCAGAGGCCGAGCGCAGGATTGGAAATGTAAAAAATTTCTTCCCCGTCCGCCATCGTGTTGAATCCTTCCTCCAGTTGCTCGGGATTGTATTTGCTGATCATGGTCTGAAGATTGGCATAGTCGAAGCCAACTCCTTCGATTTCCCTTTGGGTAAGACGGCCGGGGCAATAGGTAATTTTAAATCTTCCCTCCGAGGATCCATGAATCAAATGGGCTGCAGTTCCAAGGTTCTGCTGCAGGTCATGCTGGGCGCGCGCCAGTTCGAGTATGCGCGGCGTTCCCACATAGCCGTACTTTCGGATCAGGCTGTCGAGCTTGTCGTCTTCGCCGAATTGGGCCAGCCCCGGCGCCAATATGACCAGCTCCCCCTTGTCCTCGATCGCCATGCGCGTCCGGTAAATGCTTTTATTGCCGACCCAGGTGCTTTTAAATTCGGAAGGATCCAGGTAAACTACGGCTTTTTTTATCGGGGTTTCCAGCAACTGGACATTGACTTCAAGAGACAATGCGGATGCGCGTTTGAAGCACTCTTCATCATCTCCAATGAAGAGACCCCTGATTACGAGTTGGCCCGAGTTGTCTTTTGCCACAACGGTCAGGACATAAACGATCGGCAGATGTTTGGCGAAATGCTCGGACCCGTAGTTCAAGACTTTCCGCACAGGAGTATCGTGCCTGCCCATCATACGCTCCATCCCGTATACTGCGCCGAGAAAATGTGTTTTATTGATTCCTTCCGATCCTCCGGTCCCGACAAATAGATTTTTATTGTATCCAGCCATCCCGATGACTTCATGCGGCACAATCTGTCCAATCGACAAAATCAAATCATGAGTTCCACCGGCAGCCAGACTGTCGATTTCGAGTGGTACGCAATAATCGATTTTACCCTCAGAGACCTCCTTGATAAACGATGAAGGCACTACGCCCAGAAGAGTCAGGTTGTCTTTCCAGTCATGGATGCGAAAGAGATTTTTGGGCGTTTTACCGAACATTTTTCCGATTTCGTCCGCTGTCATCGGATAGTGGGTTCCGAGCGCGGGCAAAACATCTGTCAGTCTCTCCCGATAGTAATCCCATATCATTTCAGTCAAGACGCCGGCCTGAGAATGGAAACGGGTGAAATCAGGAGGAATGGCAAGCACTCGATTTTTGGAACCTAGACTATTGAGAGAAGTAAAAAGCGCTTCCCGGACTTCCGCTGGAGAAAATGCCATTGTGCCGGAGCCGCGGCTGAAAAGGATCATTCCGTCTATACTCCTGAAAACGCGGAGAACCCGCCATCTATGGGAAGCACGATTCCAGTGACAAAACCGGACATCGGGGAAAGAAGCCACAAGGCTCCTCCCACAAGATCTTCGGGCGCTCCGAACCGGTTCATGGGGGTATGGACGAGAATCTTTTCGCCACGAACGGTCAGGTTGCCAGTCTCCTTCTCCGTCAACAGAAAGCGATTCTGCTCGGTGAGGAAGAATCCCGGGGCAATTGCATTGACCCGAATATTCGGAGAATACTCCTGGGCCATGTGAACCGCCAGCCACTGGGTGAAGTTGGATACGGCCGCCTTAGCCGCAGAGTAGGCGGGAATACGCGTCAGGGGGCGGAAGGCGTTCATTGAAGAAAAATTCAGAATTACTCCTTTTTTATGCTCCGCCATGACTTTGCCGAATACCTGGCTTGGGACAATCGTTCCCAGCAGATTCAGATCGGAGACAAATCGAAGAGCGCTTTCCGGCAGGTCAAAAAAGCATTTTTCGGTTCCTGTGGTTGCGCCGGGATTGTTTCCGCCGGCCGCATTGACTAGGCAATCGATAGCGCCCCATTCGGCGAGGATCTTCTGCGCTGCGGCGTTCATCGAATCCTTCTGCAAAACGTCCCCTTCGAGGACCATGCATTGACCGTTGCAGGATTTCGAGCGCGGCATAAATCGTTCCGGCTGTGCGGAGGCGCGGTCAATAATGGCCACCTTTGCGTTGCATCCAATCAGAGCGCATGCCATTTCACCGCCGAGAATGCCGGCGCCGCCGGTGACGGCGACAACCTTGTCGCTGAAGTCATACTGTTTTGCGATTTCTTCAATATTCACGGCAACATCCTTATTTATGGAACATCGGGGCCGGTTTTTAACAGCTCCGACCCCGATCCCGATTTATTTTCATTCGCCAAGATAAAGAGGGCGAATATGTTTTTCGTACAGGTTGCTTGTCACATTTTCTTCGATAGCGCTCTTGCACTCTTGGACCATCCCATAGAATCGGTCTCCCTTTTCCGCCGCTACTTTAAATCCGAGATGCATAAGCTGCCGCAGTTGCGGATTATATCCAGTGCAGGTGGGATCGTGACGCAACGCGCGCAGAAATTCTTCCGAAGTCCAGGATGCCACTTGAGCCGGCGATGTGAGATCCTTTTTATCGATATTGATCACCGCAAGATAAGGAGCGCATAATTCATCGTAGCGAGCATAGGACTCTTGATAGATTTCCTTGATCAGCGTCAATCCGTCGCCGCCACACGAGACAATTCCGATCGCTTCCTCCAGCCAGGTTGTCCCTGCCGT
>CAYTYP010000073.1:6051-14364 GCA_964441405.1 uncultured Acidobacteriota bacterium
GGATGCCTGTATCCACGTCTTGAATCGCGCGATGCATGATGGGATATAGGGTGAATTTGTCGCTGCCGGTATGGATGCTGAGCTTAAGGTTGTGAGGGAGGTTAAAAGCTTTCACCGCAAAGGAAATTACCGCCAGGTCGTCCTGGAATTCACCGGCGAACTTTTGAGGATTGCCTACATAGTCGACCCCTTTGAGGAACGAGCCGGTGAATTTTGGCGCAATGGTTTGGACTGGGATTCCTTCCTGTGCAATGGCGGCGAGAAGAAGAAACAATTCGGCAGGAGTTTGCGCGGTCTGCGCTTCATCGGCGGACAATTCTGTAATAAAAGCATCCGGCCCCTTTTTTTCTGCAACATAGCGGTAGACTTTTCCCGCCTCTTCGATTGCGCAAAGATACTTCTGTGCAAAAGCAGAGAGCATGGGATTGGTTATGTCCAGGGGCGTTTGAATTCCCGGAATTACCGTCGAGCCCTTGTATTGAGCCATTGCGGCGATAAAAGAGGCTGTCACGCGGTCGCTTGCCGGTTTGCCAATGAAATCAGACAGCTCAATGGTGAAAAAATCGCTGCAGGGAATAAATGCGTCGACGGTAGTCATGCCAATATGGTCTGCATCGACGTAATAAGGTTGGTCCCAATGACATGCTCGAACGGCTTCATCGGAAGCCTTGCGGGTGTCTTCCGGCTTCGTTCGGGCGAGTACATGCTCGCGGTAGGATTTATTCCAAACGGGCGCAATTCGAAAGCCTTTTGCCGCAGCTTTCTGCAAAGCCCGAAGCTGAGCCGCGCCTTCACGGCCAAATCTGTCGCCTATGCCCATCGAATATTTTTCCAGTTCCATTTCACTCTCCCTTTCCGTTCAAACTATAGAATAAATTTTATAGAGAATATAGAAATTTAGCCGCTAATTTCCCATTTTCAAAACACGGTTGATTATTCCTGATGCCAGGATTTGCAATACAGGGTGCGGCTGGAAGAGGGAAATCCCAAAGAGCGCAGGAAGCGCAAGATTCGCGGTTGTGGCTTTTCCAGTTCATAGATGCTAATTTGGGTTTGGGAATCGGCGCCGATTAACGAAAATTTAAGTTTAAATGATTCGCCGGCAGCGTCGGGTATGGAAGGGAAGCGCAATTCCAGCCAACTATTGTCTAAAATCTTTTTCAGACTCTGTACGCTCTCGCGCAATAGAACGCCCGATTGCGCGAGCACCTGAAGCTTGAGCGTTCCCTGGGAAGGGCGCTGGTGTGTGCCGACAAAGACGCTTATGCCGTTCCAGTGGTTGAGTTTCGGCATAAAAGAATAAGTCAGGCGCCGCCGCAGGATGGCGTCGCCGGCAGGCTTTTGTGAGGGACTATCCACCCTCCCTCTTTTTTTTAGGAATGGCATGTCCGGTTTCCCTTTTGTTTCAGGAGCGCCGTTCGATTCAATCGCCCGGTTGTACATCCAAAGCATGTCATTGGCGATGCGCTGCGGATGGAATTCCGATCGGGCTACATGACGCGCTTGTTCAATAATGCGCCGGCGCTCTGCCTGCGGTAGTCCCAGCGCGCGCCGAATCCCATCTGTAAGCGCTTCGACGGAAGCGTCTTTGCATAAAATGCCCGTGACTCCATCCAGGATTATTTCCGGGATCCCTCCAGCAGGAGTTGCGACCACCAACACTCCTGCCGCCATGGCTTCTTTAATCGAATTTGGAAAGCTTTCCCATGTTGAGGCGCTGAGAAGCAAATCGGCTGATTTCAAAATAGCAACTATGTCATCGGAGAAGTCATGGAAAACTATCCGGGCTTTATTGCCCGGAGCCTCTGCGCATTTCCTGCATTTTAAAGAATATTCAGGATTCAAATTTTGATAGCCGTAGATGTCCAGCCGGCAATCTCGTCCTTGTTGGGTCAGGCTGCCGATCGCCTGGATCGCTTCGAGCTGACGTTTTCGTTCCTGCAATGTTCCGAGCAGCACAATGCACATTTGTTTTTGCACGTCGTCGGCAATGTTCAGGCTTTCGAGAAAACGGGATTGGCCGAGTGCAAATGCTTCTTCCGGGGCCGGTTCTCTGGAACAGAATTTTTCGGCGCCTAGCAGATGGCTCCAACGCGAGGCATAGCGAATAGAATCCGATTGCACGATATTGCAATGAGTAAAAGCTTGTCGCTTTGAAGGCCAGACGAACGCATCTTGGATGGCATAAACAGAGGCGACATGCGGGATCTTAAGCTCGCTGCAAACCTGGCCGAAAGTTGGATTGAAGATCAATGTATGAACCAGAGCCGGCGAGCAACTTTGGATCAATTCATAAACCTGCGTTCTCTCGTCATTGTCGCAAAATTCTTCCGGTGTATGAGGCTCTGTAAAACAGGTGAAATCCGCATACTTGATTTCAATCTGATCCGCAGCCAATCTGCTGCGAAACGGCTGCGCCTCTTCGGAGTCCTGAAATTTTCGATTCAAAACCGCGATGGGCTGAATGCCGTAGCGGCGCGCCAACCGCATCCTTCGCAGCAACTGAATCTCGCTTCCTCCCAAGTGCGCCGAATGAAACACATATAAAACCCGCGGGCGGCCATCCGCTCCGCGCAACCCTCGCGTTCCAGCATGGAACTCGGTGGCGCGCCAGGCAGCCTCATGCAGATGAATTTGGGCCGTTTCGGAATATTCTTCCTCTACATGGGCAATCATGCGCCGGCGCATAAGATCGAACTTGTCCGCAGGCATTGTTATTGCCTCGCGCAACGCCCGGCCCCAGGATTCCACACTGTTGTCCGCTTTCAGACAAGTTACGCCGCCCGGCAGATTTGCATATTGAGGCACAGCGGAAAATATCGCCAACGCGCCGGCGACGGCTGCTTGAAAATATTTGCTGACCGATTTAGCCAGTTTCGGGCGAGGGTGGTCGAATAGCGGCATCAGCATTATATCGAAGCCGGCTTTTTCCAGCCTCGCCAGATAATTCAGATACGATGGATCATAGGCGCGTTGAATGGCGGGAGATGCCAGTGGAGGGCGTCGGTTGATATCTAAACCCCAAAACTCAAAATTTAAACGATCTCCATATTCCTGAGAAATTTCCTGAATCGCAGGCCATAGATAATCGAATTCCTCTACATGGTAGCCGGTTCCAACATAACCGATCCTAATCGCCTTGTCCGAAACGCGCCGCCGTATTTCGCTTTGAAGAAATTTTCCGGGGATGCATCCATGGTGAGGAATGGTTCTGGGATTTCTCGTTTTTACCGATGCTTCAAGATAAGGAGTGTTGCACCAGACGGCGTCGGCTCCTTCCAGCAGGTCTGAAATATTCTGATATGCGGGAGATCCCGGCGCCAGGTAATCAAACTCCGGCCCGTATTCATAAAAAGCGAGCAGATCATCGTCAAGGTAATAGCCGACGGGCTTTTCGGAAGCAAGGGCCTCGGCCATCAAATCCTTTGCTTCGTTTTCCGTGGACCGAATGAGTAAAAGCAGGTCGGCTTCTTTTTGCCAAGAACTCCCGACTTGATCGACCTGTTGATAGTAAGATTTATAGTGGCCGCGGCGATGGGCAACCGAATCGTAGTGATTGAACGCGATCTCGTGGGTCGGCTCGTATCCGTTGCGTATCAACACCGCGGTTTTTTGTTCTGAGGGCAGGGCAGCCGAGAAGCCTTCGATGGATGGAAAATGATGGCGATGCTTCAAATAAAAAGGCTCGAAATAATCTTCATGGAGCCGTTGGCGGAAGTCTTTCGTGATTTCCACGTCTCCGATCCGCAGCGCGTCGATCGGGCAATCATGCCAACGTGCGGGTTTGAGCAAATGATTGCGCGGTATTTCATGAAGATATCGGAAGAGCGCCAGGTCCCAGGGCAGCGACAGACCGATCGAACCGGTTTGAGCGGCATTGATTTCGGCGGTGATGCGATCGATCAGGACAAGCGGTATATGACGGCAATATCTCAACCAAAGGTCCCAATCGCATAAACGACGCATTCCCAAATGGCAATCGTACATTCCAAGTTCATCGACGAGCTCTCGTGGAAAGAGAACGTTGTTATTCGCTATCTGGTTGCTTTGGACCAGGCGGCGCAAATCCACGTCGCCTTCCGGCAATACCCGTTCTCTGCCGTCGATTTTTAAAAGAGAACGGGCTGCTACAAGGACAGGTTCCGGGTGTCGTAGGGATTCCTCCACGAGAACCTGTAAAGCGCAAGACCGCCAGAAATCATCATCAAACTGGAAAGCCAGGAATTTTCCCCGGGCAAGTTCGATTCCCTCATTGAGCCGCAGGGAATGGATGCCTGAATTATGCTCATGACGCACATGGACAATCCTGGAATCCGTCGCGCGAAAGCGCTCGATCAATTCAAAGGCGCCGTCGGTCGACCCATCGTCCAGTAAAAGCAATTCCCAATCGGTGAAGCTCTGGGCTAAAACGCTTTGGATCGCCCTCTCAAGCAATCCGGATGCGCATCGGGCGAACGTCGGGAGTATGATCGAGACCTTTGGATTCACTGGTGCGTTATTGGATCGCAGTATCCGCTGGTCTGTTAAGAAATCGCGTACATACAGCATAGTTTTTTGTTGTGATCCTTTAAGAACTGATCCCGGATTTTGTCGGCGGCTTCTTTTAGAACAGTTTCTGTCGCATAAACCGGCGCCGGCTCGATTCGGTCCACAAGAAGCCCGACTAATTTTATTTCCACCGGAGTTGAAGGAGACAACTTGCGGAAAAGCTTGACAGCCAGTAAAGGAGACATTTGGTGCACGCCAGGCGATGATTCCGGCCATGACGAAAAGTCATCTTCTCTTATAAGGACGATGCTCCCGGTCCGGCCTAATTTATTGTCCGGATCGAGAATAGCGTCCAACAGCAGAATGCGGTCGTAACTGGAAAAGCTTTCGATTTGGCCTAATAAGTCCGTATGGGCGTTTATTAAATCGATGTTTGGATAAGGCTCCGATTTTTGCAACAGTTCCAACACACGAGAGCCGAACCCGTCATCTCCGCTCAACGGGTTTCCCAGTCCGATTACGATTGTTTTTTTTCTCTGGTCCATGAACCTTCTTTTCCTCCTGGGCGATCGGCAGCCGTAGGATGAAAGTTGCGCCTTTGGGAGAGTTTTCAATCTCTACCTTTCCGCCTGCGCGTGTAATGATCCCATGAGCGATCGCCAGTCCGAGCCCTGTTCCTTTTCCAACTTTCTTTGTTGTGAAAAATGGCTCGAAGATGAGAGGGAGCACGTTTTCAGGAACGCCCTTCCCTGTGTCGCTTATTTTAATAAGGATGTCCCGCTTGTCCGGATCTTTGCAGGTCCTGATTGTAAGGACGCCGCTTTCCTCCATCGCATCCACTGCATTAAGAACGATGTTCATGACCACCTGCTGCAGCTGTCCTGCATCGATGAGCACGTTGGGCAGTTCCGAATCGAACTTGCGCACGGTCTTGATGTTTTGGAAGATGGCTTGATTCTCGATTAATAAGAGCGTTTTATCGACGACCGAATTGACTTCGGTGATCGATGGCGTTGCACTGGACTGCCGTGCGAAGTCCAGCAGACCTTTTACCGTATCCCGGCAACGCAGCGTTTGTTTGACAATGACTTCCAGGCTTTGTTTGAGCGGATGATCTTCGTCGCAATCCTCCAGCGCCAACATGCTGAAGGTCAGGATGCCTGCTAAAGGATTGTTGATTTCGTGTGCGACTCCCGCTGCAAGCCGGCCGATGGACGCCAGTTTCTCCGATTGAGCCATCTGGGTGCGAACGGCCACAAGCTCCTCCGTCCTTTTATTGACCTTTTCCTCAAGGGTGCGCCCCCATTCTTCAAGCTCGAGTTTCATGGTTTTGATGCTCGCGAGCATTTTGTTGAAGGAATTAGCCAGAATTCCGATCTCGTCGCGAGACGTTACATTGACCGAATGGTCGAGATCTCCGGCGGCTATACGGTTGCTGGCTTCGACCATCTCTTCGAGCGGATGAATCATGCTGCGAGTAATAAAATATGTAAGCGCCAGAACGACAAGCACTCCGCCTCCTGCCACAAACAGGAAAGTGAGCATCATAGAAGTTCGGATATCCAGGAAGGGATTTTCGGGCGCGCCTACGTATAGTATGCCTACGATCCGTTTCGTGTTGTTTCGGATCGGCATGCAGGCGGTCAGGCGCCAATTGCCTTGCATATAATCGCGTCCATAATAGCGTTCGCCCTTGGATAAAACAGAGCGTAGTATATCGACTGAAGTGCGGGTCCCGATTCCATTCCAACCGGCGATACGCACATCGTTCATAAAAATCGAAACGGTTCCCGCGCCGTTTCCGCCGAAAACGAGAGCATTAATCCGGCTGACCAGCGCAGAATCGCGATTGAGTAAAATGCCGCCATAAAGGACTCCCGTCATTCCTTTGCTTGTATGGACGGGAGCGGCAGCAACCATAACCATGCCGCTATTGATTTCATCCTGAGGAGTCGAACCTGAGGATGGGGAAATCTTTACACACGCGCGTTCCGCCAACTTCAAGTCTTCGTTAAGGAGCGCTTCACGGCTGAAGATTTCTGTCCCAGCCACAGCTTTACCGCTGGAGCGAGCGCTCGTTATCAGTCCCGGGATCGTGGCGGGATTTGAGCCTGATTTCAGGAATGAGAGGAAGTGCAGTCCATGGGCGTTGCGAATCTCTAAAAGAACCTGAGGCAACTGATTTTTATCCGCGGACGACAGCGACAAGGCCAGTTGCTCTGTTTCGGCCGCGCCGGCGACAGATTCCCGGATGGATTCGAGGCGCCCTTCATAAGCTAATTCGGCAGTCTGCAAACCGCGTCGAATCTGCTTGCGAGCCTCATTCAACATTGCGCGGGTGATGATTTTTGATCCCAGGAACGTTGAAATAGAGGCGCCGCAAATTACAATCAGGACGAAGCTGACAGTAATTTTAGCTCTCAGCGAGACATCGCTCAGGCGGCTTAACATTTTAGCAACCATGAATTAGCCTATTGTGTCGTTTTGTGGGCTTGGGATCAAGCAAGAAGATATAGACGCATCGGAGTCGGGGGCCGGCGCCGGAATCGGGATCGGCTTTTAACAGTTTCGATTTCGACTCCGATTCCGACCCCGACCCCGATAGAAAGACAGCTGTAATGCAGGGAATTGCCGGTTTAACCGACTCGAACTACGTGAACGGAGCAGCTGATGCAGGGATCATAAGCTCTCGCCACGATGGCAAGGCGCTGTTCGATCGTACTGTCGTTCGCTCCTGCGCTCAACCCTTGCTTTACGGTGGCGCGCAGCTGATCTTCCGCATTGCTCAAATTTTGAGCTGTGGGCGTGATGATGTCCGCGGCTGCAATCAATCCCTTTGCGTCCACTTCATAATAATAGAAGAGAGTGCCGCGGGGGACGTCCGTCGCCGCTGCACCCGCACAGGCTTTCACTTTGTATGGAACCGGCTGTTCCTGAACAGTCCCTTGTTCAAGCAGTTCATCGACCAATTCTATGGCATGCTCGACCGAATAGACCATTTCGATGGCTTGAGCGATATTGTTCATCACAATATTGGCGCATGGGATCTTGAGCAGATCTTTCAGAGCCTTGCCCGCCAATCCGGAAATCCTGCTTCCGTTCAAAGTGAGCCGGGGCAGCGCGCCGACCATGTAGGATCGGCGGTCATACTGGCTGTGTTTGGCATGGGAATAAGCCACCAGGTGTTCGTTGGTGAAAGTCTTATATTGGCTTACGGGAACTTTGATCCGTTTCGAACCTTCCAGGATTTCCATATTTTCGCCAAAAAAGAACGCTTCGTCTTCAGGAGCGATCGCGGCGCAGCGGATCGGCTCGTTGACGAAATCAGGAATTGGAATGGCGCTCAGGATTTCGACCGCTTGTCGGCAGTCTTCGAGGCCTTGCTTGAGCTGTTCTCTCAACGGCAGGAGTTCGTTTGTAGATGGGACTCGGCCGAATCCGCCAATTACGTAATTGACCGGATGGACCGCTCGTCCCCCGATAATTTCCTGGATTGTGTTTCCCAGCTTTTTGAGCCTCAAGGCCATTTTCACCGCCTCGGGAAGCTGTCCCGCGAGGCTGATGACGCTGGGATGCCCCAGAATGTCGGGCAAAGCCAAAATAAAAACATGCAGTGCATGGCTTTCGATATTTGCGCCCTGATAGGCCAGGTCTCGTAACTTGCGTGTCTGAGGCGTCACCTTGATTCCCAAGGCGTTTTCCAGGGCTTGCAATGAGGTGACGCTGTGCCCGTGTGAGCAGATTGCGCAAATGCGGGATACGACGCCGGTCACGTCTTCGATGGTTCTGCCGCGAACGAGCCCTTCAAAAAGCCGGATCCCTTCG
>CAYTYP010000074.1:0-14122 GCA_964441405.1 uncultured Acidobacteriota bacterium
AGTAGAGGACTTTCACCTCCGAACTGTCGAACATGCTCGGCACACATAAAAAAGGGGGACGGAATTTATCCGTCCCCCCCCCATGGTTCCAATTTTTCGTCTAAATTCTGCTGTCGATCATTCCATTGGGTTGATCACTTGTCCAGGCCGACTTTCTTCGGCTTCTTTCTTTCTTCATTCATCTGCTTCATTTTAAGGAGCACAACCTTCTGGGACATTTCATCCGCTTTGAGGACTAATTCTTCCTTAAGCTTTGGATCACTTTCCAGCTTGGCTTTTTCATACCACAACAGTTTTTGATATTCCATGGCATCTACATATTGAGGCTTGAGACTAAGCGCTTTATCCAACATAGCGAGTCCTTCGTCTATAGCGGCGACAACAGTTTTTCTGTCCGCATCACTCATGTATTTGACGAGTTCTCCTTCAACTCCGGTTTTCTCGCTAACCACATCATAATCAACCACGGCAATTCGATAATAGGCGTCTTCCGAATTCGGATCGGCCTCCAGAATTTTTTTACACCATTCTATCGATTCATTCGGCCGTTTCCGCTGATAATACATGCTGGCGATAAACCGCATCGAATTCATTTTAATTTCATGATCTTTGGCATTTTTGACCAGATACTCAAATGTCTCGATGGCCTTATCCGCCATTCTTTCGCTCCTGGGATTCGTTGAGCCGGGAGTGAATTGGTACATATAAGATTCAGCAAGAAACATGCGAGCGTTTTCAAAACTTGGATCTTCTTGAATTGCTTTCTCGAAGAACTGGGCGGCTGAGCTATACTTCTGATCGCCAAACGCTTTCACCCCTTTATTCGAGAAATCCCGGGCTTTGAAAAACGATATAGTACTGCATCCGGCTAGAGGTATAGCTGCCAGGAGAATCAGGACAGCCAGCCACTTGCTTTGGACCCTCATTGTGGCCTCCAAACTATTTATAAATTGTTGATGGCAAAACGGAGTTTCTATTCAACTTTTTCCGTCATGAGACCGATATCTCCCAGCACGCCTGCCCCCTTCGCAATATCGATTATTCTCACAACATCCCCATAAATCAATTTAGGACTGGCGCTGATAAACATGTTCTTGTTCGATCTTTGTTTGTAAATATCCCGAAGCTTAGATTCCAACTCATTGATTGTGGTTGGTATCGAATTGACTGTAATCTGAGAGAACTCTCCGATGCTAACTACAATAAGGTTTGGATCTGAAGCGCTCACCTGCCCTTCGGATTGTGGTATTTTAATATCCAAATCCATCTGTTTGATTGGCGTGATAACCATAAAAATAATAAGGAGAACCAGGAGAATATCAATATATGGGGTAATATTGATATTTGACATGGACCCCTTTTTGCCTACGGCCATTGACATAGTAGATCCCTTCCTTCTGACAACCGTTAGGGGGCGAAGCAACGCCTATCCCCCCTGCCCGGCTCACATAGCCACGATTTCCGCCACCTAGGCCTCCCAATTCTGATGAGAAGATCCAAACGGTAGCAATACAATCCGGCTTGAATTGTCAATGAACTCACAGCCTCGCATTATCGAGGCTTTCTGTTCATTATTTTTCTTTTTCCGCCATTAACCCGATGCGATCCACGCCGACTTTCCGACAACCGTCCACGATCGTTACTACTCGACCATAAGACAAGGCATTATCGGCTTTTAAATAAATTGTCCGGTCAGCTTCACCTTCGGCATACTTCTTTTCGAGAAACTTATACAATTCGTTCTCAGTTACCAGAGTCTGGCGATAGTAAAGCCTTCCCTCGCGATTGATGGCGATAATTACCGATTCTTTTTTTTCAGCGTCTGGGGCGTCTAGAGGATTCTTGGCTTTTGGCAGATTAACGGTAATGCTGCTCTGCATATGAGGAATTGTGAGCATGAATATGATCAACAATACCAGCATGATATCCGCCATAGGCGTAACGTTGATATCTGCAGAGACGCCGCCCATTCCTCGATGTTTAGCCACGGTTTTCGCTCCGTCTCTTCAGGAAATAATCAATAAGCTCCGACGAGGAGTTGTCCATCTCAACCGTAAATGTTTCGATTCGATTGGTAAAATAGTTGAACGCCCACACGGCAGGAACGGCGACAAACAATCCGAGAGCTGTTGTAACCAGCGCTTCCGCGATACCTTGTGAAACCGCTCCGATTCCGGCGTTCTCTTCCGCTTTGATGCCATTGAATGCGTTGATGATACCAATGGTGGTTCCGAACAGACCGACAAAGGGCGCTGTGGCGCCGATCGTAGCCAAGCCGCTGAGGTATCTTTTCAGATCCTCAATTGCGATTGCGGTAGCTCTTTCCAGAGAACGTTTAGAAGATTCAATGCTCTCACCCGGGATATCTTTGCTTTTGTTGTGAGCTTGAAGTTCATGCAGTCCGGATACGAGAACCTTCGCCAGATGGCTCTTGCTGTATTGTTCGCCTAACGCGATCGCTTCATCGATTTTGCCATCCTTAAGACATTCGGCGACTGCCGGCGTAAAGAGCCTGGACTGTTTGCGCGCCTGGCGATAGGTTAGCCAGCGTTCAATCATAACACTAATGGAATAGGCCGATAAAAGCAGCAGGATGACAACGACCGCCTGCGCTAATATGCCCATTTGGCCCCAGAGTTCTAAAAGATTCATTCCCATCGAGTTAATAACCTCCGATTGATTATTGTGCTTTACTATTAAAGACTACCTTCACTGTCCCGATAATAGAAACCGGCTCTCCGTTGAGAACTGTTGGAGAATATTTCCATTGCTTCACAGCATCAATAGCAGCCTGATTAAGAACAGGATTGCCCGATTGAAGTTTGATGTCGGCTACATTGCCTTCTTCATCGATAGTTACAACGAGGATGACTGTTCCGGAAAGGCGCATGCGCTGTGCCAATGGAGGATACGTCGGTATCACTTTCTTGATAAGCTTGGATTCCTTTAAATCCCCGCCTATCCTGAGAGCTTCTCGTTTTTTGGTCACCGCGGGCAAGGGAGGAGGCGCTGCAGGCGCTGCAACATCTTTAATCAACCCCCCTGTTACGGTGCTGGCGACTCCCGGTCCCGCAATTCCGCTGCCCACTCCACCGATAGCCCCAGGGGTAAAATTACCCGTGGCAACCATAGGAATATCATCCGGCGCCGTAGGAATTTCTGTAGGCATCGAAGAAGGAGCGGAAAACTTGCTGGGGTCGACCACCGTAACCTTCGCAGCCGCAGGCCTCGCACTGGTTGGCGGGGGCGGCGGCGCAACAGGAGCCGGCGGGGGCGGCGGGGGTGCGACCAGAAATGTAAGCAGTTCTGATTGCGGCAATTTCTGAAATACTAAAAGCGGTATGAGTATTACGATAAGGACACCAAGAAAATGCAGTGCAATCGAAGTGCATACCGTAAGAAATCTCTTTGCCGGGTTCGTTTCTGTTATTTTGTTTAAATCTTCAAACATGTATCCCCCTCATTACTGCCCGTAAACCTTAGCAGTGAACTGAGCCTTGCTGCGGTGTTGTGCAGAGATCCCGATCTTAATATCGCCTCTGAAAAACTGTCAAGACAATTCCCAAACGAAATTCTGCGCTCTTCAGCCCACTCCAACAATTCAGCAGCCATTGAGTTCATCAACACAACCTTAAGATGCTTTTTGTTTTGACTTCTGATCTACGGAACGATACCACCATTCCACGACAGGAGAGGCTATTCCCATTGTGGAATAAGTACCGATGATAATGCCTATCACCAGAGCAAAAGAAAATCCATCCAGCACTTCTCCGCCAAAGAAATACAGGGAAATAACGGCAAGAAACGTAAACCCTGAAGTTATTATGGTACGGGCAAGAGTCTGGTTAATGCTCAGATTGAGAATGTTGTACAGGGACTCTTTTCTTAAAAGTCTGAGGTTTTCCCGAGCGCGATCAAATATGACAATCGTGTCATTCATGGAATAGCCGATCAAAGTCAAGAGCGCCGCAATTACGGTTAAAGAAATTTCTTTCTGCGTGAGAGCGAACAGCCCGAGAGTAATCAACACATCGTGGATCACGGCAAAAACTGCAGCTACGCCATAAATGGGCTTGAATCGGAATCCGATGTAAATCAGCATTCCTAAAAATGAAATCGCGACCGCATAGCCCGCACGGCGTCTCAAGTCGGAACCAACGACGGCGCCGAGGGAATCCATGCCCTTCACGGCAAAAGCGCCGGCGTAAAAACCTTGTTTGAGACTGGCAATAGTCGCGTTGGATAATCCGGGAACGTTTTTCATATCATCCAGAGATCCGACCAGACCGTCTCTTTGTTTATCTCGAAAATCTATAAGTTTCTGCGCCAGGCTTCGATAGTGATCATCGACCTCCTGGCTTGTCTTGTTTTGAGTTTTTAAATTATCCGGATCAGCTGAAAGAAAATGCCGGGGCAAAACATCGAATCCGGTTTCAAAATTGATGTTGTTAAAATCAATCTGGCTGGTATTGAGATGCTCGGGATCAAATTCCTTGCGCAGTAAACTCAATGCTTTCTTTCGTCCGGATTTAATATCTGCGCCGCCAAAAATCGTCTGCATGCGGACCTGGACAGTGTTCTTAAATTCTTTGCCATAGGATTGGATCTGCGGCGGCGTCTTCGATTCCGATTCCAATGCTTTGCGGATATGATCCAAATTCGGCTTTTGCTGGAATTTTACATATATGACGGTTCCCCCGGTGAAATCAATCCCGAAATTAAATCCATTGTGAAGGAAATATCCGAGTATTCCCAGCGCGACCAGAAACCAGGAGGTACCGAAAAACAACCATTTTTTACTCAACCAATCGATTGAGATATTCTTGAAGAGTTCCACAGACAATTCCTCAGATATCGCCGATCAGAGCATGCCGAAATCTTGGACCCCGCCCGGCGCCTCAAAGTTCCGTTAAATTGACAATGCCTCGACTTTTCGGTTGCCCAGCATCACTTCGAAAAGCCGATGCGAGACATAAACAGCCGTAAACATGTTCGCTACCAAACTTACCGTTAATGTGACCGCAAATCCTTTAATCGGGCCCGTCCCAAACCAAAACAGGAAAAGCGCTGAAACCAAAGTGGTTACGTGTGTATCCACAATAGTCCAAAATACTTTTCCGAATCCGGCGTCTACAGCTGCACGAACGGTTTTGCCAGCCTTCATTTCCTCGCGAATTCTTTCAAAAATCAGGATGTTCGAATCCACAGACATCCCGATAGCCAAAATCACTCCGGCGATTCCAGGCACCGTCAGGGTAGCGCCCATAAGGCCCATAGCTCCCAACAGGATGATTAGGTTTGCCAGAAGACACCATACGGCGTTCAAACCGGAATGCTTGTAGTAGACAATCATGCCAATCACAACTAAACCAAATCCCACCAGTGAAGCATAGATGCCTGATTTAATCGAATCGTTGCCCAGCGAAGCGCCAACGGTCTGCTGCTGCAATATTTCCAAAGAAGCAGGGAGTGCGCCTGAGCGCAACAATAGCGACAAATCGTTTGCCTCTTGAACAGTAAACCTGCCCTCGATGATCCCATCCCCGTCTATTTTTCCTTTAATTCTTGGGGCTGAAAAGACCACATTATCCAAAACAATGGCAAGATCTTCTCCCACATGCTGTTCCGTGGCGAGCGAAAACAGCTTGGCGCCATCAGAATTCAGGTAGAATCCAACTGCGGGAGCGCCATTCCCGTCCGTTGTTCTACGAGCGGATTTCAGGTCTTTGCCTGTTATGACAGTAGCTTTGTTAACTACAAGAAACTGCTCCTGATCACTATTTTTTTCTCGATAAGGCAGCACCTGATACTCAGCAGTGTTGATACTGCCGCCATTCGCTTCTACTGCAGACTGGACGCTGGAAAAAGGTCCACCGTGTTCCTTTTTCACCAGTCGAAGCTCCAGTTGAGCGGTATCTCCGATCAGCTTAGCCACCCGATCGGGATCGTCGAGACCAGGCAGCTCAATAATAATTTGATCCTGAACGTCCCGGTCGCTCCTGCCATAAAGTTGAAGGCTGGGTTCTGTAACCCCTAGAGAATCCACGCGTCTCCGGATAGTTTCCAACGCCTGCCCCACCGTTTCTTCCCGCGTCTGGCGAATATACGAAGCAGTCATGTTCAGATTAAAGTCGGTTTTGGCCTCGTTGGTAGCGCCCCTGATTCCGTACTTTCGATTATAAGTGGAATCCAGGTAGTTGCGGGCTTCATTCTCTTTTGAAGAAGGAATTCCGGTGATATTTACGGAATATCCGCCGCCTTTATTGCAAGTCGCAAACGGGATATTCTTAGTCCTGAATTCCTGGGCGATCCTATCCGCATCCTGATTAAGATCCCGATTTAGAGCATCATCGGTATTTACCTGGAGGACGAGATGAATTCCTCCCTTGAGATCGAGCCCAAGGTTAATTCGTGACAAAAGACCGGCGCCCTTTTCCCTGGGGTAGACAAAAGAAAAAATACAAACCACCAGAATAGCCAGGATAAATAAGAGCTTCCATCTCAGATTCTTCTGCATAATTCACCTAAAAGTTAGAAGGCCATGACTTAGGTTAGGTTCCAATTGCCTCTTATTGCTATGTTTCTTCGGGCTCCTGGAGACCTGCAATAGCGTTTTTGGCCACCTCAATTTTCACCTGATCGGCGATTTTGAGAATTAATGATTTATCCTTTACTCCGGCTACGACTCCATAAATTCCTGAGCTGGTAATCACTCTGTCGCCATTTTTTAATGCTGTGATCATCGCTTCCATCTTTTTTTGCCTCTTTTTCATCGGCATAAAAATGAGAAGGTAGAAAATTACTCCAATGATCAGAATGGGCGCAAAATTCATCCAGACATCCGGAGACGCAGCCTGCAAAATTAGCGTGGGCTGTTTCATATCCGTATCAATACCTTTTTCTATCCTCGAAGCTATCAGGAGGAAACATTTATTGGGCTGGACCTACACCGCCAAGCATGGAAGAGCCGCTGAATTCATCATTCCCCTTCTTCATTAGCTCTAACCAGTTACCAAAATAATCAAGATCGATAGCCTGTCTTATTTTCTGCATCATGTCAAGATAAAAGGTCAGATTATGCAGGGTATTGTACACTGCCGACAAATGCTCACCCGAAAGAAAAAGATGCCTCAAATAAGCGCGTGAATATTTGCGACAGGTCAAGCATGAACAATTGGGGTCCAGCGGCCCCTGATCTTCGGCATAAGCGGCATTCTTAATCAGTATCCTCCCCTGGCTGGTAAACAGACATCCGTTTCGCGCATTGCGCGTCGGCAGGACGCAATCGAACATATCAACGCCCAACGCAATATTTTGAATCAAATCCTGCGGAGTTCCAACACCCATGAGATACCGTGGCCGGTCCCAAGGCAACAGAGGGGCGGTGGTTTCGACTATTTCATACATAAGATCCTTGGGTTCGCCGACGCTCAGGCCGCCGATCGCCATTCCGGAGAATCCGATATCCAACAGCGCCTCTGCGGAACGTTTCCTAAGATCCGGATAAACGCTCCCCTGAACGATGCCAAAAAGACCCCGGGTCCCATCATCCTCCCTGTTCCATTGTTCCCGGCACCTCTTAGCCCAACGCATGGACAACTCCATAGACGCCGCGGCATCCACATGGCCGGTTGGATAAGGAGTGCAATCATCAAAAACCATTACGATATCGGATCCCAGGGCGCGTTGCACATCTATGGCTTTCTCCGGCGTAAAAAAGTTTTTACTTCCATCCAGATGGGATCGGAACTGAACGCCGTCTTCGCTGATGTCACGAAGCTCCCGGTGGCTGAATACCTGGTACCCGCCGCTGTCCGTCAAAATTGCTTTCCCCCAGGACATAAATCCGTGCAATCCCCCAAGCCTTTGGATACGCTCATGCCCAGGACGCAAATAAAGGTGATATGTATTGGCAAGAATAATGCGCGTATCAAGCGCCTCCAGAAAATCGCCAGGCATTGCCTTAACTGCAGCCGAAGTGCCTACCGGCATGAACACAGGCGTAGGTATATCCCCATGAGCCGTATGCAACACGCCGCGCCTGGCGCCGGTCCGGGCGTCCTTATGCAATACTTCAAATCCGAATTTCATAATATGAGTTCCCAGTTCCCAGTTCCCGACAGCTCGTACGCAACTCTGAACTGGGAACTTTGTTCATAAAGCTTTAAGAATACCATTATTGTCGAGTATATTAATGCCATGAAAATCGGCGTTATCGGAGCTCGACTTGCAGGTTCTTATGCCGGATTGCTTCTATCCAGACTCGGGCATGAAGTCCTGCTTCTCGACAATGCCACAGAAGGGGAGAAACCTTGCGGCGGGGGAGTCACGTTCAAGACGATCCGGAAAATGCCGTGGTTTATCGAAAACCCTCTACCTTGCGCCAAAATCGAAACCATGCAGCTCTCCACTCGGGATGGCTATTCCTGCAACTTGTCGCTGCCTCATCCGATACATGTTTTTTCACGCCGCAACCTCGACTCCCATTTGCGGCAACAGGCGATTCAATCCGGAGTTCGCTTCCTGCCCGAACAGGCTCTGCACTATGTCAAAAACGACAGGAACTGGCGGATTCAAACCAGAGCCGGCGCATTTGAAGTCGACTTCCTGATAGGCGCAGATGGAGCAACCAGTTCTGTCCGGGCCTCATTAATCGGCCGGAGGCCCTCGTCCGATCTAACTTTGACTTTGGGCTACATGCTGTCGGGCGTTTATCATCCGGGGACAGCAAAGGTTGTTTTTCAGGAAAGTGGATTCCACGGATACATCTGGTCTTTCCCACATTTAAATCATGCATCCGTCGGAATCGGTCGGTGGCTGCCGGGCGTTCATGCTTCTGATTTGAAACAAAGGTTGGAGGAGTTCATTGCAATCCAATATCCCGATGTAGGATTGGACAGACACTTTTATGCCGCTACGGTGCCATGCCTGAGCAGGCAATCGCTGATGGATCAACGCGTGTGCGGAAAAGATTGGGCGCTCCTGGGAGACGCCGCCGGATTCGCCGATCCTATCACAGCAGAAGGGATTTATTACGCGCTTCGCTCCGCCGAACTCCTCGCTCAATCATTCGGTCAGGGAAATCCGTCGACTTATGAAACTTTATGTCGTCTGGATTTCCTATCGGACCTGGAAACCGCCGCCGCTTGGCGCGAGCGCTTTTATTGCGGAATGATTCTTGGCCGTTCCTTTATCCGTCGAGCTCAGCAGTGCGTGCGCTATAGCAGTATAACGCGAAAGCTTTTGGACGACTTGATCTCCGGAGGCATCTCCTACAAAACTCTGCTCAGGAACCTGGTCTTCAGAAGCCCCCAGATCGTCACCCAGATGGTTTGCAATAGAACTCTGAAAATGACAAATGACGAATTACGAATTACGAATTAAAGAACACTCTGCTACGAATGTTTTTCAATTCGTAATTCGTCATTCGTAACTCGTCATTAATTAACAATGGATTGCCCCGGCAGTTGCATGTGATAGATGGAATCTACAGTCGCCAGGTACAAATCTTTTCCGTAAACGGCGACGCCAACTAATATGGGAGCCGCGATAAAGTGCTCCAGGGAGTCGTTCTCGGGAGAATATCGAAAAACCCCCTTTTTCCCCTGAAAAGCTGCAGAAAGCAACAAAGTCCCGTCAGGAAGGAAAGCCATTCCCTGGGGTCTGGCTAAGTCCCGGATCAGCACTTCAACGGATCCACTGCTCGATACTCGATAAAGAGAATCCCGCAGCGAGAATGTCGGACCAGTTACATAGAGGCGATCTTCAGAATCGATTGCGAGATGATAAGCAGAAATGCTCGGTTCCAGGCTCGCAAATTCCTCCTTTTTCCCAGAAGGATCAATCCTGTAGATCTTCCCGGTCCTGTCGCCTACATATAACCTTTCAGCAGAATCAAAGATGATTCCGCAAGGAATGCCCAAATCCTCTGCAAATACTTCCAGGCGCTCAAAATTTTTATATCGGAATACTATTCCGTCATGCCGGCTGGAAATATACAACTGGCCGTCTTTTGAAAACGCCAATCCCGTAGGATTCATGATTTCACAGCGGAATGAAGTTTTAGCGCCGCCTTTGGCAATCCGAACCAATGGTCTGGCAATCTGACGGCCACGTTCACCGCTGACAGTAGTGATCAAAGTCCCATCGGGCGCCAGGACCGGGTTGGTCACCGGATGTAGATCCGCAGCCAATCGGGTCGCCAAGTTAAAGGGAAACACCTCTGACTCAGACTTCTCATTCTTCAGCGCCAATCCTAGGCTGTTGGGGCTTTCCGGCAGGCGCACAACGATCTTGTCTTCCGAAGCGGATGCAATGGCACTTTCCACTTCGCCTAACAACACCTTGGAGGCCAAATCCGGGATGAATCCGCGACAATTGATGACGATGTCGCCTCCCGGAATACCCATAAGAGGCGCAACTTTGACTATTGATGGACTTCGTTTCTTCTTCATCGTGTCGAATTATTACATTGCCGCACCAATGCGGCAATCAAAGAAATAGGTTTTCCTTTATATCGGGGGCGTCTTTCAGAAGACTTCCTGAACTTTGAACACACAAAACGAGATTTTATATATTTTTTTACTCTAGCTGGGAACTTTAACCTGGAAACCCGGTTGACAATATCTTGCCCCCCCCATAACATTTTATGTTTGCCTGCCGGGAGTTAAAGCATTGAGTGCAGAACAGAACGACGCCATTATTGTCAGGGGCGCCAAAGTTCATAATCTTAAAAATATTACGGTCGAGATCCCCTTAAATTCACTGACTGTCGTCACCGGCGTATCCGGGAGCGGGAAAAGCAGTCTTGCTTTCGACACACTGTACGCCGAAGGGCAGCGGCGTTATATCGCCTCGCTCTCCGCCTACGCGCGGCAGTTTTTAGAGCGCATCGATCGGCCCGAGGTGGATGATATCGAAGGGATCTGCCCGGCGTTGGCCATTCGGCAGAAGAATTTTTCCCGGAATCCACGGTCGACGGTAGGGACTGTAACGGAAATCAATGATTACCTGCGGCTGCTTTATGCTCGCATCGGCATAACCTATTGCCATCGTTGCGGTCGGATGGTCGAAAAAGACACTCCGCAAAAAATTGCCGATTTCGTCATGTCGCTCCCGGCAGGCCAGAGGCTTTATCTGTGCATGAGACTCGCGCTGGCCTCAACCGTCCCGCAACAGGAGAAGATATCCCGACACTCTGTAAAAACTGCTCCGCAAAAACCTGTGGACAAGCTTGCGGTCATGCTTCCAGGATTGCAACAACAAGGCTTTGTGCGTCTTTTAATAGGGAATGAACTGGTGGGTTTGGCGGACGCAATTGAGACGATGGAAAAAAGCGGAGCCACTGAAGCGCACGTTGTCATTGACCGCTTAATCGTTCAGGAAGATATCCGAAAAAGGCTGGTTGATTCTATCGAAGTATGCGGTCGGGAATCCGAAGGAAAGGTTGAATTGCTCCTGATTTCCGAAACGCCATCGGAAATCGAGCGACTCCTGGCAGCCCAATACCCGGACATTCGATGGCTGCACCACCCGGCCGGAGCGCTTGTTAAATTCAGCGAAGCTTTCGAATGCCAGCAATGCCATATCGGCTACCAGGAACCCGAGCCAAGGCTTTTCTCTTTCAATAATCCATTCGGAGCGTGCCCGGAATGCCAGGGTTTCGGAAATACCCTGACAATAGATTTTGATTTGATTATTCCGGATAAATCCAAAAACCTGTCGCAAGGCGCGATCAATCCCTGGACAAAACCGCGTTATCGAAGCATTCAGAATCGCCTTCTCCAATTCGCTGAAAGCGAAAATATCCCTATCGACGTCCCCTGGAGAGACTTGCCTGAAAATGCCCGCGACAAAATCATCCGAGGCCATGGACGCTTCCCCGGCGTTGTAGGATTTTTCAACTTCCTGGAACAAAAAAAATACAAAATGCATGTCCGCATTTTCATCAGCAGATATCGCGGCCATGCCCGATGCCTTTCCTGTCAGGGCGACAGGTTGCGGCAGGAAGCCCGAGACGTTTTGATTGGCGGCAGATCGATCGCCGAAATCACACGAATGACCATAAAGCAAGCTTCTGTTTTTTTTGCCGGTTTGGAGCTTTCTCCCCAGCAATACTCCATTGCCGACAGGATACTGTCTGAGATTCGTCATCGATTAGATCTGCTGGTCCGGGTTGGGCTGGACTATATTGCCCTGGACAGGCTCTCGTCTTCGCTTTCCGGCGGAGAATCCCAACGCATTCAACTGGCGACGTCTCTCGGTTCTATGCTGGTAGGCGCTCTTTATGTCCTGGATGAACCCAGCATCGGGCTTCACCCGAGAGACAGCCAGCGGCTGGTCGAGATCCTTAAAAGTTTGAAAGTTTTGGGCAATACAGTCCTGGTCGTAGAGCACGATCCGGACATAATGAGATCCGCGGACTATATTATCGACTTGGGGCCAAGAGCGGGAGAGCATGGAGGAGAGGTGGTTTTTCAGGGAAGCTTTGCCTCCCTTCTTCAAGATTCGGACTCTCTTACCAGCCGCTATCTTAAAGGTGATCTCAAAATTCCTGTTCCTCTTTTCCGGCGCAAAAAAAACAGCAGACATGTCGAGATTCTGAACGCCCAGAAGCATAATTTAAAACAACTGAATCTGCGAATTCCGCTCGATATTCTCGTCTGCATCACCGGAGTCAGCGGCAGCGGAAAATCAACGCTGGTTCATGATGTCCTCTATACTGCAATTAAAAAAGCGAAAGGGGAACTAAAAGAATCTCCGGGGGGATTGGATGCAATTCGAGGCGCGGAGTTTCTCTCCGATGTAATTCTTGTGGATCAATCCCCTATCGGGAAAACCCCCCGATCCAATCCAGCCACTTATACGAAAGCCTTTGACGAGATCCGACGCATTTTTGCAGAAACGCGCGATGCTTTTGCTAGAGGATTTGGACCGGGGCATTTTTCATTCAACCTGGACGCAGGGCGTTGTGAAACCTGCCAAGGGAGCGGAACTGTCACGGTTGAAATGCAATTCCTTGCGGATGTGGAGTTGATTTGTGAAGACTGCAAAGGGAAACGATTTAAAAATTCCGTGCTGGAAGTGCGCTACAAAGGGAAGAATATAGCGGAGGCGCTGGATCTGACAGTTCATGAAGCCCTGGAGTTTTTTGCCGGGAAGACGTCGCTTGTTCGCAAACTGCGCGTTCTGGAGGAAATCGGGTTGGGGTATTTAAAGCTGGGCCAATCAGCCACTTCACTCTCCGGAGGAGAAGCGCAGAGGATCAAATTAGCGGCTTTCATTTCCAGCTCAAGCGACGCCAAAACATTGTTCATATTTGATGAGCCCACTACCGGATTGCATTTTGACGATATCCGCAAATTACTGGCTGCCTTCGATAAACTGATAAGCGCCGGGAATTCCCTGGTCGTCATCGAACATAATCTTGATGTAATCAAAACTGCGGATTGGGTAATCGATTTAGGGCCGGAAGGCGGAGATGACGGGGGCCGGTTGGTTTTTGAAGGAACTCCTGAAGATCTCGAACAATGCATAAACTCTCATACAGGACGTCTGCTGGCGCGGCATCTATCTAAGGAGCCCGGAGTAAGGAGCCAGGAGCCGGAATAAGAATTTTCTTGGCGAGCATTCCCATATGTAATTTGTGAATGGTTATTGGTTATTTGATGAGCAGCCGGATGCTAATCTCATTAATCGGATCCATAAAAATGACAAATAGCCAATCACAAATGACCAATAAAAATTATTCAATCTATTAGGCCTGGAGGCCTGAACAAAATCACCGTGGCGTATTTCGTCTCACCGCTTGACCCCTGGGTATGCATATAGGTATGATGTTCCTAGCCCCTGCAATGTTGGTGATGGCAAAACTTATTTGAGCCAACATTCTATTTGGATGGGCGTTCGGGTCATAGGGTTGTGAGCGAGCTTTTCCTTCGGGAACTTGCTTGCCTGATGCCATGTGTAGAATGCCCCCTTGTTAACAAGGTTCAAATAGATTAGCCACACGGCGGCGCGGGGGTGTTTTTTTTAAGTGAGACCTATAGATGCGAACTCTCTTCATTGGCGATATATTCGGAAAACCCGGCAGGAGACTGCTCCTGGAAAAACTTCATGGGAT
>CAYTYP010000075.1:0-14095 GCA_964441405.1 uncultured Acidobacteriota bacterium
GTACTGCATTGGCAACGATGTGGGAGAGTAGGTCGTCGCCGGATTTAAATTTAAATAAAAGGCCTCAGTTATTCTGAGGCCTTTTTTTTTCTATCATTGATTTCACCGTAAATGCTTAAAATGGCGCCAATTAAATATTTTTTCTTGAGTTCTTTGCGCCTTTGCCCTGATAGATCCTATAATGGATGAAGGTCTGAATGCGTGGATATTGATACGAAAAGGTGATGAAATGACTCAAGATGAAATCGATACAGTTACAGCGGACAAAAACGTCTCTGAAGTTGAAGCGCCTCTCATCCTAGCCTCCGAATTGCTTCCGAATCATTTGCCTATATTGCCCATCCGGCCTCGCCCCGTTTTTCCCGGCATTCCGATCCCTCTGGAAATGGGGATCGAACAGGCTCCTATCATTCAGCATGCTATGAATTATGCTTCAAAAACTATAGGCATTGTGCTGGTCAAAGATCCAAACGGAAACGAATCTCCCGAAAATTTGCATCGTGTCGGAGTCGCCGCAAAAATATTAAAGGCGTTTCCCAACGAGGGTGAAACAACTGCCATTTTGGTTAATTGCGTTGAGCGTTTTACTATCGAGGAAATAAAAAAAGCGGAATTTGGTATGATCGCCAGAGTCCAATATCAGGTTCCGGCTGAAATACAGGTAAACGAAGAGCTCAAAGCTTATTCCATGGCTGTCATTACTACACTCAAAGATCTTGTCAAGCTCAACCCGCTTCAATCGGAAGCAATTAAAATGTTCCTCAACCGGTCCACATTTGACGACCCCGGGAGGCTGGCGGATTTTGCAGCCAACCTGACCACCGCAAGCGGCGCCGAACTTCAGGAAGTGCTTGAGACTTTTGATATTCGCAATCGCATTGATCGCGTTCTGGCGTTGCTTAAAAGAGAAGTGGAAATCTCCAGGCTCCATGTGGAGATCAACAAACAAATTCAGGAGAAAATATCCGGCCAACAAAGGGAGTTTTTTCTCAAAGAGCAATTGAAGGCTATTAAAAAAGAACTGGGGCTGGAAAAAGAAGGGAAGACGACAGAAATTGAGAAGTTCCAGGAAAGGCTCCAGGATCTAAAACTGAACCCCGAAGCGCAAAAGGCTGTCGAAGATGAGATGGATAAATTCCAATTGCTGGAACCTCATTCCCCTGAATATACGGTTTCACGCAATTATCTGGACTGGCTCACCTCTCTCCCGTGGGGAAAGTTCAGTCAGGATTCCTTCGACGTGGACAGCGCCAGAAAGATACTGGATCGGGATCATTACGGTCTTGCAGATGTTAAAGATCGCATTCTAGAGTTTATCGCAGTCGGAAAACTGAAAGGCGATATTTCCGGATCAATCCTGTGTCTGGTAGGTCCTCCGGGAGTGGGAAAAACTTCCGTCGGCAAGAGTATCGCCGATGCCTTGGGCAGACATTTCTATAGATTTTCGCTTGGCGGCATGAGAGATGAAGCGGAAATTAAAGGCCATCGGCGCACCTATATAGGCGCACTGCCGGGTAAGTTTCTTCAGGCGATGAAAACTGTCGCAACGCAAAATCCGCTGATCATGCTTGACGAAATCGACAAGATCGGAGCTTCCTTCCAGGGCGATCCTGCGTCCGCTCTCCTGGAGGTTTTAGATCCGGAACAGAACAACAATTTCCGCGACCATTACCTGGATGTTCCCTTTGATCTTTCCAATGTTTTATTCGTCGCCACAGGAAACCAGTTGGATACGATTCCCCGGCCTCTGCTTGACAGGATGGAAGTGATCCGGCTGTCCGGTTATATCGCCGAGGAAAAACTTGAGATCGCACGACGCTACCTGATCCCAAAGACGATCAAAAGCCATGGACTGAAAGAGAGTCGGATTTCTTTTCACAAAGACGCATTAAAATTGATAATTGAAAATTACGCTCGTGAAGCGGGGGTGCGCAACCTCGAAAACCTGATAAAGAAAATCGCCCGCAAAGCAGCCATGGCGATCGTCCAGGGCGCTTCGAAGAAAATCGTTATCGAGAAACAGGGGCTGGAATCCTACCTCGGGAAACCGGCGTTTGCGGCCGATGAAATGTTTGAGAGAATTCCGGGAGTCGTTACCGGCCTGGCTTGGACGAGCATGGGCGGGGCTACGCTGCAAATCGAAGCTACCGCGGTAACCAGCAAGAACAAGGGATTCAAACAAACAGGACAGCTGGGCGCTGTTATGGTGGAAAGCGCCGAGATCGCTTATTCCTATATAATGGCTCAGTTGAAGAGTTATGGCGTGAAGCCTGATTTCTTTGATGAGCGATTCGTTCACCTTCACGTTCCCGCAGGGGCGACTCCCAAAGACGGTCCATCCGCCGGAATTACAATGGCCACAGCTCTTTTATCGATGATCCTGCAAAAGCCTGTGCGGAAACAGCTCGCTATGACGGGAGAACTTACCCTGACAGGCCAGGTTCTGCCCATCGGGGGGGTGAAGGAAAAAGTTATTGCCGCGCGCAGAGTCGGGTGCAAACGCCTGATTTTCCCCGAGGCGAACAGGAAGGATTTCGACGAACTCCCCGATTATTTGAAAAAGGGATTTGAAGTCCACTTCGCAAGCCGGTACGAAGAGGTATATAAATTTGCTTTTTCCAATCACGCCTCAAATCCAACTCCCCTATGACCGCTATAGTGATTGGAGGGCAAGCGCGAAAAGTCGGCAAAACATCGGTGGTTGCGAATCTGGTCTCCGCATTTCCGAACGTTCCGTGGACGGCAGTCAAAATATCTTCGCATCGTCACTCTGAGTCTTCGGACTTTGACGCCTATGAGATATTTTGGGAAACCAGCCGCCGGGGCGATTCCGATAGCTCCCGATATCTCGCCGCAGGAGCCTCGAAATCTTTGTGGGTGCGCGCCGAAGAGGGAAGTTATATCGACGCTGTACGCCGGCTTCTTCCCATTGTCCAATCCGATCCTTTCCTAATTATTGAAAGCAACCGCATCCTGAATTTCATCGAGCCGGATCTTTGCATCATGGTTCTCAAGTATGATATCGAGGATTTCAAGGATAGTGCGCGGGAGATGATAATGAAGGCTCATGCGATAGTCGCGATAGGCGGCGCTGAGGCAAAGCCGGCATGGAAAGGAGTTCTTCCGGAAGCATGGACGCGCGTCCCGGTTTTTTCCGCCGCCACTCCCCAACGGCTGCCCGAGGGGCTGGTTGATTTCGTCCGGACCCGCTGTCCCGATCTTGCATGAGCGCAGGACAAAAAAACCGATTTCGATTGACCTGATCGCATCCATGGTACATATACGATAAACAACCCAAGGACATGGTATGAAGATTAAATTCCAACACCCTCGAACTTATATATGTGTTGGTTTCTTTTTCCTGTTTTCGATGCTGATTTTCAATAGCAGTGAAAGACTATTTTCCTCAGAGTCAGGCGGTAAAAATAATTACACGATTCGAGTAGGGGTAGAAGAAGTGCGGCTGGATGTGGTGGTCTTGAAAAGAGATCGCCGGCAAGTGACCGACTTGACTGCGGATGATTTCGAAATATATCAGGATGACAAGCTGCAACAAATCACCTCGTGCATATATATCAATGAAGATCAACCTAAGCCGGAGGCTGACAAAGCCGCTTCAAAAATTTCGAAAGCAGCGCCTTTGGTTGGCGGCCCTATGTTGCAGCGGGAAGATGTCCGTCGAACCTTTGTATTTCTTGTGGACAACCTCTCATTTAGTTCTGAAAATTACCATTTTGCGCGCATGGGCCTGCGCAATTTTGTCGAGAACGAAATGCGACCGGATGATATGGTGTCCATATTGCAAACAGGCGGAGGAAATGCCGCGCTTCAGATGTTCACTTCAGACAAGCGAATACTGCTTAAGAAAATTAATAATTTGCTTCCGGTTCTTGATACGCGAACGCTGACCCATGTTATGCCGGAATTCGCAGCGATCTCTTATTTTCTCAATGCTCTACAGGATATGCCAGGGCGCAAATATATGAACATTATTACGCCTAATGTCTTGGTTCCGTCTTCTATGAAGAAGGCTTTTGATGGAATAGCGGACGCCGCCTTACGCGCCGGAGTTGTGATTCATATGTTTGATATCAACGGTCTGACGATAGAAGCGGAATCTTTTGAAAAGCGCAGGATGATACGGAATCCTTTGCCGGAGAAAACCGGCGGGCTTTTCATCCAAACCAATTGGATGGTTACGAAAAGCGGGCTCAGTGCGGCTCAAGAGCATGTAAAGGGATATTATCTCCTTTCCTATATCCCGCCTGTCGATACCTATCGTGTGGATCCCAAAGGCGCCTATCGTCATATTAAAGTTAAAGTGAAAAGGCCGTGGCATGAAGGATATGACGTGCATACCCGGGACGGGTTTCTGGCTTTATCCAATCCTGTTTTTACCTCCGGCGAGAACACCCTGAAAAAAGCAATTTTTTCTCCTTTTAAAAACAATGATCTGAGCGTCGATTTGTCTTCGGGATTTTTTCATGATCCGGAAAAAGGATATCTGCTCCAATCCTGGATGCATCTGGATGGAAAGGATTTAAGCTTTATTGAAGGGAAGGATGGACGCCATTCCATTAAACTGGAAGCCGTTTGTATAACTTCCGATATGGAGGCCATTCAGGATTCAGGTTCCGGGAAGTACGAATTTTTTATTAAAAAAGAAAATGTTCCATGGATTAAGGAGCATGGCCTCAACTTTTCTCTTATCGTGCCTGTAAAGAATCCCGGCGCTTACTATGTTCGTGCGGCTGTCAAAGATTCGGAGTCCGGGAAAATAGGATCGGCCTACCAGTTCATTGAAATTCCAGACCTGAAAAAGCGCCGGTTGGCTCTCTCTAATATTTTCTTGACCACTCGCGATGCGGAGCTGCCTTGGGCTCAGGTTAAAACGCCTAAGACCTCAAATCTGTTTTCTCCCGAAACGCGGCGATATTCGCGTAAAAGCCCGGCGGTCAGGAGTTATTTGCCCGGCGAGAATGTCGAGTGCGCCGCTGTGATATATAAGGCTGAAGCCGACAAAAATCAGAAGCCCAATTTGGAATCTCGACTGATACTTTATTCAGATGGGAAGGAAATTTTTAGAACCGGACCGGAAGCTGTAGGCATCAGCGGCGTGAGCGATTTAAGCAGAATCCCGATCCGTAGAAAGCTGCTTCTGGATCATTCACTGCAGCCGGGAGATTACGCGCTGCAGTTGCAGGTGAATGAAATACACGAAAAGAAAAAGGATCGCATCACAAAACAGGCGGTGGATATCAAAATTCGGAAGGTTGTGTTGGATTAATCACGGATTACATGGATTTCACAGGTTTAATAATTTTAAAGCTGTGAAATCCGTGTAATCTGTGGCGTTTTTCAATTGCGGACGTGGGTTTTAACAAAGTCGGTGATGCCCTGCAGTGAACTGCCGGGAGGGAAGATTTCCGATATCCCGATTTCCTTCAGTTTGGGAATATCCCGGTCCGGAATAATTCCACCGGCAAAAACCACGACGTCATTCATTTTATTTTCCTGAAGCAAATTCATAATGCGAGGGAAGAGATGCATATGGGCGCCGGATAATATCGAAAGTCCCACTGCATCAACGTCCTCCTGCAGCGCTGCGGTCACAATCTGCTCGGGAGTTTGCCTTAATCCCGTGTAGATTACCTCCATGCCGGCGTCCCGTAGTGCGCGCGCTATTACTTTGGCTCCGCGATCGTGTCCGTCCAAGCCGGGCTTGGCTAAAAGCACTCTAATTCTCTTGTCGTTCATCGCAATCCCTCTATTAAACATTGCCAAGATTACATTAAAAAATCATTCTAACTGAAATTATCTTCGTTGCGTTCCCTTAAAATTGCAAGTTACCACACATTGCTAATGATAGCAAAATCGGCTTCTTTCGGCATCTCCCTCATGCAGGATTTATTCCTGATTGAATTAAATTTTGGAACCGGACGGTTGCCGGATTCGTGTATTAGGCGAAAGTGTTGTTTTTGATGGAGGCTGGGATGATGTTTTTTAAAAATGGTTATAAAGCCGTAATCGTTGCGTTCTTGGTCTGCTTGGTCGCGATCCCATTGAACGCACAAACCAGAGTTTATTCGAACATTTTTTCGCAGGATTCCAAGACTTTTCTCGGTATCCAGATGGAAGATGTTACTGCGGATAAGCTCGCCCAATATAAACTGAACCACGAACGTGGCGTTATTGTTAACTCTGTCGTAAAAGGGAGTCCGGCGGAAGCCGCCAATCTCCAGAAGGACGATGTTATCCTGGAATTTGCCGGGACCCAGGTCTGGTCTTCTGTCCAGATGACTCGTTTAGTTGAGGAGACTCCTCCAGGTCGAAAAGTGGACTTGGCTGTCAGCCGGGATGGAAAGCGGATCAACTTGACTGCCCAGATAAAAGCAAGAGATGAAAGGGATTCCAGTGACAGGGCTTTTAATGAAATGTTTCCCCAAGACTTATTTGGAGCCAACGGAAGGGGATTTCAATTCAAAAATGGAATCCCAGCGCCGCAAAGCGCTAATAAACCCAAGTTAGGAGTGGCGCTACAATCCCTTACGGATCAACTGGCAGAATACTTTGGAGTGGAAGGCAAAAAAGGCGTGCTGATTTCATCGGTAACTCCCAACTCTCCGAGTTCGGGGAAATTAAACCCAGGCGATGTTATTATTTCCGCCGATGGCAAGAGTATCGAAGAGCCGGATGATCTGGCCCAGTTCGTGCGCGATAAATCCGGAGCCATCAACTTGAAAGTTGTTCGGGATAAGAAGGAAATTACCGTTACAGTTACCCTGCCAGAGGAAGGGCGCAGAGACAATAAGGGCTTTAAGCTTTAGTAGTCAGTAGTCAGTGGTCAGTAGTCAGTGGTCAGCCCCGCCTCCAGTTACAGATTATTCAATCCAGCACAGCCGGCGGCGGGGCTGAATAATGACGACTTTTTTTCTTGACTTTCACCAATTCACCACCCATAATTTAGCAGTGTAGAAAAGGTGAAATCAATGAAACTGACAAAGCGTCAAAAAGAAATTCTAGATTTCGTCTCCGGATTCATAGAGAGCAACGGCTATTCTCCCAGCATGGAGGAAATAGCGGAACATTTTAAATTTGCTTCTCTAAATGCAGTTTTCAAACATCTCGAAGCTCTGGAAATCCGCGGTCATCTTCATCGCGATGCCAACCGGGCGCGCTCGATTCAGCTTTCACAAAGCCCGGCAGCCACAGTGCGATCGGTCCCTCTGTTTGGCTATATAGCCGCAGGTCGGCCTATAGAAGCGATATCAAATCCTGAAATGCTGGACATACCGGAAAGTTTTTTGCCCAGGCAAGGATCTTACTATGTTCTGCGGGTGCAAGGGGAATCGATGATCGATGAACATATTCAAGATGGCGATTTCGTCGTTGTGGAATCCCGCGAGCAGGCTACTCCAGGGGATATTGTTGTGGCGCTGATTGATGACGAGTATGTCACCCTCAAAAAATTCTACCCTGAAGGAAATCAAATAAGACTCCAGCCGGCCAATTCTTCGGTTGCGCCCATAATATTGGATGGATCTCGAGTCAAGGTCCAGGGCGTAGTTGTAAGCGTAATGCGCAAATACCAATAAGGAGCATTGCAATGAAAAGAATTTATTCGGTAATTATAAAAGGAAGAACATTGGAAAGTCGGGATCTTAAAGAATTGTTGGCGAAAGCAGTTAACGAAAAGAAAAAATTGGATCGCGCCCTTTCATTCCGATCTTGTTCTTCGGTTCAGCAGATGCGAAGCGCTTATGCCGGACCTTGCCGTTCCTAAGCACTTTTCCGAGAATTAGGATGTGCGGCATATCCTAATTCTCGGACAGGTTCCAAGACATAGGTTTTATTCGAATGGCGCCTGGCTTGTGGGGCAATTATTGCATTGAATATGAAAGTGCGGTGATGAAATGCCGGCGCTTTCATAAAAAGTAAGATGCGACATAGAGCGAAATGCTCATCGGACCGATGGATTGCCTGAAATTGATTTTTGCTGAAGATTTCAGAATCTTCGTTCACTGCACATTGTTTATGCAAAGAGGTAAGAAATCCATTATTCTCTATTAATTATTCCTGTTTAAAACCGCCATTTCTCACGCTTTTCCACAAATCCTGTGAAAAACTTTAAGTGCTCTTATATCTAAAATCGGGTTCTTCTTGAATCATGTTGTGCGAATGAGTTAAGCTTCTCCACTGATTGATGGACATCTTACCTATTTAAATCGGTGCGTCAAATTTATGACTAAGATTTTTAAAAAAGACGATAAATTCTTCAAGATTTTCGGCCAGATGACGGTCCATATTTTGGAAGCCGCTGAGAGTCTTGGAAACATGTTAAGGAATCCCGCCGGAGACCTTTCTCCTATAGCGGCGAAAATAAAAGATATTGAGCATAAAGGGGATGAACTGACGCATCAAGTCATTGATGAGCTGAATAAAACATTTATAACGCCCATTGACCGCGAAGATATCTATGACCTTACCAAGGCTCTCGACGATGTTCTTGATTTAATTGACAGCACGGCCATAAGGATTGTACTGTTTCGACTCAATGAGCCTATCGGGATGGCGCCGGAAATGGCTGCTGTTCTTTTAAATCAGGCTGCTGAACTGAGCGCCGCAGTGTCCAATATGAAGGACAACGATCACGTAGTTGAGCGTTGCATTGAAATAAACAGATTGGAAAATGACGCCGACAGGCTCTTTCAGTTGGCTATTGCAAACCTGTTTGACCAGGTTAAAGATCCGATAGAAGTTATCAAACGCAAAGAAATCATTGAGACGTTGGAGGCTGCAACTGACAAAGCAGAAGACGTTGCGAACGTTCTGGAGTCCATCGTAGTTAAAAATAACTAACCCCCTCACACCCGTAGTCCATCATAAGTAAAACTCGCTGATTTACTTCAATTATAAAACAGCATAGGATAGTTTTTTCCGTGCAACTCTGTGCAAATCCGCGGGTGAATCAATCATTGTTTGTCGGGAGGTTGTAATGCAACTTGGATTCATCGACTGGCTGGCAGTCGCCGCTTATTTTGCTCTCAATATCATCATTGGTCTTTATTTCAGAAAGAGGGCTACCGCATCTACGGAAGATTATTTTGTCGGGGGCAGAAAAGTGACCTGGTGGCTGGCCGGCACTTCCATGGTCGCGACAACTTTTGCCGCGGATACGCCTCTGGCGGTTACAGGTCTGGTGGCCAGTTACGGCATTGCGGGAAACTGGCTTTGGTGGAACATGCTGATGAGCGGCATGTTGACAGTTTTTTTCTATGCTCGTTTGTGGCGTCGGGCCGGCGTAATGACCGATGTGGAGTTTGCCGAAATCCGTTATAGCGGCAAACCCGCAGCTATTTTACGCGGCTGCCGCGCTTTATACCTTGGCTTGCCCATCAACTGCATCATCATGGGCTGGGTTAACTTAGCCATGGTTAAAATCCTCATGATGATTTTTGGAGTTACTAAGCTCCAGGCGCTTCTCCTGGTGTTTGCCATAATGTTGGTGACTGCATTCATATCAACTCTCTCGGGTTTATGGGGCGTTCTGGTCACGGATCTTTTTCAGTTCGTTCTAAAAATGGGCATGATGATTATTCTGGCCGTTTATGCCGTCAAGGCCGTCGGCGGCATGGGCGAATTGAAACTCAAGCTGCTGGAACTTGATTCGGCAAAAGCTGCGGCGAGCGGAGGGCATGGTTCCATACTTTCCTTTACTCCGGATATTGGCTCCGTCTGGATGCCGATGATTACTTTTTTTGTCTATCTTGCCATCAGTTGGTGGGCTACCTGGTATCCGGGCGCCGAACCGGGCGGCGGCGGTTATATCGCCCAAAGGATATTTTGCGCCAAAGATGAAAAAAACTCCTTGCTGGCGACCCTTTGGTTCAATATCGCTCATTATGCAGTGCGTCCATGGCCATGGATTTTAACAGCCCTCTGCTCTCTCGTCCTTTATCCCAATCTGGTGGATAAAGAATCCGGTTTCATTAAAGTCATTATCGATCCGCAGGTTTTTCCTGCGGCTTTGCGAGGTGTGATGATCGCCGCATTCGCCGCGGCTTACATGTCCACCATCGGAACTCAGCTGAATTGGGGAGCTTCCTATATTGTGAATGATTTCTATAAACGGTTCCTGGCGCGGGATCGCAGTGAAAAGCATTATGTGGGGATTTCGCAGGCGGCAACAATCCTTATTATGATACTTTCCTGTTTCGTGACTTGGTATCAGGATTCCATCACCGATGCATGGAAGTTTCTGATTGCAATTGGCGCCGGGACTGGAAGTGTTTTAATCCTCCGGTGGTTTTGGTGGAGGATCAATGCCTGGAGCGAAATTTTTGCCATGTTGGCTTCCTTCGTGGTTTCAATTCTGTTGCAGCAATATTTCAAAATGAATAGCGACGATCCCCTGCAATTCGCCTACATCGTCCTTATTACCGTTGCATGTTCTACAATAATTTGGCTTGCCGCCACACTGCTGACTCCTCCGGAGAAGGAGGATGTTTTACTCTCGTTTTATCGCAAAGTTCAACCAAGCGCCGCTTTATGGGGGCCAATTGCGGCAAAGGCCAAAGATGTGTCTCCGCGGCATGACGGGGCTGCAAATTTATTTGATTGGGTTTGCGGCTGTGTGCTTGTATACATGACCCTTTTCGGCGTCGGGAAGCTGATATTTGGGCAGCTATGGGCGGGTGTTGGATTCCTTGCGCTGGCAGCTTGCGCCGGTTGGCTGATTTATCGGGATCTTAATCGCCGTGGATGGAAAACCGTTGTAGATTGAAGTTTTTCCCGTTTTCTGAGTTCAACCTGAAACCCTTTACAAGTTTTTCGTTTACTTGCCGAATAAACGATCTAAATTGTTGTATAATTCCGGTTTGCTACTGATCCAGGAGCCTGCAGTTGTATCGAATTTTGATTTGGATGGGTTTGCTTTTAGGCTTTATCTTGCCGGCTAATGCAGCCGAAGCGCCTATAGTTCTAAATGGAATCGATGTTCTGCGTGAACAGAATTTTGCGCCTGTTGCGGGCAAGAATGTCGGATTGATTACCAACCATACAGGGCTGGCGGTCGATGGAACGACAACCATCGATCTTCTTTTACAGTCCAAAACCTGCAAGCTGGTTGCGCTCTTCAGTCCGGAGCATGGCATTCGCGGCGTTTCGGACGACCTGTTCCAATCCTCAACCGATCAATCGACAGGGCTTCCGATTTACAGTTTATATGGAGATGCTCGACGGCCTACGCCCGAAATGCTCAAAGGGATTGACGCTCTGATCTTTGATATCCAGGATATCGGGGCCCGATTTTATACATACATTACCACCATGGCTTATTGCATGGAGGCGGCAGCTCAGCAAGGGATTCCCTTTTACGTCCTGGATCGGCCCAATCCTATAGGTGGAATGAAAGTTGAGGGGCCGATGTTGGATCGGGACAAGAGTTCCTTTGTAGGTTATATGTCTCTTCCGATACGTCACGGCATGACTGTCGGCGAACTCGCACGCTATTTCAACTCAGAGAAGAAAATGGGCGCTCAACTGCACGTTGTTCCGATGAAAGGCTGGCGACGTTCTTATTATTTCTGGGATACCGGGCAGCTTTGGGTCGATACTTCGCCGAATATGCGCAATATGTTGGAAGCGATTCTCTATCCGGGCATTTGCCTTCTGGAAAGGACGAATGTATCGGTAGGGCGAGGGACCGACCGCCCATTCGAAGTCGTGGGAGCTCCCTGGATCGATGCGCGCCGCTTTGCCGCGGCTCTCAAAGCTGTTCAGCCGCCGGGAGTGGCGTTTGTGCCTATTGCGTTTACTCCTTCTTCCGGCAACAACCGCGGCGCCCGATGTTCCGGGGTGAATGTACTGATTACGGACAGCGATAAAGTCAACTCCGTTCTTGTCGGCCTCACCCTCATTTCGGTTTTGCATCGGCTATATCCGAAAGAGTTTGAAATAGCAAGCGTTCTTGATTTGTTGGGGAATGCGGAATCTATGAGAAGATTGAAATCAGGACATTCGCCTATGCAGGTGCTTCGGGCGAGCCTTCCTGAAGTTCAGGATTTTTTGACTAGACGACGGAAAGCTTTGATCTATGATCAAACACTTGATGCAAGAAAGCGAGGCAATGATGGCACCCGCCGTTCGAAGGAAAAAGAGAAAAGATGAGATCAAAGTTGCAATTGCGCCCTTTCACAATTTAGCTGATTTCAAAGCCTGCGAGGATATCCAGAAGGAAGTCTGGCATTCGCAGGACATTGACACCGTCCCTGCGCCTTTCCTGATGGCGGCGGCGCGCTGCGGAGGAATTCTCCTGGGCGCCTACAACAGCCTTGGCGACCTCATAGGATTCGTTTTCAGCATTCTTGGAGTGTTGAACGAAGAACCCGTGCAGCATTCCTATATGGTTGCGGTCCGGATGGCTTATAGGAATTTTGATATAGGCTTTAAGCTGAAATTGGCGCAAAGAAAAGAAGCGCTCAAAAGGAAGATCCCTGCGATGACTTCGTCCTTTGATCCCATGCTGCCTGCAAACGCCTACTTTGCCCTGGGGAAGCTGGGAGCGTGGTCCGCCGGCTACGAAGAGAACTTCTGCGGAGAAACGACCAGCGCCTCGGATCGCGGACTGCCTACTGATCGGCTGATAACCTATTGGGATCTTGAGAACCATTCCGTTGCCAAAAAGCTTGAAACCGGTCCTCCGCTTCGCGATTTTAAAAAAGAACTAAAACAACGGCCCATTATTAATCAGCTGGTGGAAGTTGCGCCGGGTATGGCGAACTGCTCCCCGGTGAAGTTGCATTGCACTGAGGATCAGTTTCTATTTGAAGTTCCCTACAACCTTCCGGAAATTAAGAGCAGAGATTTGGGCATTGCGCTTGAATGGCAGGGCAAAATGCGCCAGGTGTTCCGCCATTATTTCAAAAAGGATTATGCTGCAACCGATTTTTGGGTAATGGAACAGGATGGCCGCCTGCGGGCCTTCTACCTTCTGGAAAAAAAGAAATAAACAAGAAAAACGCCACGGATTGTACAGATTTTAAATTTTTAAAATCTGTACAATCCGTTTTTTGTTATTAAGGTTTTAAAGTTCTAGGCGGTGCGAGCAGTCCTTAAATTTCGGATCAGAATGATGAGTATGATGAGGCCGATCACTGCCAGCGAAATCATTGGATAATATCCCTTCAATAACTGCGCCGCATTCTTTCCGAAATGAGCAGCTAAGTAGCCCAATATGGAATAGCGTATAAAACGTCCTGCAATGATGCTCAGGATAAATTGCACTCGGGTGGTGCGCAGAACCCCTGCGGCGAGAACGACGACCTTGGTAGGAAACGGCGGCGGCGCCAAGGCTGCGACTACGATAGTCCAGGCGCCCCACTTCTTCATGTAGCTTTCCACCCGTGAGATCGTTTCGGGCTTGAATCGAGACAGAGCTTTTTTGCCTCCCTTTCTCCCGATTCCATAGGGGACCAGGCATCCTAGGGCGGAACCAATAGTAGCGGCCAAAACAACATAAAGGGTCATTGCGGGTTTATTCATTGCCAACCCGATTACGAGAAGATCCGGGCCTCCTACTAAAGGCGCTATAGCTGAATCGATGAAGGCAATGAAAAACAGGCCGGGGATGCCCATCAATATTAACCACTGACTTAAACGCTCTACCAAATTAGACGCCCTTTCTGAATGCTGGGTTTATGAAGTTTCGAATTTTACACATTTTTTGTATGTTGGTACATGAAAAAGAGTTTTCATGTCTGATCCCGAAAAATGCGGTCATTTGAAGCAAATTAAGGAGTTGGACGATTTTCAGTAAAAATATTCTGCAGATACTTGATTTTATTGAGGATTCAGCTTGACTCAAGAAGAGGCGCCCCCTATAATTTCAAGACTATCGCGGGGTGGAGCAGTCTGGTAGCTCGTTGGGCTCATAACCCAAAGGTCGACGGTTCAAATCCGTCCCCCGCAACCAATGGAATCATAAATACAATTAACAGTAAGTTGTTACACTTCAGGGGGCTCTCGAGAGCCCCCTGAAGTTTTGGATCTTCAGCGAAATTTGTGGGTAAAAACCCGTGAAATTTAAGCCTATGGA
>CAYTYP010000076.1:0-13480 GCA_964441405.1 uncultured Acidobacteriota bacterium
TCATCCCTGGCTATTGTCTTGCGCGCCTTCGGCGCTTTGCTTACCGTTGACTTGACCGCTTTGGGAGAAATACCAGGGCGCTAATTCCAGAAATGCTGATAAATCGCGGGTCAAGTTGTGGCGCCCTCCGAAAAATGTGGTTACTAATTCAAGTCAGGTTCTACCGCAGCACCAGCAATAATGCCCATGTCTCTTGCGCTTCTTTGCCATGGCCCTTTTCTGGAATCATGGATCTGGATTTACATCATAGGACAGCGCTTGGCTGTTCTTAACAACCGCTTATTAAGGGTGGATTGCTTATTCCAAGCATGCCGAATCCACAGGTTCCGGAAGTTGCCGCGGTTCATCAACAATATCGGCTTCGGAGTTGTCCCTGCAAATTACTTCCGAGATGACACGTTCGGTCACTTCCGATAAGTAAGTCCGCAGCGTCTTGGAAATTTCCTGAAACTCCGGCCAAAGAGTCTCGTTGACATCCATCAACGCAATATATACCTCGTTACAATGCGACTGCAATCACTATGGTGTTTTGTGCCACCGTTGTATGCAGCGAGCTCTCTCTGAGAAAGACCTTACGTTCCAGGCGCTCCTCCTTGACCGATTGCATGAAGCGTTCGATATTGGGATTCAAGTTGCGCGCCCTTCCGTCTATAGACATATCAAACGGGGAAAACTGCATTTAGGACCTTGCAGTACTACCTATGTGCTTCACTCGCCTTTCCAGTGGTCCAACACCGCCCGGATTTTATGCCGTACTATTTCGCGCGCCTCGAAGCGTTCACAACCACTGCCGAGAAGCTCATCATAATCCGTTTTCTGATGCCGCACCCAGGCGCCAACAGCCAACTCGAGCGCCTGCTCCTCCAGGTCTCGCCCTGCAGAGGAACGCCCCACGCGCCCGCTTCCCCGTTCAGCGGTGTGGCGGGCGATTTTTTCCGCTTCGTCTGCCGGACATGCAGGGTACATACGTCGTATCGATTGGGCCATTTCGGCGACCAGCTCCTCGTCCTGCGCCACGCGGCGCATTGCCTCGCGCTTGCGTCGAGCCATCCTCTGCTCCTCGTCGCTGAGGCATTCTTGTTCAGCTTTTTCGACAGCCCCCGACGCTACAAGGATTCCCTGGCGTTCATAACGCCCACGCGCCCTGGCGAATCGAACAACTACCGCAGATAAATGGCTGTGTTTGCGAGCACGGCGAGTGAGAGCTGCATCACCGCTCGGTAGAAACTCCAAGTGGTCGAGGTCGGCACAACTCAGGCAGATAGGCTGTCCTTTTTCCATGAACAAAAAATCGTCTTTGAGAAGTTCTGTTTTGCACTCGGAACAGATCACTGACTGGCTCACCGTCTGAAATACTACAATATCCGGCGGTTTACTCAACTTGGCTGCCTTTCGCTCGATTTTTCCGACTGGGAGATCGCCCGGGACGTAGTGCGTGCAGAAAAACTCCTCGGTAGCATGATCATTCCCTGTGGTCACTTGTAGAAGAATTTCACCGCCGGGTGTGTTCCTGAGATAGGGGATCCTAATGGGTTTCATCCCACGATTCTGCGTCCACTGCTCGAAATGGCGGAACGCTGTCTCCCTCTTTGCAGGACTTCCCTGCATGACGGCCTGTAGTGTCGGAAGAATCCCTTTCTGCCAGCTCACCATATGGGAGGGCTCCAGCCATCTCATCTGCAGCAGCAATTCCAAAGGCCCCACGGACCCATTTGCTTCCAGAACAGCATTTGCTGCCCGCTCAACTCTTTCCTTCAATTCGTGCGGTTGTTTGTTCCTCATTTTTCTCTCCGGACAAATTGTATTCAGCATTGACCAACCAAAACCCGCAGTGCGGCGGCCGCTGGAGCGGCTGCTGCAGACGGATCTTTCGCATAAGTTCGAATGACCGGAAGACTGTCGCCCCAGAATAATGCATGAGGAGGGCGTAACACATCTTCCAGCGAGCAGGGTTCTGCGACTCGATTTTCGATTCCGAGGGCCTTGCCCAACCATAAGCCGGCTTGAAGCAGCGCTTCCCGCTCTTCCTCCAGCAGTCCGCCGCCGCCGAGTAATGCTGCCATTTTCAGTTTGCGATTCGCCTGCCGTCGGTGTTCCTGAGCTTTTTGGCGTTCCGCTTCTGTAAGCTCTATTGTTGCATTTTCGCTTGAAGCTCCGAGGTCGCGGATGGCGCGAGTGTTCAGCGAAATCAGCCCGGAAGCGATAAGGCGGGTCATGGCTTCGTCGGAGGACCGGTCTATTACTTCGAGTGTTACCGGAGTTAACGGATCCGTTACCTCCTTGCCGTAAAATTCTTCGAAAGGTTCCGACAGTTTTTCAAGGCATGATGGCGCATCGCGGTCCACCACAATAACAATAACCGAGTGCGGCCCCTCGGCAGGATAGCGTTCCTCGCAGCGAAGACAAGCCGGTCCCAGGATCTTGCGGGCAATTTGGCTGAATCCAAGCGCGCGATCGACCGGCAGAGGCTTCTTTTTGGAAACCGCGACTTCCGGTTTAGGCGCAGGCGACATCAGCTGTTCCAGCCGGGAAAGGAAGGCCTGCTTCCCGCCGCGGAAACGAATGGCTTTCACGTCGCCGCGCAGATCCAGAACTCCATCGGCGAGCGCCTGCTTCATGGAGAGGGTTTCGAGCATGCGCTGCTCGATAGTATTCTCGGATACCAGGTTTATCACGGTGACCGGTTTCAGCTGGTGTTTACGCCAGGCGCGCGCTATCCGCTGCTCGAGTCGAGCAGGATTCCAGGGCAGGTCGCAGTTCACTACTACGCTGGCATTTTGCAGGTTCAAGCCCGTGCTGCCGGAATCGGTGCTGAGGAACACGCGGCAATTGGGGTCGCTCTTGAACAATTGAATTTCAGCCCGGCGCCGCCGTTGCGGAACTGAGCCGGTGTGCAATGCATATCCGATTCGAAGTTTCTCGCAAAGCCCTTTCACAAGTTCCAGCATGCGAGCCCATTCCGAAAAGACGAGAACCTTTACATCTCCATTGTTGCGGCACTCTTCAAGGATTTTTTCGAGTTCAGCGAGCTTGGGGCAGATCCGGTCCTCCGGATCCAGGATGTAATTCGTATCGCAGATCATGCGCATCATGGCCAATTCGCGCTGCAGTTTCTCCGATTCCTGTTTGGTCAAGGGCCGGCTTTTTGCAATTGCAACGAGACGAGCGACTTGCGCCTCATGAGCGCCATAGCTGTCTGCTTGAGCGGGACTGAGCGGCACAAAATGTTTTTTATCGGTGCGGTCCGGCAACTCCGTTTCGACTTCCGCCTTGCGCCGGCGCAGCAGGAAGGGTTTGATGCGCCCATGCAGCTGCTCAAGATTACGGTAGCCCATCGGACGCCCGCGCTCATCCAAATCGTAAAATTCGCGGTTAAAGCGAAAGAGAGGCCCCAGCACCGATGGATCGAGAAACGACATAAGCGAGTGAATGTCGTCGATGCGGTTTTCTATAGGAGTTCCGGTAAGAACAAAAGCATAGCGGCTCTGCAGGCGCTTTATCGCCTGGGCGGTCTTGGTGCTCCAGTTCTTGATGCGCTGCGCTTCGTCGAGGATGATGATGTCCGGCTGAAGATGTTTGTTGACATCAAGCGCGTCCGCCAGCATCTGCTCATAATTCACAACGGTGAAAAAAGGGGCGGAAGCATATAGCTGCAAACGCTTCCCGCGAGAGCCATAAATCAATTGATACGGCTGATCAGTGAAGCGCTGGATTTGTTCTTCCCATTCTGTCTTCAAAGATGCGGGAGCGACAACCAGGACGCGAGCGGCTTTGCCCAGCCGGTGCAGCAGTGCGCACGCGGCTATGGCTTGAATGGTTTTGCCGAGCCCCATTTCATCGGCCAGCAAGGCGCGTTCATTGAAAGCCAGGTGCAGCATGCCTTCGCGTTGGTAGGGATAGAGCGGCGCCAGCGTTTCCTGCGCCGGCCATTTTCCTGACTGCACTTTCCGCTCATAATCCCGAATTGCATGTTTCCGTTCCTGTGCTCGTCGCCGCGCTTCGAGCCATGGAGCTACTTCCTGAGAAATGCGCAGCGAAGGGATGCGCGCCTTCTGCAATAGAGCCAAAGCTTCTTCAGGATCGTCAAGGCGAACACGGCCGTTGCTGTCAATTATTCCTGTAAGCGCGCGCGGAGGCGCGCCGTTAAGTCCTTCGATCCGCAGTTTCTCGCATGTGAGATCGGGCGTCACATCCAGGCGGCCCTTATCGTTTTTTTGAGCTAAACGGAAAATTTTGCTATAGCGGGCTTCCAGGTAAAGGAGCGTGGCTTCAATATGTTTACAGGTGCCGAGCGCGTTGATGCGGAAATCGACGCAATTGCACGAAAATCGCCGTCGAGCCACGCTGCGGATTTCAACCGAATAGGTCAGCCCGCTTCCCGATTTCACAGCGAAATTCGAAAATATCGGGAAGCGTGCATCCAGGTTTTTCACCCTTAGCGATTCCGCTTTGGCGCGGAAACGCCGCCTGGCAATTTCATCCTCGTCGGTGGTTTTCCAATTGTGGATAGAGGGCGGCTTCACCTGTTGATCCTTTAGTATCTTCATAGCGCTTTCCTTTTGAACCATGCGATCCTAACACCTAATCCTGAAGGAGAACAAAATATTTGGTCGTAAAGATAGGAGAATTAAGAATGAATTGAGAATAAGGGTGTGTGTAGGGTATTTTTAGCAAATGCCCTTATAGAGTATGTGCTTAAAATAGTGTGCACTAATGAAAAAGCAGCTTGGAAACCTTAAAACGCAATTCTTCGCATATGTGCAGATGCGCAAACTCAGGACAGCGCGGAGTGGCGATCTGACATCGTCATTACTGCGCTTGACTCCGGACCAGGAACGTAAGCTGCTGAGCCGGCTCTCGCGTAGCGGTCTGATTGCCAGGGTTCGGCAGGAAGATTGTGAGTGAAAATGGCAGGAGTATCTGCAGGAATCTCACGCAGCCCAAGGCTTAATTTTGGCCAAGGTCTTGGCTAGGGAATCCTTCGCTTTGGCGGCATCATAATCCAACTGCAAACCAATCCAGAATCCCTCGGACGTGCCGAAAAACCGCGACAAACGGAGACCCGTATCGGCGGTAACGGATCTCGCTCCGGCCACAACCTCACCAATACGCCTTTGGGAGACCCCGATTTCCTTGGCCAGTCTGTATTGCGTTATGCCGAGGGGCTTCAGGAATTCCTCCAGCAAAATTTCTCCAGGATGTGGGTAGGGAACCTTACGCATATCGTTTCTCCATCAATGATAATCCACGATCTCAACATCCTTCGGGCCCTCGGACGTCCATACAAAACACACGCGGAATCGATCGTTTATTCGGATGCTGCATTGCCCGGACCGCTTACCCTTCAACGCTTCCAGTCGGTTGCCCGGCGGAATTCGCAAATCTTCCAGTCTCTCCGCGCGATTGAGCATCGCCAGTTTGCGCATTGCCACAGCTTCAATGCTCACAAAACGCCTAACACGCCGCCCTTCGAACAGATGCTGGGTATATGGGCATTTAAACGATGATATTGACACCGAAGAATAGTATCGCGAGGCGTTAGTAATGTCAACCGCCAAGATTCGGGAGATTTAAGCCCACAAATAATTGTTAATAATTGGTGACCGGCGCCAAGGGATCCGTGCCTCCGCGCCGATCCGTTTGTTGTGGGAGATTGTAGGAGTCCCGGGGAAACAAAGAGCGAGCTGCCGACAAAGATGTTGCGACCCTATCCCGGTTCAAACGAGGGCTCCAATCGCTAACAGCAGCTGTTTGGGGTTGCCGTGCGCCGCAATTTGACCAGACGAAGGCGGCCGAAGGGATTGTGCGCAGGGGAAGATGCCCTTTTCAGGTCGCCGGCTTCTTTATAACAGCTGAACCAAGACCCATTATCGTCGGATAGGATGTTGCCTGCCGGTTTGCCGCCTTGAACCGTGGAGCGGATCAGCTCGACTATGTCGGAGTCTCTCTTGAGTTCTGCCCGTTTCACCACGATGTCCCGTAAGCCCAATACATGCATTCCGATCGTCCGGATTTCCGTGTCGAATCGGGCGATGTTGACAAACGCAAAGCTCAGCGCGTCTATGCCGCCGTCTTCGGTCATTTCGAGCCATTGTTCGCCGCCATGACTCAGTGCGCTGTTATCAATGAAAACACCGGCTCCCCCGGCCCGTACCACGGCCGCGGCCGCTTTCATGATTGTCCGGGCCGATTCTATCGATCCCCCACGGCCGCTGAGCGTCACGTTGACAGTGTAGCCTTCCACGGCGGCCAGTTCTTTTTCAGTCGGCTGCCCCCGGCAGATGGAACGGAAGATTCCGGGAAACTGGCCGTCGGCCGGGAAAAAACCCAAATCCATCCGGGAGCCATCCGCCAAAATCAGCGCCTGCGGCGTTACACGGCAGCTATTCGGCAAATGCTCGATCAGATTCATTAAATTGGACCATCGACCGGGAATCCGGAGGTCGACAATGATTGAAGGAGCCGTTTTTTTTATCTGTTCATCGGGAATCGCGGCATTATTCATTGATTTCTCTCTCGTTTCCGGGATTTCGAATTAGTTCAATCTGTTGCGATAAAAGAAAATTCGTCAATCGGACGCTTGAGCTCCTTCCTCTCGAGCTACGGATGAAAGAACCGGCAGTCCACTCACGGATAATGTTTCGCGAGGGGTAAATTTATTTCATCGAAAATTCTCCGGCGAAAAGAATATTTAAGGGCAAAAGGCGTTGCGGGTGCGAAATCGGCTGCCGGTATCGCTTGCAGCGCATATAATGATCGCATCGATTCAAAAAAAACTAGAGGAGCCAAGATGACAGCTGTTATCTTTCGCACAATCGCAATGATGATATTTGTCAAGGCTCTTACACCAGCTTCGCCGCATTGGATTGAAGCCGGGAAAGACGGCAGCGGATTTGTGTTCCAAAGCTCCGGCGCCGTTTTTGTTCCCTGGGGATTCAATTATGACCGGGATTATCGGTTTCGGCTGATTGAGGATTACTGGGAAAAGGAGTGGGATACCGTACAACAAGATTTTAAGGAAATGAGAGAACTTGGCGCCAATGTCGTTCGGATTCACCTTCAGTTCGCAAAATTTATGGATGGCCCGGATACGCCGAACCGGGCGAATCTTGCTCGACTTGAAAAGGTTGTCCGCCTCGCCGAGGAATCAGGTCTCTATCTGGATATCACCGGCTTGGGAACCTATCGAGCGACAGACGTTCCCAAATGGTATCTGGACCTTCGGGAAAGGGAGCATTGGGCCGCGCAGGCCAGATTCTGGGAAGCGATTGCAGCCGTTTGCGCTCAGAGGCCGGGCGTCTTTGCCTACAACCTAATGAATGAGCCGCTGGTGTCCGGTGAGAAGCTTTCTCCCGGATCCTGGGTGCATCCCCATGCACTGGAAGGGTTGCATTACCTTCAATATATCAATTTTGATCCCGATGGGCGGGAGCGTCCGGAAATTGCCCGGCAGTGGATTCGTAGGATGGTTCAATCTATCCGAAAGTATGATCGTCGCCACATGGTAACGGTGGGTCTGTTTCCGGTAGACATGCACTGGCCCAAGCCGGAAGAGGCAACGGGGTTTACACCCTCGAAGATAGCGCCGGAACTGGATTTTCTCTCGGTGCACTTTTATCCGGGAAAAGGCGAAATTGATTTGGCGATCAATACGCTCCGCCGCTATCGAACAGGCAAACCGCTGGTGATCGAAGAGACCTATGTACTCAACTGCTCTTTTCCGGAGATTCAAAGTTTCCTTGAGAGATCCCGCGGAATCGCACAAGGCTGGATGGGATTCTACTGGGGACAGTCTCCGACGGAGCTTGTGGGCTCATCCAAACTCAACGATCAGGTTTTTACGCAATGGCTGCAGTTATTCAGAAAACTAAATCCAAATCGAGCGCAGTAAAATGTTTAGGCGATTGCCTATAATTGGTGACAGGCGCCAATTATGCCTACAACCTAATGAATGAGCCGCTGGTGTCCGGTGAGAAGCTTTCTCCCGGATCCTGGGTGCATCCCCATGCACTGGAAGGGTTGCATTACCTTCAATATATCAATTTTGATCCCGATGGGCGGGAGCGTCCGGAAATTGCCCGGCAGTGGATTCGTAGGATGGTTCAATCTATCCCCTGGTTATAGCGTCCCCGCGCTGGAATATTTTATCGATCTACGGTTGGCATGGATACGGGGAGGTTGATTTTGATTGCACTGCCGTTCGTGACGTCGACGTAGTGATTCTCTCCTAGTCGCCAGCTGCGTTCTTTTGGTGATGTATATGAAACAAATACAACATACTTACCCGGATGGAGGCTATCGAATTTGAAGCTGCTATCCAGGTTAAGCTTCACTTCTTTAAAGGCACGATTCACTGCGACATTTTGCCGGCCAACCATAACACTTAGCCGATCCAATTTCAGAACGCCGCGCGTGCTCAGCACCTTTCCGCTGATCGAGCCCGTACCTGCCGTTACAAACATCCGGATGTTCTCAAAACCGCCTTTTTCAATGCGCACTGACTCGGTGATGTTTTTCTCATTATGTTCGATCCGGATTGCATACTCAATAAATGGCCTTTTGGATTGGTTTTCAAAAGTAAGTTTTCCTTCTACCGGCGGGATCCCGTTGATTGTAAAGCTGCCGTCAGCAGCTATACTGCCGTATTTTTTCATGTCTTGGTTAATCCAGCTATCAGCAGGGAGCTCGGAGATTCCGAATGGATGGAAAGCCATCTTGGCCTGAAGCAAGACGCTCTGGGGGATGCCTTTGCCAAGGATAACCATACCGCTCAATGTAGTCCCCAAGTTGATGGGGATCTCTAAATCGGACACCTGCATTTTGCCGATTTCAAAAGGCAAAGGCCGGCAATAATAGTCTCTAGAGGATAATGGATGAACTGCAATCCAGTACTTGCCGGGCGATAAAGCTCTCAAGAGCAAGTCTCCGTGGTCGCCTGTGCTAGCGAGTTTGATCCCAATATTGCCGGAGATGGTGGCTCTTGGACCATAAATCACCGTCATTCCGGGAACAGGCTTTCTGGAAATTGCGTCGATTACATGCACTTTTAGCATGAACCCATTTTTTTCCTGAGTGCAGTTAATGTCCATTCCTGAAAGAACAGAGGAATGCCCGATGGCTAGCATGCGGGCATCATGGGTGGATAATACTCCAGGGTAATAATATTTCTTACTCTGCGCAGATTTGGAAATTCCGGGTGAAGAGAATAAATAAAAAAGGAAGTAGTCTCCTCTCGTCACATTTTTGAAAGAATATCTTCCCATTTGGTCACTTATCGTCTCCAGCGCCTCCTGTTCTGGAGCGTTGCTATTATGAGAAATTGTGGTTTGCAGGTAGACCTTGGCGTGCGCTACCGGCTGCTCCTTCTCATCCAGGATGCGTCCTGAAACAGTTCCGGCGCCGGAGCCTTTTATTGCTTTGATGCGAGCGATAGTTGGCAATTGCTTTGGGGTAACTGGCGAAGACATCTTTTTTTTATTTGCTTCCCATTGCCAAGGCGGCTCTGCCAGCGCTTGTTTTGCGCTTACACCCTCTACGACGCCATCCCCCTGGAGGTTTAAAAGATAGGAATAGAATTTTTCATGGCGCTCAGGATCGGAGATGCTGAATTCGCCGCGAGCCTCCAGTTCTCTAAGTTCTTTCGCCAGCGCATCGGACGCAACATAGACTCCGCCGAAAGACGAGAGGATCAGGCGGCCGCCATGCTTATTCCAAAGCGCCCGGGCTGTTTTAAAATTCTCAACCACTCCTACCACAAAAAAACGCTCAAAAAACTGATCAACTAGGGGATTCTTTTTCGCTGTAACGCCGGCAAAGTTTTTGCGGACTGCGCTCAACTCTTCTTCAGTCGGTTTAATCCCATGCGCTTCAAGGTAATGCTTTCCAAAGTGCAGTATCACCTCCCGCAACAGAGCCTTCATCACATCATCGCCTTCGCCGCGCAAATCATTTTCTTCGATATTTGATCCCAGTATTCGCGCAACAGTTGACGCGGATGCCATATTGGAGAACACGGCAATCACAATGACAATGACAATCGCATGTTTCCGCATCTATCCTCCGCCTGGGCTAGCTACCCCGCTTCACCTTCAGGAAGAAAGCCATGCAACGGACAGAATATTTTCAAACTTCCTGAATTCGGGATCGCCGGTCACAACTTTTGCTTTCTTCTGCCTTACTGGTCGATCGTTGCCTTTACTAAGGGACATTCCAATCCTATAACAATCGCATTCGGGCTGAAAGATGAAACGTGTTCAAATATTCAATATTGTATAGCCCAACTGCTGTAAAATGACTTTAGAAATTAAGGCTTTTTATTCCGAGTTAACGTAACGGCCAGCAGAAGCGATCGGAGACATACGGAAGGCAGGGACACGCGAGATTCCTTCGCTTGTTTTTCCTATACACGGAAGCGTGTTAACTACAGGACGGTTGTTTTAGTAAGGAGCAATTATGTCTTCGGCAGAAAGAATTGAAATCATACTTTCAAGAGATGAAGCCCTGATCCTGTTTGAATTGCTTGCGCGACTTGATGAACTGGAAAATAAACCTATGATAGATGAAGCAGAACAAAAAGTGCTTTGGAATCTTGAAGCGAAACTTGAACCGCTTCTCATCGAAATTGTGAAACCTGATTATAAGGAGTTAGTTGCAAAGGCAAAGGCACGGGTTAAAAACTGATAACGAAAAATATGGTGTCAGGCGGACAGGGGGTGAATCACACGGGATAGCCCATCCAGTCAGCCGCCACTTCCCGCATTCATTTCAATCGCCTGCAGCCACAGTATCGGGCAATCCCTTCTAACATATCCCAATCTGATACGGGCGCAAGCTGATTGAAGAGGCCGATGTGTGCAAATTGCTCGCGGTTTCTTCGCTGATCTGCATTAAAATGCCCTCGAAAATCGAAAAAAATTCCTGAAGTTTACATAATGGACAAGGTTCTTTGTGGCGCCTCACTCTTAAGCTGGAAGTGGGGCAAACATAGCGAGGCGCCATAAAGAACCTATTGCGCTGAACCGCATGCCTATGTCGATAAACACATTGATCTCATGCAGTCGCTAGCGATTCTGAAGAAAGATCGTGAATAGCCGGCCGAATCACAGTAGAGTGCGCAAAGTTTCTGCCATCCAGGGGCGGCCGGCGACTGTTTCCGCCCAATCGGAATCTTGCGCCGCGGGGCTTTACGAAGCTTTTTTCAACCGCTCGGCTACCCACATTTTTATAATCGACTGTCTTGGCACTCCCAAACGTTGCGCTTCTTTATCCAGAAGCTGAATCATCCATACGGGGAAGTCAACGTTGACCCTTTTCTGTTCCTGGACGGGTTTGCGGATTTTGGAAAGATCAAGATATCCTGTGACATCTTCACTTTTATCAAATCTTTTATCAAATTCCTTAGCTTTCATAGATGCCAATCTCCTCTTTTCGCGACCGCCGTACTGAAATAAGCCTTACGCTGTCGCCCCGATATGTGATGACCGCTGACCAATGATTGCCGGCGATAATCCCGATAACCAGGAACCTCGGCTCATCGGCAATCTTTGCAGGAATCTCGATGAGATCGGGATCATCCCAAAGCGCCTGCGCCTCATAGAAATCAATTCCATGTTTTCTTTTGTTCATAGCGCTCTTCCCCGGATCAAACTCAAATATCATGGTATATAAATTATACCTTTAGCATACCAAATACAGCAATCGATACTTCGAGGGAGACGCCTAATAATTGGCCGGATTGTTATCCCGTAACAAGCTTGGCCTATCATCGGCATTAGTATCTACTGCGGAATAATTGGTATAATTGGTGACAGGCGCCAATTATTTGCCCTCATGGATTAAACGATGTACGATATGGCTGATTTAGCTTTTTATATGGCGTATCCGGAGAAAGCCCATGGAAGCAACTTTTGTAAAAAAAACGATGTTTCTGAATAAATCATTCGTTCATAAGGCTCAGAAAATATTAAAAACCAAGACTGAAAAGGATGCCGTCAACCGGGCATTGGAAATCATTGTCGAGGAGAGTGAAATAATCCAGGCGCATAGGGATATTGCCAATGCCGGCCACATTAAAACTATCTTCAAATAATGAAAATCCTGCTTGATACCAACATTTATATCTCCTGGATACGTGAAGGGAAATATCCGGAGATACTGCTCGATGTCCGAACGCAGAAGTATTTATCATGCCATGTTCTCATGGAACTCTGGGCCGGCGCTCGTACAAAACAAGCAGTTAAAATTGTTGAAAAACTCCAGAAACCTTACCAAAAGGCCAATAGGCTCGTCGAGTTATCCGGCGAGCATTACATAAAAGCGGGCCAGCTGATTGCCGCATTACCGGAGCATCTCTCGAACAAAAAGAAAAGCGCGGGTTTTATCAACGATATTCATATTGCATTGAGCGCCGCGTCCATCGGAGCCGTGCTGTTTACAGAAAACAAGACGGATTTCGAAATTATCGGGGTTTTTCTGCCGGAATTGAGGATGAGGGCTTTATAGTAGCTCTCCGGATCGTTTAGCCATCGGTGCCGATTTCGCGCAGGACACGGCAGCTCAAGAGTTAGCGCAGGCGATTCTGGGTTAATAATTCGTGACAGGCGCCAACAATTTTAAGTGAAGTCAATGCCATGTTCGGCAAGATTCGCTCTCTGCTTCTTCTCGTCCCATTCAAATTGCATATCATAGTGTAACTTCGTCAAGAATTTGGCCCGTAGGCGCAAAAAATTTCGGCTCAAATTGAAATCTCGATGTCGGACGAAATAGCGCGCCTTGAGGAAATAAAAGCAGAATGGCTGGACTCGCCGAACCCTGAGTATGGCAGGAAAACACCTTCCTCTCTGATCGAGTTCGAGCGCATAAGGCTGCCGTGGCTATCGTCCGCAGACGATTCCTCATTCGCAGACGATTGCCCCTATTGTCAAGCGTTGGCCAAGGAGATGCGCGGGCCGGGTTTCTGGCCCCTGGATGGCTGCAACATGGATAATGATTTCGCCTTTTCCTTTTGCCGCACGCGAGAGGAATGGGAGGCGGAGAATCGCCGCTTGGAAAGGGTCGCCCAAAGCATCGAGCAGGAGGCTGAGGATAACGCCCGCCCGGAGACCGTCCATTGAGAGCCGCCGCCCACGCTATCCGGACGGTCCTAGAACCACACTGAATTTGAGAAAAGGTTTAAAATAGCGGGGTATAAAACTTAAAATCAGCCGGGTTCCAAACTTAAAACCTGACTTGACCGCTTTGGGAGAAATACCAGGGCGCTAATTCCAGAAATGCTGTTAAATCGCGGGTCAAGTTGTGGCGCCCTCCGAAAAATGTGGTTACTAATTCAAGTCAGGTTCGAAAGTGCTTGAGCTCTAACATGGAATGGATGCCAATGAAGACGCAGACATTGGAAGCAATACAACGAATCAGGCAGACTCCTGTTGAAATAATTGGTGCCTGTCACGAATGGCGCTTAAATAATCCTTCTGTCACGCCCTCT
>CAYTYP010000077.1:0-13234 GCA_964441405.1 uncultured Acidobacteriota bacterium
TAGGTTCTCCCATCGCCAACCGCAGCGTCAAAGAGCTGGAGGGCCTGATCGGATTCTTCGTCAACACGCTGGTGATGCGGACGAAGGTTGAAGGAAATCCGAGTTTCCGAAAGCTGTTGCGTCGCGTGCGGGAAGCGGCGTTGGAGGCCTATGCCCACCAGAACCTGCCATTGGAAAAAATCGTGGAGGAACTTAAACCGGAGCGCGATCCCAGCCGAAGCCCGCTGTTCCAGGTAATGATGACGCTGCAGAACGCGGCCGATTCGCTGTTGAGTCTGCCCGGGATCACGGTTGAACCAATAGCGGAAGATACCGGGACGGCGAAATTCGATCTGCTGATGGAGCTTGAAGAAGGGCCGGAAGGCATCTCCGGCAGCCTGGAATACAATACGGATCTTTACAACGACGCCACCATTGAACGGATGATCGGGCATTTCCGGACGCTGCTGGAAGGCATCGTTGCCAATCCTGATCAGCGGGTTTTAGAGCTTCCGCTCCTGACGGAAGCGGAGCGGCGTCAGCTGCTGGTGGAGTGGAACGATACCAGGACTGACTATCCGAGAGACGCCTGCGTCCATCAATTGTTCGAAGCGCAGGTGGAACAGTCGCCGGAGGCAGTCGCGATAGTATTCGAAGGAAAGTCGCTTACCTATCGGGAACTCAATGCGCGCGCCAACCGGCTGGCCCGCTACCTGATCCAGCATGGAACAGGGCCGGAGTCGCTGGTGGGAATCTCCATGGAACGCTCCATCGAAATGATTGTGGCTCTTTATGGAACGATCAAAGCAGGCGCCGCCTATGTGCCCATCGATCCTGACTACCCTGCCGATCGTCTTGCCTTTATTTTCGAAGATGCCCGCACTTCTATTGTTCTCACCCAGGAAGCATTCAGGGAGAAACTGCAATCCATAGCTGCGCACCCTGTTTACCTGGACAGCGGCTGGGCGGAGATCGATCAGGAAAGCGAAGAAAATCCGCAGAGCGGCGCGTCCCCCGATAACGCCGCCTACATGATCTATACTTCCGGATCCACGGGCAAACCCAAAGGAGTGGTCAATACTCACAGGGGAATTGTCAACCGGCTGTTGTGGATGCAAGACAAATACAAGCTCGAAACCGGCGATGTCGTCATGCAAAAAACCCCCTTCGGCTTTGACGTCTCGGTCGGGGAATTCTTCGGACCTTTGCTGACCGGAGCCACCCTGGTCGTAGCCCGGCCGGAGGGACACAGGGACAGCCGGTATCTTGTGGATCTCATCGTGAAAGAGCGCGTCAATGTCATTCACTTCGTCCCCTCCATGTTGAGAATTTTCCTTCAGGAGCCGGATTTAGGAATTTGCAATTCACTGAAGCGGGTGCTATGCAGCGGCGAGGCCTTGACCCTCGACCTTCAAAATGAATTCTTCTCCCGCCTGCCCGATGCCTCGTTGCTAAATCTTTACGGGCCCACAGAGGCTGCCGTAGAGGTGACCTACTGGGACTGCAAACCGGATTCCGCCGCTCTGACAGTGCCGATCGGCCGCCCGATCGCCAACATCAGAATCCATATCCTTGACAAGCTGCTTCAGCCGGTTCCAGTGGGGATTCCTGGGGAGTTGCACATCGGAGGGATTGGCGTCGCCCGCGGATATCACAATCGCCCGGAACTCACGGCGGAGAAATTCATTCCTGATCCCTTCAGCCAAGATACGGGAGCTAGGCTGTACAAGACTGGCGACCTGGCCCGATATATGCCGGACGGCGTCATCGAGTATCTGGGGCGCATGGATTATCAGGTCAAGATCCGCGGTTACCGTATTGAGCTGGGCGAAATCGAAGCGGTCCTGGGACAACATCCGGGCGTCAGTGAAGCAGCGGTTGCAGTACGGGAGGATTCGACCGGAGACCAGAGCCTGACAGGATATGTGGTTCCCAAAATCAAAGATCCTGCGAGCTTAATCGCCAGCGACCTCAAGCAGTTTCTGCAGCAGAAGCTGCCTGAATATATGGTCCCGACAATTTTTGTCACCCTGAAGGAAATGCCTCTCACTTCCAGCGGCAAAGTGGATCGCAAGGCCCTTCCGGTTCCCGAGATTCATCGGCCGGAGAGCGAAGGAATCCTGATCCCGCCACAAAATGATGTAGAGATAACGCTGGCAGGAATTTGGGAAGAAGTGCTGGGAGTAGAACGCATCGGCGTTCACGACAACTTTTTCGATCTGGGCGGGCATTCACTGCGGGCTACTCAGGTAATTTCCCAGGTGAGGCGCACCTTCAATGTTGACCTTCCCCTGAGACAGCTCTTCGACACCCCTACAGTGGCCGGGCTGGCACAACAGATTCAGTCCAGCTTGGACATGGGAAGGCAAAAACATGTCGCCATCGCTCCATCCATCATCCAGGTCCAGAAAAACGGCTCCAATCCTCCGCTCTTTATCCTGCATGATCTTAATGGCGATGTGAATTTTGCCCATCGATTGGCCGTCAATCTCGGCGCCTCCCAACCTGTCTACGGTTTCCATAACGCATTCGGAACCAACGACTCATCCGGGGAAAGCAGCCTGGAGGAATTGGTTTCCCGTTATGTTGAAGATCTGGTTGCGTTCCAGCCGAACGGACCGTTCTGCCTTGCGGGATATTCCTTTGGAAGTTTTCTCGCCTATGAAATGGCTCGACAATTGTCGAACCGCGGCTTGCAGGTCGGGCATCTGGCGATTATCGATTCCGGTCCTCCACACCACAACAAGCGCTCGCTGAAGGAAAGCCTGGACGGGATTTCTCATTTTCTAAAAAATATTCCCTGGTGGGTGCGGGAAGATCTTTTCACATCGAAGCCGGGCGAATTTTACCGGCGGCTTCTCAGAAAAATCAGAGAGGTGGGAAAACGATGGAAAAGAAGTTTCAATTCGAAATCCGAGAAGGCTAATGTTGCGGATTTAGAGGATATTTTCGAACTCAGCCGATTGTCGCAAGATGAAGTACGGATCATAGGACGCCATCTGAAACTCTTGCAAAATTATCGGATCCTTCCCTACTCCGGACCTCTAACTCTCTATAGGGCAAGGACGCAGCCTCTATTCCGCCTGGCGCAGGATGATTTGGGATGGGGCGCGTTGGTCGGTAAAGGAATTGAGATCGTAGAGGTTCCCGGCAATCATTTGAGTATTGTCAATGAACCTTATGTACGGGCTTTGGCTAAGTCCCTCTATGCAGCTCTTGAAAAGCTCGCGCAGGATTCTCCTGCCGGCCCCTCCTGACCCAGCTAAACGCTGCCACGAAAGAGATGCGCACGGAGAACACGGAAATGAAAAGCTGTTTTGTTCCGTGCTTTCCGTGTTCTTTTTTCCGTGGCAAAAGCCATCATTGCCGGCCCACAAAACCGGCTAAACGCAGCCACGGAAGAAATACGCACGGAGGACACGGAAAAGAAATACTATTTTGTTCTGTGTTTTCCGTGTTCTTTTTTCCGTGGCAAAAGCTATCATTGCCCGCCCACAAAACCAGCTAAACTGCAGTCGCGAATTCTTCTCCTGATGCGCAATGTCAGAAGGCTTCCTGCAATAACCAGTCCCGCCAGAAATCCAAACCAAATCCCTTCGGGACCCAGCTTCAAAGAAAAGGCGCAAAGATAGCTGACGGATAAACCAATGACCATGTAAGAGAAGACGGATATGAACATGGGGGCCTTCACGTCGGCAAAACCGCGCAAGATGCCCAGGCAAGTCACTTGCAGTCCATCGAACAGCTGAAACAGCGCAGCGATGGCCAACAAAGAAGCTGTCTGGCTAATAACATGTGCATCCGAAGTGAAAATATGCGGGAGTTGGTTTTGGAAAAGAAAAAATCCGAGACCGCACAATCCCATGAAAGCCAGCGTCAGATGCACCGCCGAATAGGAAATTCGCCCGAGGCTATCATAATCGCGCGAGCCCAACTGAAAGCTGACTTGAATAGTTATCGCCAGCCCCACGCCATTGGCGATCATGAAAGTAAAGCTGGATAATCCGATGGCGATCTCGTGGGACGCCAAAGAAACATTTCCCAGCCATCCCATCATGATGGCGCTGATAGCAAATGAAGAAACTTCCAGCGCCAGTTGCACGGCAATGGGCGCGCCAATTCTCAGAATCTTTATGACTTCATGCGAGGTGGATTTAATAGCGGGCATCAGGTCAAAATAACGCTTGATGGATTTGAAGTGCATGAATCCAACATAAAGCAGAATGGGCATGGCGATGCGTGAGATGATCGAAGCATATCCGGCGCCCGTCAACCCGAGTTCCGGGAAGCCCAGTTTCCCGAATATCAAGGCGTAATTCAGAAAGACCTTGACCAGGGTGGATAGGATAGTAACTGCCATGGCCAGGGAGGTGTTGCCCAATCCCTCTCCGATCTGTTTCAGCAATATAAAAATCAGAAACGGGACAATAGCGACAACAAGGGCTCGATAATAGGGAACGGCCAAGCGAACCACTTCATCGGTTTGACCCATGTAAGGCATAATCCAGGAAATCGAATAGGAAAGAAACGTGACGCCCGGAATCAGCAAAGCCGCAAGGACAAATCCACTCTTCATCGTAGCGGCCGCCTGAGAATCGTTTTGGGCGCCACGAGCGTGTCCTATCAGAGGGGTTACGCCCATGAATACGCCCAGTCCCAGCAGCATGATTACGATGTAGATGTTGTTGGCGAATGAAGCGGCGGCCAGTTCGGCGGTGCCGAAATGGCCTACCATGGCGTTGTCGATCAGCTGCACCGCTATCTGACCGACCTGCGTCAGGACCAGCGGCATCGCCAGCTTTAAAAGCTGGATATAATGAGGAAGGTACTTTTTCATTAAAACAGTTCACCGAAAAAGGCAAAGGATAGCGTAAATGGAGGAGAAAAAGCAGATGTAATTAGATGAAGCGGTTCTTATTGACGATTGACGATTGACGGTGCAAACACCTGTTGGCATGTTTGTAACGATATCGCGTCCCGTAGGGACGCTATGAATTTAGCCCGGCGCTTCAGTGCCGGGAATAGACGGAGGCAGAAGAAGGAAGTCCCGTTAGGGACGGCTGAATAATCAATTTCAGCCGTCCCTACGGGACTAAACATGCGCCATTCCCATTTTCCCGGCGCTAAAGCGCCGGGCTAAACTCATCCCGTCCCTAGCGGGACGGAGGCAACCGATACATTCGCGGAACAATACGACGGTTATGAATAACACATAATTATAGGATTGGATTCGCATGCCTTCCAGGGCTCCTTTTTATGCTAATTCCTACCGGCTATCCCTCCGGCGACGCTCCGCGGCTGATTCTTCGATTTTTCCTCAGGACCGTAGGTTTTAAATTTATCTATGGCAGCCTGCGGGGCAACGCTCATTTGGTTATGCAGAAGAGCGAACCATCGCTGCGCAGGAACAGGCGGCCGTTCGAAATAGCCGGCGAGGCGAGCATGCGTTCGCCAAGATCGTTCTTGGCGAGAATCTCCGGGACGCGCCCGGATCGCAGGACAAAGGTCTCTCCGGTTTCACTGACCATGTACACTTTCCCATCGCCGGCGACCGGAGATGCGAAGAAAATCCCACCGAGCCGCTGACGCCATACGGTTTTTCCGGTCTCGGCGTCCGCGCACGTCACAATGCCGATTTCGTTGGTCACATAAAGCAAGCCTTCATAATAGAGGATGGAGGGGACATAGGAAGCGCCGGTGGACGCCTGCCAAAGGATATTGGTTTTAGCATCTCCCTTCCCTCCGGGGCGGATTGCGAGAAAGTCGCTGTTGCGATAACCGCGGCTCAGGTAGATCACTCCATTGTGAAAAACCGGTGAAGGGACAGGAGTCTGGCGTTGACTGCCGGCGTACCATAAAGATTTGCCATCCAGTGGATCGATGGCCTCAACGCGTTCGCTGGAATTAATAATGAGCTCATCCTTTTCGGGGCCCCGGACAATCAAAGGAGTGCAATGCGAGATGCGCCCCTTGCCGCGGTCGGTTTTCCAGCGTTCTTTACCTGTGTTCTTATCCAAGGCAAGCAGATAAGAATTCTCCGAATGATCGCATAATAAGATGACAGTATCTCGATAGAGAGTCGGCGAGCCGCCGTGCCCCCAGGTAGTTTTAAACGAGCCGTATTCGGTTCCCAGATGCCGGGTCCATCGGAGGCGTCCATCCATATCCAGGGCTATGATTTGACCATTGCCAAACCAGGCATAGACAAGCTTTCCATCTGTCGCAGGCGTGGGAGTGGCAAGATTATGCTTTTCATGAAGCTCCGGGAAGGCCCCTTCCGCCCGCACACTATATTTCCATAGCCGGACGCCATCCGAATTTCGGAATGCTTCTATAACCAGGGTGACAGCCCCGCTCGAATCCGGTTTTTTGAGGCGTCCGCCGATAGGATTTTCCTGTCGAGACAACTCCTGGTCCTCGCGCGCAAGAACCGGCTGCATATTTTGTTGAACAGGCACGATGCCTTCCTGCGAGGTGACGATAACTTTATCGCCCCAAACGATGGGCGAGGAAGCGCCCAAACCGGCAAGCGGAACTTTCCAGGCGAGATGGTCGCCGGCGCTCCATCGAACAGGCAATTCGGATTCACTGGATATGCCGTCGCTCAATGGGCCGCGCCATTGAGGCCATTGTCCGGAGTAAAGATACGGAATGAAGCAAAATGAAACGAGGAATAATAAATTCAAACGAAGTTGACGGCGATTCATGTTTGCCAGAATGGCAGCATGAATATGGACAGTCAATAAAATATCGCAGCCGGACAATCTGGGTTAGAGTCTGTCCGGGCAAAGGTTATTCGTTGACAGATCCCTTAAAACCAGAAGATTTTCGGTTGAACCACGCTTTTAGAGAACGCCTCTTGGCAAGGGCCAGAGCGCCAAAACCTGTACCGAGCAGCAGAAAGGTCCCTGGTTCAGGCGTGGGCAGCGTCACGGTGGATATGGGGGGCGCGCCCCAAAATGAAGGTTCCAGCAGGCTCGTTCCGTACTGAAAAACAACATCGGCGCCGAGATTGTCCAGAGTAAAGCCCTGAGGCGCTCTCAAGGTGAATTCCAAAGAATTATTAAAGAGCGGCCCTTTGCCTTTGCCCGTAAGGCCGCCATTTCCCGTTGCAGCATCATCTCCGGCGCTTAGAAGCCCATAGTCCAGGCCCTGCAGATTCATAGTTATAGAGGAAAAATTGCTTTGTCCCAATCCTGCCACAGCCCCTGAAGCGCTGAGGGCGCTATTCATCCCGTGTGCGCTAACGCCGGTTTTATAGCCCCAACCTTTGCCCGGATCATTAGTGCTTCCATAAAACACCAACGAATCATTAAGAGAAACGGAAACGGGAGTAAGAGCATAGTTGGAGTTGAAGAACAAGCCGGTAAGGACCTCGCTGGGAACGGTCACATCGGAGATGGAAGTATTGGCGAGGGTAACCGTTAGAGTCGATCCAGCGAGATCGAAAGAAGCGGAAGCCGCCAGATTGCCGCTGGATCCGGAATAGAAGACCGGCAAAGCATAAAGAGCGCCGGAACCGGCAGAAGCCAGAACGCTGAAGACGATAAATAGTTTTAATAATAGCCGCATCGAAATCCTCTTATTCAGTTAACAGGAAACGCCTGTCTTATCGGCAACACTGTCCCAAACATAAATCCGTTCATGGGTTGTCTGGATGGGCTATTTATGCTAAATTGATAAGCTTTAACAACTTAAGCAGTTGGAGGATGCATTGGAATTTCAAAAATCGACGCTTCGAGAGTATTTTGAATCCTTTGTGATTACCGCCATCATTGCGCTTTTCGCAACAACATTTACCGTTCAAGCCTTTAAAATTCCGACAGGATCGATGGAAACGAACCTGCTGATCGGCGATCATCTCCTGGTCAATAAACTCGTTTACGGCTTGAATTCCGGTTTTCTTGGAAAGCTTCTTCCTTATAAAGAGCCCAACCGCGGAGATGTCATCGTCTTCAAATACCCCAACGCTCCGGAGATAGCCTACGTAAAAAGATTAATCGGCATGCCCGGCGACAAGCTTGAAATGAAGGGTCGCACCATTTTCATAAACGACAAGCCGCTAAAGGAAGATTACACGCGATATATTGACCCTAACAGCATCTACGCCCACTGGCCCCAAGAAGGTGGTTTCTATTCGATTCCTCCCGGGAATTATTTCGCTATGGGCGACAACCGGGACAATAGCCAGGACAGCCGGTACTGGCACTATGTTCCTCGCGAATACCTTCTTGGCAAGGCGCTCGTGATTTATTGGTCTTTTGACACCCCAAGAGACGAATATCTTCGGACAAGCTTCCTGGATAAGATAAAGCAATATGGCGATGTTTTTGTCAATTTCTTTACCAAAACACGGTGGCGACGAACGTTCAAAATCATTCGATAATTCTTTGAAACAACCCGATCCGGTTCGAAAAGCCGTTAAAACGCTATTACTGCTTTCTTTCGTCGTCTGTATTTCGATGCCGACGGTGAAACCGGCTGGAGGCTCTAAGACCTCCAGCGCCGAGGCTATCAGCTTCCACTCTAAACAAAAGATGTTGGAAGAACACGCGGCCGGGACCAGGCCATTGCCCAAGAGCCAAACAATAAAGTTTACCCAGGACGAATTGAATTCTTATCTCGCGCTGGATCTCAAGCCACAATACCATGCATGTTTAAAAAACCTGGTTATTGCTTTCGAAGAGGGTAAATTGCAGGGGGTCGCGGATATCGATTTCGATCGTTTGGAAGCATCTTCTTCGAAGTTGGGTTCGAAACTGCTGAGCTTGTTGTTCTCAGGAACCCGCACATTATCCGTTCGTGGAAAACTTATCAGCAAAAATGGAAAAGCCTTTTTTCAATTAGAGCAGGCAACTTTCGACGGCAGTACGCTTCCCAAACCGCTGGTCGAAACGATCATTTCGCTGGTAGGCCGGAGACAGAATCCTCCGTTGGATCCTTTAAAACCTTCGAATCTTCCTTACGGGATCGATCATGTAGGCATTCACCGCGGATATGCGCTCGTTTACCCCTAATCGAATCCAAGCCTGTTTCACAGGTTAAGGCCTGGATTCTCCGAGTTTTATAGTATAGTTACCTTTCTGAATCTTTCACATGAGGGCCACTGGAGTGAACCAGACACAATTCAACGCCAAATTGAAAAATGCAGGCTCGGATGAAGAACGGGTTTCGCTATACGACTCGTTTGCCGAAGAATTATTCGAGAAAGAAAATTATTCTGAAGCCATCCGCATCTATTCGCAAGCTCTGAAGAACCAGAAACAGCAGAACATAAAAGCCTATTTCACAGGAAGAATAGGCATCTGCCATTTCAACGCCGGGAATGATAAAGAAGCGTTCCGCAATCTATTGAAATCCGCGCAACTGTTCGATCCGCAAAAACCGGAATTCATGAAGGACATGTACGGATTTATCTATTTTCATCTCGGATCGCTGTACGAATACCATGGCAAGACCCTGAAATCACTTGAAGCGAGAAAAATCTGCGAGCAGAACGTCGAAAGCCAGGAAAAGGACACGCGCTGGATGCTCTATGCCGGAATCGGACGGAATTATGAAGCCCTCGGCAAGCATGACGAAGCTATTCGATATTCGCAGAAAGCTATCCAGGTAATCAGCGACAACGATCCGGGCTTGGCCTATCTCTATGAAAGCATGGCCAACAATTATCTGGGGCTTAAACAATACTCTGAGGCCATCAATCATTTTTCCAAGGCGCTGGAACTGGATCCGGAATTCGAACGCCGTGATGAGGTCCAGGTAAAAATGGCCGAATGCTACCAACAGCTTGCCAATCACAAGCTGGCTCTTGAAAGCTATGAAAAGATATTGGAACTGAAGCAGATATCCGGGAAGAAAAACGACCTGGTCTGGCTATACTTGAAAATGGCGGAATGCCAATTTCGTCTGGAAGCATACGAAAAATCGTTATTAATCGCTCTGGAAATCTTGCGGCGCAATCCCAGGAACAAACTTGAAAAGGCAGAGGCGAAAAGTTACGTCGCGATAAATTATTATGAACTGGGCCGTTATAAAGAAGCGGTTGACGAAGGGGAAGAAACTCTCCTGTTGGCCAAAAGATTCTCCAATGATGACCTGTTCTATGTTCGAATGGCTCTGAGCTACCATAAGCTTGGAGATAATAAATTATTCGGTAAATATCGCGCTCTGATCAGGAAACTGTTTCGAGACAGCAACTGGAACAAGTATCTTGAGAAACTTTCTTAACAACATTGACGATTGACGTTTGGCAATAGTCAATTTAGGACTATCCCGGAAAACAATGCAAAGAGCGGCGCAGCGAATTGTAGAAAAGCTTCGTGCTCACGGACATGAAGCTTTTTTTGCAGGCGGTTGGGTGCGGGATTATCTCCTGCGGCGAAAACCCAAGGACATAGATATTGCGACCAGCGCGCATCCCGATGAAGTGGTTCGGCTCTTTCCAAAATCTCTGGCTATCGGCGCCCAGTTTGGGGTAATTCAGGTTTCCCTGTATGGCCACTCCTATGAAGTGGCGACGTTCCGCAGCGACAATCCCTATCTTGACGGAAGACGCCCATCTTCCGTCTCATTTTCCGTGCCCGAACAAGATGCGCTTCGTAGGGATTTCACGATCAATGGCCTCTTCTATGACCCGCTTGCCAATCGCGTCATTGATTATGTTCATGGCAAAGCGGATATTCAAAGCAAAGCAATCCGGACAATCGGCAATCCTAAAGATCGCTTCAGCGAGGATAAGCTTCGGTTGATGCGCGCGATAAGGTTGGCCTGCGTCCTCGGTTTTGAAATCGTTCCGGAAACATGGGAAGCAATCCGAATTTTATCTCCGGAAATACTTCAAATCAGCTGGGAAAGAATCAGGGATGAACTTCTGAAGATACTGGCCGGACCTGCTCCGGCTCAAGGACTGGAATTGTTGCACAACAGCGACCTTCTAATCCATATCTTGCCGGAGGTCGAGGCCTTGCATGGAATTCAAGAGCATCCTTCCGGGATGGATTTGTATGCTCTTACAAAGGCCTGCCTCGGAATTCTACGCAAACCTTCCGCAGTTCTGGCCATGAGCGTTTTGCTCCAGGATGCCGGCAAAACCGGCAAGATTGAAAACCCTGAAATTGCGCGCGAGATATGCCGTCGTTTAAAACTGTCCAATATTGAGACGGATCAGGTTGCGGACCTGATCGCCTCACGACCGGGTTTTTTACAGGCAAAAGAAATGCGGGAAGCGGATTTGAGAAGACTTTTGAGCAAGCCAAACATCCGCGATCATATGGAATTGATGCGCATCTATTGCATCAGCAGCGGGCGGCGTTCCGATTCCTATGCCTTTTGCCTCAATAAACTCGACGAGTACGAAAAAAATCCCATCGCGGAGCCCCTCTTGAAGGGAGAAGATCTGATTGAGCTGGGGTATAGACCCGGCCCTGTTTTCAAACAGATACTCAGAACCATAGAAGATCTGCAGCTGGAAGGCGGGCTTCAAACCCGAGAAGAAGCGTTGGAACGGGTGAAGCTGTCTTATCCTTTAACGGACAAAGCCAATCATTGATTTAGAGGATTTCTTTGGATCCATTTACAATTAACTCTCAAGCTCAAATTTCATCAACTGCCGTACGGAGAATCCGACAGGGACATCTATGGATCTATTCCGGGGACATAGAGCGCGGGCCGGAACAGGATCCTGCGATTGTACAGGTCGTAGATGCGAGCGGCAATATTCTGGGATACGCATTTTATAGTGCAAAATCGCAAATTCGCCTGCGCCTGTTTTCCCGGGAAGCGACGCCGCCCACACCGGAGCTTTTGCGCGATAGAGTTCAACGAGCCTTCGCCCGGCGAAAAAATGCTTTTATAGATGAATCCGCAACCCGCCTGATTTTTGGCGAGGGAGACTTGCTCCCCGGGATCATTGTCGATCGCTATCGCGATTGCCTCGTTCTCCAGACTCTTACCTGGGGAGCCGAGGCCATCAAGCCATTGCTTGTCGAGATACTTAATAATTCGATTGGCCCGGCGGGCATTTTGGAGAGAAATGACGTCAAGGCGCGACGACTGGAGGGTTTGGAAGAAACCAGCAGCGTTTTATCGGGTGCGATCCCCGACCGGATCGAAATAATGGAAGACGGAACGCGCTTCCTGGTGGACATCCGGGGAGGCCAGAAAACCGGTTTCTTTCTGGATCAGAGCCAGAACAGAATGGCTGCTCGGAAATATGCTTCAGGACAAGCGTTGGATTGCTTTACCAATACCGGAGCTTTCGCTCTTCAATTCGCAGGTCATTGCGACTCGGTACTGGCGGTCGATGTGTCGCCCGATTCCCTTCAGATGGCCCAACAAAATTGTGCGCTCAATGGATTCAATAATCTAAAATTCGAAGCCGCAAATGTGTTCGATTATCTGCGCGAGTTGGAGACTGCCGGCAAGTCGTTCGACATCATCTGCCTCGATCCTCCGGCGTTTGCTAAAAACCGCAAAGCGCTCCCCGGCGCGCGCAGCGGATATAAAGAAATTAATTTACGGGCGCTCAAACTCCTGAAACAGGAAGGAATTCTCATCACCTCCAGTTGCTCCTACCATATGTCGGAAGCGGATTTTTTTGAGATTCTGTGTGAAGCGGCTCGCGACACTCGCCGCTATATTCAAGTTATTGAGCGCCGGGGGCAGGCGACTGATCACCCAACGCTGGCAGGCATGCCTGAGACGCACTACCTGAAATGTTTTTTCCTGCGCGTCATTTAAATCCCAGCAGCCGGTTAAGATCCCCATTTCTTTGTGAATCCATTATGTGGATGGCATGTAAAGGTCCTCCACCTATTCAATGAACAACTCTTGTATTGAGCGAACAATTCTTTCGCCCCGGTAGGGGCTCCATCATCGCTGATCTCATTCCAGGGGTTCGCTACGCTCACCCCTGGCTACTGTCTTGCGCGCCTTCGGCGCTTTGCTTACCGTTGACTTGATAAACATATAAGAGCAAGCAGTCGAATTCGAAGCGGCGGCGGAAAGTAAGGCCTATCTAATTTAGCACCGATTTATAAGGGCTGGAGGCCCGATAGAAAGTAGCCAGGGATGAGCGCAGCGAATCCCTGGTACACAATCATAGAATAAAAGAACCCTGGAGGGGTGAAAGAAAGCAATTACCATTGAGCGAACAATTCTTTCGCCCCTTACCGGGGCTCTATCATCGCTGATCTCATTCCAGGGATTCGCTGCGCTCATCCCTGGCTACTGTCTTGCGCGCCTTCGGCGCTTT
>CAYTYP010000078.1:0-13032 GCA_964441405.1 uncultured Acidobacteriota bacterium
GGTTATTGCGGATAATCCTTAACTCAGGACTCATAAATCATAATTCCTAGTTCATAGTTCCCGCCCTGCTTTCCCCGCGCAATCTAAAAATTGGAGGAGTCATGACTTATCGAGTTTCCACCGAGATCGGTGGACTTGAATTTGCAATAGAAATGGGGAAGGTCGCGAAACAGGCGGATGGCGCCGCGTTCGTGAGCTATGGAGACACGGTTGTTTTGGTTACCGCTTGCTCCGCGAAAGTGGCCAAGGAAGGACAGGATTTTTTCCCGCTTACCGTGGATTATCGAGAGAATACTTACGCCGCCGGCAAGATTCCGGGCGGCTTTTTCAAACGGGAAGGGCGACCGACTGAAAAGGAAATCCTCACATCGAGACTGATCGACAGGCCGATGCGGCCTTTGTTCCCGGAAGGTTTCAGCTGCGAAACGCAGATTATCGCGATGGTTTTATCCGCCGACAAGGAAAACGATCCCGACATCATGGGAATTACGGGCGCTTCCGCTGCTACATACTGCTCCCCGATTCCTTTTTACAATCCCATCGCAGCCGTGCGTGTTGGCTACATGGACGGTCAATTTGTTGTCAATCCTCCAACCTCAAAGCTTAAAGACAGCAGTCTGAATTTTACGGTTGCCGGTACGGAGGATGCGATAGTCATGGTAGAGGCCGGCGCCAATGAAATGTCGGAAGACATGATGGTCGAAGCTCTGGATTTCGCCCATGGCGTCATTCGCAAATTGATTGATCTTCAAAAGGATCTGTATCAACAAATTAAGCCTGTCAAACGTGAATTTGTGAAGCCCGTCCTTGACGCGGCTGAAGTGGAACGAATCGAAAAAGAATACAGCCAAAAAATACTAGATGCGCTTCATATTAAAACCAAGCTGGAGAGCTACGCTCAGTTGGATGTCGTTAAAAAGGAGATTGTGAATGCGATTCCGGAAGCGGAATCGGAACGTCGCAATCAGGCGGACAAGATCTATCATTATGTGATGGAAAAACTTTTCCGAAAGGAAATACTCGAAGATAAACGCCGCCTGGATGGACGACAGTTCAATGAGATCCGCGCTATCAGTGCGGATGTCTCGCTTCTCCCGCGCACGCACGGATCTGCGCTGTTTACCCGCGGGGAAACCCAGGCGCTGGTGACTGCCACCCTTGGCACCGCCGATGACGAGCAGCGCATGGACACACTGGAGGGAGAATCCTTCAAAAGATTCATGCTCCACTATAACTTCCCCCCCTTCAGCGTCGGTGAGGTTAAGTTTTTGCGTGGGCCCGGCAGGCGAGAAATAGGTCATGGGGCTTTGGCGGAAAGAAGCATTTTGCCGATTATGCCCTCCGAAGAAGCTTTTCCTTACACCGTCCGGGTAGTTTCCGACATTATGGAAAGCAATGGATCTTCCTCCATGGCTACTATCTGCGGAGGGGTTCTCGCATTGATGGATGCGGGAGTTCCCATACAAGCGCCGGTGGCCGGAGTGGCCATGGGTCTCGTAAAAGAGGGAGATAATTACGCCATCCTGACGGACATTGCGGGCGCTGAAGACCATTATGGCGATATGGATTTTAAAGTCGCCGGCACCGAAAAGGGAATTACCGGGCTGCAGATGGATATTAAGATCGGCGGCATCGATAAGAAAATCATGGCTGAAGCTTTGGCGCAGGCCAAAGAAGGACGCCTGTTCATCCTGGGAAGGATGACGGAATGCCTTCAGGCTACCCGATCGGAAATCTCTCCCTACGCTCCACGTATCATTACGATACAAATCCCGAAAGATAAAATTGGCGGCGTTATCGGAACCGGAGGCAAGGTCATTCGCGGAATTATCGAGCAGACCGGAGTTAAAATTGACATAGAAGATGACGGCAAGGTCAATATCGCTTCGACCGATACTGATTCCGCGCAGAAGGCAATCCGAATGATCGAAGACCTGGTCATGGAAGCCGAAGTGGGGAAAACCTATCTCGGCACAGTGACTAGACTGGTCGATTTCGGGGCGTTTGTAGAAATATTCCCTGGAACCGAGGGCTTGCTTCATATTTCTGAAGTGGCCGATTTCCGAGTTCAGGATATTAATTCCGAACTTAAGGTTGGCGACCAAATCCCTGTGAAAGTAATCAGCATTGAGCCTCCCAACAAGATTCGACTGAGCCGAAAAGCCGTTTTGCGTGAACAGGCGGGACTTCCTCCGCAGGATCCGGCTCCGCGACCGCCGCGGCATTCGGACAGGGACCGACGACCGGGACCGCGCAATTTCGATAGAGATCGAGACCGCTCCCGACCTCGCAGCGATAGAGGCGGCCCCCCGAGACGTAATTTTTAGTTAGAGCTTCATACCTATGCGTTTGCTGGCTTTAAAGTATTACTAAGAACCAATAATCTGGGCAGGGGTCGAATCCATAAGAGACGGCTCCTGCCCCGATTTTCCACCGACTTATGGTATTTCTTAGTCGTTCGTGCAAATGAGTATGACTCCACAAAAAATGCTGGAGCTGCTGGAAAAAGTGCGTGAGGGAACTCTTACGCCTGAAGCAGGACTCGAAAGGTTGAAGCATTTGCCTTTTGAGGATCTGGGTTATGCACGCGTCGATCACCACCGAGCCCTGCGCCAGGGATTCCCTGAAGTAGTTTTTGCGCCTGGGAAAAAACCGGAGCAGATAGTCGGCATTGTTAAAAGTCTGCTTCGACAGAAATCGAATGTCCTGATTACGCGCTCCAACCTTGCAACCTATAAAAAAGTTCGCAGGATCGCTGCGAAAGCGGAGTTTCACGCAGGAGCTCAAGCGATAACGATTGTTCGTGACGCCGGAATTTACGGAGAGGGGCTTATTTATATTGTTTGCGCCGGAACCTCCGATATCCCTGTCGCGGAAGAAGCTGCGGTGACGGCGCGGCTGATGGGAAATAAGGTCGAAACTGCATTTGATGTAGGCGTCGCGGGCATCCATCGTTTGCTGAATATCCGGGAGGCTCTAACCCACGCCCGGGTTGTGATTGTAGCAGCCGGCATGGAAGGAGCGCTGGCGAGCGTGGTGGGTGGAATGCTCAGCGTCCCTGTTATTGCGGTTCCTACAAGTATTGGATACGGCAGTTCCTTCGGAGGCCTCTCCTCTTTACTTGCAATGCTCAATAGCTGCGCCTCTAACGTTGTGGTAGTCAATATCGACAATGGCTTCGGCGCCGGTTATGTCGCCAGCCTCATAAATCGCCGGCATGACAAATAGAGGAGCCGGAATTTATCGGGCTCCAGGGTTTGTCGTCCCTCATAAATATTCCGGTTCTGGCATATGGCTTCTCTTGCAGGTAAAATATCTGCGTCCCGAAAAAACGTTTGAGTGTCAATCCTATGCCGTTTTACAGCGATGCTATTGTGGATGAGGTGCGAAACGCAGTTAATATCGTTTCCATCGTGTCCGAATATGTGGCGCTTAAAAAACGCGGTCGCAACCACGTAGCCCGCTGTCCCTTCCATAATGAAAAAACTCCATCCTTCAATGTCAGTGAAGAAAAACAAATTTTTATGTGTTTCGGTTGCGGAGTGGGAGGGGATGTTTTTAAATTCATTATGCAGGCGGAGAACCTGGCTTTTCCCGAAGCTATTCGATTCATAGCCGACCGCCAGGGAATTGCCTTGCCTGAAGCCTCTTTCCCAAGCCCTGCTACAACCGGATCCAGTCCCGACGTATTGCGCAAAGCAATGACTGAAGCTGTTGGTTTTTATCACCGAGCGCTGCTCGAATCCAGTGAAGGTCAATCCGCGCTTCAGTACCTCCGGGATCGGGGAGTTACACGTGAAACAATTGTGCGATTTCAAATTGGATATTCTCCCGGCGGAAGTGAATTGCTGATTCAGGCGTTAAAAAATAAAGGCTTCACTCTCCAGGTTCTCGAAGATTGCGGTCTCGTCAAGCATTCGGAGGACGGGACCCGCTATTATGACGCCTTTCGAGGGCGCATTATGTTCCCGATTGCCGATGTGCAGGGAAGAACTGTCGCTTTTGGCGGACGGGCCATGGGGGACAGGGCTCCGAAGTATTTGAATTCTCCTGAGACCAAGCTCTATAATAAGAGCCGAAACTTATATGGTCTGTTCTTTTCCAGGGAGGCAATCAAGGCTCAAGATCGGGCCATCCTGGTTGAGGGATATATGGATTTTGTCATCCCTTTCCAGTTTGGGATTCAAAATGTGGTCGCCTCGCTGGGAACAAGCCTTACGCCGCAACAAGTGGAGCTGTTGGGTCGTTATACTCGTGAGGTTATAGTAAGTTATGATCCTGATTCGGCAGGCGTGGCTGCGACCCAAAGATCCTTGGACCTTTTTCTGGAAGGGGATTTTCGAGTAAGAGTGCTTCGGCTTCCCGCCGGAGAGGATCCGGATGTTTTTGTGCGCAACGCGGGACCGGAGGAATACCGCAATCGGGAGCAGAATGCGATTCCTTATCTGGAATTCGTGCTTGAGTCGGCCATTCAGAAGCAGGGCTCGTTGGAGGACCCCAAAAAAAAGGTTCAGGTTATGAACGCCGTCCTCCCCTATCTGGCAAAACTGCCAAGCGCTGTGGAACGCTCGGATTATGTATTCAAGTTTGCACGCAGGCTGGAAATTGAAGACCAGCAGCTGCTTGCTGAAATGAAGCGAGCCGCACAACAGAAAAAACTGCGATTGGCGGAAAACGTAACAACATCGGCAACGTCGATGTTAACAGCGGAGAAAAAACTTCTCCAATCGCTTTTAAGCAATGCGGAGTTGCAGCAACAGGTGCTTCCGCTCTGTTCCAGACGGGATTTTGAAGGGTTGGTAGCGGAAAGGATTTTTTCGAAACTACTGGAAGGATTTGAAAAAAATCAGTTGTACAATTACGAAGGATTGCACAAGCAATTTGCAGGGGAAGCAGAGCAAGCTATACTCGCTCAATTGGAAATTGAGGAGATGCCTGAGAGCTCAACAAAGAGTATAGCGGAGCGTTCATTAAATGCTTTGCGATCAAAGAGGCTGGCTGCCGATTTACAAAATATTCAAAAGGATCTCGCTGAAGCGGATAAACGTAATGACGATAAGATGCGTATCTATTTATTAGAACAGCGTATGCGTTTAAATAAGGAATTGGTCAGCCTATCCAGGGAATAGCAGGGAAAGGAGACAGGGGTCTTGTCTATCGAAGAAAAGTATGACGAAGTGAAAGAACTGATCCTTATGGGAAAAGAGAGAGGGTACCTTTTATATGATGAGGTAAACGATCTTCTGCCTGAAGGCATCTGCTCTTCCGATGAACTGGACAGTATTTTTTCCCTTTTTGGTTCGGCCGGCATTGAAGTCATCGATACCGAACAGAAGTTTCAGGATGACGGCAAAAAGGAAGACAAAGGGGAAGAAGGCGCCGGAGAGGAGAGTGAATTTGATTTCGCCGCTCTCAATCTGGACAAGACCAACGATCCGGTCCGTCTTTACCTTAGAGAAATGGGGACAGTCCCTCTGCTCAGCCGGGAGGGGGAAGTAGAAATAGCAAAACGCGTAGAACATGGCCAGAGAGTGATTCTGAAGGCTCTTTCCCGATCGCCCCTGATCGTGCAGGAAATTCTCAATATCGGAGATCAGCTCAAAAAGAAACAGCTTTCGGTCCGCGATGTTGTTTCTTTCAATGAAGACGAAGTTACCGAAGAGCGCCTGGAAGAAAAGGCCAATGCCATAATCGAAGTCATCGAAAGCATTCGCAAACATGAAAAATCCGCTCATAAAATCCGTGTGAAACTGACGCGGTGTCGCAAAGGATCGCGCCTATATAAGAAGCACTTGTCTATGCTGGCGCGCTACCGCATTCCCATTGCCTGGAAGGTGCGCGCTTTGGAGTTCAGCAACCATCAGCACGACAAGCTCATTGGCATCATCAAAGCGACTGTCGACAAGGTTGTATCTCTCGAACGCGAGAGTCATAAATTAAACAAGAACCTGGAAAGTCCCCGCAGAATTGAAGACGCCAAGGGCATTAAAAAAAGAGTCAAGCAAATTGATATTGAGATGAAACAGATCGAAGAGCTCGCCTTCGCGAGCGTTTCCGAGCTCAAGCGCACGCTTGCGACGATTCGATCCGGCGAGCTGGAAGCGGATATTGCTAAAAAGGAACTTGTGGAAGCCAACCTGCGGCTTGTTGTATCCATCGCGAAGAAATACACCAATCGTGGATTGCAGTTCCTGGATTTGATTCAGGAAGGAAATATCGGACTTATGAAGGCGGTTGATAAGTTTGAATACCGCCGGGGCTATAAGTTTTCAACCTACGCCACATGGTGGATCCGGCAGGCGATTACACGTGCTATTGCGGATCAGGCTCGGACAATACGAATCCCAGTCCATATGATTGAAACCATAAACAAACTGATCCGCACGTCTCGCAGCCTGGTTCAGGAATATGGGCGTGAACCCACCAGCGATGAAATTGCAAAGAAGATGGATTTCCCGGTCAGCAAAGTTCGTAAAATCCTCAAAATCGCCCAGGAGCCTATCAGCCTTGAAACGCCCATAGGCGAGGAAGAAGACAGCCATCTGGGCGATTTCATTGAAGACCGCGGCGTGATTTCTCCCGCGGAAGCCGTCATTAACATCAATCTTAAAGAACAGACGGAATCCGTGCTGAAGACCCTGACTCCACGGGAAGAGCAGGTGATTAAAATGCGATTCGGCCTGGGCGATGGCAGCGAACATACTCTTGAAGAGGTAGGGCAGCGTTTCTCCGTCACACGTGAACGGATCCGGCAAATCGAGGCTAAAGCCTTGCGAAAACTGAGGCATCCATCGCGCAGCCGCATGCTGATGGCTTTCCTGGAAGGCTCCGCCATTCACGAATAAATAATGGAACCTGCGGGTCTACCCCGATAAGCCTATCGAGGTAGATCCGCAAAAATCTTCAGTTGAATTTCTATCGGACATCACCTTGGCTTTTCGAATCGAGATAGGACTGAAACGCGGAGTCACCGACGCCCGCGGCCGTTCCACCGTCGCTAAGATCCGGCGCTATTTTCGCCTTCCAGTCCAATCCTGCCATACCAGAGATGTATACAAAGTAGATGTCTCTCTTCCCGCGATCCAACTGCGGGAAATAAAAAAGGCTTTCACGGATCCGGTCATTTCGCGATCCGGAGTGGGTCGCTTGTCGCCGCCGGCATTCGATTGGATGGTTGAAGTGGGCTTTAAGCCCGGCGTTACGGACAATGTGGGCGCCACTGCGCGCGCTGTTGTGCAGGACTTGATCGAACGCCCGCTCGCCCTGCAGGAATCGGTATATACCTCCATTCAATATTTTTTCCGCGCCGCCGGACTTTTACGCCCCGATGTCGAAAAAATTGCCCGCGACCTGCTGGCCAATTCTCTTATCCAGACAATCCAGGTGTTTTCCTCCGAAGAATGGGCGTTGGTTCCAGTGGATGAGAGCGTGCCTGCTATAAGAGAAAAAACAGACATCCGGGCAGGTTCTTATGACTTAAGCGGTCCGGATTCGGACTTGTTGCGCATCAGTTCCGATGGAATCCTGTCGCTAAGCCTCGACGAAATGTATGCGATTCGAGACTATTTTAATGCCGAAGCGGTGAAAAACTCTCGTCTGGCTCTAGGCTTGCCGGCGCAGCCGACGGACGTTGAACTGGAATGCATCGCCCAGACCTGGTCGGAACACTGCAAACATAAAATCTTCGCCGGGAAAATTCATTACACGGACGAACTGGGACACGAGGAATGGATCGACTCGTTATTCAAGACCTATATCCGGGCTGCGACCGAGCGGATTGGTAAAGAAATTGACTGGCTGGTTTCGGTTTTTAGCGACAACGCCGGAATCATCCGGTTCAACGACCGCTACGATATCGCTTATAAAGTGGAGACTCATAATTCTCCTTCGGCGCTCGATCCTTATGGCGGCGCTATTACGGGAATTGTCGGCGTCAATCGCGATCCCATGGGAACGGGCATGGGTTGTGAGATGCTCTGCAATGTATGGGGCTACTGCCTTGGCTCCCCCTTTTATGACGGCGATCCGCCTCAAGGCCTCATGCATCCCAGCCGCATTCGGGAAGGCGTTCACCAGGGCGTAATCGATGGCGGCAACCAGAGCGGAATTCCATGGACTCGAGGATTCGAACGATTCGACGAGCGCTATATAGGGAAGCCTCTGGTATATTGCGGGACCGTCGGCCGCATCCCTCGGTTGCTGCAGAACCGCCCTTCCGGCCGCAAAGAGATTTTTCCCGGCGACGTCATAGTCATGTGCGGCGGCCGGATCGGCAAAGATGGCATCCACGGTGCCACTTTTTCTTCCGAAGAATTGCGCAAGGAATCTCCGGCCCAGGCAGTGCAGATCGGCGATCCGATTACTCAGCGCAAAATGTACGAATTCCTGATCGAAGCGCGCGACCTCGGTTTGTATCGGGCGATAACCGATAATGGCGCGGGCGGTCTGAGTTCCTCCATTGGAGAAATGAGCCTGTTGAGCGGCGGAGCGGATCTGGACCTGGCCCAAGCTCCTTTGAAATATGAAGGGCTGCAGCCGTGGGAGATCTTTTTATCTGAAGCGCAGGAAAGAATGTCCCTTGCAGTTCCTCCCGAGAAACTGGATGAGTTCCTGGCGCTTGCAGCGCGCCGGGATGTAGAAGCGACCGGACTCGGGAATTTCACCGATAGTGGAGCTCTGATTGTACGGTATGGCGATAAGATCGTCGCCCGGCTCGATTTGAATTTTCTGCATGACGGCGGCCCCCGCATGACGCTGGAGGCGCGCTGGCAGCCGCCGCAAATTTCTTCTCCGAAAAAGCTTCGCAAAGGATCGCGCAATCGCATTCTGATGGATCTTCTCGGTTCCCTAAATGTTTGCTCCCGGGAGTTCCGGTCTCGCCAATACGATGGAGAAGTCAAAGGGCTGAGCGTAATCAAGCCTTTTGTCGGCGTGCACAGCGATGTTCCGAGCGATGCTACCGTGATGCTGGTGGAGCATAGCTGCCGCGAAGGCGTCATCCTGGCGGAAGGAATCAATCCTTTTTATTCCGATCTGGATACGTATCCCATGATGGCAAGCGTCATCGATGAAGCGGTGCGGCGCGTGATCAGCGTCGGCGGAACGATGGACCGGATTGCAGGATTGGACAACTTCTGTTGGCCCGACCCCGTATGGTCGGAAAAAACTCCGGATGGGCCCTATAAGATGGCCCAGCTGGTCCGGGCGAATAAAGCTCTGTATGACGTCGCCACTGCTTACCGGACGCCGGTGATTTCCGGCAAAGACAGTATGAAAAACGATTCGGTGCGGGGCGGGCGAAAAATTTCGATACCTCCGACAGTGCTTTTTTCGGTCCTAGGCGTGATGGATGATATCGGGCGCGCGGTGACGATGTACTTTAAAAATCCCGGCGATTCCATTTATATCATCGGCGACACCAAGAATGAGATGGGCGCATCGGAATTTTACCGGCTCCTGGCGCGAAAACAGGGGACGCCGGAATCGTTCGGCGGCGATGCGCCCAAAGTCGATACGGAAAAAGCGACGGCTATTTATCGCGCCATGAGCGAAGCCATTTCCCAAGGGATTCTCCGATCTTCCCATACTCCGACTCTGGGCGGATTAGGGGCGGCTCTGGCTCTCGCGGCTATAGGCGGAGAACTGGGCGCTGAAATTGATTTATCTTTAGCGTCCGGAGCCGATCCACTCGATGACGACGCCAGGCTTTTTTCGGAATCCAATAGCCGCTTTGTCGTGACCTGCGCGCCTGAGAACCGATCTGCTCTGGAGAAAATCTTTCAAGATTTGCCTTGCTCGCGTATTGGCGAGGTTTCAGCTGAGCGGCGCCTGCGTATTGCCGGCAAAGGCGGTCGCAGAGTTGTGGACATTGAAGTGGAAAAACTTCGACGCGCTTTCAAGGAAACACTCGATGGCATCTAACGTTCCAGTGCTCATCATTACCGGATACGGGCTCAACTGTGAAGAGGAGTCGAAATACGCCTGGGAGCTCGCCGGGGCCAGAGCTGAACGGGTCCACTTCAATGATCTGTTGGCGCAGCCGTCCCGGCTGCATGATTTCGCCGCGCTGATGTTTATTGGCGGATTTTCGTACGGCGATCATATGACCTCCGGGCACGTGTTTGCATTGCGAACCCGGCATAGGATGAGCAAGGATCTGGAGCGGTTCATCCATGAAGGCAAACTGATCCTGGGCGTCTGTAACGGTTTTCAGATAATGGTCAAGATCGGGCTGTTGCCGGGATTGGACAACGATTATTTCAATCAAAAATTATCGATCATGCAGAATGATTGCGGAGTGTTCCAAAACCGCTGGGTTCGGTTGCGCTTCGACGAGAATTCGAAATGTGTTTTTACCAGAGGAATATCCTCTCTACCGCTTCCGGTGCGCCATGGGGAAGGGAAGGTTTTCACGTTAGACAAAGCCCTTTTGCGGCGTATTGAGAATGCCGGTTGCGTTCCTTGTCGATATTCGGATCCGGATACGGGAGAACCTACTCAGAAGTATCCCGATAATCCCAATGGTTCGCTGAACGCTATTGCGGGAATCTGCGATCCTTCGGGACGCATCTTTGGATTGATGCCGCATCCGGAATCATATTTGTATCCCGAAAATCATCCGCAATGGGAAGTTCAGAAGCAGCGCGGCGCCTTGCCGGAGCATGGTTTAGGCCTGGCGCTGTTCTACAACGCGGTAAATTATTTGAAGTAATCGACACTCCCTCTTTACGAGAAGATAAAGGCATGTTACCCTAACTGTCTGCATCAAGGGCCCATAGCTCAGTTGGTTAGAGCAGCTGACTCATAATCAGCGGGTCGCAGGTTCGAGTCCTGCTGGGCCCACCACAAAACAAAAGACTTACAGACCCTCACCAAAAAGCCAAAACGCAAAAAGGTAACATAAAGGTAACAGCCACAAAATAAACTCCAGGCGTGTAAGCCTGAGCAAATTGTCGTTTACTGATCGGTTTGTCATATGGCGGGATGAGGCGGGAATTAACGGGATGTTGTGGGATATGTTAGAGTTACGGCTGACGCAAAAATATTTTATCCGCCAAAAGGGTGTAAAGGATTTTGATGGTTTTTTGAGGTAGTTTTACAGGGATTTGGCGGAGTTAATTTATAGAACGATTTTTTGAAGAAAGTTCGTTTCGCTGTCGTTTTGTCCTCCAAACAAAAACACCTGCAATTCCAGTAATTGGGGTTAAAATCGCCGCAATGCCTTCTGCAGATTTATTGTTTATTATTAAATAAGTTCCAGCGACAATTCCACATACGGCGATTAGAAAAGCAAATAGTTGACCAAAATGAGCGCGCCAGATATTTGAAGTGGTTACTCTTCTTTCCAGCCTAATTCGATGACTTGATTGGTTTTCGGCAAGCGTAACGATTCTGTTGGCCAATCCAGGAAGAACTTCTTCGTATTGACGCAACATTTCCGGCGGAGGCATGGGACCAGAAAATTGTTGTGCATGAAAAATAGCTACATTATTACTGCTTTGTGCAGCTACGCCGGATTGTTGAGGATGTTGAGTGATGCTATTTGCGTGCTTCTTGGGCATTAGCGTCCCGCATCGCAGATGCAAGATCGTCGCCGACATTATACCAATCATTTAACAAAGCTTTAGTGTCGGCTATTTCACCAGTCTTGCTGATGTTGTAAGAGTCTAATGTCCCCCAGAGGTCCAAAACGCTAGCAACACCAGAAGCAAAACATGGTTGCTCAAAAAGAAAATCGGTTGGCCAACGAGACATTTTATTCTCCTAAATAGGGAAACATAATAACAGATATCGTCATAGTTGTTCAAAATTATTAAGGTTAGTGAATGTTACAGTCACAGCCTACGACCGAGGCTGCTTCTAATCATTTAGGTTTTTTGTGTTCAACCACATCCAGCGGAAGAGGATGCATTAATCCAGAGATTGTTATTAAGTTGCTTAATCTTTTAGTATTTTGTGATTCAGGCCGCAACTGCGGCCGGATTTTCCGCTCAAGCGATTAGATAGATTACCCTGCCTTCTTTTCTGGTTCGGCGTTGGTGGCGACATCGGGCGTTTCTCCAGGACTTGAGCGGTGTTCGAGAGCAGTGAGCTTGGATTCGAGATCGTTTAGTTTTGAAGACAGAGATGATACTTGGTCTTCTAAATGGCGGATGCGGTCTTTCTGTTCGACGGCTTCGGAAAAGGCGTCGAGGTTTGATTCAATCGCGCGGATGAACGTCTGATTGCCGGATCCAAGGATGTGCATCAGCTTTGAAACCGATTGAGTTATATCGGTCGGCTGTACCTGCCCGGGCTGCGCCGGCGGCGGAGCTGCTGCAGGTGACTCTTGACTGGGCGATGAAATATAGGGATCGCCTTCTCCAGTCAGCAGCCAAAGAATATTTATTTGGAATTGCCTATAAATAGCTTCTAATAGCTTACCGCCTGGAACGCTGCGCCCCTCTTCCCAAGTCTGGACAGTGCTTTGCGATGTTCCAATTCGATCTGCAAAATCCTTCTGTCTCAAATTTCCGCGAATGATTTTTATACGTTCACTTATCGACATAATCACGCAAATGTGGTTTAAGAAAAATATCCTCAGTTGAAGAAATTTCTTAAACCAAGCATTTCGCTGGTTTAAGAAATTATAACTGCTTATTATTCAACTATATACAGTGTAGTGAATCCAAAATACGCAAAAATGTTTCTTAAACCGCATTATTATGTTGCAAGCACCATATTTGCGGTTTATCCTATAAAAGATTTTAGTAAAACGCATTATTCAAAAAAAGGAGGGCTGAGCCCCCGTGAATCACGAAATAAAAAGCAAAAAACCAGACTGGACGCCGGCTAAAATTCGCAGCGCGCTGTTTGCCGTTCAAGGCGGTCTTGGCGCTCAGGCTGCAATCGCCCGCGAGCTGAAAATCACATGTGCCGCCATAGCACATACTATTGACGGCCATCCATCCGACCGCATTCGCCGAGCGATTGCAATATACATCGGCGTCGCACTCGAGGAGATCTGGCCATCCATATATATAGACGGCAATG
>CAYTYP010000079.1:0-11892 GCA_964441405.1 uncultured Acidobacteriota bacterium
GTAGAAACCATGAAGCTCGGCGCGTTTGATTACCTTCCCAAGCCATTTACGCCGGAGGAAATGGCGGCAGTGGCGAAAAAAGCCTGGGATAAAAGACAGAACCTGATCGAAACGCGAGCGATTGCTCAGGGTGAAACGCTCCCCTCTTTCTGCGGCATCGTCGGGAAAAGCCCCAAGATTCAGGAAATATTTCGGATGATTCGCAAAGTTTCGCCTACATCAAGCACGGTGCTGATTGTGGGCGAAACCGGCACGGGCAAGGAATTGGTCGCTCGCGCCATTCACGCCTCAAGCCCGAGAAGGGATCATAGATTCTTCGCCGTCGATTGCGGCACTTTGTCTGTCGAGCTTCTTGAAAGCGAACTTTTCGGCCATGTCAAAGGCTCTTTCACCGGCGCGGTATCCAATAAACAGGGCATTTTCGAAGCAGCCGATAAAGGAACTGTGTTTTTGGACGAAATCTGCAATATCAATCTCGAAATACAAGGCAAGCTTCTGCGGTTCATTCAGGAACGTGAATTCCTTCCAGTGGGTGGAACCGACACCAAACATGTGGACATACGGCTGGTATTTGCCACAAACCGGGATCTGGAGAAAATGGTAACAGAAGGAACTTTTCGTGAAGACCTTTACTACAGGCTTTACGTTTACCCCATCCAATTGCCTCCTTTGAGAGAACGCCGGGAGGACATTCCTGTCTTGGCCTATCACCTGCTCGCAAAGATACAGACGGGCGGCGGAAAAAAGATCACCTCGATTTCGGATGCCACGCTGGAGTTGTTGGAACGCTATGATTGGCCCGGAAACATTCGCCAACTAGAAAGCACCATCGAAAGAGCGATCATCTCCTGCGATGGCGATTCCATCGAACCCCATCATTTGCCGATGGCTGTAACCAGGGCCGGGCTTCCCGAGCCTTATCCCGTGCCGCAAAACAACAAGGAATTTCTCACATTGAAGAAAAAACTGCGGGAACAGGCGATCGGCGAATTGGAGCGGGAGTTCGTCCTTGAAGCCCTGCAGAGAAACGACTGGAATGTCACCAAAGCAGCCCTAGAGGTGGACATTCAGAGGCCCAACTTCCAGGCGTTGATGCGCAAACACGCAATCCGTTCCAGCCACAATGAATGAAAACAAAATTGATTCCGTGTGTCTTCCGTGGCTCTCTTAAAACAACCAAGTTGCAGGCTAGCGTCAATCATGAGAAGGGGATGAAGTCAGTCTGCCGGCGAAGTAATTTATTCCCCAGAATATTCCAGCGGCGCCAATGGCAAGAAGAAACGACCAGACGCCGGCGTTAATGCTTTTTGCTGTGGCGCCGGTCCAGGCATATAGGAATGCGATGGGTAGATTGCCGCATGCCGAGGCCAGGAGGAGTTTTTTCCAGGTGAAATCTGTGGTGCCTGCGATGAGCACCGTTGTTTCGGCGAGAAGCGGCAAAGGACGCGTGATGATGACGCCCAGCATGCCCCATCGTCGGATAAACGCATTCGTGCGCACCTGTTCTTTTTCTGAAACAAAATGATGAACGAACGGTTGAGCTTTGCGTCCGAGGAAAAAACCGAAGACGGCAGAAGCCATAACGCCAAGAAACGCCCAAAACGTTCCTTGGAAAATGCCGTATGCAATGCCGAGGGTTATCATGACAAGGCTTGAAGGCACCGGCAAAAACACGTCAACCATCAGAAGCAAGGCCCCGATCCAACACAAATGCCTGCCAGTCAGGCCGGCGATGCTGTTGTCGGTCAGAAACGGGATATGCAGCAGTTCGGCGATCAGAAAAAACACTATCAGGAAGGTAAACAGCATGCCGGCAATCAGAATGTATTTCTTCATAGCAGCCTACTATAGCTTAATCGATGATTTTCACAAATTCTCACCAAGGCAATCGGTGTGGATATTTCAAAGAACAACGGTTAAATTTTACCGGGTTCATGATAAGTTATTGCTTATTTTCTGGAGCATCCGCCATGAGACGAGGAATCCGAAGTCGAAAAAATAGAAATCGTTTCCATCGCCGCAATCTGCCGGGAAGTTCTCCCGGCACCCTTATAATCGATCCGCTTGCCGTTCATCCGATAATCAAGGTCATTGCTTATAACCCCGAATCCGAAATCGAAGAAGTAGTCCAAAATATCGAGTCGATCCGGGACTATCTTTTGAAATGGCCGGTGGTTTGGATCAATGTGGAAGGACTGGGGGATGCGGAAACCATTCGGCAATTGGGTTCTGTTTTCGATCTCCATCGCCTCGCCCTGGAAGATGTCGTCAACGTCCATCAAAGGCCCAAGGTGGACGCTTACAAAAGTCATTATTTCATAGTGGCGCGCATGGCGGAAATGCAGGACAGGCTTGAAACGCAGCAGATAAGCATGTTCCTGGGAACGAATTATATTCTTACGTTCCAGGAAACCGAATCCAGCCGATTTAATCCGCTTCATAACAGGATTCGCGATAAAAGCGGGCGCATAAGGAAATCCGGACCCGATTACCTGGCCTATGCCATTTTGGATTCCTGCATCGATCACTATTTTCCGGTCCTGGAAAAATATGGAGAGGAGCTTGAAACGCTCGAAGATCAGGTGGTTATTAATCCCAGCAGCCAGTTCGTTTCCGAAATTCATGAGATGAAACGCGATCTTCTTTCTTTGCGGAGGGCGGTTTGGCCCTTGCGCGAAGCAATCAATTCTCTGATTCGCGAACCCTCGCAACTCATAACCGATGAAACGCGGGTCTACATGCGCGACTGTTACGATCACACGATCCAGGTGATCGATCTATTGGAAAACTATCGGGATATCGCCGGAGATCTCATGGAGGTTTATCTCTCCAGCGTCAGCAACCGGTTGAATGAAATCATGAAGATCCTGACGATTTTCACTACGATTTTCATCCCACTGACTTTCATCGCAGGGGTTTACGGCATGAATTTCAATACTGGAAAATCGCGATGGAATATGCCGGAGCTCAACTGGCACTACGGATATTTTTTTTCTTTGACGCTAATGGCTGCATTGGCAGCCGTAATGCTCATCTATTTTCGCAAGAAAGGCTGGCTGGGCTCCTCGGGAGATTCAGGGAAAAGCAGAGCGCTGGGATCCGGGGAGCAGCAGAAATAGCGCCATACAAATCGTACCGAAATTGACCCGGATCCTGATGAAATTGAGGGTTCAATTAAAAATACCGCAGATTCCTCGTATTTAACTGATTATAAAAGACTTAATAAATTCATACAATCCTCAGCGTTTTGATGAAACGCATTTCAATTTTGCAGAGAGTACGTCCGGAATGATATAAAGATAGGTTGAAATAATTATAGATTTAGCTTTACTAGCCTAGGAAGGACCGATGGAGCCTGCAATCACGGTTGTTAAAACAAGACAGCATTACCGGCGTCCGGTTGAACGGCCCTTCATGGCCGATGAGCGTGACAACGTCACAATACTCATCGGCGGCCTGACTGCCAAGCACGAAGAATTCATCAGAGCCGTTTTCCAGGGAAGTGGGTACAAATGCGAGCGGCTTCCGTTGCCGGATCAAACGGCTTTCCAACTCGGAAAAGAGTTCGGCAACAACGGGCAGTGCAGTCCCGCATATTTTACTTCCGGAAGCTTGATCCAATATCTCAGAAATCTGGAATCCCAAGGGATGTCCCGGCCCGATATCATCAATAATTATTTATATTTTACCGCAGGTTCCTGCGGTCCTTGCCGGTTCGGCATGTATGCGGCAGAGTACAGGCTGGCGTTGCAGAACGCTGGATTCGACGGATTTCGAGTCCTCCGTTTTCAACAGGATGAAGGAATTCGGCAAAAGATATCGGCGCCTGGATTGAAGTACACAATCGATTTTGGCCTCGGCATGCTCAAAATCCTACTGCTGGGCGACGCCCTTAATGACATGACCCACAACATCCGCGCCTACGAAGTAAATCCCGGCGAGACCGATCGAGTCATGGACTTATGCGTCCAGGATATTTGCGACCATCTGCGCACTTATCAATCGCCGGACCTCCCCAAATGGGCGATGGCTCGATTGGCAAAGAGGGATTTTGTGCGAGGGCTCCTAAGCTTCCTCTATAAAATGGACAAGCATCTTCGCGGGAAAGAGTTCAAGGACGTTCTGGAAAAATGCCGGCAGCGCATCAACACCATCAAGATTGACCGTCTTCGTCTGAAACCGGTGGTAAAAATAATCGGCGAGTTCTGGGCCCAGACAACCGAAAGCGGCGGCAATTACTGGATGTTTGATTTCCTCGAACGGGAGGGAGCGCAAGTTCAGCCGGAAGCCATAGGCACATGGATCGCCTATTTGCTGGCGCATGCAAAAATGCAAATGTATCCCCGACGAGGCATGGACGGCCAATGCAGAGAGGCTGCCAATCTAACCCAAAGATTCCGAAATGAAATTGCTTTTCAAAAAAAGCGAGGGCTCCTGACTTTAGGAGAGCGGTTGTATGCAGGCCTTTACCACTATGCAATCCGATCGCTCGGTGATACGGCGCATAAATTGGTATCTCAAGAGGAACTGGCTCATTTGGCCGATCCCTTTTACCAGCCGCTGGCCCGTGGCGGCGAAGGATATCTCGAAGTCGGGAAAAACATCTATTACAACACCCATAAGCTTTGTCATATGGTGTTGAGCCTGAAACCCTTTGGCTGTCTTCCCTCTTCCATGTCCGACGGCGTTCAGTCCGCGGTGACAAGCAGACACAAAGATATGATTTACCTCCCAATTGAAACATCGGGAGAAGGAGAAATGAACGCCCATAGCCGCGTTCAGATGGCGTTAGGCGAGGCAAAAGCTAAAGCGAAATCGGAGTTTCAGGAAGCGCTGGCAAGCACAGGGAAACAATTAAGTGAAATCAAAGCCTTCGTCGCCAAACATCCGGAATTGAGCAAGCCGCTGTATCAGGTTCCGCATCGCCCCGGCATGGCAGGCGTAGCGGCCAATTTTGTTTTGCACGTAAACGAGTTAATGGCCGGCAACGGAGTTCCAGCCCGCGCCAGCTAATTTTGTGCATCGAATAAACCCCAGGAGCAAGTTGCCGCACGCCGAAAGAAATCCGATTTTGCTTTTAATGCAGGAGAAGTGACTGTGCCCAAATTTAGAGTTGGGATTGATGTTGGATCTACGACTGTCAAGGCTGTCGTACTGGATTCGGATACGGATGTTGTTTTGTGGAAAGACTACCGTCGCCATGATACGCGCCAGGTGGAAACCCTGTTGGATTTTTTGCAGCGCATGGAAAAAGAAACAGGCATCGCACCGGATAACGCACGCGCCTTCATGACCGGCGCCGGCGGTATGATGTTCGCAGACGCGATCGGCGCCAAATTCGTTCAGGAAGTCCTCGCCGCAGCCCTCATGGTTGAAACGCATTGCCCCGAAGCATCAGCCTTCGTGGAAATAGGCGGCCAGGACGCCAAAATTGTCGTCTTGAAAAAGGATCCGGAGACCGGGCGCGTAAAAAAAATCCCCTCCATGAATGATAAATGCGCCGGAGGCACAGGCGCAATCATTGACAAGATAAGCAAGAAAGTGGGAATTCCTCTCAACGAATTATGCCATCTTCGTTACGCGGGAATTCGTGTGCATCCCGTCGCAGGGAAATGCGGTGTTTTCGCCGAAACCGATATCAACGGTTTGCAGAAACAAGGGATTCCCCCTGAAGAATTGATGGCTTCGCTGTTTGAGGCTTTTGTACTGCAGAACTTGAAAGTACTGGCGCGCGGCCACACCCTGCTTCCTCAGGTTATGCTCCTGGGAGGGCCTAATGCCTTCATTCCCGGGATGCGTGAAGCCTGGCGACACAATATCGCGATAATGTGGGAAGAACGTGGAGTTAAAATTCCCGAGGGATCGTCACTTGAAGAATTGATAAGAGCCCCGGAAGATGCAGAATATTACGGCGCGTTGGGCGCCGCCGAATTCGGCAAAGAAGAGGAAATGCAAGTCGGCCGCTATCTCGGTTCTTCCCAAATCGAGAATCTGTACGTCGGGCGTTCGGAAGGCCGAGGCAAAGGCGGGGTAGGGATGCCGGCGCTAGTCGGATCTGAAGAGGAAAAGGAACAGTTCCTGAGCGCTTACGCTCCTCCTCGTTTTGTCTCTCCCAAGTTTAATCCCGGAGATACTGCACGGGGCTTTATAGGAGTGGATGGCGGATCCACTTCCACTAAGGCGGTTCTCCTTTCGCTTGAAGGCCAAGTCCTGGCCCGAGCCTATCAGCTTTCCAAAGGCAATCCGATTGAAGATACGATTGAAATTCTGGAAAAACTCCGCAGCCAGATTGAATCCCAGGGAGCGCAAATCGAGGTGCTGGGAGCGGCTACAACAGGCTACGCCAAAGACACCCTCCGCGACGTCATTTGCGCTGACGTCGCGCTGGTCGAGACAGTGGCGCATACGAAATCCGCCCTGCATTACTATGATACGCCGGATGCGATTGTCGATGTCGGCGGACAGGATATCAAGTTGATCATCCTGAAAGATGGCCGGGTCAAAGATTTCAAACTCAACACTCAGTGCTCCGCTGGAAACGGATATTTCCTGCAATCAATCTCGGAAGGCTTTGGGTTCAAAGTGGAGCAGTTTGCAGACATTGCGTTCACAGCCCGCGAGATGCCTATTTTCCCCTATGGATGCGCAATCTTTTTGCAGGCCGACATCGCCAGCTTCCAGAGTCAGGGATGGAAACCCAACGAAATACTGGCGGGACTGGCAGCCGTTTTGCCGAAGAATGTCTGGCTCTATATTGCTAAAATCCCCAACTTGCCTGAATTGGGAACGCGATTCATACTCCAGGGAGGCACTCAAAATAATCTCGCCGCTGTCAAAGCGCAGGTGGACTTCATCCAAGAACGATTCCGCGGGTCCGGGAAGACGCCGGAAATCATTGTACACAAGCACGCCGGAGAAGCCGGCGCCATTGGAGCTGCGTTTGAAGCGATGACACTCTGTCAGAATGGCAGGAAGACTTCATTTATAGGCCTGGATGCGGTCCGGAATATCCAGTATCGAACTACGGTCGGAGAAGAAACCCGCTGCCGTTATTGCAAGAACCACTGCCTCCGAACCTTCATTGAAATTGCCGCAGGCGAAGGCAAAGAAGACAGGCGGCTCATTGTCGCCCCATGCGAGAAAGGGGCGGCGGAAGATGTAAACGCAATGAAAGCGATTCAAGCCGGGATTGACGCCGCGTGCGACGCCAATCCCAATCTCCTCGAATACGCCGGCCGTGAAGTCTGGAAAATCCATACAAACGGGAATGCCCCGATCCGCCATCACAAACAAAAATCGTCCAAGCGGGAGGAAATTCGCATAGGCGTTCCCAGAGTGCTTGGCATGTATGGTTACGCGCCCCTGTTCAACTCCTATTTTGATTATTTAGGCGTGCAATCCGGCAATGTCGTTTATTCCGATTTCACCAATGAGGAAATGTACCGGGTAGGGGCCAAGAGAGGCTCTATTGATCCCTGCTATCCTTCCAAGCTTGCTTTGGCGCATATCCATAATCTTATTTTCGAAAAGCATAAACGTAAAGCGCTTGATTGCATTTTTTTTCCGATGATGGACGTCCTGCGTTCCCCGCTTACAAACATAAAAGCCAGCAACGCCTGCCCTACGACAACCTTGACGCCCGAAGTGGTGCGTGCGGCTTTTACCAAAGAAGCGGATATATTCGCGCAGCACGGAATCAAATACCTGAATCCCTTGCTGGATCTTTCCAAACCCGAACTGCTGGCCCGGCAAATGCATGAAATCTGGGGCCCGATCCTTGAACTTTCACGAAAGGAAAATCTGGAAGCCGTCCATGCAGGTTATGCCGCCCTGGAGCATTTCGAAGAAGACATCCGGCGCAAGTCACGCGAGGTCATTGACCGACTGGAGAAAGAAGGGGGAGTCGGGATAGTTTTATTAGGCAGACCCTATCACCACGACCCCGGAATCAACCAGGGAATCCCGGAAGAATTGCAAAAACGCGGCTATCCAGTGTTTTCTCAGACAACGCTCCCATTGGATAAAGACCTGCTGGAGCGTCTTTTCGGCGAGGAAGTCCGGGAAGGAGTCATCGCAGATCCTTTGGATATCAGCGATGTCTGGAAACATACATTCTCCGCTAATAGCTCATTAAAGGTTTGGGCGGCAAAATTTACGGCGCGACACCCGAACCTTATCGCTGTTGAGCTGTCCAATTTCAAATGCGGACACGATGCACCCATTTACGCCACCATCGAAAGAATCATCGAGAATTCCGGCACTCCTTATTTTGCTTTTAAAGACATCGATGAAAACAAACCTGCCGGTTCCATCAAACTGCGCGTCGAAACGATTGATTATTTCCTGAAGCTTTATCGTACAGAACTGCAGAAATCCAAAGCCCGGAAGAATTAAAAAAACCGCCGATTGCTCGGATCCCTCAGTTGGCATCCCAAGCAATCTGCAGTTTTTCCTTTTCATTCGCTACGGCAAGGGATTAGTATTTGAAAGTAAATTCCCGTTTAGCGCTCAACATGTAAATCCGCTTGAAACCAACAATCATTGGAGGGCGAAATGTTCAAGGAATTCAAAGAATTTGCGATGAAGGGAAATGTGCTCGACATGGCGGTCGGGATCATCATCGGGGCCGCTTTTGGAAAAATCGTAACTTCATTTGTATCGGATGTATTGATGCCGCCACTCGGCTTATTGTTGGGAAAAATGGACTTCAGCAACATGTTCATTGATCTTTCGGGCCAGAATATTCAAACTTTAAAAGCGGCTAAAGAAATCGGAGCCGCCACTCTTAATTATGGCATTTTCATCAACACCATCATTGATTTTTTGCTTGTAGCTCTTGCTATCTTCTTATTGATCAAACAGATCAATAAATTGAAACGAAAGCCGGAGCCTGCCGCGGCGCCCACAACAAAGGATTGCCCTTTTTGTGTGACAGCTATACCGATTCAAGCTTTGCGCTGCCCGCATTGCACCTCGCAATTGGAAGCGGCAAAGGCTTTAAAATAGCATCAACCCACAGGGCGGCGCGCCGGATTTTCGGTTATTTTTTAAAGAGATCCAGAAATGCTTGACGATGGGTGTCCACAACCTTGGGAGCAGCGCCGCTTCCCTGTTTTTCAATAAGAATTTTTGGCTCGAATAGCGGGCAAAAATTGTTCACGCTCTTGTTGGAAACCCGTATTTCGACCTGCTTGGTACATTCGTTGCACGCCGCCGGATCAAAATTCAGGCAGTTGCGGCAGGTGTGCAGATCGGTGTCGCAATTCTTGCACTTGTCTGTAACCTGGACTTGATCCATTATCTGGATTTCAGCGGCGCAATTATTGCAGCGTGTAATCAGGTGAAACTTCGTTTCGACTCTTCCTCCAGGACCTTTGGGTCTTGGAGGGGGCTTTGGCTTCCTTTCCCTTTCCGAGTCCTGATAGCCGGACTGACGATATTTTCTAGACATTTTCCTCCTCTGTCCCGCACCGAACCAATAAGGCGTTTCCGTATAGCCATCCTGCTTCCAGCGGGAAAACTGTGATTTATGAATTCAAATAGACCCGGCGAGGGCTTGCTCTATTGGGATTCTTGGCGCTTTTAATTGGACCAGGGGGCTTAAAACCTTAGAGTGGCCTTTCGCTACCCCGCACTCGATGAGTTGTCTCGGCGCTAGGCCGAATCACTCTTTCAAGGCCGGTGAACGCATAGAATACCACATATTGTTAAATGAATCTACAAAAGTCGAAAATCCGTTTTTCGAATTACGATTGCGACCCCGATTTATTTCCCACGGAGGATAGAGAATCCCAAGTCAGCCCTGTGGCATCTGCCACGAGTGAAGCCAGTCGCTCACTCCCCGGAAGATTGCTGGAAAACCACAGTTTGCCATGTTCGGAGTACAGCGAATATATAATACCCGTTGAAACGAAACCACCGGCAATCAAAACGGAATGTTCCCGGGCTATCAGAGCCACAATATTCTGCCAGGGCATTAGAATAGTGCGGAAGTAGCCTTTGAGCATAATGCTTTCGGGGGTTGTCCGAAGATGCCTTTCAGGGTAGCGGATTGAAATCCAAAGGCAGAGAATTCCGGCGGCGACGCAAGGCATTCCCGCCAGAAGATTCTCAAAGCCTTTGGAAGGAAGAACCCACGCAATAAAGAATCCGAGACCGGTTAAAGAAAATCCGATCAGGACACAAATGCCGGCGACCATCCTACGGTTAAACATCGAACCTGCGTACGGGAATATCTGTTCGGGAACTCGGCAAAGAGGGCCATTACGTCGTGCGCCGGTCCGGATCGCTGCACGACGGGCTGCTGCTGCCATGGGATGCGTTCCAATCATCCCGGTTAAGAGCAAAATTCCGCATGTAAAGCAGGTGAGGAAAAAATAAAAGTGGATAATGCTGAAATTGGATTTCCCGGGTGAGAAGATTGCCAGGAACAGCGCAACAACCAAAAGGGTCCCACCCGCAATTCTAGAAAATTGGTTCCTCATAGGCTTTAATAGGAACCTAGCGTCGAATCGATGAATTCAACCATAGTTGACGCTAATATTCCAAACAATGAAAACCAGGCCAGAAGAATCAGGACCACCAACCACTTTGGGAGTGAACAATGGACTTCGCAGGTGACATGGGCTTTCCAGCCTGCGGCTGCCAGTTTTTGAATCAGCATCCTGCTTATCGAACGCACTTCTTCCCTGCCTCTGCCCATGTCATACACGGCGGGACCTATCGCCTGACCGGTGATGTTGACGGTTGAGCCGTTGGGAACCTCTTCTATTTTTGCGGAAATCTTTTGGCCGAAACTCTTCCAGTTGAAACCTGTCACACCTCGAATGACACGGACCTGGCGGTCGCTTTGCATTCCCTTCACACCGAAGGCTTCGAGAACCTGCCACCCAGCCTGGTACAATCCTTCCGGAGGTATATTGCTCCAGACAAGCGATTCCGTTCGCAATCTGCCTGTGGCGGAGATAATCCGGGGCGCCGGCGTCGTCTCATAGCCGCCAGCGGACAGGCGCTGCGCGGCTGCAAATTGAGAAGACGTCGATTCGGCTGCGTTTCGGCCGGCGAGCCGCGTTTGCGCTTGGCCGATACCTTCCCGGATTCCTGCGCCTGCCCGGTTGCCTGAGAGAGCTTCGAACGAAAGCAAAGCCGAGGGCAAGGGCGCATTCCGAATTTCAAGGAGAGCTCTCAGATACTCCTGGGAGTTCTGGTAGCGGCTGCGTGGGCGGCTGCTCAAACCCTTGTCGATAACAGCGTCGATGCCGGCGGGCAGATCCTCGCGTTCTTTGGAAAGCGGAGCCCACCGTCCAGTGGGCGCAACACCCAACAGGAGTTCGTAGAATATAGCGCTCACGGCATAGAGATCCGCGGGCGGGCCAACCGTGTCGGCCGCCGTTTTCTGTTCCGGCGCCATGTAGAGAGCCGTGCCGGTAGATGTCGTCGTGGTTACTACCTGCCTGGCGGAGCCATCCATCGCACGGGCGATTCCGAAGTCGAGAATTTTCAGGCTGTAGTCCTCGGCTTCCACGTCGCCCGTCAACATGATGTTCTCAGGTTTGATATCGCGATGAATCACACCCGACGCGTGCGCCGCATCGAGGCCCTCCAGAATGTTCCGGATGATCTTTTCTGCGACGGCAAAGGGCACGTCCTTTCCGGATTGAATGACCCGGTGAAGCCAATGGCGCAGAGTTACTCCGGAGAGGTACTCCATTACCAGGTAAAACTGCCCCTCTGTTTCGCTGACGTCATAGACGGCAACAACGTTCCTATGGCGAATATCACGGGCAATCAAACCTTCGCGCAAAAAGCGTTCTCGCGCCGAGCCGCTGTTCACCAACACCGGATTAATTAACTTCAGAGCGGCTTGACGTCCGGTAAGCTTGTCGCCGGCGA
>CAYTYP010000080.1:0-11002 GCA_964441405.1 uncultured Acidobacteriota bacterium
TGCCGCTTGCCAACGGCCTCGGCTACCAGGAGAACATGAAGCCCGCCGACATCAAGACCGGCTTAATCAGCAAGCCGCTCACAATCGACAAGAACATGAGTCTGTATGACGATGCTTCGTGCCAAACTTTCACCGAGGTCATCGTGACCGACAAGGCAAATCCCCATGTGATTGGCGTGCGAATGCGCGTCAATCATGACAAGATCGCCGAGGTTGAACTGATTACGACTACGACCGGGGATTGGTTGTTCAACGCCAACAACTATTTGGAGTATTCGTCGAAAGAGAATTGGGGGCCCATCCCCGCCGACCGGCGCAACAGCTACGCCGAGCTGGTGCGCGGGGCCGGCGCCTACCTTGACGCCTTCCTGGAGGCGAAGGCCGACCTGGTTCCGTGGGGCTATCCGTGCGTGAGAGTCGAAGGCGGCATGACTACGGCGAAGGGAACGAACGAGGATACCTGCGAAGCCGGCCTGCCGGCCGGCGTGAACATCGCCAACCGGCGCTTCGTGGTGGATGAAGTGATCGGATCGGTAGTGGTCTGGTGTACTTTTGGCGCCGGCGGCCCCGGCGGCATGACAGGGGCGCCCGATACGCACCTGTTCCGGATGGAGAACGGCAAGCTTCGCTTCGTACACACGCTGACACATCTCAAGATGAGCGATTTTCGAGGCCCCACCGGCACCAACGCCGATACTCCGGCTCCGAAACGGTGACCCAGCAGGATGATTTCTCCGCTGGAATCGCCTGCCCTGCGGCTTATAATGGGGGCGGAAGTAAAACGAGCGCCAAATGGCGAGCGCGGCGCTTTCGCCCTTCTTTGCGGACATGCGGAATGAATGGGAAGCATTGTCTCCAGTTTGGCTTCCAGGCTCTTCATCGTTTATATTCAAGGTTTCTTCGCGGTTTGGTCGGCGCTAACGGGGTGACAGCGTTTGCAGTTTGCGTTGTCCATTGCGTTGTATGCTTTACCATTAGCTTTGTGGCAGGTGTGGCAACCGAAGCTGTTTTTTAGCGGCTCATTAGTCTGCGGCCACAACTTGTCATGGCAATTCTTACAGTTGCCATTCTCGCGTTCGATGTGCTTGGCGTGCAGAAACGTCGTCTCACCTTTGGAAGAGGGGAATGCAATCTTTTCAGGCGGCTTCTTATCCTGGGCTATAATCATAGCCATTCCACACAAAACTACAGCAGCGAGCAATGCAATCACGTATTTCATACTATCCACGTAGAGACTTGCGTTTTGATCTGTTCGTATTGCGGCAACCCTTTAGGTACGGTAATGACACTGCCGAACCATAATTGTCCTTTTTCGGACAATTCCATTCTTGGTCCTTGAAATAGTCCTCCTTTGAATTCATGCAAGGACCGCACATGGCCTTTCCGAACCATCCGCCTCCCAACACGGGCAGCGTTATCGTCGATCTCCAAGGAATAATAATTAGAGGACAACCACCATAAAATCCAGATCACGTATGAAATCAACCAAATCATAATTTCCGGAATGTCTGAAATTGTCCAGTCCCCAAAAGTGGCCTGGGCCGTACTGGGCCAACGGCTGGTGATCCATTTGGAAAATACTATTACTAACGCTAGCCACACAAGCATGACGACTGCATACAATAACCTTTTCATTTTTGTGAGGCCAAAGTGTTCGGGGATTATCTTATATATCATAAGTAGTTTCCCTCTCTGTTCGGATTTCTTCAGTATTAGGAAGCGTCATGATGTAATATATTAGTTAACGATTCCCGCTTTTCAGCATAGGCGAAGCCATCCTTCGCTAAGGCTTCAGCCGACAAGCCTTGCTGTTTTTGTGCACTCAGGTGCGCCTATAATCTCTATTTAAACCTACGATTCCAAGATAAAATACCATCGAATTCGGAAGATTAGCAAGAGTGGACGCCCCGGTATCGGTTGCCCGGATTGTTTGTGCGGCACTATTGCTGAGGACTGGCCAACAGAACCGATTGCGATACATAAAGGAGTTCCAAGGCTGATTCTGCTCACCTGGAACAAATTGTCGACGATTTTATCGCGACAACGAAATGGAAGACCCCGCTCTCGTCTGAGGAGGTTGAATTCCATAGAAAACAGGCTTGGAATGATATTCCTAGACACGACAAGAAAAAGTGAATGGGGGATCTCCATGCACGCGCGCATTATTTGCATGCGATATTGAAGCGTCAAATTCAAAAGTTATTTTACAGCAGTTGGGCTATTTCAATTGTTCCTCTCTGCCGAGCAGGAAAAGGCAAAAACGCGCTTGAACGACCTATAAGCTTAATTTCGGGTTAGGATGCCACCGAATTCGATCAATTGGGAAATTTTTAACCCCAAAGTTTACATAAGGCATATCAGAACTTGTTGAGAAGCCTGCACGGCCGGATTTTCCCGGTCAAAGTCAATTTATTCCGACTGTACTTTCTGAAAACCATGGCCACTCATCATCTCTTTTGGAATATGGAATATCTCCTTGAGTTGATTTGTTGAAGGTTAAACGAAGACTGTCGGCGCTTCACCGACAGTCTTCTCCGTGATGGAGAAAACAGTCCTCAGATGCGAAGAAAATGGTTTCCGCTCTGAGAAAAGCGTCTTGGTTGCACAGACCGTGGTCTCGACGAGGAAGGCAATCGCCTTGATCGTAAAGACCATGGTTTTGATAGCCGGGAAATCGGTCTGTGGCGTTCTGACTGTGGTCGGTGACTTTTAGAAGATTGTCTCGATGTCTGAGCCCATGGGTGACGTGTCAAAGACCACGGTCGGAAAGACAAAGACCATGGTATGTAAGGATTTGACCATAGGATTATCGTTGAGCAAAGCTTCGCCATTTCCAATCTGGTTGTTTTCGGAACTCGCAGCCCGCTCACATCATTATTAATTCGGGGAATTCACCATCAGATCCAACTGACCGGTAGAGCATAGGAAGAGCACAGTAAGCATAAGCGCGGTTTTCCAAAATCCGTTCCTTGCCGAATTGTATCCGGCTTCCCGTGCAGCTTCTGATGATGTCTTATGTAATCCTGCTGGAATTTTTTTCAATTTCCGAACGCCATTTTACTGAAAAGGAAAATTGGCACACTTTTGCACACTTTAATTTGCTCAACGGATGCAAGGCTGTTGTAGGATTAGTCTGGAAGCGGAAATTCGAAGGAACCAGCCAGTATGGCGGAGCCGCCGACGGCGCAGCGATTCACGAAGGTCGCCCAATCCTCATTGAAATTTCGCTCTATTTCCCACGTGTAAATAGCATCCGGACCTTCTCGCTGCGGAATCATGCTCCTCCAATTACTTGATCCTTTAAGAACCAGCCATAGTTCACCGCCGAGAATAGCCTGCGATTGCGTTTCCAGGATCACAATCATCTTAAGCGCTTGTTCTCGCGTCCAACCATACTCGCCGTTTGGGCTAAGAAAAGATGCTTCTTTTTCAATATCTTCAATGCGCATTATCATTCTCGATGCTAATTCACGGCGCCATCATTGCCCGTGAGTTGGGTATTCCATGCGTGAATGGCATGACGAATGCAGTCGACTTGCTCTGTGACGGCGACAGCGTGACGGTCGATGGTTGTCTCGGCATCGTCACTCTTGGGGAACCGGAACTCCATCTTGAGCTTGGTGTGACAAAAATATCTGCCCCCAAAAAGAGAATCGACAAGCAGGATAGTCGTCCTGCCTTTTGTTTTTCGGATAGTAATATTTGCCGACGAGGCTTGCCGGAGAAAATGATTGTAATGAAAAGCTGCCTTAGCGCCGGAACTGTTTTTGCAGTTGCTGCAGAACCTCCGCAACCCGCTGGGCGTCCAGCACCGGATCGACATCCTTTTCTATGGAACCAATCTTCAAATCGGGATTAATAATAAAGGTCCAGCGCTTCGACATATTGATTACAGGCATCTTCGTTCCATACGCTTTGATCGCATCCAGTCCGGAATCGGCCAAAAGCACAAAGTTGAGGTTGTGTTTTACTTTGAATTTTTTTAAGGATTCCACGCTGTCCGCGCTTACTCCAAAAATCTCAGCGCCTAATTTGCGTATTTGTGAGATATTGTCGCGGAATGCGCAAGCCTGTTTTGTGCATCCAGGCGTATCCGCTTTAGGGTAGAAATAAAGCACCGTCCATTGACCTTTGCGGGAATTCAAATCAAAGCCTGCGCCCTCGTCGGTCTTAAGCTTCAAGCCCGGAGCCGGATCGCCCGGTTTCAGATCGGAAGCCGGTGCAAAAATCCCTAATCCCATCAATGCAATCATCAGCAATATCCTTTCCATTAGTAAACTCCTGTTAAGATAAGAGTTCACAGTTCCCGGCTATATTCACCACTGTACAGATGCCGATATCAGTCCGTCAGCGCAGTTAAATACGCTACTCGGTTGTGAATTCAATACCTGTGACCAAACCGTCGAAATTAAGTGTATTTAGCGTAATTTCATTAGGAGCCAGCGTTTTAGGATCGAAGAATCCGATCGGAATCTGAGAAAAATCTGCAATCGTAAAAACGAATTTGTCAGCCGGCATCTTCAACTTCAGGCACCGCCCCAGGTCCGGTCTCCGCAAACTATGTTGCCAGCATTTGATGACCCTCCCGCCAGGCATATGGGGCGGTCCAATCATCACCACGGAAGAAATGTCATCGTTGAAATTGTGATTGCCTAATATATCTCCGAGATCTATCACGCAGTCCGTAACGTTCTCTATCGTACCGGTGCTGTTGATAACCGATTTCCCGATGGCGCAGATTTTACCGGCCACATCGATGATCTTATCGAGACCCGGTATTGTGTGAAGTGAGAACGTATTCACGACATTTAAAACATCGGTGATACGGCGCAACATATTAATGAAATGCACCCTGGCTTCATTGGCTGAACCGGATGTCGTGGCGTCGATATGAACATCACTCTTGCCAAACAAGCCTGTGCCGGCCTCCAGCGCCACCAGAGCGGCGCCTCCATAATCGGGCGCCTGGAAGAAAATTGCCACGGTAGGCAGCTTGATAGGTTCAGGGTGGAACCTCAATTTGGGACCGATAGGGAAATCTATATCCGGTATATTCACTTCTCGTCCCCAGAGCGTGATTTTGCCTCCGATGAAAACCTGCAGTTGCAGATCGAAGTCGCCGGCCAGGGGATTATAAATAAATTTGATCACTTTGCTTGCAATGCCCGTTTTACCGGGTTCGAGAGCCTTGTCAAAAAAATTGCTTCTGTCGGCCTCAGTGCCTATTTCAGATGGACCGCCATTCGGCATCCGGAAATCGCCGGTATCCAGAGCTCTGGATAAGAAAGCAAAACGTACGGTTAAACCATCGATTTTATTGATAAATCCCAACAACTCATTGGAGACATCCTCCAGTCGTTCGACTCCCAGTTGAATTACTTCGCCTGCCGGAATGGGTATAGGTACATTGAAGTCCGGCATTCCATTTCCAACCACCGGCCGCCAGAGACGTCTGGCCAGATCTTTCGCATATTCAATCAAATTAATCGGCAAGGGCAATGAGGGGATATCACCTCGCCATACCACGGCGAAACCGGCGTCCTTATACCGTTTATTTCCGGTTACGGTAAACCGGCTCTGACTATTCTTGCAACGGGGACAGACCCAGTCCGTTGGGAGACAGGTGAAGGGCGTCCAGGGCTGAACTCCCTGGTCTGGGTCCCCTTCCGCCGGATCGTATTCGTAGCCGCACCCATCCTGATAACATAGCTCGAAGGGCGGGCGGAAATAGACGGTATCATCGATCCAAGAACTAGGCTGGTTGTGATCGATTTCGCAAAGTTCCCCGGCATCCCGTATTATGCTCAACGTGTCGACCAGGGCCTTTGGGAGAACAATCGTTTTTTTGCCCTTCAAGGCATCCGCTTTAAAATCCCAAACCCGGCTCAATTGATCAAAAGGAACTCGTCCTATCTTTTGAAGTTCTTCGGCCGCGCCCTGAATGTACTTGCCTAAAGGTCTTTTCTGTTCGACAAAGGGACTCCCGAGGTACCACCGCACCTCGCCCTGATCGTTATTGCAGGTCTCATTCGCAAGATGCTGTCCGTTTCCATAACCTTTGCGCTTATCCGGTTCGACCGCTGTTAAATTCGGCATCGGCAGCCACATCGGCCATTGCCAGGCGTTGCTCTCTTCTCCATTTCTGCGGTCGTTCAACACCTGCACCCCAAATGCCATCAGCATCGCGTTGCGCAGGTAATTGCCGGAATTTTGCAGCTCGGCCATTGTGGGCAGCGACACCCCGATTTCCTGCAGGTCGAACTGGAACTTCTTTTGCAATGGCCCGATCGAAAAATCGAATTCCACGGTGCAGATTATCCGGCAGCATCTTTTATTCACGTTCAGTCGGTCCATCCCAGGGATGTCGACCGGCTTCACCTTCAAATTGGCAAGATCGAAGTTACAGCCATAGATATATACATCCGGAGGCGGGTCTTCTAATCCTGATCCACGCTTGATATGCCCCGGGGTTGTTCCTTTAACCAGATTGGCCAGGTTCTTTTTCAGCAAGTCGTCATAAACATCCAAAGGTTTTACAGTGCTTCCACTCTTCACGGGTTCGCCGGTAACGCCCAATATGACGGGAACATTCAACGTAATGCATAATGGCCAGAAATTGCTTGCACCGTTCTTCACATCTACAACTTTAATCTTGGTAAACAGAACCGGGCCGTACCGCTGTGTTCCCAGCAGCCTTTTAAGAACTTGAGAAGACGGTATCTGCACTTCAAGTTCTTTTACAACGCCCAGTCCCAATATACCTAGGGGGGGAAGGATATCCGTCCGATCTTTGCTGTTCAGTATAGTGAAATTCAGGGCTCGTCGACTCCCGCTGTCAGCTGTCACAGAATAATTTGCATCCAGGCCGTATACATAAACGAAAATATTATGATCCGGACTCACACTCTCGAATATAGTCTCCGTGCTTGCTTTAATCAGTTCGTCGTATGTAATGGCGGCAATTTTAGACTGCGTTACTGCAAGTATTACTGGTGGCACGATTGTGTCCTTTCGGCAAGACTGCATTTATCAATACAGCACAGCACAGAGGCAATTGGCCGGCTGCGGGCGGAGTAAAGAAGTGGCCGATTGCATGGTACAGCACCACGGACAGGATGGCTATGAACCGCAAGCCGTCAATCTCGGCAATAAGTTTGCCTGAGGTCGTGACTCGCCCCAGCTTTCCTAGAAACCACTTCGACATTCGTGTCCTATCATGGAGCAATACAAGCAATCGGTAAATCTGCAAAACAAATCAGGAAACAACATTCTTGCGGAATAGCACAGGAAATTCAATTACGAACGCGAGCGCGCGTTGCGGGAGGCCAACCGTGAAGCGGCCTATTCCAGACAGCAAGCCATGTTGACCAAGGAAAGCCGTTTTATCGAACGGTTTAAGGCCCATGCGGACAAGGCTGCTCAGGTTCAAAGCCGCGTGAAGGCTCTGGACAAAATTGAAAAGCTCGAACTGCCCCGCACTCGTAAAGTCGTTAAATTCGAATTCCGCAACCCTCCACGATCTCTCCCAAGCCTCAGCATCAAACTTATTAGGAAACGACCTGCCTCCCGGATATGTTCAGCAATTTCATGTTGATAAATACAGCCAACTATTAGTAAATAATCAGGAATCCCGGATTAAATATCCATCACCCGGAACAATTGAGGGGGAATCCGCATGCAGCCGTTGCCGAGCAGGAAAAGGCAAAAAACGCGCTTAAACGACCAATAAGCTTCTTGAGGTCATTCCAAACGCCCTCGTCATGATTAAGCTCGAGTGAATAGGGCGGCAGGAAGAAGAGACGAAGCTTTCCCTTATGCGCATCGAGATATTTATCTGCCAATTTTGCTTTGTGTGCTGGATGTCCGTCAACTATAAGGAATATCGGACGTTTTGCGTTGTATGCCAGACGCTCAAGAAAATCGACAAACACTCGTGCTCCTACGCGTCCCTTTGCAACCATGAAACGGAATTCGCCTTGAGCACTGACTGCTGAAATGAGGTTCAATCCAAAGCGAGCCCCAGTTGTGCTCACCACCGGTGTGCGTCCTTAAGGCGCCCAAGTAGTTCCGGCGTGGTGATCTGAACGCACACCGACTTCGTCGCCAAAATATATGATTGCGTTCTCCTTCTTTGCAAGATCGCGGATCTGCGGATACTCCTCATTAATCTTCCGAATTCGATGATATTTTATTTCGGAATCGTAGGTTTAAATAGAGATTTTGGGCGCACCATTATCATGGTTGATTCGTATTGAGTAATTGATCAATTTCGCTGATTGCAATAGCAACCAAATTGTATTTGTCGCTCACCGCAGAAATAATTGCTTTGTATTAGGAGCTGGCTGCGTGCATGTTTGAGCTGCCTTGATTAAAGCATTGACTGCACTACCGTCTTCTTCAGGAAGGCAACCTATCCGGAGATACAATATTTATATCTGGATTATATCATCAATTATTGCGAAACTCATACCTGATTGTTCGCTCTTGCCGAAGAGCGCTGCCGATAGGAAATAATATCCCCGATATTTAAAAATGCCCCCTGTACTGCGGGGGAAAATTGGAAGAGTCGGGATGTCGGACCGAAATAGTCAAGTATCTTCACAATCCCTTCGGGATGATTGATGGCGCAGAGAATGCACATGCGTCCGCAGCATTCGCATTTTAAAACGTCTATTTTTTTCGGAGGGACAGTATTGCCAGGCGCTGTTTCGTATGTGTAAATCCGCCGGTTAATTTATTTTCCTGAATAGGTTCCGCATAGTGTCGCCTAAAGTCTTCTCGGCGGCGTTTTTCACGTCGGGAACGAACTTAGGCTCCGATGTCGCGCCGCGAATGAAAAAGGGGACTTTCATAGAATGGCGTTTTGTAAGCTGAGACAATCCGGCGCCAATCAAACCTGCGGGCTTCAAATTCGCCGACATCTTAAAATCCAGCGACTGATCGGAAGCAACTTTGCCGTCGCCGGATAGTTCGCCCAAATCCGGTACAATCAACTGCATATTGCTTACATGGATGCCTTCAGGAGAAAAGCGCATGCTGGAAGTAAATTTTTCTATCTCGGTTCCACGACCAGGTTTGATTCCAGCCAGGGCGGCTATGGCAGAAAGCTTTACTCCAAGATCGTAACCGGCCAGACGACTTTTAGAAAGCTCTACCATTCCTGTCGAAACTAATTTATCAAGAATTCCTTCCGAAACCATGTTTACATCAAGCGTTCCTCCTTCGAGTGAAGCGCCTTTGGGAAGCCTTACGTTGAATGTCGGCAGTAAGGTTTTTATATCCTGGACCGGCATCCCGGAGCCTTTCAGGTTTATTTTCAGAAAGAGAGCATCGCCTTGCCGACTGAAAGTTCCATTGAGTTGCGCAGTTGCCTTGCCGTATTTTATTTGAGTGTTTCCGAGTATTCCGGTGTTATGCGCAAGATCATAATGCCCCGCAAATTTTAGAGAAATTGGATTAGCGGCAGAAGACCCGCCCTTGACCAGACAGAGATTGATAGCTTTAGCTTCTCCTTTGCTTTGCACCTCCCTGCCGTTTGAAGATAATGCCCCGCTGAAATCTAAAATGCCGTCAATGCCGGAAGCTGCCGTTGCAAATCCCGAGTCAGAGTCGGTTAGATCAAATCCTTTAACGGAAATATCCGCTGTCAAAGGAGTCATGATCAAGTCGGTTTTATTTAAAGGCCCCGTTTTGCCGGTCAGTTGAAAACTGCCGCCCTCAGGAAGCGCAACAGACAAACTGAACGGGAAGTTTGAGTCAAAAGACAGCCCGCCAGCTGAAACATCTACTTTTTTATAAATAGAATACTTGCCTCCCTGATTTATTACAATGAGCCCGTTGGTTATTTTAAGATCCTTGATGGAAATTTCAGGCTCCGTTGTGTTGGATGAGGTCGCCTGTGCGCCGGACTCGGATTTGTGAGAAGATGAGCTCTTTCCCAGATCGGAGAAATTCCATTGATCGGATTTTGAGCGAATAAGGATTATTTCGGGTTTGTCCAGATAAATGCCGGTGATATGAATTGCCTTGGAAAAAATCAGGGGTATCAATTTAACGCTGATTTTAAGAGACTTTGCTTGCAGAAATGAAGTGCGGCTGAAGGCGGGATTGTCGGCAATGGCGATATTGTTTGCTTCTACGGCGCCGGATAATAGAGAAAGCTGCAACCTGCCGATCGTAACATTACGTCCTAGAGCGCTGGAAAATCGGGCCTGAATTTGCGGTCGGAATTGATTTATATTAATAATAAAAGGGAGACCTACGATGGCGACAACCAACAATAATGGGATCAATGAAATCCATCGGCGTGCGCCGGGCTTTTTTTTCTGTATATTGCCGGACATTGTTCACCCCTTTGTTTTGGAGTCATCGTAGATCTTTATCAGTAATTCTGCAAGTTAGGAGCGCGTGTGTCTCACACTCCAATTGATGATGGTGGCTGCTTCCAAATTCGGTTAAAGTCAATTTATAAAGGAGGGAATATGAAATATTAAGCAGCGTTTTTGCCTATGAAGGATCGTGAAAAGACTATTGTTTTCTATGGCTACTTTTCAATTCCTCAAGTCCCAATTCGTCAAACACCCAGTCGATATCCAGACACAGGAATGAATCTTCCCGATTCTTTTTTTCTATTCCGTGAATGTGGAGCTTCAATCCTGAAGGTTTTAGAAGCGCTCGGATTGAAATTGCACGCAGAAGCAGTTTAAGTAAATTGTTAAACAGCAAACAGCCCAACCATGGCATGTACCGGCCCGGATTTCAGCCGCCTGTGATACTTAATGGGGCGGCAAACCTTTTACCAAGACCTGGGGCTAGATATTGTAGACCTCTTTGCCGAGGGTGTGGACCCAATTCGATGTCAGCACCTTATGGGCCTCTTCGGTCCTATCCACTCCCAGGATGCAGATGGCCTGTCCGCCGACCCTCCCGAGGTGGGAGTAGAGGTAGTGGTAACAGTTCAGCCCCAAAGGCAAAAAATCTTAAAATTTACGCTGGACAATTG
>CAYTYP010000081.1:0-10668 GCA_964441405.1 uncultured Acidobacteriota bacterium
GGCACAAAGGGTAAACGTAAATGTCTTTAATGGACTTCCCCTGAGCGACATGTTCCCTGTCCATACGGCCACGTCCCTGGGTGCGGCCGAGATGAATCCAGTTGGCGGCTTTATAAACCGTCCCGGAAAAACGAGCGCTATCTACCAAAGTTTCCATCAAAAGTGGGCGGTAACCATACAACCGCTCCCAATCATCCGGCAAACTCCGTGCAGCGAGAGAAAGGATCATGCTGGCAAGTCCTTTAATGGAAACATAAGCGGGAATGAGGAAACGGCTGTTAGAGACAATGAACTGAAGATTTCGTTTCCTCTGTTGAGCATTCCATTCGATCCAGGCGTCGCGCGGCGCCATCTTCCAGGCAGGGCTGGAAAACTGAAGGCAAGCCAGGAACTGGCCGGGCAGCTTAGAAGACTCGACAAGATATCGCATGGAAGCGCCGTAAGGGATACGGTAGCCGAGGTAATGCCATCGCTCTATAAGTTGCTTAAAGGTACGAAGCAGCTCACGATCCGCAGCCTGAACGAGACGCAAGGACAACGGTTCGAATTGACCGGCGCTTCCGGCGATGGGAGCCGGAGCATCGCTTTGAGGAGCAAGAACAACCTTCCTTGGACCTGTAGCCGCGGTATTGCGAAGTTTGGGAAGAGCAATCAATCCATCGGATTGAAGACGTTCCAGGAAAGCCCGGCATTCCTCAGACTTCAACTTGCCGCTGGGCCGTTTCCATTCCAGGAGTTCACAGATGGTCTTGGATAATTCTTTGAGACTTAAGTTTGAAAAAGTTTTGACGGTTTGGCGAACAAGGGAGATTTCGTCAGGAGTAAAGCAACGACCGGATGATTCGACAATGGATTGAACCATGGATTCGTCCCACATGTTTTTCTGTTTTTTTAAGTTACATCGGGACGAGTGGGTTGTCCAGAAAATTCGGTGTCAATCGCGATCATGCAATTCAGCTCGGCTGGGATAAGGCATTGATGATCGAAAACTTGACTGACGAGCGCGGGTCAGAAATCGCTGTCTTGCGGCATCTTGTGAACTCGATTCTTTCCGTTGAGGAAGCACAATGGTCGTATCAATGTGAATTGGATCCATGGCAGTTGTTCTCCCATCGGGATTGATATTGCTTCAATGTCGCAAATTATCCGAAGACAAATGAAATTCTACAACAATCTATAGGAAGGATAAGCCACATCTTTTCCTGATAAGATGCATATGTCTACTGACCATGAACCTCGGACGAGATTGTCAGGCGATTTTACTACAGTGCGGAAGGTAATTCGGGTAATTCGTGCCTGTCACCATATTTCTCATATACTATCTCGGGTTGTAAGCTTCAAAAGTGTACACTATCAGAAGCTTGGCAATTCAGATATAGGATGCCATCGAATTCGATAAATGAGGTAATTTTTGGGTAATTAGTGCCTGTCACAATATTTGTTGTGTCATAGATGTTTAGCAGTTTTTGTTGGCCGGCAATTATAGCTTTCGCCACAGAAAGAAGAACACGGAGAACACAGAACAAAACAGCTTCTGTTCCGTGTTCTCCGTGCGTATTTCTTCCGTGGCGCATTCGGTTTGCGTGTGTGAAGCTAAGAGATAAACGCCGCTGAGAGAAACAGTGTCGGATAATTCGTGCCTGTCACCATATTTTTATGTGGACGCTCCAAGCTTTAAGATGTCTTCTTACTTATGCTGATTAGTATATCGGCTGAGTGACTTAAGTTTCCGCGGTGTGGGAATCGCGGTCCACTATTGAAGCAGGCTTCTCTCGCGTCCGGAGCTGCTCCGGCATTGCGCCGGAGCAGCTGAAAAACAAACCAATTAACAGAATGCGCCTGTTTCCGCGTTGCGGGAAAACTGCAGCTGAGCGACAGCGACCGATGCTTGTTGCGAGCTGCGGTCCTCGATTTCGATCCCGCGTTTTCGAAGCTGTTCCGTTTTATCCATTATCTTGGCTGCGGCAAGCCGGTCGATGACAAAAATCATGCGGCCTCCGCTTTGAGACAACTTATGGCCGTAGGAAATAGGCACAGAACAATCCGGATCCATGAGCAGCGCATCGGCGATCGCGTCCGCTTTCCGGTTGCCGTTGGCAAGCAGCAACACAGTCTTGGCTTGATAAACCAGTTCCGCGCCCATGGAAATGGCGTATTGCGGAGATTCCTCCCTGATTGAGAAATGCCCGTCGGACACGGCATTGGCAATGGTGTTGTCATCCAATTTGACCAGCAGCATCGGATTGTTTTCAAAAGGAATGCCGGCCTCGTGGAAACCGACATGGCCTCTGCCTCCCACCCCAACGAAATGCAAGTCAATCCCGCCGCTTCTCGAAATTTTATCTGCGTAGGCGTCCAGAATTTCCCTGCGAATCCATTGAAGGTATTTCGATTTGGAGTCTCTTTTAATGACAACCGCTTTCCCTTTATCCGTCCCCTGGAGAAGCCAATCCTGGGGGTTTGCTTTCAACTCGGCTTCAAATTCAGCCTGATCGATCAACGTTCCCCAGGGCAGATTGACTTCACGGAACTTATTTTGCAGAAGGCCGAAAAACTCCTGAATCATGAAATAGCTGTAGCTTTCTTTATGAACGGCGCGTTGCTGAGCATTCTCGCCCGGCAGGCCGATATACTCATCCAGGTTGAAGCTCAAAATCCTGGACGAGTCGAATTTTCCTGAATTGGCCGCTTTGGCGAGGTGTTTATACAGTCCGGTAGGAGAATTGCCGGTAGCCAAGCCTAATACATAAGATGGTTTCGAGGATAGTTTCTGGCGAATGTCCTCGATAGCCAGGCCGGCGGCAACCTCGCTCATATGGTCGAAATCTTTCGTAACGATTACCTCAAAAGGCATGGTGAGTGGTCCTTTCAATAATTGTCCTGCTTTAACCGATGCTTTTTTGAACTACATCTGCAAGCGTTCGCGCCAGGCGTCCGGTCATATCTTCCGTGGGGCCTTCCACCATAACCCGGCACATGGCTTGGGTTCCGGAGTAGCGAATCAATACTCTCCCGGCGTCCTTTAATTCAGCTTCCGCCGTTTTGATGGCTTTCTGCACTTCGGCGATTTCTTCGAGCGGAGGTTTGTTTTTGACGTTCACGTTGATGATTTTTTGCGGAGAAAGCGCCATAACCTTCGCCAATTCCGATAGAGGCTGGTTGCTGCGCCGCATGGCGCACAACAGCTGCAGAGCGGTGATGATCCCATCTCCGGTGGTATGGTGATTGAGGAAGATCACATGGCCGGACTCTTCGCCGCCGATGACGGCGCTCTTTTGCTGCATCATCTCCAGTACGTACCGGTCGCCGACTTTGCTGACTCCTTCCTGAATTCCCAGCTTCTTCAAAGCGGCAAAGAATCCAAAGTTGCTCATCACGGTGGCAATGACCAGATTGTTCTTGAGTAGGCCGGTTTCTTTATACATCTTGGCGCAGATGGCCATGATTTGATCCCCGGTTATCTCCTTTCCTTTTTCATCCACGGCGATAAGCCGGTCGCCGTCTCCATCAAATGCCAGGCCTATATCCGCGCCGGTTTCAAGTATCTTGGCGCTCAGACTTTGGGTATGCTGCGATCCGCAATTGTCGTTGATGTTTATTCCGTTGGGATTGCAATGGATCGCGGTTACATTCGCTCCCAGTTCGAAGAAGATTGTCGGAGCCAGTTTATAGGTGGCGCCGTTCGCGCAATCGAGCACAATCTTCATCCCTTCCAGACTTTGATCTTCGGGGAACGATTTTTTGCAGAATACAATGTATCGGCCCCTGGCGTCATCAATGCGGTAGGCTTTTCCTATCTCTTCGGCGGTGGGGCGCATGTCCTTTATTTTCCCGGAAGTAATCAAATTCTCTATTTCATCTTCCTCCGCATCCGGCAGCTTGAAGCCGTTCCGGGAGAATATTTTTATGCCATTGTCCTGATAGGGATTATGGGAAGCCGATATAACCATGCCCGCATCCGCTCTCATGCTGTTGGTGAGAAATGCAAGGCCGGGAGTGCTCATCGGACCCACCAGGAGGACATCAACTCCCATGGAGCAGATGCCTGCCGTCAAGGCGGATTCCAGCATATATCCGCTGATCCGGGTGTCTTTCGCGATAGCGATGCTGTGCCTTCTGTTTTTATGTTTCTTGCATACATAGGCAGTGGCTCGGCCGATTTCCAGCGCCATCTCTGCCGTCATTGGGTGAACATTTGCAATGCCTCGTACTCCGTCTGTTCCAAACATGCGTCCCATTGTTTTTTCTCCGCGTTAGATTTTTGTCCAAAGTTCTGAAGCCGAATTCACAATTTCCTGCAACCATGCAGCCCCTGCCTTTTTTGCTGAGGGGCTGAGGGCGTTCACCGCTTTAACGTGACCGGAAGCTGCGTCTGTCAGTTCCCACTCCTTCAAAAATGCGTCTCGATGCGCAGGGCCGGCTGTCGCCGGAGGGCCTGCTTTCAGGCGAAACTCCATTTCCTGCCATTTGTCGGCCAATGCCTGCTGCTGTACTTTTAGAGCAGGCGGCAATTCCTCGCCTGTTTCAACGGCCGCGCGTTTTATGGAGGCAGGCATTTTTTCAGCCAACTCCTTCAGGCGTTTTATGCGCTCTTTTAATCCATCTTCGATTTCCGCAATAGCTCCTTCATGGCATGCTTTACGAAATGCGTCCGACGACATGGTGCGAATCCGGACATTTTGATACCATGCTTTCAAAGCCCACAGATTTCCAATATAGATAAGGTTGTTTGCAACAATCCGGTTGACGCCGCGATAGACGCCGATGGCAAATAAACGAGCTTCCTTTGCCGCAGGCGGGGCTGCGAACAGCTTCCGTTCCTCCAGGATATCCCGGCGGCAAAGCGTTCCGGCGGGAATAACCGTACCATAGGCAATCCGAACCGGTCCTACCAATCCTCCCTGGCCTCCCAGGAAAACCGGTTCCTGATCCAAAAAAACGCCGCGCGGCACGTCGCCAATCAGAGATGGAGTTGCTTTGTCCTGATGCGGCGTGAAATTGAAGTGAATGTAAGAGGACCCGACCTCGCTGTGATTTTTCCGGCTGGTTCCACCTGCCATGAGAGCATCGCAGAAGTTTATCAAACTGCCCGCAGTGACAAAGGAGAGGAAAATAGTTTGCTTGAAGCCCACCGCATGAGCGCCTCCCGCTTCCTCCTCCATAATGGTTCCCGGTCGCACATGAGCAGAGCTTCCCATATTGGCTCCGTCCAGAAAAACAGCCCCTGAAAAGTAACCTCCTTTCAGTTCGACCTTATGGCCCAGCCGGCAGTTTTCAATCGCGACCGGCGCTTCCCGGCCGAGTTCGGAGCCCGGACCAATTGAAGTTTTATCGCCGGCTATTCTGCACCCTGTGTGGATGACCACGCCGGGAGCGATTCTTTCAGGATTGACGGAATCTTCCACTTCCACCGAATCCGGACTGGGAATTTTGACGCCTCGATCCAAAAGGGATTGAACAAGGGGTGAAATTCTTGAAGTATCACTCATTGAAATACTCCTTGTGCGATGCACTGAATAGCTTTAATGCCTGCAGAATCCCGATGCGCTGGATTCAGGTCGTTGGTTTTTGATTGAGAGTTCTACCGGCTGGGAAAACGGCCGGGTCAAATAGGGACGCCCGACTTTTACATTGAGATATCTGCGATGCCTATAATTTAGGGGAATGTCTGATCGATCCCTAAAATCCTGGAACTTAGCAGGCGTGCGATGTTGAGCATAGTTAATGGCTATCGAAATAAGGGAATGAATACATCACCCATTGCCCGCCATTCATATCGGCATGTTTAGCTTTAAACTGCCTATTTTTTCCATTTACCCATTTTGCGATTCTGCAGTCCTGACCCGCACATCCCGGATGTTTTCACCGCGCAACGGGAAACAGATGCGTACGCCGGATGCGAATCCGCTGCAGTCTTTTGATCCGAAGGAATTATCACAAAACTCGCAGCGGCAAACAATGCCTTTATCACCGATTGAAATATTTGAAATCCAAATTATTGCTTTGGCGATGCGAATGGAACTGCGATAATCTGTCGCCTCTATGATAGAAAAACAAATAGTCTCCATACTTGCGGAATCAGGACCTCTGCCCGGGGCGCAACTTGTCGAGCGTACCGGCGTGGAGGTATTCTCACTTTGGCAAGCTTGCCATAAATCGCCGGCCATTCATCTCAAGACAGTGGGTTGTCGATACCTTCGTCTCGATCGAAGCGTTCAAGGATATGCGCGGCTCTCTCCCTCCATCCGGCGGGAATTCCTTACTTACACGCTCGTAGGCCTTGATAGTCAGGACGATGCGCTGGCGGCGAAAGCTGAAATGCTTGGTCGGGAGACGAAACTTATCAGCGATACAAAACGAGAAATAGCCAAACAAACCACCATCGCCGCCCTGGCTCCACTGCCGGACAAAGATGTTCTTTTGGCAAAAGCTTGTTTTATCATCGCCGGCGATGTGGTCTATGACATGTCCCACACGGTTTCGCGGCCGGAGAAAAGCACCGGAGAGATGGTTCGAGGCTCCGATCTCGATATTATTGTTGTCGTCGAGGATGACTTGGATCCGGAGATCATCCGGTCCTTGGATAATTCCATCCACAAAAAAAAGCATCGATTGCTCGTCAACGACCGGGAGGAAATTGATTACCTTATCAAGACGATGTCTCGGGTCAGGGAACAGCTTAAATTCGATATATTCTCCTCCCAAGTCGCCGCTAAAATCCTGGATGAAGGCCAACTCCTGTATGGGCATCCGGTCATTTATAAACAGGTTAAAGATCTCATCATTGAATTTGGAATTCCCGAGCAATTGAAAAGCCTGGAAGCGCAGGCTTCCGCCAGCCGTGCTCTGGCGGAAGCTCAGCTGCTCGACGTTAATCCAGAAAAAGAGGACAGCCAATACATCAATCTATTCTACACGCATGCGGAAGAAGATGAGATCTATTGAACGTCTGCAAAGAATCCTCAGCGCGTTTTCAAACGGACCACGGTTACGGAATTAGCCGGGAGTGTGTGGGAAAACCTGGTTCCGGCGTTGTCAATGACCACCGGCTTGGGGGCGACCTTGGTCGGCTCGGCAATGGAGTTCATTGCGCCCACTTCGCCTGCCAGAACTTCGCCGGATGCTTTGAGGGCGACCTTCGAAACGCCGTGCAGATCGATGTTCAGCAACTGCGGCGCAGCCTGAACATTGACGAGCTTGAGGATGATGTCGCCGGTAACGGTTTCGCGGGTAGCGCCGGCGTAGAGGCCGTCGAATGGCCCTGCCGGAACTCGCCCCCCTGGTCCCGGCGCTTGTGGAATTTCCGCCGCTGTCAGGATGGGCGCCGGATCAAATGTCGCAGGCAGCACGACGTCCCCGCGGTTGTTGGCGTACATCTTCTGCACATAGTACGCGGGCGATCCGAAACTTGTCAGCGCATTATATCCGATCAGGTTTACCTGCCACTGCCTTCCGCCGGGATTCACGTTGACCAGCAGTGGAGCATAGGCGTTCATGACTATCACGTCGGCGTTGCGTTCAAGCCCGGTGAGCCAGGCGGCATCCCCCAAAGCAAAACCCATATGCCCGGTATCGCCACTGCCGGGGCTGTTCGTCGCCCATTCGCCGACAAAGATTTTTGTCGCGGTGCGATCGTACTTGTCGTAGTAATGAGCCTGAGCGAGCGAAGTTGCGATGCTGACATAGAAATGGTCGTCCAGCAGATCAGGCGAACGGCCATGGTTGAACTTGTCCTGCGAGCGCATGGTCGAGATCACCTGGAGATGGGGGTATTTGGCTTTAATGGCGTCATAGAACATGGTGAAGCGGCCGGCGTAATCACGCTTGCCATTGTTAAGCCAGTCCTCGTTGCCGATTTCGACATAGCGAAGCTTGAATGGCGCCGGATGGCCGTCTTTGGCGCGGCGGGCTCCCCATGTCGTGGAAACATCGCCGGTAATGTACTCTATCTCTTCCAAAGCTTCCTGCACAAAAGGTTTGAGCGCATCTCCTGTAACAGTGGTGCGTCCTCCATCGAGATGCATGCCTGCATAGACGCCGACAATCGGTTCCATGTTGAGATCTTCACACCAGTGCAGGAACTCGAGCAAGCCGACGCCGTCTGTGGAACGGTAACTCCACGGACTCATATGTCCGGGCCGTTCTTCCAGCGGGCCGATGGTGGCTTTCCAATTGAAACGATTCGCGAAATTGTTTCCTTCCAGGTAATTTCCGCCGGGGAAGCGGAGAAAGCTCGGCTTCATATTGGCGAGTTTTTCCATAATGTCAATGCGCATGCCGTTGGCGCGGTTTTTGTATGTTGGCGGGAAGAGCGAGACGAGGCTGAACCAAACGGAACCGGGGCTGGAAGCGGAAAGGACGAACCTGGCGTCGGCGGTCGGCTGTATCTTGCCGGTCTTGATTTTGACGACGTATTTGTTCCAGGCGCCGGAAACTTTAGAAACTTTGCCGGAAGCGTAAACAGCTCCATTGTTCCCTTCGATGGCTACCGTCAGCGGGCCTCTGAAATCCCGGCCGGCTTTGGCATAGAACGAAGCGGTGTAGGCGGTGTTGGGCTTGACCGGTATGCCCCAGTACCCGTCATTCGCAACGCCAACGCGTCGGCCCGCCGCGACAGACTTGATGTCAAGCCGCAAACTGTTCTTCAGAGCCGTTGTATTGACGGGATCATTGGCGTCGATGTCGATTTCCCCGCTTGAGCCATTGTCGGCGACCAACCACCAGTGGACGAGGTTCGGATTCTTCGCCTCCGCCGGATTCGTCGGCGCGCTGGTTGCGCCGCCTTCCCCTGAGCGCCCGCCCCGCACAACGATGGGACGATCCTGGAAGATGCGGTTGCGAATCAGTTCTCCATACAGGCCGCCATCGTAAGAATAGTTGATCTCCTCCGTCATCAAGCCATAGAAAATCGGATCGATCTTCGCGCCGGGTTGATCCGCTTTGACCGTTAGCGTCACAGGCTGTTGCGCCATCGTCGGGATTCCGGGAAAAGCCAACGCCGTTAAAAACCAAAACATGCTCTTTCGTAGAGAATTAAACCGCCGGATTATGTCTCGCATCCTTGGCTTCCTTTCGAAAAAAAGATCCGCATTAAGCTCTTGGTTAATTAGATTAATGCAAATATTTTTAAAATTGCCACATATTTGAATGTGGCTAAGACGCCTTTTTTGCAGGAATCCGAATATTGTCAACGCTTAGACGAAGGCTGCCGGTTTTCTGAAGTTGTGCGATTACCTCGAATAGATTACGTGCGCGAGGATTGCCCTTGGGACCAAACATTCGCATCAAACTCTTTGCAGGTTTTTGGGTCAGGTTGCTCAATTTTTCAAAACCTACAGCCGCGTTGATGTAATTGCGCAGAATGGTTTTGCCTGTCTCCAGATCTCCAGAAAGGAGACATTCAACACCTTCTCGCAAAAGCTCATTCCGAAAAGCCGGATCTTTTTGGATTCGAGATTGAATAGTTTCTTTGAAATCACGAGTTAAAGGCATTGTTATATCTCCTCGGTTTTGCGTCTTTTATAATCAGTCCAGCGCCCCTGAGCATCAAGGTATTCCCGAATCGTGACCATAAGAAATGGTAACCTATGAGTTACCATATTATCAAGCAATTATTCAAATGTTTTTGGTAATGCTGCCTTTCATGGCAGCCGGCCGGAGTTGCTGAAGCTGAAATTGCCATGCTCGGCGATTAATGTTGATCTCAACATTAATTGCCTAATGTTAAGAGTTCAGTAATGTGGAGTATCAAGTCCTTTGCCACACTCGACACGGAGCAGAAGGACTCGATACTCCACATTAATCTGATGGTCTACAGCGACGGTACTTGAACCATCCGTTGGCCAGGAGTGCAGATTGAAATCATCAGTCCGGTTACGCGACAGGTCCAGACGACGGGAAGCAGGCAATTTGTAACTTCTTATTTTGGACTTCGTGGGAGTTAGGGAAAGTTTCACTTTCCCTAACTCCCACGAAGTCGACCGACTGCAATCCTGTGCCGGCTTGATGGAGACTTCGTCTAACGTCGGTTTGGGGCCGGTCTCTTTATCAGGAGTATGTTTTATTTCCACGCTGCCGATCTTTCAAAGAAGGAATCTTCCAGGTTGGAATAAAAGATCCATTTCTTATACCTTATCTCTATTTCATCTTTGTCGGCCGTCTTCATATGGACGATGAAGGGTACTTGCATGCCCTCCACATCCCGGTAATCGGATAAGATCATTTCAACCTTGCCGTCGACGTTACTCGTGGTTAATTTATACGGAAGGTATGTATCGGGATCGATATAGGTCAATACAGAATCAAAACGAGGCATGTCGGTGTGTCTGACTACTAGGTATTCCCTGCCGTTGATGAATTCGCGCCCTTCAAAGCCTGTGGCCCTGTATGGGTTCTGCGGATCAAACAATATCAGTGCGCCTACCCCCCCCGATTTTTTCAATTGATCGAGAAAAGGACCGGGCATGTCTTGAACGGAGCCTGTAATCGGATCAATCACCCAGCCCGACTTCCCATTGAAAGCCAAAGTGAAACGAACGCCCTTCTTCGCGTCATTTATCTCCATACGCAGGTTGTGGGGGGGCTTCACACAGGTGACAATATCATAATCCATGCCCTGTGATGCTTGCTTCAAGTTGGCGCTGAATGTCACATCCTTGATTTGTGAGA
>CAYTYP010000082.1:0-9861 GCA_964441405.1 uncultured Acidobacteriota bacterium
TCTCGCTTGCTCGGCCGATTCCGCTTGGGCTCGAAGAAAAATTGCTGTCCGTGACAAAGAGCCCTCCGGTTTTCGCCGATAAAGGGAGGGGCCTTCTTGCATTTAATGCCGCTAAGACACTACTAACTGCTGTATCTTGGTTTCGAAAAAGTTCGTCGTTGGCAGCGCCTGCATCAGTGCCTGTAAGGTTTCGAGTGGGATCAAAAGGCGGAATGCTGGCAGTTTTTCGTTCAGCTCTAAAATTTGAGTAAATCTGCTCCGGACCGGCAAGCTGTTCTATATCCAGAGTATGGATAATAACACCGGCGCGTAGGGAGGCGTCTGCCAGTTGATTATAAAGCACCCAATACCTTTCATCTGAGAATCGATCCGTGAATTTAACCCATACATCTCGAGAAATCAGAATCATGGACTTTCGCCCAGGCATATCCTGGAGGACCTTTACACAATAGGCGATTGTGGTTAATTGAAACATCGAATCGTATCTTCCGAAAGCATCAATTGCCTCAGTAGGTCCCATCCACTGCAGATTGTCAATGATGGACAACAGATGTTGTTTGTCTGAAGTAAACGTCTGGAATTCAGTGGCTCCCCCTGCTGTCGGCACGATGACAACGAGGTCCCCAGGCTGCATTTGAGTCTCGACAAACTTCCGAAGGGCTTTACGAGCGTCATAAATTTGAGTAAAATCCATCATGATATTATCCACAACGAATACAAATGTCCTTCGGACATCCTTTTGAGTCAACATGGGGATGGGGATGGGAGGAGGTAATTTCGAATTCTGTGCGGCTCCAGACGGGACCTTGGGCTGAGCCTGATACTCGCTGATATAGGTGGCTGATGTGATTTTTTGAATTGTGCCGTTTTGCCTGATTTCGAAATCATCGACAGTCAAGTCGGTGATCTGACGTCCTTTTCGATCCAAAACCACTGCGTCCAGCCGCACCTCTTCGACTCCAACACGAACTTTGAAATCATTTTGATCTCCATTCTGGCCGTTCGAAATTGCGATCAATCCGAATCCCAGCAATCCAATGCACGCCAGAGCTCTGAATCGAATGCATATAAACATTTTCATTAAATTACTCATGAAGTTTTGTATCTTCATAGTCATGCTTTCCACGTAGAAGTCCCGGGCGGAGGCAACGAACAATTATCGGATATTCACCAATGATAGAAGATAGGATGTCGTAGAACAAGCGTATACTAATTAACCAGTAGTTGCCCATCAGCATTTGTATACAAACATCCTTCTCTATTCCGAAAATAGCAGCTCATGGAACGCGTGCGGAACGCCTAATGCCGCATATTTATCCAATTTATCTATGTCAGCCGCGGAGCGGCGAAATGAGGATACCCGGGGGTGATCGCAGCGAACCCCCGGTAGGAAATAGCATAATAAGGTGTAGAGTCGAGAGGTAACGCGGTAGTTAAGGCGACGGCCTACTTCAGTGTCAGGGTTTCCGCAAAGAGGCTATGCCGGAAAATATAAGTAATAATTAGATGGCCTTTAATGCGCATAAGCCGGCTCCGTATCATCCAACTGCTTTCATGGGATATGCCGCCCCGCCCTGGCATCTTCCCGTCAGCCTCACGCCACTATACTAACTCCAGCAGAGTTTAAGATAACATGCACAACGGTTCGGTCGCCATACGCCAGGAGACATTCCCTCCCACTTATGATATGCCCGGGTGGGAGAAATCCCTGATTGTTCCGGTTTCCTCTTAAGAGTACTTGAAATTCGCAAGCGATTCATCAGGAATTTGTATTGCCGGAATTCGGATTCAACTGCCTATGGGGCCAAAACTTTAAAATGCAGGGCCTGAGCAGCAAGGCTGTTTTTCTTGTTCGCCTGCTTGTCGGTTATCTGCAACAGCAGAACATAGTCTCCCGGTTCAATAGATTTCTCCAATACCAGTGTTTTTCGAATCGGGATCCTTCGGAAATCGCTCACGCCGATTAGATCCACGGCGGCAATTACGCTTTTGAAAAGCTCCTTTCCATTTCCGAAGAGAGTGAACTGAGATTCCAGATCAGGCTTTTGAGTTGCGCCGGTTTTTGCGTTATAGATCATGGCTGCGTAATCGAAGTTTTCACCCGGCCGATAACTTCGAAGGGCCGAACTCTGTCGAGGATCCAGTCGTACATCGGGAGAAAGCTCCGAATGTTGGGTTCGGGACCACGGCATATCGTCACCTCGGTTGATAATAAAAATATTCGAAAGCGACAGACGGCCTTTTTTCAGGTCCGGGACTTCAATAAACTGATAGGCCGATCCTATTTTCCCTGACCCCAGCTCTTTCATGGCCGCTCTGACATAATAGGACCCGGGCTTCTTGACAGGAAGGGTGAGGGAAAACCGCAGGCCATGTTCTTTGACCCATGGAATATCTGCGCTTTTGAAAGAATAATCGTATCGCTGTGAGCTCGAATCCAGGATGACATTATCGATATTGGAGGTTATACAGGCGGCTTCGAGTGAGATGGAGTGCATTCCTTCCTTTGCTTCGACGATGCCCAGATCCTTTGCATCCACATGAACCCATGATTGAAGCAAGTATCCCTTTTGCGGATCATCTATATACCCGGAAACCAAATCAACGTTCAGATCATTGTACCGAAACGGGGAAAAGATTGCTTCGTGCAGCGAGTTGACTTTTTCGAGAGAAGCATTTGAAGACGCCGGCACTCGGGAAAAACCATCGCGGGTGTGCACTTCACATCCGCGCCGTTTAACTTTCATTTTAATATGCGCATATGGGTCTATTGCGTTTTTGTTGAAAGTATCGGCAGGGGGGATATAGGTAAGCAGATAATATCCCTTGATCATCTCGCTTGCTCGGCCGATTCCGCTTGGGCTCGAAGAAAAATTGCTGTCCGTGACGAAGAGCCCTCCGGTTTTCTCAGATAAAGGGATTGGGTTGCTTGTTGAGTTAGAAGAAGTTTGTAATCGGTATATGGAGCTGCCTTTCTCAGCGCCAAAATCTTCCAATTCTTGGTTTGACCAAGGACCGGCAAGTTGTGCTATATCCAGCGTATGGATAACGACGCCGGCGTGCAAGGCGGCGTCTGCTAGTTTATTGTAAAGTACCCGCAACCGTTCCGCTTCATAGGGATCTATTCCAACGGTATTAATCCATACACTTCCAGAAAGTAGTATCAAAGATTTTCTCCCAGGCATATCCTGAAGGACCTTGATGCAATAGGCGATTGCCGTTAGTTGAAGCATCGGGTCGTATCGGTAACCAGGAACTCCAATCCACTGCAAATTGTTAATAATGGACAACATATGTTGTTTGTCTGAAGTGAACGTCTGGAATTCAGTGTTTCCCCCTGCTGTCGGCACGATGACAACGAGGTCCCCAGGCTGCATTTGAGTCTCGACAAACTTCCGAAGGGCTTTACGAGCGTCATAAATTTGAGTAAAATCCATCATGATATTATCCACAACGAATACAAATGTCCTTCGGACATCCTTTTGAGTCAACATGGGGATGGGGATGGGAGGAGGTAATTTCGAATTCTGTGCGGCTCCAGACGGGACCTTGGGCTGAGCCTGATACTCGCTGATATAGGTGGCTGATGTGATTTTTTGAATTGTGCCGTTTTGCCTGATTTCGAAATCATCGACAGTCAAGTCGGTGATCTGACGGCCTTTTCGATCCAAAACCACTGCATCCAGCCGCACCTCTTCGACTCCAACGCGAATTATGAAATCGGTTTTCCCGCTATTTTGGCCGTTCGAAATTGCAATCAATCCGAATCCCAGCAATCCAATGCATGCCAGAGCTCTTAATCGAATCCTTATTGAGGAATAGCCTGCGTTTTTCATGTGTTTTCCATTCCATCGTTTGGATCAATTGTCTAGTGCGACAATCGAGTATTTGCAGCCGCCAGCGGTAAAAATTGCACACACATCTAAAGTAAGCAAATGTTTTATTAGCAAAGCTTCCTAAATGGAAAACCTATCGCAACCCGGCTTCTTTCCGATAACAAGGGATATACCTATTGGATTGGCAGAGAAGTTATATGAGACTGATCTTGGTTTTAACAGGCATCTTACTGGTGACAAGTGTTTTGCTGGCAGGAAAGCTCAGCCTGCTGGAGAGTAATGACGCTCCTTCAAATGGACTGACGGCTCAGGTGAGCTGTGAAAATAGGTTTTTCCGCGCCGCACGGGCAAAGGAGACTACTGGGGGTCCGGAGCATCAGATCATGCGGAGAGTCGCGTCTGCCTTCGGGCGCAGAGACGTTCCTCATTTATACATTGCCGAAGAAGGCAACAATGCCGTGTATATTGCCGGCAGCTCATCGGTTGATGGCAAGGGAAAGATTGTAATATCCCGAAGGTTCATAAAACTCCTGGCAAACACGCTTGCCCTAGAGGGCATCCTGGCGCACGAGATGGCGCATTTGGTCAGCGATGACAGCGCCTGCGGTTGCGATCAATGGATCATGCGCGATCCCATGCAGGAAAAAGTCGCCGACGCGCTGGCGGCGAAGACTGTCGGATACAGTCCCCTACGAGCCTTTTTCCTCAAGATTAAAGAAACTCAAGAGGGCCAGAGTACGGATGTGGATGATCGGCTTCAGGCGATCAACGAACTCGAAAAGATGGAAAGAAATCAGCGATAATCTATCGCCGCTTTTTCTTATGGAGCCTTACCAAATCGGCAGGCTGCGGTCCTGAAAGGGGCATAGAGAGACGGACCACGTTTATTATAATAATGGAATTTAAACTGAATTTTCTTTAACAAACCATTCGATATCTTCATTGGACGCAATAAAAAGCCTTTTCCTCTTGTTTACTGCCGGCAGAGAAACTCCGCGTCCTGATTAAAGCGGCAATTACACTTCTATATTTATGAATTGTTTGATAAGACAGTATTCATGATCCGTAATCAAGATTTCCGAAAGGCCAATTCTACAACTCCGTCATCCGTAGTCCGCAGATATCAGGGGCCCTTGGCAAAAGAGCTATTCATCCTCTGCCGGCCGGATACGGCAGAGAAAGACATTTCCAGACAGGCGATTTCTCTTTACCGCGATTTGTCCGGGGCTCTCCAACAAGAAGGCGGTTCCATTAAAAATATTCTGCAGGAGATGGTGTTCTTCCGCGACATCCAGGGGGATTTGGAGCCCTTTCAAAACATACGAAACCAAGTCCTATCCACGCAATCAGAAAATTCTTTCTATGCGCCTGTCGCTACTTTCATACAGCAACCTCCTGTGAATGCGGATCAGAAAATTGAACTATTGGCTTATGCCGTCCTACCCCAATCGGGTTTGCTGGAAACTCGTCCGGTAGCCGCGCTCTCATCGGGGCAAGATGGATTAGCTTTTAGGCTCGGCGGATACAAACATGTGTTGCTTGCGAATATCTGCGGTCTTCCGGGAAGCCCCGAGGACGAAGCTTACAGCATGTTTCAAGCTGCAGAAAAATCGCTTCAGGAAGAACAGATGAGCTTTCGAGATGTCATTCGAACCTGGATTCACCTTCGACATATAGAGGATGATTACTCGGCTTTGAATCGGGGACGGACCAGATTTTATCGAGAGTTGGGTCTTGCATTGATGCCCGCCAGCACAGGGATCGGGGGAAGTCCTCCTTTTCCGTCTAAGAACATGTGTTTTAGCCTTTATGCGATTGAAGAAGGCTCGCGCGAAGCGCAACGAATGTCTGCGTCGACTTTGAATGAAGCCTGGATGTATGGTTCGGATTTTTCTCGAGGGATCAAGATTGCAGGGGAAAATGGAATGACTCTATTCATCTCCGGAACCGCGAGTGTCGATGAAGAAGGCCAGACCGTTCATGAGGGCAATTTTGAAGCGCAGGCGGAACGTATGCTTCTAAATATCTCGACTCTGCTTGCGAATCAAAAGTCCTCATGGTACGACGTAGTCTCGGCGAGCACCTATTTGAAAGATCCTTTCGATGCATTGCGCCTAAGCAGGATCTTTGAGCAGAAGGGAATTCCTGTTTTCCCAAATGCAATAGTTCAGGCATCCGTGTGCCGATCAGAACTGCTTTGCGAGATGGAAGCCATCGCCGTTATGGCTCCGCGATAATCAATTTTGTTGCGGCTTCATTTGCCGCGGTCTAACCCGTCAAGCCATGCTGCCACGCTAATCATTCCAAGGCCTGAGCCAAGGAGAAGGAGCGAGGTGGGTTCTGGCGTCGGAGCTGTAAAAAACTTCTAACCACGAAATACACGAAAGGAACGAAAATAAAAATTTCGCGCCTTCCGCGATCAATTTTTATAACATCCTCTTCGAATCGCCCAAACCAGATTCTTCGTGTATTCCGTGCTTTCTTCCGTGGCCATCGTATCGCGATCGCACTTCAGAAAGCATGCGGCATTAGGCGGATCCGCCGGCGGCCGAAGTTCTACAGGGAAATGCGGCGAGCCGAGCATGGCGCGACAGCCCGCAATGTAGTATGATCGGCGCGATGAAGAAACATGATCAACCTCCCCTGTCGGTTTTTGCTTTGGCAAAGATTCTGCTGTCCGCGCTTGCCCTGGCGCTTGTGGCGTGCAGCGGGGCGGAAAACCCGGATTCCTCCGCCCGCAGCAATGTCCATGCGACCGCTGCGGCTCCTGATGCGGTTCAGGGAGGCGCCGGGATCGAAGCGAATGAGATTCGCGTGGCGGATTTGCCGCCCGAAGCGCGTCAAACGCTGGCCCTTATCAAGTCCAACGGGCCGTTTCCTTTTTCGAAGGACGGGTCGGTATTCGGCAATCGCGAAAGACTGCTGCCCGCCAAACCCCGCGGCTACTGGCGCGAATACACGGTCGTCACGCCCGGATCCCGCGACCGCGGCGCGCGCCGGATCGTCGCCGGCAGAAATTCGGACTACTACTACACGGACGACCATTACGGCAGTTTCAATCGCATCCGGGAGTGACGTATGAAAGAATGGGCGCGTCTCTTTTCCAAAGCAGAGAATTCGGGCATCTATGTAGTCGAAGGGGATGCCGATGCCGGCTTCCGCGCCACTGCCGCCCGGGCGGGCCTGGCGGTTTTCGAATTGAATCTCGCCGCAGTCAGGCGAAAGGAGGATTTCCTTCGTGCGGCGTCCAAGGCGCTGCAATTTCCCTCTTACTTCGGATCCAACTGGGATGCATTCGAGGAGTGCATAACGGATTTGTCCTGGCTCGATGCGGACGGCTACGCTCTCCTGATCTACAAACCGGAGTCTTTCCACGAGTGCTGCCCTGTGGAAATGGAAACAGTTCGCACTATTCTGGAGGATGCGGCCGGATACTGGAAAGATCAGGACAAGCGTTTTTTCGTGGGTATGGCTTCCGGCGCTCCGTCCCCAGAGCAAGGCCGCAATCCGCGCGCCCGGAAATCGCGCTGACAGCCGGGTCCCCTGCAACGCGGAGCGGGATCGGTCTTTCCACCTCCTGGAAGCCTGGGCTAGGATTCGCCAATTTCATGAATCTTGATACAAAACGCAGAAGGGGAATAAGAATATTGTCAGCGCTATACATTTTGTTTTACCGGCCAACGGATGTTGACTTCTATCCTGCCGCTCCCAGGAGGCTGAAGCTATTGAAGGCAAAGTTCAACGTTCGTCCTTGGTGCAGGCGCAGTCGCTTGTCAACCTTGTGATCTGGCAAGCTCTCTGGTACTCGGGACTTCCCGCGCCGAATTTTTCCCGGATGATCCTCTGCAGCAGGTTGCCGCCATCAGCCGGGCGCAGCAACTCTTCTTCCGTAAAGGACAATTCCAATCTCTTCTCGGCCGGAATCTTAGCCCAGATGCCGCAGGGTCGGGGATTCCGGCGGTTTGCGGTTCGATGAACCTTGAGTGTTTCCAGGTTCAGATAGATTGGGGGCGTCTTGCGCAGATTGAATCGGCTTTTATTCAGATCATCCGTCTTCGTCGCAAAGGATTGTTGCTTCTGATATTTTGCAGGCAAATCGTCTACTGATTTGTCGGATAGGCCACTCTCGAGAAGGCGGACAAAGAGTGTGGCTGAAAACTTTCCGCTGCCGCCGGACGAGGCGACCTCAAATGTCTTGCCCTCTCCGGGTATGTCTGCGGGAGTCAAGGTTAAATGGATTTTTCCCAGACTTTCGCTGTCGTCCCAGAAATAGTTGCCGTCATCGTCATAGCAGGTCAGGTGTATTGCGGTTGGAGCATGCAGGTCCTTGACTACGGCCGAAAATTCCACATCACGAAAGCGTTTGGTCGCTCCGGAACCCATCGCATATTCGCCGAACTGACGCTTTTTACAGCCGTCGAGCCAACATTTCAGATAAATCTCTCCACGCCCATAAGGATCTGTATCGTCCAGAACGGTAAACTTTTCAAGCTTGACACTCAACGTATGCAGCTTGAAGCGCAAGCCGACTTCCCGAAAAAACATGCACAGCAAGCCCGCTGTAAACTGAATCGAAGCCGGAACCAGGTCGCGTCCAATAGCCCGACAGGCGTAATCGGTCAAATCGCCGGTGACGTCGCGATCAATCGGAAGCGTCCCTTTGATAGAATCATACCAGTGATCCCAGTGGTAGGGGTGTCCTTCTCCCTTGCCGTCGACGTCGTCCGAGTCATAAAGCCTCGAAATTTCGGCTAATTGATGAAAATGCTTCGACAATGACCACTCCGGATTATAAATGATCGGACTGCTGCCCGAAACGTTCAGATCGGCTGGAAATTGACGGCCATGATCCTTGTATGATTTGTCGATATAATCCTCGTAGTCTTCATCCTGAAGTGTGGTTGCATCCTTGATCCAAGTCGGCTCGGGAACATCGGCATCGAATAAATTTGCTACCACCTTGTTGAAAGCGACATCGGGGGTAATCAAACCGCTCCAATCGAAAAAGGCTTCCATGTAAGACCAGCCGAGATGCGGATCGTTTTGCACATGAGCCGGCGTTCCGGCGTCCGCCAGCAGATGGCAGACCCGTCCCAGGTTGAGATACGCCTCGGCTTTAGCTCCTGCTCTATATTTTTGAAGAACCCAGGCGTCCCAGTAGTCCTTGGCGCGCGCCACGCAGGGACGGAACTGACCCAGGACAATGGACGCGTCACCGGTCAAAAAGCTCAATGCCGCATTAATGCTTTCGCCGATGCTTTCGCCGGCAAACGGCACAATAGAGGTTAAAAGCGTATTGAAATATCCCAGCGTTACCCTTAGTCCTTTGTTTTCGTTAAGACTTGGATCCCAGTAATGCTCAAGCCATGGCATATACTTTCCTCCGCCGATATTGGGAACGCTCTGACGGTCCGGCTCCGGGAGCGGACTGGGGATGGATGTGGAATCCTCCAGGCGAGAGCCCAGGCGGACGAAATCCAGATAAGTTTTAATTTTATCCAGATCTTTCCTTGATATGGATATGCCGGGACCCAAACTGAAAGCATCGAGCTCTTCGGGTGTCACAGGAGTATCGAGTTCCTGCTGAAGTTCGGGGGGCAGCAAGCCGGCGGCAGCTTCAACAATGGCAGAGTGAACGGGTGTTTGCATGAAATTCTCCTTCGGATCGAGAGTGTGTTTATCGGGCGCAAAAAAGCCGCGGCTCCTCTATAAACATGAAGCGACAGATTGTCAATAAGACATTTCCAAACGCCTATATTTTCCTTTTACTTTTGCGGATGTCCATGGGAGCGGAGAGTGCAATGGATCGCTTGGAAAAAGAAAAAGGCAGAAAATATTCGTCTAAGGCAGTATTTTTGGGGCTTGTTTAAAACTATGCTGCGCGGCATCAATAATTTATCGTAGGCTGTCTCCCCTTTGGATATTCTTTGGACTTATTGCGCCGGCGGCGTAATGACGGGGGGCGCCGAAGTCGTGAATGTGAAATCTCCCGAAGTGGAGAGGTTCCCGGCGGCGTCCTTGGACT
>CAYTYP010000083.1:0-8250 GCA_964441405.1 uncultured Acidobacteriota bacterium
GGCCCCTAACCCACAGTGTCACTTGTGGGGTACAGCGAGGGCTCTGCCGGAGGATGCTTAATCCAATCCAAATTCACGCAGCTTGTCGTAGAGCAGCCTGCGATTAATCTTCAGGACTTCGGCTGCGCGGGTTCGATTTCCCCCGGTGGCGGCCAGGGCGCGCTCGATCAGTCGGCGCTCCAGTTTTTCGACCGCGGCGTGAAGCCCGTCTTCGAGGGGAAGCGAATCGAAGGGATCGGTCACGGAGGGATTCGCCGAAAGTTCCACATGTTCTGGAAGTATTGAGCCCGACCGGCAGAGAATAAGCGCCCGCTCCAGACAGTGTTCCAGTTCGCGGACATTTCCCGGCCAGTCGTTTTTGCAAAGATGTTCTTTAGCCCCTTCGGATAATGTGGGCGTCTGAATTTTCATGCGCGCGGCGCTGCGGCGCAAGAGAAAATTAGCCAGTTCCAGGATATCCTCGCGCCGCTGACGCAACGGGGGGATAAGGATGCCTACGACATTCAACCGATAGTAGAGATCTTCGCGGAAGCGGCCTTGCCGCACGGCCATTTCAAGATCGCAGTTGGTGGCGGCCATGATCCGGACATCCAGCGGAATCGCGATATTCGAACCAAGGCGCTCGATGCAATGATCCTGCAGCACCCGGAGCAGTTTGACCTGGGTTGAGGGAGCAAGCTCTCCGATTTCATCTAAAAAGAGCGTTCCTCCGGCGGCATATTCAAATTTTCCGATCCGTCGTTGGGACGCTCCGGTAAATGCGCCGCGTTCATGGCCGAACAGTTCCGCCTCCAGGAGCGTTTCCGGAATTGAAGCGCAATTGACTTTGACCATGCGTCGTGCGCCGCGCAGGCTGTGTTTGTGGATTGCGCGCGCCACTACCTCTTTTCCGGTTCCCGACTCTCCGCGAATCAGTACGGTGGAATCGGTGACCGCAACTTGCCCGATGAGCTTGTAAAGCTTTTGCATGGCAGGCCCGCTGCCGACGATCTCCCATTCCTGATGGGCGTCTTCTTCAATACGGTATGCCTCGAGTTCGCTGATGCGCCGCCGGTCTTCGATTGCCCGCTGCAACTGGATGCGCAGTTCTTCGAAATTCAGCGGCTTGGTCAGATAATCGAAGGCTCCGAGCGCCATAGCTTCGATGGCGGCGGCGCTGGTCCCATAGGCTGTCATGATCAGGACGGCAGGAGGGGTCGGAAGATCTTTAAGCTCCCGCAGAAGCGTCAGCCCGTCTTTGCCTGGCATCCGGATATCGATGAGTGCAGCCTCGACAGCGGATCGGCTGAGAATCCCTGAGGCTTCCATTCCGTCGGCGGCGCAGAGGACCTGGTATCCCTCGTCTTCCAGGAGAGCGCAAAGGGCTTCGCGGGCTTGCGCTTCATCTTCGGCAATGAGGACGGACGCCTTAGGTTTCATTCGCGGAACTCCGATCGACAGGAAGCACCATTATAAAGGTTGTGCCGCCGGTTTCCGATTCAAATTCCAACGCTCCCCCATGATTGATCACGATTTCACGGGAGACAGCCAATCCCAATCCGGTTCCGTTCGGTTTGGTGGTGTAATAGGCGTCAAAGATGTGCGGCCGGACATTTTCGGGGATCCGGCTTCCTTCATCGGAAATCCGGATGTAGAAATTCGGCCCGGAACTTCCGGCGCTCAACCGGACTATTCCCGCCGCCGGTGACGCTTCAATGGCATTCAACAGCAGGTTGATGAGCACCTGAATTATTTGCGGGCCGTCGACATCGGCTGTCAAGCTTGATTCGACGCCGGTTGTTTCGAACCGGACGTTCTTTTTTTGCATCGGATCATGCACCATCTTCATTGCTTGAAAAATCAACGGCGCAATTTCCTGAGTTTTACGATTGATCATAGCGGGCTGGTCGAAGGAAAGCAGCCGTCCAACGATCATATCAAGGCGATCGATTTCCTGGAGGCATTCCTGCACTTCATTAGACACTGCTATGCCTTTTTTTAATCGGCGTTCCAGTAGTTGCAGCGTAAGCTGTATGGAGTTCAGCGGATTTCTGACCTCGTGCGCTACGCCGCCGACTACTTTGCCCAAAGCAGCCAGACGATCCTGCTGTCGGAGCTTTTCCTCGAGGGCCATGCGCCGTTCCGCCATCCGATTAATAGCCAGGGCAACCTGTCCCAGATCGCCCCGTATCGAAGGCAGGCGATAAGAAAAATCTTCTTCGAGTCGCCTGAGTCCCTGCCGTATAGACATGACGCCTGAATGCAGCATATACCAGATGGAAATAATTCCACCTACCCCGAGTATAGTCGAAAAGACCAGCGCTGCAAGCCACCAGCGATGGGTTCCAATCAAAGGATATTGAATGACCGGTACGCGCCGCATAGCCCATATTATCATGCCATTGGATTGCACTGTCGCCGCGACTATCAGGTCCCGGCGCCGCCGCTCCGACTGGGTGGCTATTTCTCCGTTGATGCTGGTTTGGCCGGCTAAGGATCGTATAAAGTCCCGTTCGACTTTTGTCAGCTCGAAATCGGCGCGGGAATCGGCGGTTGGATAAGCATAGCCCATAATTCGGTCGGAAGTCGCCAGATACATTCCTCCCTTGATTCCCGTATATGCCTGGAGAACCGTATTGGAAATGGCTTTGAGCGATATTTCCTGGGCGTCCCTGGGCAATTCGCGCAGAGGATCTCCCGTATAGGCGGCGCGTTCTTCATATTGGATTCTGATATCCTGGCATGCGGATGTGCAGAGTTGTTGCGCTTCCGCGCGCAATTTGCTTTCGGTCGTGAAGACCACATCCTGAACGATAAAGGCTGCCAGCCCTACTACCGCCAGGGAGGCCGCCGCTATGATGAACGCTTGAGCTCGGAAACTTACGGGAGCGGGCCAGATCATTGGATTATTTGAAGATGCCGGGAGTCGCTTGAGGCGGAATCGCAGCATGGGCGATACTCTCCACAGCAGTCACAATTGACCAGGATGCATCAGCCAGATACTTTGCTTTCTGGTACTCGTGAGCATCATAGGCGCTTCGAGCCTGGTGATAAATAGTTCGCGCCAAAGTGACGTATTGGTCAGCATTTTTTTCGCCGCTCATTGAGACGAAAAAATCGGCTTGCTGAACGCGATAATGAAGACCCTGCAGCGATTTGCCGACTCCCCAAAAATCCTGTGGAGTACGGTCCGCTTTACGGGAAGAATAAATGCCGTAAGCGGCGTCAAGCAGTGCATGGGTTGCGTTTGCAAGCCGTTCACGCCGGGGAAAATTTTCGTGCGCCTGTTTGGATCGTTTGAACAGATCGGCCGCCCTGGTGTGTAGGAGTTCGATGTCCTGGCCGGGCTTTGGGATGCCTTTTACAATTTCGAGTTTTTTGCCGGCTTCCTTTATGGTCGAGTCCAGCCAATCCTCCGGATCCGGCCATTTCGGCCATCCTTCCGAGCCTTGCCATTTCGGCCATTCTTCCGGCATTTTGGGCTGCTGCCCGGAAGATTGCGGAGGCATAGCCACAAAGACGGCTAGAACTGAAATCAGAAACCATTTATGCATGACGGATTTAAACATAGGCGGTTGTGATCTACCCATGTACGAAAATCGTATCCCTAATAAGCCCTTGGCGATTCCTTTATACCACCATTGACCCGGTCGGGGCGGGAACTTTTTATCATATTTCGACGGCAGCAGGCATCCATCCTCTCGAAAATGTTTGAGGATGCGGAACAATCGGTCTCTTCGGCGAATGATCCCTCGAGAAGTCTTCGGAGCGCTGCGCGCGCCCGGAAAGCTTTTATCCTTGCAGCGCGGGGCGTGCATTTCAAAAGAGGGCCGATCTCTTCATACGGCATTTGATGCAGATGATGAAGGGTAATGACTTCTTGATATGTTTTCGGCAACATCCCGATGATCCTTTTCAGCATGTCGCTCATTTCCTGCCTGCTTGCGGCAGAATAGAAATCGTTCGCATATGCCGGCTGCCTGGTTTCACCGCCGGTTTCCATTAGTTCATAATCAGCCAACGGAAGGGTTCTCCATCGCCGCAGGCGGCGTTTTTCATCGCAGCATAGATTGATGGCAATGCGGTGGAGCCATGGATAAAACGGACGATCGAGATCAAAGGACTTCAAGGAAAAATAGACCTTGCATAGCAGACGTTGCATCAGGTCTTCGGCGTCCGTAGTCGGTCCGGCATGCCAGCGTATCAGCGCCGACAGGTGATGTTTATACTTCTGTACAAGCGTTTCAAAGGCAATTTGATCGCCTTCCTGACTTCGGGTGATAAGAGTTCGATCCTGAAGATTCGATGGATTCCATGTAGTTGCCTGCATAAGCGCTCCAAAATAGTCTATTTATGAAGTGCAATCGCCGTGCCCAAGCGAATTCCTGGTTTTTCTCACTAATTTCATGAAAAAGCAGGAATTTATGTGTGATTTCTTTACAGCGCCTGTACGGTTTTCGCTCATTCAGAGCTATAACCAATGCTGCATTGTCCTTTGTGGCGTCTTGGTTTTGTCTGCTAAGGCAATAATAAATAAGGCGAATTGTAAAAAGTATATTATTATTTAGATGTTAAGCTGCAATCCTCACAAAATTGCTCATACTTAATATTCTGGTCTCAATTATTCGACCCCAGAGTTCAATGAAAGGTAACCAGGCAAGATGATGGAAGAGTCGGACATTAACCCAGCTGCAGTACCGGATGAATCCGATGCTACGGATGTTGTGTCTTTGCTCAAAAAGATGCAGCAGCAATTGCTTTTTTTAGAGCGAAAGATAGATTTATTGATTAACCAGTCGCAAGGAAGGCCATCTCAGGAAAATACTTTTCCGGACAGGCCCTTTCGAAAAAGACCTTTTACGAAACCGTTTCGTTCTTTCGATCATCCTCAGCGCCAAGGCAAGAGAGAATACGGAGACAGCCACAAAGAAAGAGATTCTGCCCCAGGACATTTTTACGATCGCCGTCAACGCGAGAAGAGTCGGGGTCCCAATCCTAAAAGGAAACCGGTTCCCTTCAAGCGAAAAGACCGGAATTAGGCAATCAAGTTATTGTCATGTTTTTGTGCAACCAATAATCGAAGTCTGTAAAGACAGGAGAAATAAAATGGGTTTTCAAGATAGAAGATACGACAGAGGTCCTAGAGAGATGCATAAGGCTGTTTGTGCGGATTGCAAGAAAGAGTGTGAAGTCCCTTTCAAGCCCAGAGAAGATCGTCCGGTGTATTGCCGGGACTGTTTTCCCAAGCACAAAGACAGCAATCGTTAAAAAGATGTTTCTTAACCGGGAGTTCGTCTGACGATCGGGAGAAACCTCCAGATTTCGAACCGGCTCCCGGACGCTTGACTGCCGGACGCTTGACAGATAGATGTCTGCTGCGAATTCTGCAGAGAATAATGTGCGGGGCTTCATGGTAATGTCTGAAGATGGCGCTGATAACACTTGACCATGTTTCGATCGCACACGGGTATCTGTCGCTGCTGGACAATATTGTTTTGCAGGTCGAATCCCGTGAGCGAGTATGCATAATCGGACGCAACGGGACAGGGAAGTCGACGCTCCTTCGAATCATGAGCGGCGAACAGGTCCCTGACTCCGGCTTCGTACATAGACAACCGGACGTGAGAGCCGCCCTTCTGGTGCAAGATGCTGCGCTTTCAGCCGACCAGCCGGTGTTCGATGTCGTGGCTGAAGGGCTGGGCGGCCTCGGCGATCTGGCAACGGCTTATCACCACGCGGCGGTCGAGGTTGCCGAGAGTGGCTCCCCTGCACTTTTAGAAAAACTAGGCCGTCTTCAGCATGAGCTTGAAGAAAAAGACGGCTGGCGCCTGGAACAGCGGGTCGAAATGGTGCTGGCCCGGCTTGGGCTTCAGCCTGAGGCCATTGTCAGCACACTGTCCGGCGGCTGGCGCCGTCGTGTTCTCCTCGCCCGGGCGCTCGTCGCCCAGCCGGACCTCCTGCTTTTGGATGAACCCACCAATCACCTGGATATCGAGGCTATTGCCTGGCTCGAAGGCTTCCTGACTGAATATGCCGGCACGGTCGTATTCGTTACCCACGATCGAGTCTTCCTGCAAAAGCTTGCAACGCGGATTGTCGAGCTTGACCGCGGTCAACTCACATCATGGCCCGGCGACTATAATACGTTTTTGCGCAAAAAGGAGGAGTGGCTCGCCAATGAGTCTCTCCGGCAGGAAAAGTTCGACAAGCGGCTCGCCGAAGAAGAAACCTGGTTGCGACAGGGAGTCAAAGCCAGGCGCACCCGGAATGAAGGGCGCGTCCGGGCGTTGATGGCTATGCGTGAAGAACGAGCCCTGCGGCGTGTCCGGATAGGCGCCGCGCGCCTGCGGGTTGAACTTGCGGATCCCTCCGGCCGGATGGTCTTTGAGTCGGAGGGTGCGAGCAAATCTTTTGACGGCAGAAATGTCGTGCGCGACTTCTCAACGCGGATTATGCGCGGCGATAGGATTGGTCTCATAGGCCCGAATGGAGCCGGCAAAACCACTCTGCTGCGCCTGCTATTGGGGGAATTGCCGCCGGATTCCGGCTTTATTCGGCAAGGCGTCAATGTCCAGGTGGCCTATTATGATCAGCAGCGCGAGCAGCTCGATCCGGAACGCACCGTCTTCGATACGGTGGGCGAAGGCGGCGATACTGTTACGGTCAACGGCCAATCCCGCCATGTAAACGGCTACCTTCGTGATTTTCTTTTCCCTCCGGAACGGGCGCGTTCGCCGGTAAAGGCCTTGTCGGGAGGAGAACGCAACCGGCTTATGCTTGCGCGCCTGTTCACGCGCCCTGCCAACGTCCTGGTGCTTGATGAACCGACCAATGATCTCGACCTTGAAACTCTCGAGCTTCTGGAGGCGCAATTGCTGGAGTTCCCCGGTACGATTCTGCTTGTCAGCCACGACAGGTCGTTTCTTGACAATGTCGTCACCAGCACGTTCGTCTTCGAGGGAAATGCCCAAGTGCAGGAATATATCGGCGGTTACGATGACTGGCTGCGTCAGAAGACAGTTGCGGCAGCGAAGGAAAATGTTTCGCAACCCCGCCGCAACACTCACGATGTTGGCGATGCCCGGGCCAATACTCCCGTATCGGTCAGGAAGAAACTGTCCTATATGGAACAGCGGGAATATGATCAATTGCCGGGGCGGATCGAAGCCCTTGAGGTGGAACAGCGGCGATTGAACGACGCCATGGCGCATCCCGAATTCTACAAGGAAACAGCCGAAAATATCAGGCAGGTCATGGCGCGGCTGGAGGAATTACAACGAGAGTTGCTGGATGCATACGCACTCTGGGATGATATGGATTCCCGCGCCCAATAATCCCTCACTCCTCTCCTGACAGGCGGCGCTTAGAATGAAATAATCGGGGCAAAAAACCGTGCCTAACCCCCTTTTTTCAGGCCTCCACACAGCTTATCTCTCTCATCCTCAATAATTATCGTGGGTCGACCCCGTATATCAACCCACTAGGTTATTTAGGTAATTCGTACCTGTTACCATATCTTAACCAATGCCGTTAAAATTGTTAACCATCCTACCGGAGGGAACGATAGATATAGTTGAACCGAGGAAGGATTGCTATGCAACTGGACGAAATCGTGAAGAGTGTTGGCGAATTGCCGCCGTTTCCGCAGACTGCCCTGAAGGCAATAAAGCTTGTGGCTGATCCTCATGCTTCACTGAATGAATTGAAAGAGTTAATCTCGGCGGATCAGGCCATGACTGTCCGCATTCTCAAAATTGTCAACTCGGCTCTGTTTTCCTTCTCCAAGGAGATATCGACACTTTCCCACGCGATTTCAATCTTGGGAATCAAGCGGGTTTGTTCCATAGTCGTAGGTGCTTCTGTGCAGCTTCTGTTCAAGTCGAAAAGCAGCCGTTCTCCAAACCTGACTACTCAACTACTTTGGACGCACTCGTGGAGCGCAGCTGTCGCTGCCAGAGCCCTTGCGGTCCAATCGAACTACCCTAATGAGGAAGAAGCGTTCACGAGCGGACTATTGCACGATATTGGGAAAACAATTCTGGTGCAGACGCATGAACGGGAATACCTGCCTATTATAGAATCCGTTTATCGTGGCGAAATCGAATTCTGCCAGGCTGAGATTGAAAGGTTTGGATTTTCTCATGCGAAGCTGGGTTCCTTGCTCGCCGCTAGGTGGCACCTTCCCGATCAACTCGTCGATTCCATCCTCAATCATCACGATGAGCCCTCCGTAAGCAAATATCCTAAACTCACTGCAATCGTTTCCCTGTC
>CAYTYP010000084.1:0-7520 GCA_964441405.1 uncultured Acidobacteriota bacterium
CCTGCGGGAAGGGTTCCCATTCGTTGACAAAGGCGTCCGGCCTGCCGTTTTTCATAGTTTCCAGAACATTATGTTTCAAAGATAGCATGCACCCTCCCCTTCGCATCAGTCGTGAAAAAGCGTCATTCCCGCAGGCGCCGCCTGCCGTCGCATCCATTCCCCTTCCGCCCGGCAGTGAGGCGCCGGGCCGGAACAACCATGAACCGACGGAAAGGATTCTATTACGTATCGGACGAAATTTCACCCGGTATCTCGGCCCGGCCATGTTGGAATGTCGCCCGAATCCATAAAATGAAGGGACCAGATACAAACCGGCCGCAGACTTCGGGATTGCATCCATGAAAAACCTGAATTAGCTGAAAATATGACATTCCCATGTTTTGAGGCAGGCAAGTATATCGGATGCCTCACAGCGCCTTTGAGGAAAACCAGCTTTGAACCCGATGCGGTTTTCATTTATTCCAACAACGCCCATTTGAGAAATATACTGATGGCAATTAAATACAAGGAAGGCGTTCATGTAATCTCCGAATTCGATCCCATAGACTCCTGTATCTATTCCCTCGTTCCCCTTATCGAAGGCAAACAGAGTTATATAATTACCATCCCTGACCCGGGGGAACAGGAACAGGCTATGACCGATGAAAATAAAATTATTTTTTCACTGACATAAGACAAGGTAAAGATCCTAGCAGAAGGTCTGAGGCACTATGATGAGATTAAGCGACTATCCCTTCTCTGCCAATATCCTGTATAGATCGATCTTCTCCTCCGGCGGAGTGGCTTCCACTTCTATCTTCACCAGTTGCATTGCATCCGATGGGCAGTTCGCCACACAGTTGCCGCACCCGATACAACGATCCAGGCTGATTACTGCGTATCCGTTCTGTTCATCTATCGAGACTGCATTAACCTGGCATTTTTCGGCGCAAATCCCACAGCCGGCACACAACTTCGCATCGACTTCAGCATAGAAGTTATGCGCCCAGTGTGCGGCCGGATTGGGCAGAATTTTTTGAATTTTCAGCACTCCACAGCAACAGCCGCAGCAAGAGCAGATAAAATCGAGTTTCAGGTAATTGTTCGGCTGCAGCACAAGGCCGTCTTCTTCATTCTGTCGAATTATTTCCAGGGCTTCTTCCCGCGTTATCTCCCGTGAGCCCAGCTTTATAAAGTGATTCGCCCAGTCACCAAAACTCATGCATGTTTCGACTCGTGACGTAACCTTGCAAAGTTCCCCCCTGCGTTTGGCGCCTTCCCGGCACATACAGGGGGCGATTCCTATCCGTCCCTGGGTATTGTTGATAATTTCCCTGACCTGATCATACGTGGTAACCCGATGTTCCACACTAAGGCTTTTCTGCACAGGGATTGTTCGCATCTGTGAAACTTTGGTTGTTGTATATGCCTTCCCATAGCCTTGGGTAAGATATTCGTTAAAATCCGCCCAGAACTGGGGAGTCGATTTGCTTCCGTGCCACTCGACTATCCCGATCAATAAAGGCATAAAATGATAATAATCGACGCCGCCTCTTTCCATTATTCCGATCGACCCATTGCCTACCATGCCATCAAGCAGACTCTTTGCTTGTTCGGCGGACATACCATCACTCGCGGCGCTTTTATGAATAGCGGCGACGGGTTGAGGTTCTATGCTTAAGTGAAGAGCCAGGCTTGCCTGTTCCGGTGTAAACAATTCTTTAAGAATTCGGATTTCTACTCCTGACGTCGTTTCCGGAAAGCCTACGGCCTGTTTATCAAGATGTTTTCGGAGTTTTATATAAACAGCATTTGCATCTGTCATCCTATCTCCCCAATAGTCAGGCAATGATATGCGCCAATGCTAATTACGTCGCTCTTGTCCAAAACAGAATTCAGGCGCAAATACGATAGAGGTTGAGTTCTCGAAAGATTGCCTGGTGACAACCTGCATGCTTGAGTACCAAACAAGCGCGCATTATGTATACTGGAATCTCTATCGTTTTTAAGTTTCAGTATGGATTATACTGCAAGCCGGCGAAGAAAAAGCTGAACGTTTGCAGCAATATCCTTTCCTGACGGACTTGCGCCTGCTGCAGGATCAAATTTATGAAGCCAATATCCCGAAGACGATTCCTCAAACTGGCCGGATTCGCCGGGATTTCCGGCCTCGTGGCAAGCTACCCCGTATGGATCGAGCGCTATATTGTTGTAACCAATACATACCGGATCCCGGTGCCGAACTTGCCGCGGGCGTTCTCAGGTTTCCGGCTCGTTCACCTGACAGACCTTCACTACGGCTTACTGGTTCCGCTTTTCCTGATCCGGAATGTAATTGCCCGCGCCAATAGCATTGCTCGTGATGCGATTGTGTGCACGGGAGATTACGTTCATGAAAAAAATTCGACCGGACAGATCGATGCCGTATGGCCGCTGATCTCCGGGCTCAATGCCCCATCCGGAGTTTTTTCAATACTCGGCAATCACGACCATTGGGCCGATACCGGCCGGTCGCAATATTGGCTCCGTAAAACCGGTCAGGACTTGCGGCACAAAACTGCTTCTATAGATCGCGGAGGAAGCCGCCTCTGGCTCGTCGGCGCCGGGGACCTATGGGAGGATCACAGGCAACTGGATGATTTGATGCAAAAAATTCCGGAATCCGAATGCCGGCTTGTCCTTGCTCATAACCCGGACACTGCGGATACGGACTTCTCCACTCGAGTTGACCTGATGATATCCGGCCATACACACGGCGGGCAGGTGGATATCCCGTTGGTAGGAACACCGGTTCTCCCCGTCCGGAACAAGACCTATTCGAGCGGCTTGAAGAAATCGCCCAGAGGCGCAAGCGTTTTCATATCCAAGGGAATCGGTTGGGCTGTATATCCGGTTCGCTTCAACTGCCTTCCGGAAATTGCGGTGCTGGAATTAGTGCCAGGATAAGCAATAAACAATAAAAGGTAATAAGGACGCTGATATCCACAAATGTATCTTCAACATCCGGACCAATCTCGAAAATCCACAAATCCTTGTCAGAATTACCGCTGCCCGTCAGCGAATTATCGGAGAACCTTAACGTGATACTGCCACCGTCGCCCAGTGATACATATTCTACTCCGTTACCTTCAGGGTAATCAGGAGCTCCTAATGCCGCGAGGCCGTTTCTGTAGGGTTCCGTTGGCTCGCCACTCTTGATGACTGGATCATACGAAACTGGTGACAGGCGCCAATTACTGACTAGAGTTCCGGAATGCGGCGCAGTTCCCGCCAGCTGATGAACGCGCCTGCGCTGGTTTGCATGGATTGTTCGCCGCCATAGACGACATAACCCCGTTCTTCATGCGCGGAGCCGATTTGACGCCAATATTTTAGATTATCGGCGTAACTATTGGAAATCGTTTTACCAGATTTGATCTCAACCGGAACTATTTTATCTCCATCCACCAGCAGGCAATCAATCTCTTTGCCCTGGCTATCCTGCCAAAAATACAGCGGCCGGCGTTCGCCGCGATTAACATTGCACTTGATGAATTCGTTGATGATCAAATTTTCGAAGAGCGCGCCTCTCATGTAATGAAGCTTGACCTGGTTTTCATCGCGAATGCCGAGCAGAGAGCAAGCCACGCCTGTATCGTAGAAATAAAGTTTGGATGTTTTGATAAGCCGTTTGTTGAAATTTTGGTGAAAGGGTTGCAGGCGATACAGGACGTAGGAGCTTTCTAAGATAGAAATCCATGCTTTGGCCGTATTGGGGCTGATGCCGGCGTCATTTGCCAAGCTGGTATAGTTGAGAAGCTGCCCGGCGCGCCCGGCGCAGAGTTGCGTGAACTGTATGAAGGTATTGATATCCCCGATATTCTTGAGCATGCGCACATCTTTTTCGATGTAGGTCTGGATGTAAGCGGGATAAAAATCGGCGGGAGCGATGGCGCGGTCGTAAATGCGGGGATATTGGCCTTTAAAAATCAGGCTTTCATAAGGCTCTGCGCCGGGTTCAAGTTCGGCCATGGAAAACGGCAGCAATTGCAAAACCGCAGTGCGGCCCGCCAAGCTCTGGTTGATCTTTTCCATCAAAAGGAAGTTCGATGAACCGGTCAGGATGAATTGAACCTGCCGGTTCTCATCCACAATCCTTTGGATGTAGGAAAACAGGTCGGGTGTGTTTTGGACTTCATCCAGAATTGCTCCGGCTGGATAATTGGAGAGGAAGCCACGCGGATCGGCGAGCGCAATTTGTCGGATATCAGGCTCTTCTAGCGAGATGTATGGCAGAACTGGGAAAGCGGCCTTGACGAGAGTGGTCTTGCCGGATTGGCGCGGCCCGGTAAGCGTGATAACTTGGAATTTCTGGGCCAGGGCGAGGATTTTTGAGGTCAGGATCCTTGCGATCATGAATAATCTCCCGGTAAGTCATTAAGTAACGCCAAATCATCATAGCACTCCATTTGCAGATGCGCAATGCGATTGCGGATTTGCAAAATGCAGATTAATTGTGCTGTGCGTTCAAAACCCGCTGGATATTTTTCCTTCACACGCACTTTGCTGGCAATAACCCAAGTGCGTGTATTGCACAAGTATCACCACCTGCACGGCTTTTTGGGATCAAAACATTCGCATCACTTTCATTGAAGCGCAAGTGTTTTCAAAACGCTAATTCGATCGTTGGAATTATCAATGCGGTCGAAAACCAAACGGCAATCATCAAGCCAGTCGAGAGAATAAATTTTCCCGGGCGCCGGCGCAGTAGCGCGTTCTGCAATCCCGGATTCAATATCGACAATCCATAAGTCCGTGGGCGCCGGGCGGGCGGAACGGCTCAGAGCATCCGGATGCCATGTAGCGACATAGGCGATAAGTTTACCGTTGCGCGAAAACGTCGGAAAAAATTTTCGCGCACCATCAAAAGTAATCTGCCTGGCGCCGCTGCCATCGGGCTTCATAATCCAAACTTGCCCTTTGCGAACAAAGGCGAACCACTCGCCGTTTTTGGACCAGGGATTCCATCGCGCTTTTCTATAATCCCAACTCTCAATGAAATTGTCATCAGGAGTAGCGTTTACATCTTGAATGATACGCACATCGCGAGTTTGAAAATTTAAAATGGCTGCCGATGGCCCTACCATGGTCAGGACATATTTGCCGTCCGGCGACCATGTGGATTGTTGATGTGAAGAATCAGAGAGCTTGACGACAAATTGAGCATCGTTCGAGTCAATGAACAGCGCTTGACCTTTGTTGTTTATAGGCCCCAACCACTGGCCGTCAGGCGAAAAAGCAGCGTCTTCGCCAAACTCATCAGAACTCCTATCCAGCAAATATCTGACATATTTGCTGTGAGGCATTCTCGATCCTAACTGCCGGCGCAATTCAAAATTTCGCCAATCAAGATCCGGAAGGATTTCACTGCCTTTCCTTCCCGATCCAAACTCTATGGTTGGCTTGCCATTTAAATCGGTGACGGCGGCGAACCCATCGCGGCTTGAAGCGATGTGTTTGCTGTCAGCCAGCCAACCGACAAGAAACATATCCGAAACAATCCGGTCTTCGGAGCCATCCGCCCGAACGGCGTGGGTGAGGCTTAACAGATTGGATCGTCCAGATCCACCGCTTCCTCCGGGCCGGCGCCATCCGGTTTCAACGTAGGCGACCCACTGGCCATCCGGCGAAACCATCGGCACTGTACCATTTTGAGAGGGGAATATATTTTCCGATGCAGAGGCTTGATCGACAAAAGTTCCGCCAAGAAATGGAAATAGCAAACGGGTCTCAATCTCACGAACAACAGCTTTAGCAAGAGGCATCAAGGATTTCGGCGCTTGTTTCACATAGACATTCAGCAACAGATCGGCTGTCGATTTAGGGAATGCCGCCAGCCGCATCCACGCCGCCCTCTGAACTGTTTCGTCCTTGTCCTGGAGACCAAGGTCCACCAGTTTCAATGCGGAATTATCAACATGGCCGGCGATGTAGGTCATGATGGCCAGCCGTTCTGCAGGGGTGCGTTTTTCAAATCCATTTAAAAATACCTTGGCAAGATCAACGTTCTCATAATTAAACAACAACCGCATTAATCGGAGCGCTAAATCTCCATTTACTGATGGGAACGCTTGTTCCAGCGAATCGAAGTAGGGGAGTTGCGGACTCTCTTCGAGTGCGCTGATCGCGGCATTTCTTACTTTTTCGTCTTCATCTGCCAAAGCGGCAAGAATAGTTTCCGCAGCGATAACATTGCCGCCATAATTAGCCAAAAAATCCAATGCCGCGATGCGCACATCGGCCGCCGGGTCCGCTGTGCGCTTTCTTATTTCTTCGAGATAGGCTTCATTTCCTCTCTGATGCTTCAGAATGTTGATTGCTGTCGCCCGCACCTTTGGGTCATGGTCATAGAGACAATCGAGCGTCAGCTTCGTTATGCTTTCCGTTAACTTTCCTTCATCCTGCGGTGGAATCTCAACAGCCCAGGGCGGAAGGTTGTTTTCTTTTTTGAAATGATCGAGAAAGTAATTCAATGTGGATGACGGACTCATCCAAAAGCTAAAGACAGCCTCCTGGCGAACATCGGGATCTTCATCCTGCAATGAAAGCTCCCATAGTAGAATTCGCGATGCGCCGAAGTATGCGAAAGTATTAGCAACAAGGTTTCTTTCTTTCCGGCTTATCTTGGGATTTGCTCGAAGCTTTATTAATTCACGGATTTGTGGATAAATCTGACGCATCTCCTCCCTGGTTTTTGCAGCCCAGACTTTTTGGGTGAGTTCAGAAGGAGATATGTCAAATTTGACCCGTAATACAGAAGGAATATTCCCAAAAAATGCCTCTAAGGATGGAATAACCTCAACCATTCTCTTTTCAGGTTGGTCCGGCGTCGCTCTCAACAGCTTCAAATCGCCCAACTGCAAAGAATAGGAAACCGTTATAGGCCCAAGAGACAGCACGGAAGCCGTCGCATCAATAAAGGTTATGGTCGCAACCGAGCCGGCGGCAATATCAATGGACTTCTGGTCAGACGCCCAGAGATATTCTTCTGCAACGCTTCCGCCTAGATTCCATGCATTAAATACCTCTGCTTTCAAAATTAAGCTGCTTTTAGAAATCGACAGCGGCTTCGTATCTATGTTTTGCAGTTTGATAATTATTTTAACGGGATCGCCAAAACGAATGACCGGATTTTCAGCGTAGTTTTCCAATATTACAGGATTCTCAGCTGTATCAGCGATGGCGGATACGGCAATAGCAGCTATGAAAATAAGAATTTTGCAGGTTCTAAGCATTTCGATCTAATGACATGAAAGTTGCTTTATAAATCCTACAATGTAATGGATGATTCGAATGGCATTTTTTCTCAGAAAAATTTGCAACATTCAGCGCCGGCGTCTGGCCCGCTATGGCGAAGTGCATCTTCGCTACGAAAGCCAGGGCGGGTATGGCTTGGTTCATAGGAAGGACAAAGCGCATATTCCCAATGCCTTTTCGTATAAATTAGCTAGGAGCCTGTCCGAGAATTAGCAATCAGACCTATGTCCGGCCAGATAGGCCAC
>CAYTYP010000085.1:0-7478 GCA_964441405.1 uncultured Acidobacteriota bacterium
AAGGTTGAAGTCGCGGGTTCGAATCCCGTTTCCCGCTCCATCTAAAAAAAGCTCAATCATTTCATCGTCAATCCTGACCGATTAAAACTCATTGCCGAATCCAGAAACGTGCTGTTTATTGACTCGTAATCAGTTAGTATACGCAGAAGATTTGTGTCGGCTTGTATTATGGTTCCAGGAAAGGGGCGAATATGCGATCGAGAATTTTGGCGTTTTTTATATTTTTACTGGTTTTAATTTTGGGAACGACAATCCTGGTTGCGCAGCAGCCTGCCTCGTCAACAGGCATAGATACCAAAGCTTGGACGACTAAAGATGATCATCAGAACATGATGAATCAGCTGGGCATTAAAAAACTTCGTCCCGGACCAAGCGGAAATGAAAAGGATCCCAACCACGCCAATTATGACGAGGCGTTAGCAAATCCCTTTCCGAACTTGCCTGAAGTATTGACTCTGAAAAACGGCAAAAAGGTCACAAACGCGAACGACTGGTGGAAGAAGCGCAGACCTGAAATCGTTGAGGATTTCGAACGGGAAGTTTTGGGACGCATCCCGCCGAATACGCCCAAAGTAACCTGGGAAGTCACAAAGACAAGCGAAGGGAAGGTCGGCTCTTATCCCGTTGTTGGCAAACAACTTGCCGGCCATGTGGACAATTCTTCTTATCCGGATATTAAAGTCGATATCCAGCTGATTCTGGTTACGCCCGCGGACGCAAAAAAGCCTGTTCCCGTAATGATAATGTTCGGCTTCGGTAATCTACCCGGAACGACGCCACCCGCCTCTAAATTAGGCGGCCGTGGATTTGGCCCTCCAATGGCCGGCAGCGATCTTCCCGCCACAGAACAGTTGATCGCCAACGGTTGGGGTTACGCATACCTCAATCCTGGCAGCGTTCAAGCGGATGACGGCAAAGGCCTTACCAAGGGGATCATCGGGCTGGTCAATAAAGGCCAACCTCGAAAACCGGAGGACTGGGGTTCCCTGCGCGCCTGGGGTTGGGGCGCATCGAGAGCGCTGGACTATTTCGAAACAGACAAAACCGTAAACGCCAAGCAAGTCGGGATTGATGGCGTTTCACGCTATGGCAAGGCCGCTCTCGTAACCATGGCCTTTGACACCCGGTTCGCAGTCGTTCTTGTGGGTTCTTCCGGTGAAGGCGGTGCGAAACTGCATCGACGCAATTTCGGTGAAGCGGTTGAAAACCTGACAGGATCCGGCGAGTACCATTGGATGGCCGGCAATTTCCTGAAATACGGCGCGGCTGAAGCTGACTTCGGCAGCAAGAATGCAGGAGACATCCCGGTTGATGCGCATCAATTAATCGCTTTATGTGCGCCACGTTTGACTTTTATCAGCTATGGAGTCCCTGAGAAGGGTGACGCCAATTGGCTCGATCAGAAAGGCAGTTTCATGGCGACCATTGCGGCGGGCAAGGTTTTCCGGCTTCTTGACGCAAAAGATCTGGGCGTAGGCGATGATTATAACAATCCGAAAATGCCGGCGGTAAACGAGGGGCTGCTCAATGGACAGCTTGCGTGGCGTCAGCATGATGGCGGACATACCGACGGTCCAAACTGGAAATATTTCATACCCTGGGCCAACAAGTTTTTCAAACACACGCCTCCGGCGCGTTAGGATTTCCTTTCGTATGGATAAAAAATCAATGAAGGCTAATATAATTGTCGCGTTGCTGCTTGCATGGATCTGTGTCCTTCTTCCATTCCGCGCCGAAGCGCAGTTTCCACAGAGTCCCGCCGACCAACCCGTTGCGCGAACAGACTCAAACTCTCTGACTGCTCATGCCCAGCTATTGGAAAAAGCGAAAACAGGACATATTGACATCTATTTCGAGGGGGACTCCATCACCCGTCGCTGGGGCGCCACCGATTACCCGGAGTTTCTAGCCAACTGGAATCAAAACTTTTTCGGCTGGAACGCCGCCAATTTTGGATGGGGCGCCGACTCCATTCAGAATATTCTCTGGCGGCTCAACAACGGAGAACTGGACGGCGTCCATCCGAAAGCAATCGTACTGCTGGCCGGAACCAATAACATCGGCAGAATGCCTGGGGATGACGCCAAAGTTGCGGATATTGTCAAGGGCATGGAAGCCATTCTCAAAATTATGCGAGAAAAAGCGCCTGGAACGACGATCATTTTGATGGGCATTTTCCCCCGAAATGACAGCCTCGCGGCGCTCCCGACTATAGTTAAAATAAATGACAATCTGTCGAAATTGACTGACGGCAAGAAGGTTCGATTTTTAAACATCAACGACAAACTGGCGGATGCCAACGGAATTCTTTTCGACGGGATGACGGTGGACAAGCTGCATCTTTCCCTCAAGGGATACCAGGTTTGGGCTGACGCTTTGAAACCTATTTTCCATGAACTGCTTGGACCGCCGGCGAAAGAGGATCACGCGCCTCCGCCAACAGGCGATCCCAGCGCACGCAAACCTAAGGCTCCGTAACTACAACTTGGAGGCAATTCTATGAAACGTTTATGTCGACAAATGTGTTTGGCCATTTTTCTCATCGTCAGCATTGCCGGGATCAATGTATTCGGTCAGATCCAAGCAACCGAACCTGCGCCTGTTCCTAAAGTCGTTGCCATTGCAAGACCGACAACAGAAGAAATTCAATTAGCCGAACGCAGCCTGGCAGATTTTCTAAAAAAAGCCAAACGCGATATAAAAGCAATTAACGCGAAGTATCCGGGCTTGTTTGCAATCCACGTCCCTCCACCCAATTCCGCAGTTGTTCCAAACCTCAGCCCCGGGTTTCAGAAAAAGCATCAAGATTTTTTGGCGGTCGCCCAAGAGGGCTCCAGCGAAGTTTTATTTATGGGGGATTCGATTACTGATTTTTGGCGCAATTCAACAGGCAATTATGCAGGCAAGCAGGTGCTTGATAAATATTTCGGGCATCTGAAGGTCGCTAACTTCGGAATTGCCGGCGACACCACTCAGGGCGTCCTATGGAGACTTCAGAATGGAGAAGGTCAGGGCTTCAGCCCCAAAGCAGTGATGCTGATGATCGGGACCAATAACACAGGCCGCAATACCGCCGCGGAGATTGCCGAGGGAATCGGCGCTATCGTGTTGGAATTGCAGAAAGACTTTCCGAAAGCAAAAATCCTTCTTCTAGGCATCTTCCCCCGCAGCACAGCAAAAGATCCGGTTCGCGCGACTATCGCTGAAATCAACACGATAATCGCAAAATTAGATGACGGCGACCGTGTTCGTTATCTGGATATCGGGGCGAAGTTCCTTGACGCCGAAGGAAACATTCCACGGGATGTAATGAGCGATGCCCTGCATCCTACTGCAAAAGGATATGAGATCTGGGCCGAAGCGGTTAAAGAACCGCTTGAGAACCTGATGAAATAAAAACGCCACGGAAGAAATACGCACGGAGAACACGGAAAAGAAAAGCTGTTTTGTTCCGTGCTTTCCGTGTTCTTTTATCTGTGGCAAAAACTATGCTTGCCTGCCAACAAAAGCAGCCGGCCACAGTCACGGATTTTACGCTGCAGCAGTTCCCAGCACGCGGTTGGTCATATTGTACAATTCGTCCGGGGTGAAAGGCTTGGGCATGTAATCGCTCGCCCCTTTCTGAATAGCTTCCACAGCGGTGTCAATCGAGGCATATCCGGTCACAATGACCACCCGTTGATCAGGTTTCTTCGCCTTTATTTTCTGCAAAACATCGAGCCCGTTTCCATCCGACATTTTCATATCCAAAAGCACAAGATCATAATCGTTGGAAAACACCTGGCCCAGCGCCTCCTTGCATGTGAAGGCCTCTTCGATGGCAAATCCTTTTCTCGTCAGAATTTTTCTTATGCTGTTGGCCACAACAGCTTCATCATCCACAACCAGAACTTTGCGGACTGAAGGAGCGAACTGGCCCCAGTGGCCGACGATGGGCATATCCGATCTTCCAAGCGCCGCAACATACGCTTCACTGGTCAACGCAGCGACTTCAGCGCTGCTGAAAGGCATGTCGACATCAATGGGATCAAAGACAAATTCTGTTGCAACCGTTGCGCGTCCTTTCTTCTTTTCGGCGGTGATGATCGGACATTCCTCTTGTTGACAAACGCCTTTTGTAACAAATCGTTTACAGGAGCGCTGACCCAGGGAGCAATAATCCACAGCAGGAATTGGCTTGGCCGCAACAATGCTCATATCGGATCGTGTCAGCTGTTCCACATATTTCGCCGATGTTGCTTGTTCAACTTCTTTCGCGCTGAAAGGCATATCCACATCGATCAGGTCGGAGGGTTCCGAATCGGACGCTTTATCCGTTCTCCCTGGATTGCATGGATTGCCGGTGAGGATTGCTTCTATAGCCTTCTCCAGTTCTTCAGGAGTAAACGGCTTGGGAAGATACCCGGCCGCTCCCAGTTTAGTTGTTTCAACGGCTGAAGATATCGAAGAAAAACCGGTAATGATAAGAACCGGGATTTCAGGCCAACTCGCCTGTACAGCTGAAAGCAGTTCCAGTCCTCCAGCCTGAGGCATCATCAGATCTGCAATGATCAGGTCATATTTGGCTCCGCCGTCCAGAGTGCTTAACGCATCGGCCACGCTGGTCGCCATATTAACGATATGACCCTTTCGTTTCAGTATCTTCTCCACGCTCTGGCATAAGATAACTTCATCATCTACTACCAGGACATTCAGTTTATCGCTTTTCATTTTTGGCTGTGACATGACTGGATTCCTCCCCGTTTATTACTTTTTATTGCCTATTAAAGTCACTCAGGTTAATGCACGATGCGCGCCAATTCCAGCGAATGAGTCACTGGATTCGTATAAATCATTGCTAAATAACATTTTAAAGTTAATACCCGATCGGGCGAAGCTCTTTCATACATAGGACAAATGCATATGATTTATATACATTCGTAGGTAATAAAAAACTCAATAAAAGCATGATATACCGCATATCCTTGTATTGTAATACTTTAGCAGATGTATATAAATTATACTCACCTGCAGGTCGTAATATGCAGTCGGTTCCAAGCAGCACCTGTAAATTACGAACAAGACGTCTACGAATACGGTTGTGAAATAGGCTCAATTTCAGGGAACTGAGACTAATTAATTCATGATACTGTTTAACAACTCATGGAGAAATTGAAGATGGATCCTGTGAATCTCTTCGTCCCAGTTTATAGGATTGATGAAACTCTTGCTGAAATTCGGGTATGCCTTGAAAAAGGGTGGACCGGATTAGGATTCAAAACCGTCCAGTTTGAAGCCGAATGGAAAAATTACACAAAACTGCCTCATGCGCATTTTCTGAACTCAGCAACCGCCGGGCTGCATTTAGCTTTAAGGATGCTAAAAGAAGACAATCGCTGGCAGGACGGAGACGAAATCATCACCACGCCTCTAACCTTTGTTTCAACCAACCATGCAATACTTTATGAAAAGTTCAAACCGGTCTTTGCAGATATTGATCAGTATTTATGCCTGGACCCTCAATCCGTAAAAAATCGCCTATCTCCCAAAACGCGGGCAGTGATTTTTGTCGGAGTGGGAGGGAATACCGGCAGGCTTAGCGAAATTGCCGCGCTTTGCAAACAAAATGGATTAAAACTAATATTGGACGCTTCTCATATGGCGGGAACGCGCTTGCATGGATTGCATGTCGGCAGGGAATCGGATGTCTCCATTTTCAGTTTTGGCGCTGTAAAAAATCTGCCGACGGCTGACGCCGGCATGATCTGTTATTCAGACGCGCGGCTGGCGGAAGAGGCTTCCCGATGGACCTGGCTGGGGATTGATAAAGATACATACTCCAGGACTGCAAAGGATGAACCGTACAAATGGCATTATGATGTAGTCCACGAAGGATTCAAATATCATGGGAATTCAATCATGGCTGCAATGGGACTGGTGGCTTTGAAATATCTGGAACAGGACAATTCTTGTCGCCGCCAAATTGCAGACTGGTATGATGAATTTCTTTCCCAAGAGCCGCGGGTACTTCGAGTCCCGACAGCCCCGGGATGCACGCCTTCAAGGCATCTCTATCAGGTTGAGGTCGATTATAGGGATGAAACAATACTCGCCTTGAACAATGCCGGCATATTTCCCGGGGTCCATTATCGCGATAATACGCTTTACAAAATGTACGCTTATGCTCATGGCTCTTGCCCGAAAGCGACGCAGGCCGGCGACCGGATTGTGTCTCTGCCCATGCATCTCCGGATGACGCGTCAAGACGTACAACGGACAAGTGAATCATTGATCGAGATTGTCAATCGAGAGGAATTCAACCCGGATTAAAGGGCGAGAGCATGTTCAAGCAAAGCATATCTCCGCTTGCAAAAGGCGATGTGCGCCTTCGGTTGCTGGAAAGAGCCGATTTGGAGAGAACTCTAGCCTGGCGCAATCAGAACCGTAAATGGTTCATAGCCTCTGATCTTCTTTCGATGGACCGACACCTTGTGTGGTTTGAGCACTATCTCACCCGTAACGACGACTATGTCTTCATCATTGAATGTTTTTCGTTTTCACAAGAGCCCGTGGGCCAGATATCGTTATACAAAATTGATTCGAACAAGAAAGAGGCGGAGTTCGGGCGATTGCTTATCGGAGAGCCAAACGCCAGGCGCATGGGGATCGCTACAACGGCCACCGAAATTTTGCTGCACTATGCGATTGGAGAATTGGCTCTCAAAACGATCAAGCTGGAGGTTCTTGAAAACAACATCCCGGCTATATCGCTTTATTCAAAATGCGGCTTTGTACAGAAATCCGTGCGGAACGGCCGGATTTTGATGGTCAAATCCATCACCCGCAATGCCGCATAGATTTTGTTGAGCCGCGGAGCGGCGGCAAGATAATTAGCCGGGGGTGAGTTCCGCCACCAGCAATGCTGGATTGAACAATCTGTGACTGAATGGTCTTAATCTCAGGGCTAGTGAAGTAAATCATTTTTATGAGTTTACAAATTTTTAATGCCCTGAATGGGCATTATTACAAAGCCCAGGGTTGGGTTGCCTTTGTTGCATTTCAGCGAAAATGTCTCAATGGAGAAGCATTCATCGGCGTCGGGAATCGCAATCGGCGTTCGAAAGGATCGATTTTCGACAGCGCTTGCGACGACCCCGATTCCGACCCCGACCCCGATGAATGCCTTGGTTTTGAGACATCTCAGCAGAAATGGTGCAAATGGTGACAGGCACGAATTGCACCCGTGCAATGTGCAGCGCATCCGGATTTGCGGAAACACCTATCGGCATGTTTCTACCGATTACGCGTCCCGTTAGGGACGCTATGAGTTTAGCCCGGCGCTTTAGCGCCGGGTTGACATGGGCCCAGAAGAGCCTAGTCCCGTAGGGACGGCTGAAGCATCATTTTCAGCCGTCCCTACGGGACTAAACATGCGCCATTCCCATTTTCCCGGCACTAAAGTGCCGGGCTAAATTCATCCCGTCCCTGATAAACATATA
>CAYTYP010000086.1:0-7250 GCA_964441405.1 uncultured Acidobacteriota bacterium
GCCGGGAAAATGGGAATGGCGCATGTTTAGTCCCGTAGGGACGGCTGAAAATGATTTTTCAGCCGTCCCTACGGGACTAAGCTTTTCTGGGCTCATGTCAACCCGGCACTAAAGTGCCTGGCTAAACTCATAGCGTCCCTAACGGGACGCGTAATCGGCAGAAACATGCCGACAGGTGTTTCTGCAAACCCGGATGCGCTTAACATTGCACGAAGCCGGCGCCGGCTTCGAAAAAGGTCCAGCTATATTCATTCCCGTCCGCTACGCGGTCTTCTCGCTCGAATAGGTCGCCTATGTCCATAATCCAAATCACGGGTGAGTTACAGGGCAGCTCCGCCGGCGGTTTTGAGTTCCATCCTGATTCCAATTGCCCGGTCACCCGCCGACGAATTCGATAAACTTTTTCATCCCGGGAGCTCGGGCCAATTTGCCGTCGCAAGTTATAAGAATCGCGTCCAGCGCCTCGGCGAGCGCAACATATACAGCGTCATAGGCTGTCAAGTTATCTCGAAGCGCCCATACACGATCGAGCAGTGGTTCGTGAGCGTGCCGCTCGATATCGAGCAGGCAAAGATCGTCAAGTGCGTTTTTAGCTGTGCGGCCATCGATCTCACCTTCATGCACGTACCGTCTGAGCGTTTGAATTACTTCGACATCGAGAAGATAGGGCGCGTGGAGACTAATCTCAGGATCGGCAATTCGGTTTGCTATCCAACGACCCGCTTCGGAGCCCAGGATCAATTCTATGGCTGCCGAGGCGTCGAGGACAATCATCTTGAATCCCTCTCGTCTCGAATCGCTTCGGCGGCGCTGCGCCGGAGGCGCCGGACCGGTTTAGCTGCAAGCCGCTGAAGGATTTCCTGCCGTGTAGGCCGATCAAGCGACTTTCGAACTTCACGAAGAATATAGTCCGACATGGACATACCTTCAATCGCCGCTCTGGCCTTCAATCGCCGATGAATCTCCACCGGCACATTCCTAATCTGCACCATTGTTTTTGACATGATAAAACGATACTATCATCGCTTTTTCATGTCAATGAGGCTGTAGTTATCCAATACAGGAATCCATCCATGCACCCGCACTATTTTCCTTGGCGGGGTCTTTTCATCTAATAGAAACATTCTCAATTGAGCGAAAATATTTTGCAGAGAGCGTGTTCCTGGCCGCAGACTAAAAGCGATAGCGCATAGAGCCGTAGGCGATATGCGCGCGATATGCGGGAAAGGCGTAGATCCCGGTCAAATAGCTCGTGGTTGCGCCTGACCCGATCGTGTACTGGTACCCGCTGAATTGATCGTCCGTATAGGAATACTTGTCAAACGCGTAACCCGCGCTCAGCTCTATTTGCCAGATGAGATACGTCACATAGGGGTTGATGGACCGCCGCCTGGTATTGTCGTATGCATTGATAGGAAATAGCAAGGCTGCCGGGACTCCGGATTCCAACGTCTCGGACTGAAAGTCCACCCCGCCTTTAGTTTCCTGGACAAGGGCGGATCCCTTGAATAGGAGCCTTGAAGTCAACGGCCATTCCACGCCCAGTTCTATCGTCCAGTTCCTATCCCTGAGCTGCGACCCCCAATTGAAAGCCGTTGGGGTCGGGGCTGTTCCCGGATCAAAACAGTTGGGAGCGGATGGCGCGCAGGGACTGCTTGCATTGACGGTTCGATGGAACGAGTCGTAGTTGATGTACTCGACATCGCCGAACAGAGTTGCTTGAAATTTCGAGGGATCGCCGTAAGAAACGCCCGCATAAAATTCCTTGCGCCGGTCGTTCAGGCGGCCTAAGGTCAAATTCTTATAGTTGTTCTTTTTGTAGTACGCCTCGAATCCGAAATCGAGCAACGCAACCGGCGTCCAATCGAAGTTGGCTTTGATTAAATGCTGATTCAGATTGGAAACGTCAAACGAACGGTTGAAACGCTCGAGGTAAAACTGGTCGTTTGCATTGAACCCAGCGTTGTCGGTCTGGAAGTCGGACCGGCGCTGAAGGTATTGATATTTGAGGCGCGCCTCCAGGGAGGCCAGCGAAGAGTTGGACCACTGGACGAAGAGTTTTTTCTCTCTGGTCGCATTGGCGTCGAAGCGGTTGCGGTCCGTATCCAGATAATCGAAACCTGCGCTGATGCGATCCCCGGAGGTGATCCGATACTCGGCTTCGATTCCCGGATTATGTTTGGTGTATTGATAACGCTCGCCTTCGCACGGCGCGTTCAGGGCAGTCGCCGAAGTTGTGCTTTGGGCGAAGCAAACCAGGCCGCTCGTCAGGACCTGGAACACAACATCGGTGGATTGATTGGTTCGTCGATAAAAGTTGTAATAGGCGCGCGTCTCCCAATGGCGCGCCGGCGAGGAAGCGAAGGAAACATGCGCCGTCGTGTTTTCCACTTCGCCATGATACAGGGGTTCACTCGGGTTGGTAGGGAACAGCGCGCTCGATCCGGAGGCGTTGAGAACCGCTGGAATCATGGCCTGGTTGTCGGTTGCTCTATCGTAGGTCACTCGGCCGGACAGGGTAGAGTGCAGCGGCAACTGCTGCAGCATGCCGTTGGCGCTGATGCGCATATAATGGTTGCCGGGCGCAAACGTGGCAGTATCCGAGCCGAAACCGAAGAAAGGATTCTGAAAATTCAAAAACAGGTTGTCGTTGTTGAAGTTGCTCTGCGTCCAATGGATTGAAAAATGGCCTCTGGATTTCTGATAGCCGAGTTCGCCGGAAACATTGCGCGTAGTGAAATCCACCGGGTAGGGCAGATCGATAAAACCATTTCCGGGACTTGTTCCCAATGCGGCGGCGTCGACTTTATTGATGCCCTCCTGTCTCACCTGGTTGGCGTCGATAAGAAAATACCAGGCCGATTTCAAGTTAAACTCGAAGGTCGCGCCGATATTGCGCCGGTCGTTCGAAAAATCGAATGAAGTCCATTCGGTTGTGTTGCGTAAAGTCGTTGGGGAGTTGGAGAAAAGAGTGAGATTCGTCGAACCTGGATTTATGTAAGGCGTCTGCGCTCCATAGGGGCCGAAAGCGAAATTATGCGTCAGCCAGTCGCCGTAAACCCGGTACTTGAACTGATTGTACATTTCCCCGGCAAGGTTGAAATACATGTCCTCCCGGCCGAGATTTTCGCCATAGCCGTCGAAATAAAAACGTTTGCTGCGGCTGCGCAGATCGAAGGAGCCGAAGGCTCCGCCGGACAGGTCGCGGAATTCCATAAGCTTGGCGGAGTCCTTGGACTCCTCGCTGGTTCCGATGCCGCCGGAAGCGACGCTTCCGGACAGGTTGAAACCGTTTTCCTGTGCAAGCGCTTCACCGCCCGCTACGGCAAACAGGCTCGCAAGCATGATAAGGAATATTTTTGTTTTCATAGGAATCCCCCTATCGTGTGAGGTATTTGCCGCGTGTCGCCGGAGCGTTGCTGCCGTGGATGGCATTGTGGCAGTTCAGACAGGCTCGAGCGACAAAGCGAGTGTTCGCCGTTGTTGTTTTAGATCCCGGGATGCGGATGAATCCCTGATCTCCGCTATAGGCAGTTCCCGGATGCCGCGACCAATCATGGCAATCCTGGCATAGATTCGGAACTCTTTCGTTCAGCAGCTTGGCGTGAGAAGAGCCGTGCGGCGCATGACAGGACAGACAGTTTTCCTCGACCGCTGGGTGCTGAAAGAGAAAGGGCCCTCGTTTGTCCGCATGACAGCTCCAGCACTGGACGTTTACTGTTTCCTGCTTGATCATCCCTTGGCTCATGGCTCCGTGAGGATTATGGCAACTCGAGCAGGTGACTTTGCCTTCGGATATCGGATGATGGGAAGGCTTGTTGATCTGCACCCGGACCTGCTTATGGCATCCGATGCAAGTTTCGTACTCGAGCTGGCGCTGGGTTGTTTCGAATGGCTTTACCGTGAGCTCCCGTTTTGCGACGGCGATGGTGGATCCGCGCGGAGGAGGAGAATGCACGGCGTGGCAATCATTGCAACGCACGTCATTGCGCGCGTGCCGTCCCGTTTCCCAAAAGGCAAGATGCCGGTTTCCGGCATGGCAGCTCATGCAGGCTTGAGTCTGCTGCTTCGCCGAAACCGAGCCCTTGTCGAAACGCACGGGATGCGGATTCTTCGCCGGACTGCTTGCATGATTCGGATTATCGCCATGGCAGGCAGAACAGACTTTTCCACTCCCGGCAGGGGATTTAGGATCGCTCTTGATCCCATGCTTGGTTTCCAATATGGCTGCTTGCTTTTGATGACACTGCAAGCATTCTCTCTCCTTATCCGCCTGCCCAAGCGCGGATAGGAAAAAGAGGAACAAGCAGACGCTTGTTCCACATACGAACACAGATAAACGCCTGATCATGCGCTCTGCTCCAGTCATTAGTGTTTTTTAATTGAAGCTCAAGATTACAATACTAATGTTAGCAAAATCCTATGCGCTGGCAAGGGCAATTGATTGACAGACCCTAAGGGGGGGGGGAATTAGGCAAGGATTTGCGGATAGGGGCGGTGAAGTCATAAACGCTTGCTGAAAGGGGACGATCCTCCTCCGGTACCAAAACGGCAGGAATCGGGGGATCAAGCAGAAGAAATCTGAATGCCGAGTTCCGAATGCCGATCGGCACCCCTGAAGGGAAATATAAGCTGCGGATTTTGGACAACTCCGGTAAATGGCTTTTGGCCATGGAGAAACTGCCTCTGGAGCAAACGGCATTACCGGCTTCAAATGCATCCTGGACACATCCAAACTACCACCTGGCGATTGCCAACTCAGCATCCAGGAACCCGGTTATGCGGAATGGACGGATTATCCGCTCATAGTAAGATAAATCCATCCAATGGACTATTTCTATGTCAGTGAATGCATTAGTGTCTTGACCAATAATTCAATAAAAACGGTTTTACTAAAGTGCTTCAGCCAAGACAATGATTCCTTAACCAGTGCCTTGTCTATGGGGGACAATCGATTTAGCGTTTCAACAATTTCTGTTGTAACCTCCGTTTGATTATTGCTTAAGAATTGTGTGAGTTCTTCCCAGAAATGTGGAGCTTCATCAGGGGAAATGAGGCGCGTGCGAAGAACCTCCGCAGCCATCCGCGTCATATTTACGATTTGATGAACTTGACCTTCACTTTGAGGCAAGAAACCCCTTAGGAATAATTGATAACTGCCGAGAACTTCACCAAGATCTATTGCGCAATCCTTTAAGAATGCCTGATCCTCTACGTCGTAGTGCCTGCTATCATCAAATCCATCTGGCAACTCAACCTTTAAAACGCCAATCCTATCATCTCCATGGAAGAGGGGAATGCCCATTATTTTGATTTCATATTGTCTTGCAATTTCATTGGGCGGTCCCACTATTGATCCCGAATCTTGAACCAATTTTCGGAAATGATCACCGTAAAATACGGGAGTATTTTTCCCCTTCCACGAGTGATGGCCATGAACTGATGTTACGATAGTAGGTTCTTTAGGAGCGCTATCAAAAAGCCAGCGAGTAAAGCCCCCTTCGCCTGGAAGATAATCTTGTATTTGATTCGCAGCTCTAAGACGAGCGACAGGCGCTTTGATGCCGAATGCGTCCAATAATCGTAGTCTAGACTCTGTACCAACAATTCCTCCCACATCTATATATACAGACGCGATATTTGAGCGGAGTGAATTTGCGAGAAAGTCTAAGTATGCGCCAAAATTATATGTTCTACGGAGATGATCTTTTCTAAGAGCTATGTGTGATCCGCGTGTCGCCCTGGTCGCTGCAGCTTGCAATCCCAATGTTGAGCTAATTAAGTTGGATATCTCCTGTAAGAAGACCAGATCCGATTCTGATAGTTCTCTGCCAGAACAAGGGCAAGAATAGCGAAGAACTCCTATGGTTTTATGTGTGTCGGCACATGATAAAATTGGCACTGCAATATATCGTTTGGGGCGGTTGGGATCGCTCGGAGCTTCAGCAATATGGCGCCCCCAAATTGGAATGCCGTAACGTTGGCATGCTCCTTGTGTTTCTGGACGATCCTCTGGAAGAGAAAAAAGCCCCTGATTGCCGTATTCGCCATTGACGATGAGATAGTGTCCTGCGACAGCCACCCAACCAGTCAACCCGCGGGAATTTCTCGAATGGTCCGATTCTCGGTCTGTGGCGTCTGCAAGCCGATCAAAAAGTGGATAATAGTAGCAGTTTTTGATGCTATCAAAATAATTAACGCGATCCTTAACCTGTTTCGAATCAGCGTTGCCTTTAAGAAGATTTTGAGATGTTGAATAATAAAGAACTAATCGATCTTCCCGTGGATCTCGGAGGAGCAAGCTTGCTTCACCTACTCGACCAGGTCCAGCCTCATTTAGACGATGCTTCGCCGTCTCAACCAAGTCTTTTATGGTTTCAGGAATATGACCGGGTTGGTTGATATTCCCAGTTTTGGAGTTGCTCCAAGTTTTTTCTAGTTCAGTTCCAAAATATGTTTTCCATTTATCGAGGATTACAAACAAATCTTGCTGGAAATGGCCGATCAGTTTGGGGTAATTTATTTTTTGCTCCCACATTTCAGATCCTCACAATTTGTTATTTAACTGTCCCGCTTTTCAAATCAGCACCTGCCAAACAGATTATTAGAGGCTATGTTGTCGATCGTCACAAAGCGTAAATTATGTTGTGTCTAACATATTTGATATTTGCGCTTTTTGATGATCGACAACAGGCTAGCTTTTCGCTACCTAAGCTTTCCATAGCGCTTCACGCAGAGAACTGGCCAAACTGCACATTTTTTTGAAATTACAAATCTATAATCCATTTTGGTAAGGCGAAAAGCAATTTAAATCCCCAATTGCTGTTTTCGTGAATAGCCTAATGACCTCCTTTTTGGCCTTATTGCTGTTTGGTGTCGGATACAGTTCTCCTGATCACTGACGATTGGTGAGGCCTTGTTCGAATTTAAGTTTCAGTAGTTCTCGTATTTTTCGCATGGATATTCTCCAGCCGGGCATGTGTTTTCCTCCTCATGATTTGAGCAAATGAACATTACCAGCGAATATCTAGCGACGCTTTCTCCGAAAATCAATTTGCAAATTCAGGGGGTGGCATCGTTCGACCGGAATCTGCCCCCGCGCGGGGAGCGACCGGTGCCGTTTTGAACCGGATTTGCAAGGAGATTGTTTCAATCCACGCTCCCGCGCGGGGAGCGACTGACTGGCGCTATGCCGTCCGAATCTGCAATATCGTTTCAATCCACGCTCCCGCGCGGGGAGCGACTTCAAA
>CAYTYP010000087.1:0-4763 GCA_964441405.1 uncultured Acidobacteriota bacterium
TCGCCGGCGACAAGCTTACCGGACGTCAAGCCGCTCTGAAGTTAATTAATCCGGTATTGGTGAACAGCGTCTCGGCGCGAGAACGCTTTTTGCGCGAAGGTTTGATTGCCCGCGATATCCGCCACAAGCACGTCGTTGCCGTGTATGACGTCAGCGAAACAGAGGGGCAGTATTACCTGGTCATGGAGTACCTCTCCGGTGAAACTCTGCGCAATTGGCTTCACCGGGTCATTCAATCCGGCAAGGACGTGTCCTTTGCCGTCGCAGAAAAAATCATCCGGAACATTCTGGAGGGCCTCGATGCGGCGCACGCGTCAGGCGTGATTCATCGCGATATCAAACCGGAAAACATCATGTTGACGGGCGACGTGGAAGCCGAGGACTACAGCCTGAAAATTCTCGACTTCGGAATCGCCCGTGCGATGGATGGCTCCGCCAGGCAGGTAGTAACCACGACGACATCTACCGGCACGGCTCTCTACATGGCGCCGGAACAGAAAACGGCGGCCGACACGGTTGGTCCGCCAGCGGATCTCTATGCCGTGAGCGCTATATTCTACGAACTCCTGTTGGGGGTTGCGCCTACTGGACGATGGGCGCCGCTTTCCAATGAGCGCGAGGATCTGCCCGCCGGCTTCGACGCCATTATCGATAAAGGCCTGAGCAGCCGCCCACGCAGCCGCTACCAAAACGCACAGGAGTATCTGAAAGCTCTCAGCGAAATCCGGATCGCACCAGCGCCTTCCCCTGAACCTAAGCCTCCGGCGCCTCCCGTGCAACCGGTTCATCCAATCCATCCCATCCCGCCTGTACAGCAGACGCACCGCAGGATCAGTAAACGGTGGGTCCTAATAGGGATTGCCGTGCTATTCGGTCTCTGGATTATCGGCGTCTATTTCGGCGACACGCCTGGGACGACGATTCAAACCAATCCCGAACCGACATCAGATCCAAAAGGGCTTTTACAGTCACAAACGATGTCACCGCAACCACCGCCTTTGGAGGATACAAAAGCGCCGGTCACCCCCTCGGATGTAAATATGCAGGGCACATGGTACGACGAACTGGCGGGATCAGGAATCGCCCAATATCGCATCGTTCTTGAGCAAAAGGGGAATCTGGTTACCGGGACTATTTATGACATGGCGAACGGGCTTCAGTGGGGGACTATTTCGGGATACGTAAACGGAAACGTCTTCGATTACAAATACAATAGCAGGTTTGGCAACGGTTGGGGGCAAGGACGGATGGCCCCTGACGGCGACATGGACGTGATTTTAAATGGGGGCGTGCAAAAGCGCGTTATGCACCGGAATCACCTGCCTGGCTAATGCCGGCATTTTGAATCCGTGAAATCCGTTGTCGTTTTATTGATAGGATTCGAGCTCGGAGTGGAGCAGTTCCCATTTTTCCATGAAACGGGTCAGCTCTTCCTGCAAGCGGTCGTGCTCATCCATGGTTGTGCGGAAGAGCTGGTGATCGCGGTAGAGCGCCTCGGAAGCGAGCATTTCATTTAAAACCGCAATCCTTGTCTCATGCAATTGAATTTGGCCCTCGACATGCTCGATCTGGTCTTTCATTTGCCGGATTTTGATAGGATTAGTTTTTTTCTTCCTAATTCCCGAAGAAGTTTCCGGTTCCTCCTGAGTTGTCCGAACGGGTTCGTTTGCAGGCCTTTCGAACTGAGATTCCTGCTTCTCCATGGCCGCCTTTTTGAAGAGGTAATCTTCGTAATTGCCGATATATTGGATTGCAGTCCGGGCTCCTACTTCCAGGACCTTGGTCGCCAATCCATCCAGGAAGTATCTGTCGTGACTCACAAATACCAGCGTCCCCTCGTAATCTCTCAGAGAATCCATCAGGATATCTTTTGACCGGATGTCCAGATGATTGGTCGGCTCGTCCAAGAGCAGGCAGTTGGCAGGAGAGAGGAGGAGTTTGCACAGAACCAGCCGGCTTCGTTCTCCGCCGCTCAACACTGAAACAGGTTTTTCGATGCTGTCTCCGGTAAAAAGAAAACACCCCAGCAAGGTCCGGAGTTGAGGCACTATATGGTTGGGAGCGACGGAGTAGACTTCATCCCATACTGTTTTAGTGGAAGTCAGCAAATCATCCTGATCCTGTGAGAAATAAGAGACAATTACATTATGTCCTTCTTTGCGCTGACCTCCGCTTAGAGGAAGGCGTCCGGCTAAAATTTTCATCATCGTAGACTTGCCGGCGCCATTCGGCCCCACCAGGGCGACACGCTCCCCCTTTTCCAAAATAAAATTCAGATCGTTGAACACCGGAGTATCGCCATATCCTGCCTTTACGCTGGAAAGCTCGAGAACGATTCGTCCTGTCCTTGGTCCTTCAGGAAACCGGAGATGAATGGGCTTGGTCTCAGGAGGAATTTCAATGCGCTCCATGCGCTCAAGCTCTTTTAAGCGACTCTGCACCTGAGCGGCTTTTGTCGCCTTGTAGCGAAATTTTTCGGCAAAAGCTTTGATGCGGGCTATTTCTTTCTGCTGCGCTTCATAAGCAGCGACAAGCTGCACCAGATTTTCATCGCGTTGCCGCAGGAAGTCGGCGTAGTTTCCTCTGTAAAAACAAACAGACCGATTCCTGATCTCGAGAATACGTTGCACAGATGAATCAAGGAAGTACCGGTCATGCGACACCAGCACCAGGGCTTGAGGATAAGTACGCAGATATTCTTCGAGCCAGTTGCGCGCTTCCAGATCCAGATGGTTGGTCGGCTCATCCAGCAGGAGCAAACTGGGTTGCTGGAGCAACAGCTTCGCCAAGGCAATGCGCATCTGCCAGCCGCCGCTAAAATCCTCACACAGACGTTGCATGTCTTCCCGGGTAAATCCCAGGCCCAGCAGAACAGATCCCGCTTTAGCCTCGATGGAATAGCCCTCATGCAACTGGAACTGATGAGAAACAAGAGAGTAGCGCTCCAATTGTTTTTCATATTCCGGCCCCGAATGCTGCATTTCGGCCATCGCATGCTCGATCTGTCGAATTTCACGTTCCAATGCTTTCAGCGGCTCAAAAACAGTAAGAGCTTCCTGCAGCAGAGTCTTTCCATGCGCAAACAAGCCGTCTTGCGGAAGATAGCCGAAAGTCAAATCGCGCGCCCCGATCACTTCCCCCTCATCCGGAGGCAATAATCCTGCAATCATCTTCATTAACGTGGACTTCCCTGTCCCGTTTTCGCCGACGAACCCGATCCTATCCCGGTCGTTAATCTGGAAATCCAACGACCGAAAAAGCCATTCGCCACGAAATGATTTCCCTAGGCTCTTGATTTGAAGCATCATTTCTCCAAAAATGTGTAATTCTAACACCCGTCGATAAGGACGGACAGTTTATCTTGGAGAGCATGGTGGAAAATAAACGAGCGGTGGCGTTGGCGAGCGGTGGTCTGGATTCCAGCGCGGCCATTGCAATTGCACAAAAACAGGGATATGAAGTTCATGCCTTGAGCTTTGATTATGGGCAGCGCCATCGATGCGAATTGGCTGCGGCCCGCCGGGTGATGCAATCACTGGGAATAAAAGATCACGTTGTCATCGCCATCGATTTGAGGACCCTTGGAGGTTCGGCGCTCACTGCCGACATTGCTGTGCCGAAAAACAGAGATATTAGGACGACGGAGATTCCTGTAACTTATGTGCCGGCGCGCAACACTATTTTTCTCAGTTTCGCTCTGGGATTTTGTGAAGTCTTGCAGGCGCAGGACATTTTCATAGGGGTGAATGCCCTTGATTACTCCGGATATCCGGACTGCAGGCCCGAATTCCTTGAATCCTTTGAGAAACTTGCCAACCTTGCTACAAAAGCCGGAGTGGAAGGCGCCACCAAGTATCGCATCCACGCGCCTTTGCTCCATTGGACCAAGGCGCAAATCATACTCGCCGGGATGGAAGCGGGAGTTGATTTTTCACTGACCCATAGCTGCTATGATCCTTCTCCGCAAGGATGGGCTTGCGGCGCTTGCGACTCCTGTATTCTGAGACGCAAGGGTTTCGAAGAAGCAAGCATCCAGGATCCAACAAAATATGTATAAACGGATGCAACTCTTGTCGTTGCCGCGCCGTATATTTCAATTCGTAATGCGTCGTCCGTAATTCATAATTAGGTATGTCTCAGATTAAAACGCCGTTGCCGGTCAAGCCTTTTGTAGGAGTGATAACTTCCCTGCCGGAGATTATACCGGCTGTCGAAAAACGATTGTCGGAGCTTTATGGCCCCATGGACGCTCGCAGCGAACTCTTCCCTTTCGACTTGACCCATTATTACGATGAATCGATGGGAACTCCGCTATACCGTTATTTCATCAGCTTCTCGGACCTTATAGAACCTTCGATCATTGCCGGGATTAAGAAGGTCACGAATGAATTGGAATCCGAGTTTGCAGCGCAGTGGACTTCCGTGCAACGGCCGGTCAATTTGGATCCCGGATATGTGGAACAGTCCAAAATCGTTCTGGCTTCCACAAAGAATTTTTATCATCGGATTCTGGTTTCGGGCGGCATTTATGCCGAAGTGACTCTTCATTTCGAAGCGGGCGAATGGCGAACTTTTCCCTGGACGTTCCCGGATTTTAAATCAGACCGGTACCATCAGTTTTTTTCGTCTTTGAGAAATACTTATAGGACGCAGCTAAACAACATGGGCTTCAAAATCCGATTACGTTAAAGGCGGCTGACGGCGCGAGCCTAGGAGCCTGTCCGAGAATCAGCTGATTTTTATTGATCGCAGAGGGGAAGGAT
>CAYTYP010000088.1:0-4144 GCA_964441405.1 uncultured Acidobacteriota bacterium
ACCTCTCTGTTCAGTATAATAAACAAATGTGCGCTTGCAGGCGCACTAGCCCGGCACTTTAGTGCCGGGAATAGACGGAGGCAGATGATCCTAGTCCCGTAGGGACGAATGAATAATCATTTTCAGCCGTCCCTGATAACGGGACGGGGCATTCGATACATTCTTGCGATATTGCAACAATTATGAATTACACACAATTACAGGATTGGATTCGCATGCCTTCCAGGGCTTTTTGTTATTCTATTTCCTACTCAGTCGTTTTTAATCGGGGTCGGGAATCGCAATCGGCGTTCGAAAGGATCGATTTTCGACAGCGATTGCGACGACAGCGATGGAAAAAACTCTTTACAGCCTGACATAAAAGAAATTTTCCTATATTATTGAGGGCATCATTTGGGAGAGAGATATGAAATTTTTCTTAGATACAGCCAACCTGGACGAAATCCGAAATGCAGCCGAATACGGCCTTATTGACGGCGTAACCACCAATCCATCCCTTGTAAGCAAAGAGGGTCGGGACTTTAAAGATCTTATTCTCGAAATCACCCGCATCGTAGACGGCCCGATCAGCGCTGAAGTCTTAAGCACCGACGCGGCCGGCATTCTGCGGGAGGCTTACGACCTGGCCAAGCTGCATAAGAATATCGTGATCAAGATCCCGATGATCAAAGAAGGAATGAAGGCGCTGAAGCAGCTTTCGAAAGATGGGATCAAAACGAATGTCACTCTGGTTTTCAGCTGCAATCAGGCGTTGGTAGCCGCCAAGTTGGGCGCGACCTATGTCTCCCCGTTTGTCGGCAGGTTGGATGATATCAGCGCCGTTGGAATGAACCTGATCGCGGATCTTGTCAAGATCTTCGCCAATTACAATTTCCCGACTCAAATACTGGTCGCCAGCTGCCGCAATCCGCTGCATATCCGCGAGGCGGCGTTGCTGGGCGCCCATGTCGCGACAATGCCTTTCCCTGTGCTGGAGCAGCTTCTAAAACATCCCCTGACAGATTTGGGCCTTGAAAGATTCCTGAAGGACTGGGCCAAGGTAAATAAACCGGCTAAAACTTAGCCCGCTAAAATTTAGCTCGATCCCCTCCTGGCAGACAAGGAACTACCGGTCAAGATCATGACCACGGATTGTCAAAATCCATGTTCACGAAGGACGGTTAGCGCTTAGCAATGCGGGTGTGTAATTTCGTCATTCGTAATTTCGTTTAGGAGTTCGCCTACCAGGTAAAGAGAGCCGGTCACCACAACCAGGCCGGAGCGGGAACACTTGTTCCAGGCGGCAATCAGAGCTTTGTGCATATCAGGATGAATTTGAATGCGCGAACGAAATTGCCTGTGCATGGCGGCGATATCGACGGGATCCGCCGAACGCGAATTGGCGATTCCAGCCAAATGAATGCTTGTGGCCAGTGGAAACAGACAGCCGCTCATCTTTTTAATGTTTTTATCCCGTACCGCTCCGAAAACAAAGTGGATTTCTTTTTCTTTTTGTTCTAACAGGAATTCCTTTAATCGCTCGGCGCCGTCGGGATTATGCGCTCCATCCATAAGGGTGCGCCGGCGGGCTTTATATTCATCCAGCCGGCCGGGCCATCTTGCGTGAGCCAGGCCATATCGAATGTCCCGGCCCTGCACAGGCAAAGATTTCAAAGCTTCCAGCGCCATTACGGACAGGGCTGCGTTTTGAGCCTGATGCTCTCCAGCCAAAGACAGGCGCAGATCCCGATAATGCCGGACAGGAGTTTGCAAATCGATGGATCGGCGGCCTCTGGTTATGCGCTTTATTTTCATCGAAACATCTTTACAGGTTTCCAGCAGAGGGGCGCCGACTTCCTTTGCGCGTTTTCGAATGACGTTGCGAGGCCCTTCAACGCAGCAGCCGGAAACCGCCGGGATGTTTTCTTTAATGATACCGGCTTTTTCACCGGCAATTTTGGTCAAAGTTTTGCCCAGGTAGTTCTGATGATCCAGAGCAATCCCGGTGATAACGCTTACTTCCGGACGAATCACATTGGTGGAATCCAATTTGCCGCCCAGCCCTACCTCGACTACGGCGATATCGACCTTTGTTTTAGCAAAACATAGGAAAGCGCAACAGGTGAGAAATTCAAAAGTAGTCAGGCCGCGATCCATAGCCTTTTTGTGGAGGAGTTCGGCTTCTACATCTGCAATTCGGGTGGCTAATGCAGCAAAGGTGCGTGGCGCGATCTGCCGGCCGCCGATTCGAATGCGCTCCTCGACCCGGACCAGGTGAGGAGAGGTATAGAGGCCTGTTTTCCATCCGGCATGTTCCAGGATGGACTCGGTCATGGCGGCGACGCTTCCTTTTCCATTGGTTCCGGCGATATGGATTGAACGGAATTGTTGATGTGGATTGCCCAGCGCCTGCATCATTGCTTCGGTGCGATGCAAGCCCAGGTGCATCGCCTGTACTTCGTTCCCTCGCCGGGCCAGGGATTGGAGCGTCTCGATATAATTCATAAATCGCCGCAAATCTAATTAGACGCAGCATTATAGCCTAAATAATCTCAGCCGTCAGCAGCCGATATGGCGGGGAGCCATGGCCAATGCCCTCTTGGCATTACTGTAGGGAACCCGCTCGGCCCCGGGAACGGCGGCGTCCTCTAAATAAAGATTACATCAAACTGAAATAGAAATATCAGCGAACTCCTCATTTCTTGATAAATGTTGTCAGTTATGACAACTTAACTCTGAAAAACAGAGAGCCGCAATGACCCAAAGCACACGACCCATATCATGGTTCAAGGCAGCGTTGAAAGGTTTTGAACCTTCCCGGAAGGGGCGCAAAAGATCCTCCTGACAGCTTAAACAATCGCGGCCGAAGGTGGCAAGGCAGATATTGCGAAGCCGATGCATGGGATGGGATCCGGCGTATTAGAACTTGCCTTGCAGTTTCGTGGGGATGCGTATCGCGTTGTTTATGCGGTGCAGCTCGCCGATGAGTTGTGGATCCTTCACGCATTTCAGAAGAAATCCAGACGTGGCATTAAAACGCCGGAGTATGAAATCAACTTGGTTAGGGATCGTTTGAAGAGATTAAAGGAGATATTACGATGACAGGAGAAAGGCCGGAAGTTGTAAGAGGAAGTGGGAACGTATTCCGCGATCTTGGGCATAAAAACGCAGATATTGAACAATTCAAGGCGATTCTGGCGGCCGAAATCATTAAGGCTCTCGACCGGGATGACCTGACCGTACGAGCCGCACACAACCGCACTGGAATTGCCGCGGCTGACTTCTCTCGCATCAGACATGCAGACCTCGGACGATTCACTATCGAACGTCTCATGTCAATTATTGCCCGTCTCGGATCCCGCATCGAAATAAAGGTCAAAGTGCGCGCTGTGAAGTCTGCTTGAACACAGTTTGCGGTAAATGCGGCATCAGGCGTCAATGGCCGTCGGTATTTTTTACACCTGCGGCGACAGACATAATTTCCTGTAAACTATTGTATAAATGAAACTTATTAAGATTTCGGGATCGGAGTCGGGATAATTAGCGTCGCGGGGCTTTACATTTAAACATCCGGATTTCTTGAGTCGCTTTTTGAATACAGTTTCGGATAGACAGTAAGTCCTGCAATTCAAATAAGTTAAAGATTTTTATAAAATTCACAAAAATGTGGAACGCTATTTGCTATATACCTAAGTGTTACGATGATCAGTACTCTTAAAATTAATACTTCTCAGTGCCAAATTATCGGGACTGAGTTTTCTTAAGATAGAAACAAATTAATATTACTCTCCTCTCCAAAAAAAACCCCGGTCAGTTTGTACAACAACTGACCGGGGTTTTTTAATTGGCAATAGTTCCGATTTACCGGTTTTTTACCTATAAAATTTCAGTTGCAAAAAATAAAAGGCCGCCCCGAAGAGCGGCCTTATTCTATTATAATGGGCGGTACTGGATTTGAACCAGTGGCCCCCGGTGTGTAAGACCGATGCTCTGCCGCTGAGCTAACCGCCCCAAGTTGGTTGATAATACTAGATCAACCGGCAGAAACCAATTTTTTTCGCAGAACAGGAGGCCGAAGTCCCAAGGGACAGTTGGAAAAGCCTGTTTTCATTCAGTCGTCCCTTTGATTGTGCAATATGGCCTTTTCATGTACAAAGGTACGAAA
>CAYTYP010000089.1:0-3877 GCA_964441405.1 uncultured Acidobacteriota bacterium
TACTTTTCTCTAAATAATCATAAATGTTTCCTTAATCATCAATCCACGTAAGTAATCATCTGGGTTCAGGATTAAGATTAGGTCATAAACAATGAGCAAACAATGAGTGCAAACAATGAGTGTCCCCGATTTTTCCACAAACAATGAGTGTCCCCGATTTTTCCTCACCGAAAGCAGTTGGTTCTTGCCGTCCTATCCGTAGATATGGGCTCCGTTCCGATCCGAAAATCCCAGCGTGGACTTTTAAGGCGTGCGTTGACATCTAAGGACATTGGCATTATTATTTTTTCTTTTGTCTAGGGGATGTCCGGCTTTGCCTGGAGATGTCGCGAATGAAATTGACGGTTAAAGAAGCGGCTAAGATGTTCAATGTGTCTGAAAAGACTATTTATCGCTGGATTGAGCAGAAAGCTTTGCCGGCGTACCGGATAAACAAGCAATTCCGTTTCAATCAGACTGAACTTCTTGAATGGGCGGCGGCAGGCAGAATGAATGTCTTTCCAAATCTCCTGATCGAACCGGAATCCGGCTCTGATCCTTTGCCTGATCCGGTCCAGGCTCTGGCAAGCGGGGGGATTTATTATAGGGTCGCCGGAACAGACAGGAATTCGGTTCTTCGAAGCGTCGTCGAACTGCTTCGTCTGCCGGACCATGTTGACCGCGAGTTCCTGCTTCAGGTTCTATTGGCCCGGGAAGCATTGGGTTCAACTGGAATTGGCGATGGGATCGCGATACCGCATGCGCGCAATCCTATCGTACTCAATGTCGAACGACCCACAATAACGCTTTGTTTTCTGGAAAATCCGATTAACTTTGACGCCCTGGATAATCTGCCGGTCACAGTATTGTTTACTTTAGTCAATCCTACGGTTCGCGCTCACCTCCATCTCCTTTCACGTCTGGCTTTCATTCTAAGCGACAAGGGATTCCGGGATGTGTTAAAACAGCAGGGATCTCGGGATGAAATTTTAGCGGAAGCCCGCCGCACCCTACAGGCGTTGCCGGTTAGCTAAACGAGAGAAATGCAGATGCTACTGATTCTGGCGGCCGTTGCCATACAACTCCTAAGCGGCATTGCTGCACTGCTTTTGCGCAAGAATGCCAAAGCTGCTTCCGGATTTGGAGCGGCGGGCCCCATTATCGCATTGGGCGTTGGCATTATTCCCGCCATCCAGACTTTGTCCGGTCGAGCGATTGCTCCTATAAATGCATCCTGGAGCATGCCACTCGGTTCCTTTTCAGTCGGGCTCGATGGCTTATCGGCATTTTTCCTTTTCCCGATTCTAGGGCTCGGAGCGGCGGCCGCAATCTATGGAGTGGGATATCTAAAATCCTATCGGGAAAAGAAATCGCAATACTCCTGGTTTCTGTTCGACGTATTAATCGCCAGCATGGTGATGGTCGTCATAGCCCGCAATGCCCTTCTCTTCCTTGTCGCCTGGGAAATAATGTCTCTTTCATCCTTTTTCCTGGTCGCATTTGAAAATGAAAAAAAGGAAGTTCGCGAAGCATCCTGGACTTATTTGATCGCCACACACCTGGGTACGGCGTTCCTTCTGGCAATGTTCCTTCTGTTGGGGCGCGAATCGAATGGTCTCGATTTCAGCCGGTTCGGCGGGTTGACTCCTGAATTGGCTGGATTATGTTTTGTGTTTTCCGTTATCGGATTCGGAACAAAAGCCGGCATTATGCCGTTTCACGTCTGGCTGCCTGAGGCCCATCCGGCGGCGCCGAGCCATGTTTCGGCGCTAATGTCCGGGGTGATGATCAAGACTGGAATTTACGGAATCCTGCGCATCCTTACTTTCCTCGGACCGCCGCCGGCCTGGTGGGGTTGGGCGCTCATCGGCATCGGACTATTTTCGGGCATAGCCGGCGTGCTTTTTGCTCTGGCTCAGCATGATTTGAAACGGCTGCTGGCCTATCACAGCGTAGAAAATATCGGGATCATCGTGATAGGACTGGGAATCGGGTTGCTCGGCGTCAGCGCCGGATTGCCGATCCTTGCAGTCCTGGGATTTGCCGGAGCCATACTGCACGTTGCCAACCACGCCCTTTTCAAAGGACTGCTTTTTTTGGGCGCAGGTTCGGTGATTCACAGCGCCCATACCGGAGAAATCGATCATCTGGGCGGGCTGATCAAACGGATGCCTTGGACTGCGCTGACTTTTCTGGTGGGAGCCGCAGCGATTTCGGGTTTGCCTCCTCTCAATGGATTTGTCAGCGAATTTCTTATATATGTGGGGGCCTTCAACGGCGCTTCTTTGGCAAAAGGCGGAAGCGCCATTCCGCTGCTGGCCGTGATTGCAGGCCTGGCGCTCATCGGAGGGCTGGCAACCGCCTGTTTTACAAAAGCGTTTGGGATCGTCTTTCTCGGCGAACCACGATCGGATCATCCCATCCAGGCGCATGAATCCGGCGCCTGGATGATCGTACCAATGGCGATTCTGGCCGCCGGTTGTTTGGGCGTAGGCCTTTTGGGATTCCTGATTATTCGAGCCATGCCTGTAGTGCTGATTGATTTCATGAGTGGTCCCGGTTATGCCGGAATTGATCCGGCGACCATCCGGGCTCAACTATGGGTCGCTTCCGGATATCTGAAATCCTTTACTTATGGCGCGCTGGCAATTCTGGCGTTGACGGGATTGATTGCGCTGCTTCGGTTCCGGCTGTTATCCGGCCGCAAAGTTGGAGAGTCGCCTGTCTGGGATTGCGGATATGCGGCGCCGAACGCCCGCATGCAATATACGGCGTCTTCATTCGCCCAACCCCTTATTGATTTCTTCGATATATTTAATCGCGGGCGAAAGCGTTACCGTCCGCCACGGGGATACTTTCCCAAGACGGCTTCTTTCGAGACCGAGACGCTGGACACTTCGCAGGAAGGAGTCTATCGCCCGATTTTCGAAACCGTCGGTCGGGTTCTCTCAAAACTGCGCTGGATGCAGCAGGGTCGCATCCAGCTCTATGTGCTGTACATCGTTTTAACCCTGATTGTGCTGTTCCTTTGGAAGTTGAATTGATACGGATACGCCGATGAATTTGTTATCCATCATCCACCCGGCATTAGCCTTGCTGTTGGCCCCTCTGCTTCTTGGGGTGATCAATCGCATCAAAGCCGTCTTTGCCGGACGAACAGGCCAGCCTCTGCTGCAGGCATATTATGATTTGACGAAGTTGCTTCGCAAAGGCGCTATTTACGGTAAAACGACCTCATGGATCTTCAAAGCCGGTCCTGTTGTAGGACTCGCATCTGTTTTAGTTGCGCTCTCAGTCCTTCCGTTTGCAGGCATCGCGGCGCCGCTCAATTTTGGAGGCGATCTTCTTCTGCTGGTTTATGGATTGGGGCTCATGCGCTTTTTTACGGTGATAGCCGCTCTGGATACCGGTTCGGCGTTCGAAGGAATGGGAGCAAGCCGGGAGGTGCAGTTTTCAGCGCTTGTTGAGCCTTCACTGCTGCTGGGATTTGCCGCCATTGCCATCAAGACCGGCAGCTATTCGCTGTCCTTCATGCTGCCGGGCCTTTCGCCTCAAGTCTGGGCGAACGAAGGGCCGGCGCTGGCCATGATAGCGGTGTCCTTGATGGTAATTTTACTTGCCGAGAACGCGAGAATTCCGGTGGACGATCCCAATACCCACCTGGAACTCACCATGATTCACGAAGTGATGGCGCTCGATCATTCCGGTCCCGACTTTGCCTTCATCCTGTATTCGGCGGCATTGAAACTCTGGGTAATGAGCGCCTTGCTGATTGGGATCATTTTGCCCGTACGCTCCGGCAATCCCTGGCTCGACATTCCGGCAGCGCTCGCCGGAATGATTTTCCTGGCAGTTCTGATCGGCGTAATCGAATCGATAATGGCTCGACTCCGGCTGC
>CAYTYP010000090.1:0-3741 GCA_964441405.1 uncultured Acidobacteriota bacterium
AAGGGCCGGAGGCCCGATAGAGAATAGCCAGGGGTGAGCTCGCGAACCCCTGGTAGGAATTAGCATAATAAGGAGCCCTGGAAGGGCGAAACACATTATGATCCATATCTTCGCCCCCCTCAGGGCTCTCATATGACCGATGCCTTCCGGGGGTTCGCTGCGCTCACCCCCCCGGCTGTCTATCCACATTTCACCGCTTCGCGGCTCAGAACCGATTTTTTTCTCAGGATCTACGGGACTACTGAACGCATATTTATTGACTCGCACTTCCGATTACCAGGCACGGTCATTTTTTTATTTCTTGCGTGTGCGGGACCGCGTCCCCATGGATTCCAATTGCAGCACTCGAAAATCTTCGCTGAAATCCGGGGACCCGAGATTTATGCGATTGATCTTCGCGGCTAAAACATCAAAATCGAAACTTTCTAAGGGAACCATTTTGAAATCCTCGGGCCCCATCTGGATGGTCGCTCCATAGATCTCGCTGACGTCGCCGAAGTCGCCATTCAACTTAAAACCGAAAGAGGACCTGGGGTGAACGACTGCAGAAAAGACAGGCATCGGCTGCCGATCGCCCGTGTCAATGGTGAGAAATTTTGCCGCAGCCTTGCGATTCTCCAGGCTCAGCCGGATATTCTTGGCTGGAATGTTGTTTTCGACCGCCGTCATCGAAACGAAATTAAATATAGGGACGCCCGGCTTGACAATCTCGATTGTAAAAATATATTCGTGATCCACAAAAGCAAAACAGGCGCTCTTCTCGAGAGGCGCGTCCGAAGGCGGCTTGGGCGTTTGCATCAAAAATAAAAGCGCCAGCAAGAAAGACGATTGGATCATATATCCTCATCTCCCGAAAGTGCCGAACTGCTCCATTTTGTCACTTTCGTGAGAAATTGGCCAGTCGTTCGATCGCCACATCCTGGGCGGACTCCACCTTGGATCTTGAAGTCAGAAAATTGTTGATGATTATTGAGAACGCAAGCAGTTCGCCCTCGACGGTTCGGACATAGCCGGATATGGCGGATATATTGGACAGGGAACCGGTTTTCGCGCGCACATTGTCCGCTGCCGCCGTTTTCTTCATCCTGTTGGCCAGAGTGCCGTCGCATCCTGCAATCGGCAGGGCGTTATAAAAATAAGGGAAACGCCGGTCCTGGTATATGGATTTCAGGACCTGCACCAGCATAGCTGCGTTAGCCAGGTTCCGGCGCGAAAGCCCGGAGGCGTCGCCATACTGATAGCTGTTTTTATCAATGCCCATCTTGCCCAGCTCTTCTTCGACAATTTCTCTCCCTTTGGAAAAAGATCCTTCGCCCCGTAATTCCAGGCCTAGCGTGCGCGCTAAAGTTTCAGCGCCTAAATTGCTGCTTTCCTTAAGGAGCGGTTTCATGATGTCGGACAAGGCAGGCGATGGCTGCGTCCACAGCAGGGAAGCGGAGGGAGCATTGAAGTTTCTTGCTTCCCGGATCCCGGCTTTCGACAGATCAATCCCTTCCTCACGCAAAACCTGCATGAGAGCCGAAAGATAATAGCGCGCGGGAAATTCCACCGAAACGTTTTGGGAAATTCCGGGATTTTTCAACGGAATGGATCCCTGCAATTGTATCCGCTCGCTGGAATCGCTCCTTCTAATTTGGATGTCCGGGAGGGAATGTTCCTCTCCAGTCGAGATGTTATTGTTCAAGACAAAATAATCGGTCAGGGGAGATGCTTCTACGGAGGCGGCATCTCCTTTCTTAAGTCCCGGTGTGATTTTGAGTGCAATCAGGTTTTCATTGAACTGTAAAGCGCTTACTTGAGCGGCGTATGCTCGGATCAGATCGTCCCATTCCCATCCGCGTCCGTAAGGGATTTCTTCAAAGGCTCCCTGATCGCCAATGATGTCGCCGGAAATAGCATGGATGTTCCGTTCCTTCAGCTTATTCGCCCAGTCCCGGAATAGGACAAAGGGATCCCCCGCCTGGAATAGCGGGGAGATCGACGGATCTCCTGCGCCGACAATTATCAGATTGCCCTGGAGTGCGCCGCCTTCGATTTTGCCATCCGTCAAGACACGGGTTTTGAATTGATAGTCCGGTCCAAGGCGCAGGAGCGCCACGACCGCAGTAATAATTTTATTATTGGATGCGGGGATGCAGAGTTGACTGGAGTCTCTTCCATACAGCTTTTCCGAACGGCTAAGCGAAAATACCTCGACGCTCCATCGGGCTCCGGAAAAATCCTTGTGGGAGAAGATGGAATCCAGATCCTTTCGCAGCAGGTCGAGTGCCTCGACAGTTGGCGTTTTTGCGCTGCACTCGAAAAGCAGCAATGCAAAAGCCAGCAAGTAATAAGGGATGCGGCGCCTCATAGGCTGAAATTATAGTATTTAAGGGGGGCAAGCCAGAGAAAAAGAGCGCCATCGAATTTTACGCCACGGGAAAAAAGCCACGGAATCCACGGAATTTTAATTTATTTTTTTTGAGGTTTCTGTGGTGTTGTTTATTGTCCGGTTGTGGGCGTCAATCCGGATTTTCGAAGGTAATACTTGCCGATGAGAACGCCTGCCGGTGCTACAATAGCTCGATTAAAAATTCAGAACCAGGGAGTCTCCTATGAAAAACGTGGAAGGGAAGGTTGCCTTTATAACGGGCGGGGCCAGCGGCGCTGGATTCGGCATGGCCCAGGTGTTTTCTCAAAATGGAATGAAAGTTGTGATCGCCGACATCCGGAAGGACAGCCTCGATAAGGCGATGTCATATTTTCGAGGGAATTCCGATGTCCATGCGGTGCAGTTGGATGTGACCAACCGCGAAGCGTTTGCGCGCGCCGCCGACGAGGCGGAGCGCGTCTTCGGCAAAATTCACATTTTATGCAATAACGCGGGCGTCAATCTGTTCGTGCCTATTGAGGAATGCACCTACAATGATTTGGACTGGATCATGGGAGTGAATTTCGGAGGCGTAGTGAATGGAATCGTCACCTTTACGCCGCGCATCAGGAGGCACGGCGAAGGCGGTCACATCGTCAACACCGCTTCCATGGCCGCTTACCTTCCGTCCCCGATCGCGGGCATTTACACCGCTTCCAAGTTTGCGGTCCGGGGCCTCAGCGAAGCTCTTCGGCTCAGCCTGTTCGAATATAATATCGGGGTGTCGGTCTTCTGTCCCGGGCTGATCAACAGTTCGATTTATGAAAGTGAAAAGATCCGCCCGGCGGCCCTGGCTTCTCCCGAGATTGCTGCAAAAAACCAGCTCTTTATGGAAAAGTTGCCTGAGGTGCATCAATTCGGCATGGCGCCGGAAGAGGTGGGGAAAAAAGTCCTGGCGGGCATTCGCAGGAATGACATGTACATTTTCAGCCATCCCGAATTTAGGGAGGAGTTGCAGGAGATCTTTGACGAAACCCTGGATGCGCTTCCGGTTGAAGACGCTCCTTTGGCCCGTCTCGGATTCGAGCAGGGCCGGCGCAATAGCATAAAAATTCTCAAATCGGAGGCCAATAAAATCGGGTAAAATCCCGATCAATATCAGGACGAAAAAAAAACGCGGCATGCCGGCGTGTCCATGCCGTACGGTTTTGCGGAATTGGCCATCGGCATATTGGTACAAATGGCGCGTCCTGGGGTTTATGGAAAATACCTGTTGGTATGTTTTCACCAATGACGCGTCCTGGGTTTTGGAAAAAAACCTGTTGGTATGTTTTCACCAATGGCGCGCGTCCCGTAGGGACGCAATGAATTTAGCCCGGCACTTTAGTGCC
>CAYTYP010000091.1:0-3678 GCA_964441405.1 uncultured Acidobacteriota bacterium
CCAGGGATGAGCGCAGCGAATCCCTGGAATGAGATCAGCGATGACGGAGCCCCGGACAGGGGCGAAAGAATAGTTCGTTCAATGGCAATTGCTTTCTTTCACCCCTCCAGGGTTCTTTCATTCTCTGATCGAGTACCAGGGGTTCGCTGCGCTCACCCCTGGCTATTGTCTATCGGGCCTCCGGCCCTTATAAATCGGAGCCGATTTTTTCTCAGGACCTACGGGACTCTTACCGCTTGTGCGCATTCATCCCGTCCCTTTCGGGACGCACAATTTAAATTATAAAGCATTAATTGTGTTCCTATTATTGACTCGCACTTCCGATTGCACTCTCCGGCTACTGGCTCCTTGCTCCCGGCCCCCATAAAGTCTATACTTCGCCCTTATGAATACTGGCAATGCTGTCTTTCATGGAACAACAATACTTCTGGTCAAAAAGGCCAACAAAGTTGTAATTGCCGGAGACGGCCAGATAAGCTTCGGAGATACCGTCCTGAAGCAAAGCGCCAAAAAAATCAGGCGCGTATACAACGATCGCGTTCTCGTAGGATTTGCCGGCTCGACCGCCGATGCCTTTGCCCTTTTCTCAAGGCTGGAAATGAAGCTGGAACAGTTTCAGGGCAATCTGAATCGCGCGGCAGTGGAACTGGCCCAGGAATGGCGCACGGATCGCGCCTTGCGCCATCTGGAAGCCTACCTGCTGGCGACGGACGGCCAATCGGTTTATCTTCTTTCGGGAACAGGCGATGTGATTGAACCTGACGACGGAGTGCTGGCAGTGGGATCCGGCGGCGCTTTCGCGCTCGCTGCGGCCCGGGCTTTATTGCGCAACACTAAACTGCCGGCCGCGAAGATCGCCAAAGAAGCTTTGATGATAGCCAGCGAGATATGTGTTTTTACCAACAACCATATCACCGTCGAGGAATTGTGACCCTGGAGCCGCCTCTCCCTCTTTGAATAGCGAGATCCAATGCAAGAAAATCCTAAAAAGCGCAAGTCCGGAAAACACGGTTTGGACGAAATGTCTCCCAAGGAGATTGTCGAAGAACTTGATCGGTATGTCATAGGACAAAAAGCCGCGAAAAAGGCCGTGGCCATTGCCTTGCGCAACCGTATCCGCCGTCAAAAACTGGACGAAGAGATGGCCGAAGAAGTCGCTCCGAAAAATATAATCATGATCGGTCCGACCGGCGTCGGTAAAACGGAGATTGCCCGCCGCCTGGCGCGACTGGCCAATTCTCCTTTCCTCAAGGTGGAAGCCACCAAATTCACTGAAGTCGGCTACGTCGGCCGCGATGTCGAATCGATGGTTCGCGACCTTGTAGAAATTGCCGTGGATATGGTCCGGGCGGACAAGATAGCCGAAATCGAGGAAAAAGCGGAGCAGAACGCCGAAGAGCGGTTGCTCGATATGCTGCTGGCCGCGATGCAAAATATCCCCGGAGAACAGAGCCCTCCGGAAACCGGGAAGGATCTCACGCGGCTCGATCAAATGCGCGAGAAGCTCCGGAAGCAACTGCGCGCAGGAACGCTCGATAAACGTATCGTCGAAATGGAAATACGCGAGCATTCGATGAATCCCATTTCTCTCCAGTTTTTCGAAAGCTCAAGCATTGAAGATCTCCAGTTCAACATGCGCGACCTGCTCTCCGGACTTATGGATAACAAGTCCAAGAAACGACGCATGCCTATTGATGAGGCGGCGGACTATATCATGCAGGAAGAAGAGCAGAAGCTGGTGGACATGGACCATGTCGCCCGTCTTGCGCTCGAACGCGTGGAACAGAGCGGGATCATTTTCCTGGATGAAATCGACAAGATAGCAGGCCGGGAATCAGGCCACGGGCCGGATGTCAGCCGCGAAGGAGTTCAGCGGGACATTTTGCCGATCATCGAGGGAACAACCATCAATACGCGCTACGGAATGCTTAAAACGGATCACATCCTCTTTATTGCAGCAGGAGCGTTCCATGTTTCGAAACCAACCGATCTGATTCCGGAACTGCAGGGGAGGTTCCCCATCAGGGTAGAATTGGATTCTCTGAACGAAAACGATTTCGTCCGCATTCTGCAGGAACCTAAGAATGCTTTGATCAAGCAGTATTCGGCGCTCCTGGGGACCGAAGGATTGAAGCTTCAGTTTTCGGAAGATGCCATACGCGAGATCTCAAAAATCGCCTGCCAGGTCAATGAAAGCACTGAGAACATCGGCGCCCGCCGTCTCCATACCATCGTCGAATCCCTCCTGGAGGATGTGTCCTTCGAAGGCAAGCAGCGCAAAAACAAGAATGTCCGGATTACGGCGGCGTATGTCCGGCAAAAGGTGGGGCGGATTGCAAGCAACAAAGATTTGAGCCGCTATATCCTATGAGGATCACAGCAAAAACCCAACACTCCCTAAGCCTGGATTGGAGAGTCGCGCTCCTGGCTATGGGAATGCTATGGGGATCCGGCTGCGCTAAAATGGGAGAACCTGCGCCTCCGGTAGTTTTGATACCCGAAACGGCCTTTGATTTAACGGCCCAACAGGTTTCGGATCATGTCGTGTTAACGGTATCAAAACCCGAACGGAACACGGACGGCTCGCCGGTTGCAACTCTCCGCAGCCTGGAAATCTACCGCTTCGCTGAAAAGGTTGCCAATTCGAATCAGGCAGTTCCTTTGACGCCGGAGAGATTCTCCAGGGAGGCGACTCCGATTTTTTCCATACCGGCGGATCGGTTTCCTGAATATTTGGATGAAAATAAATTAATCATTGAAGATAAGTTGCCGATCCTGAACAGGTCTGAAATTTATTCCTATTTATTTCGGTATGCCGTGCTTTTCGTAAACAATAAAAACCAGTCCGCCGGATTCAGCAACCAGGTCTCTATTGCCCCGACGCCTATCCCGTCGCCCCCTTCCGGTCTTTCCGCCGATGTCACGGAACCGTTCATTCATTTGAAATGGCAGCCTCCTTCAAAAAACATGGATGGATCCATTCCGGCTCGCATTGCAGGGTATAGAATTTTTCGTTCTGAAGAACCGCAGAAATTCCCGTCCCATCCTTTGAATTCCGATCTCATTGCAAATTCGGAATTTAAAGATAGCGGGTTTCAGTTCGACAAGACTTATTATTATAGGATCAGGATCGTAGGAAGCCTTCAGAATCCCTATGCCGAAAGCCTTCTGTCGGAGACCTTGACCGTTGTTACAAAAGATGTTTTCCCTCCGGAAGCTCCGACAAAATTCAATGCGATTCTGGAAAATGGAATCGTCTATTTGCTTTGGACTGCGTCCGCGTCGAAAGACGCAGCCGGATGCCGTATTTACAGGCGTGAGACGGGATCATCCGAAAAACGACTGCTCCAAAGCGAGCTTATCACCATCCCCAGCTTTCAGGATTCCGGAATCAAACCGGGTCAAGAATACGAATATCTTGCGACAGCGGTAGATACGCATGGCAACGAGAGCGCCGCAGCACTGGTGAAGATTCAAATCCCATAAAAATGCACATGGAAGCCGCAGACTCTACCCTGTAACTTACCCGTTTTAAGCTCGGTGTCGGGGTCGGAATCGGGGCCGGGAATCGCAATCGGCGTTCGAAAGGATCGATTTTCGATTGCGATTGCGACGACAGCGATTCCGACCCCGATGAATGCCTTGGTTTTGAGACATCTCAGCAGAAATGGTGCAAAT